>NZ_CAXUNP010000032.1:0-45837 GCF_964252635.1 uncultured Jatrophihabitans sp.
GGGCGGGGGCGCGGCCACGACCTGTTTTCTCGGCGGTCGGGGCTTGCGCAGCTCATAACCGGTAGTTCGCCGCAGGACGGCGTTGAGGTGCGTTCGATACGGCATCGCGATATGAAAGCACAGAACGGACACCCGCACGTGCTCCCGTCAGTCAGTGATCTGCCGGTTGCCTGTTCTGAGAACAATTCCTCTTCGCTACGGTGAGATTCAGCACCGACATGAGGAGGAACCCCATGGGCGATTCGCGTCCCCCGCCAGCAGCCTTCGATTTGATAGGTAGCTTCGCACGGTGCCGTGGCTTGGATGTCGAGATGGTGCTGGCCGGACCGAAGTTGGCGCTACCGAACGGCGGGGTAACGGTCGCCTTGCAGCGCGGCCGGAAGACCGTCGAGGCGGATGGTCACACTGAGCGCGGTGCGGGCGATGACAGGCTGGTCGTGCGGTGCCCGCGGGCGGAGCTCGGTGACGGGACCTGGAGGCTAAGCGTCAAGCGGCCCGACGGTCCGCGGGAAAGGATTGGCGCACGGCTCCTTGTCCAGGGACAGCGCCCTGTGGTGCTGCTATGGGGGGCTCAGGACCCGCCGTCCGTGGTGCCGACAGCGCGGACTGTCGTGCCGGCCCGCAGGCGAGTGGCGGCGGCGGCCGGTCGCGTACTCGACCGCGCTCTGCTCGTCCTTCCGGAGCAGCAAGCGACGGTGGTCAGGGCCAGCGTCCGCTCGACCGCCCGCCGGGTCCTGCGATGACGGATCACGATCCGGCCCCGCTGGACGTCTTGTTTAGCCGGTGATGAACTCCCGGAAGCTGTGCCGGATCCGATCGGCGTAGTCGACCTTGCGGCTGGAGTCGCGCAGGCGCGCCAGCTCTGCCCACCCACTGCACTCAACCAGGCGGTCGGGATCCACGGCCCGTGATCGGGTCAGCACCTCGGTCGGGACGTCCTGCGGGTCCGGGGAGACTGCGACCTCGAGCCAGTCGTCGTACCCTGCAAGCACACCGCCGTTTCGGGCGTCAGGCAGCAGCACGACGACGACGCCGGTCGTGGTGGTGTTCACCTCTATGACGACGAGGTCCGGACGCAGGTCGCGCAACGCCTGCGCCGCCTTGAAGACATCCCCAGTCCAGGCGTTCGTGTGGCGGTAGCGGGCAGCCTCGTCGACGGAGCGGGGCAACATATCGTCGAACACCAGCACGCTTGTGGGAGCGGTAAACCGCTCAATCGCGAGGAAGTCACGTAGCGCGTATTCCGACAGGTGCATCCCGTCGATGAAGGCCAGGTCGATGACGTCTTCGGGTAGATGCGCCACAGGGTGGGGTCGTGCGAAGAACTCGTCGCTGGATGTCCGGGCGAGGTGGACATCGGCGCGCAACTCGGTCTCGACGGCGAACTCCGGGTCGATGCCAATACTTGGCACGTGCGACAGGACGAGACTCTCGCCCTTGTAGATCCCGGTCTCCACGTAGGTTCGCGGACGAAGTCGCTGGTGCAGTGCGTGCAGGAAGTCGTGGCGGCGCATGAGAGGTCCCTTGTTCGCTGAACGGTGGTGCCGGACCATTGTCACGCAGGGGGCAGCCTGCGCCTACGCCCATCCGTCCCAGGTCCCGTGGCTGTGGTTAGAGACGCGGTCGCGGTACCCACAGGAGCCGCGACTTAGCATTGCGCCGTGCGTTATAACCCTGGGCTGACCGTGGTGGTGCCGGTGTACAACGCCGGGACGTATCTTGCGCGCTGTCTGGAATCGCTAACTGTGCAAACCGCGGAAAGGTCCCGTTTCGACGTTGTCGTCGTCGATGATGGTTCGACGGACGGCAGCGGCGAGCAGCTGGACCGCTTCGCGGCTGAGCATCCCGGGTTCGTCCGCGTCGAGCACATCGAGAACTCTGGTTGGCCGGGCCGGCCCCGCAACCTGGGCACCGACCTTTCGACACGGGAGTACGTTTTCTACTGCGACGCGGACGACTGGCTTATGCCCGACGCGGTCGAAACGATCCTGGACCGAGCGGCGGCTGACGACTCGGATGTGGTCATGGTGCGCGCGGTCGGCAACCGCCGTCGGGTGCCACACGCAATCTACGAACGCGGCGACCGTTGCACCAATTGGCGGGAGACGCCGGGGGTCTTCAGCAACCTGACCTGTCACAAAGCGTTCCGCAAGAATTTCCTGCGTGAGAACGACATCCGGTTCCGGGAGGGACGGGTGCGTCTCGAGGACTTCTTGTTCATGACGGCGGCCTATCTGTACGCGGAGCGCGTCACCATCCTCGGGTCGCGCCCGTTGTATGTGCTGGAACGGCGCGACGACGGCGGTAATCTGACGGCGACGCGGGCGACCGAGGACGACTATTGGAGCAGTGTCGAGGCGCTGATCGATCTGGTCTGCTCGGTCGTTGAGCCCGGTTCCGCACAGGATCTGGCCCTCGACCGAGTGGTGCGCTCCGAGCTCGCGGGTCCATTGAGCCGGCCACCACTGTTACGGAAGGAGCCCGAGGTACAGGCTTCAGCGCTGGCCCACGGACGTCGAATCCTGGAGACCAAGGTGCCGCCGTCCGCCGTCGCCCGCTTGGACAGGACCACGCAAGCCCGCCTGGACGCCGTCCGCAGAGGCGATCTCATGAGCATTCTTCGCCAAATCGAAGCAGACCAGGCAGTGGAGCTCGTCGGCCGTGGACGAAGCCTGGCTTGGGACGGGACCGGACTTCGGGTCGACGTACTCGCAGTTCTTCAACGGGACGGGGCCTCGCTGACGATGTGTCGTGCGGGCGAGAGCTGGGTGCTTCCGCGCCTGGACTCCCGCCAAACGCCGGCCGACCTGACAGCGTCGTTCGCTCAGACCTCGGCAAATCTGCGCCTGCGCAACCGTGCGACCGCAGAGGTCCGTCGTGCCCGCCTGCCGGTGCAGCCGGTGGACATGTCGACGACCGCACGCCCGCTGGCCTGGGCGGGCGCGGCCATTGTCGAGGTACCGGTGTTCGCTGCCGGCCAGCCGTTGCACCCCGGCATCTGGGACGTATCGGTCGAGGTCAACTCGTGCGGCTTCCACCGCACGCGACAGGTGCAACTCGACGAGTCACTGGTCGTGCCGTCGAGCATCGTCGTCGACGGTCTGCGTGTCCGGCCCTACCGCACGCAGTCCGGCAGGTTGGCCATTGTGGTTCGCCCGGCCGTGTCGGTCACGCTCCGGGCCCGCCTGCGGTTGATGGTGCGGCGAACCGGGAAATCGATTCACCGGAAGTGGGATTCCGTCACCCGACCTGGGTAGACCGACGGTCGGCGGGGGAGCCGTGTTCGTCAACGACCCCGTGAGGCCCCCGCTCATGACCCTCCGCATCTTTACGCCGTGCCGCAGTTCCGCAATCGGACGCCACCGTTCCCGCTCGTTGGCCATCGCGGCCCTGACACTCGCTCTGGGCGCGGCGACCACGGTCGCTGCCGGGCCCGCATCCGCTGCCTCCACCTGGCCGGGCAAGCCGTCCGGCGTGCGCGTCAGCGGCGCCGGAAACAGCTGGCTGACGGTGTCGCTCCGCTCCGCCGTCCACGCGCGCTCGTACCGCCTGTTCGCGTCGACCACCAAGAGCGACATCTATTACGACAACCTCATCCACGGCCGCCACTCCTCGGCCCGCCACACCGCCACGTCGAGCCGGCCGTCCCTGTCGCTGCACGGCATGCGATACACCAGTGCTCCCATCTACTACCGGGTGGTTGCCTTGAACGGCAGCAAGGCCTCTTACTCCGCGGGCATAGGCCAGACCGCCCTGCGGCCGGCCACCCCTTGGTCGCTGACGGTGCACACCTCGGCCGCAGGCACGTACCTGACCTGGGGAAGCCAGGCCGCGACCGGCTACACGATCGCAACGGCCACCAACTCCTCGATGACGGCCGGACGACGCAACTTCTCGATCATTGACCAGAGCCACGCCTTCACTCCGTCCGGCCTGACGAAGGGGGTGCGGTACTACTTCACTGTGCGCGCCCTGAACGGCTCGATGCCGTCGCACTACGCGGGCATCGTCTCGGCGGTCGTGCAGTCGCGCCAGCAGAGCATGCGGCTGATGAGCTACAACATCCTCAACCTGGGTGCGGACCGCACCCGTGAGGCAGGTGGCGTGGTCGCTCCGTGGTCGCAGCGCCGCGCCCCGGCAGTCGCACTGATCAAATCCGCCAACCCTGACGTCGTCGGCATCCAGGAGGGCAACTGGTGGGCCGACGCCACCCACCACATCCTGCAGGTGGATTCGCTGCGCAACGGCCTCGGTGGCACCTACACCCTGGCCCACACCGAACCGCGCTACGGCGAGAGCGACTGGAAGTGGTTCCGGACCGGCAATTACATCCTGTACAAGCCCAGCACGTACCGCGCGGTGGGCGCCGGCGGGAACTGGCACCTCGGCGCGAAGGCATACGCCGTCTACCAGGTGCTGCAGAACAAGGCATCGGGCGCACGCGTCCTCGTCGTCAACACCCACCTGACCCAGCCGGGCGGGTACAGCAACGACCTGGCTCGCCAGTCCGAGATGCGGTCGATGGTCTCGGGGGCCAACGCACGGGCGCACGGGCTTCCTGTGGTCTACGTGGGTGATTTCAACTCCAACAACAACCCGAAGCAGTACCGGCTCGACGGCCCCGGCAGCATCATGCGCTCCTCACGCATTGCCGACGCCCGGCTGGTCGCCCAGTCCCACGTAAACCCGCACTGGGACAGCGCGAACGACTACATGCGCGCGCCGTACCACTACGACCTGTACATCGACTACCTGTGCCTGACGCCAGGGGTCTCCGCCACGTCCTGGGGTATGGCCATGCGGATGTCGCACGGCCGCTTCGTCGGCACCATCCCGTCGGACCACAACCCGATCTGGACGCAGTTGCAGTTCCCGTACTGAGCCGTGCGGGCCGCGAGGCCTGCACCAGCACCGACGGTGCGCCGGTCCGCCCGGCGCACCGTCGTCGTGCTGGGTTCGGTGGGCAAGGGGGGAGTTGAACCCCCACGTCCTTTCGGACACACGGACCTGAACCGTGCGCGTCTGCCATTCCGCCACTTGCCCGGCTGCGCACCCTGGCCGGGCCGCGCTGATTGGCGTCCGCAACGGTAGCACGCGGCTGAGGACGGATACCCGGCCCTTTCAGGGAGGACCGATAGACTCCTGCGGATGCGCGTCACCGACGCGTCCCCGTCTGCTGCTCGCACCACGTAGCCGACCGGCGGTTGACCCGAAACAAGACGAGGAGACGTCCGTGAGCCTGGCCCAACGTTTCGAGCGTCGGCTCGAGGGCCTCGTCGGCGGGGCTTTCGCGCGGGTCTTCAAGGGTCAGGTCGAACCGGTCGAGATCGGCACCGCCCTGCAGCGCGAGGCCTCCGACAAGCGCAAGGTGATGGGCAACGGCCAGGTGCTGTGCCCCAACCGCTACCGCGTCACGCTGTCGCCGTCCGACCACGAACGTCTCGACCCGTGGGAGGTCCAGCTCACCAACTCCCTGGCCGAGCTGCTGCAGGAGTACCTCGACGAGAACGGCCTGCAGACCATCGGCGACATCGAGGTCTTCCTCGCGCGTGACGACGAGCTGCACACCGGCGTGTTCGGCGTCGCGTCGCGGATGGAACCCGGCGCCCCGCCCCGCCGGCGCCCGCACGACTCGCTCTCGCTGCCGATCGTCCCGGGGCAGGCCCCGGGCGAGTACGCGGACGACCAGCAGTACGGCCGAGGCGCACCGTCCTACGCGGCCGGCCCGGCAGCCGGGGCGGCCGCCGGCTACGCAGCAGCGGCCCCACCGTTCCCCGGCGCGGGCCCGTCCTACGACCAGCCGGTCGGCAACGGCGGGCCCGGCTACGGCGACGCCCCGGGGTACAGCGCCGTGCCCGGCTTCGACGACGACCCCGGGTACGGCAACGGTCCTGGGTACGGCAACGGTCCGGGGTACGGCGGCGGCCAGGGCTACGGCGGTGGCGCGGGGTACGGCGCACCGCCCCCCGGCCCGCTGGTGCACGCCTCGCTCATCGTCGACCAGACCAACCGCCGCTTCGACCTGCAGCGCGGCGCGAACGTCATCGGCCGTGGGACCGACGCCGACCTGCAGCTGCTCGACCAGGGGATCTCGCGGCGGCACGTCGACATCCAGTTCGACGGCAGCTTCGCCACCGCCTACGACCTGGGGTCGACGAACGGCACAACCGTGAACGGCCACGAGATCAGCAGCCAGTTGCTGCGCCACGGCGACGTGCTCAGGGTGGGTCACACCCGCATCGTGTTTCACCAGGAACGCTCGTGACGGCCCGCGAGGAACGCCCGTGACGAGCCGGCGACCGCCGGGGCTCGGCGTCCGAGAGCGGTGACGCGGTGAACTCGGCGCTCGCGCTGCAGCTGATGCGTTTCGGTTTCCTGGCCCTGCTCTGGCTCTTCGTCCTCGCGAGCCTGCGGGTCATCCGCAGCGACCTGCGCACCAGCGGGCAGCCGCGCATCGCGGTGCCGCCGCCGGCCCGCCGTCGCGGGAAGAACGAATCGGCGCCACCGCGGCAGGCACCGGGCGCCCCGACCCAGCTCGTCGTCACCGAAGGCGGGCTCACCGGGACCCGGATCGGCCTGACCGGTGCGCCGGTGCTCATCGGCCGGGCCAACGACTCCACCCTCGTGCTCGAAGACGACTACGCCAGCACGCGGCACGCCCGGATCAGCATGTCCGACGGGTTGTGGGTCGTCGAGGACCTCGGCTCGACGAACGGCACCTACCTCGGCCAGCGCAAGCTCGACGGTCCCGTGCCGATGGAGATCGGTGTCCCGCTGCGGATCGGCAAGACGGCCCTGGAGTTGAGATAGGTCGTGGCGCTCTACCTGCGGTACGCGGTGCGCTCCGACCTCGGTCTGGTGCGCACCAACAACGAGGACTCGGTGTACGCCGGTCCCCGGCTGCTGGCCATCGCCGACGGCATGGGCGGCCACGCGGCCGGCGAGGTCGCCAGCAAAATTGTCATCAGCACGCTCGAGCCGCTCGACGAGGACCGTCGCATCGAGGACCTCATGGGGGCCCTGCGCGACTCGGTGGCGCAGGCCAACCACGGCATCTCCCAGGCCGTCGCGCAGCGCAAGGAACTCGACGGCATGGGCACCACCCTCACCGCGCTGCGTTTCACCGGTGCCCAGGTCGGGCTCGTGCACGTCGGCGACTCCCGGGCCTACCTGCTGCGCAACGGGCAGCTCACCCAGATCACCCACGACGACACCTACGTCCAGTACCTCGTCGACGCCGGGCAGCTGACTCCCGACGAGGCGAAGGACCACCCGCGCAAGTCCGTCATCCTTCGCGCGTTGCTGGGCAGCGACGTCGAGCCGGACGTCTCGATCCGCGAGGCCCGCGGCGGCGACCGGTACGTGCTGTGCTCCGACGGGCTGTCCGACGTCGTGTCGGCCGAGACCATCGCCGACACGCTGCGCATCGACGACCCTCAGGACGCCGCGGACCGGCTCGTGGAGCTGGCGCTGCGCAGCGGCGGCCCGGACAACGTCACGGTCATCGTCGCCGACGTCCTCAACGCCCGGGTCGGGGACGAGATCGACGACACCCCGGTGATCGCCGGTGCCTTCGTCGACCCGGCCGCGGCCGACGTCCCCGGCAGCGACAGCGCGGCCGGCCGCGCCGCCCTCATGTCCCGTCCGCTGGCGACGAAGCAACCCGCCGAGGCCACCGACGAGCCGATCCCGCACCGGCGCCTGCAGCGGCTCCGGCCGTGGCTGCTCGTCGCCGTCGTGCTGGTGCTCATCGTCGCCGCGCTCGGGGGCACCTACGCGTGGACGCAGAGCCAGTACTTCGTCGGCCACGCCGACGAGGACGTCGCGATCTACCGCGGGGTCAACACCGAGTTCGGTCCGCTGAAGTTCTTCAAGGTGTACCAGCTCAGCGATCTGAAGCTGGACGACCTGAACCCGGCGACGCGCACGCAGGTCCAGGCCGGCATCACCGCCGGCAGCGCCACAGAGGCCAAGAGCATCATCGTCAGCCTGCGCGGTCAACAGCTACCCGTGTGCCGGACGCCCGCGCCCAGCTCCGCTCCGCCCTCCGGCTCGGCGTCGTCCAACCCGGGGTGCCGACGATGAGCGGCACCTTCAACCCCGCCCTGCGCATCCCCACGAAGCGCAACCTCGAGCTGCTGCTGCTCGCTTTCGCGGTGCTGGTCGTGATCAGTGCCGAGGGTGCGGTCGAGGCGGCCCGCGACGGGCACCTGTCGTCGCACCTCGTCACCTACGCGGCGGTGCCCCTCGCTGCCGGCCTCGTCGCGCACCTGGTCATCCGCAAGATCGCGCGCTACGCCGACCCGTTGATGCTGCCCGTCGTGGTCCTGCTCAACGGCCTGGGCCTGGTGATGATCCATCGCCTCGACCTAGGACTGAAGACCCAGGCGGCGCAGAACGGCCAGCAGTTCGCCGGCGCGCAGGCACCCACCCAGGTGGTGTGGACCGCGCTCGGCGTCGTGCTGTTCCTGGCGCTGCTGTTCGTCGTCCGTGACCACCGGGTGCTGCAGCGCTACGCCTACACGCTCGCGCTCGTCGGAGTCTTCCTGCTGATGCTGCCCGCCGTGCTGCCGGCCCGCTTCAGCGAGGTCAACGGCGCCCGCATCTGGATCCGTGTCGCCGGCTTCTCGCTGCAGCCCGGTGAGTTCGCGAAGACGCTGCTCACCATCTTCGGTGCCGCCTACCTGGTGCAGAAGCGGGACGTCCTGGCGCTGGCCGGCCGGCGCATCCTGGGCATCGACTTCCCGCGCGGCCGCGACTTCGGTCCGCTGCTGCTGGCCTGGTTGCTGTGCATCGGCGTGCTCGTGCGCGGCCACGACCTCGGCACGTCGCTGCTGTTCTTCGGCCTGTTCGTGGTGTTGCTCTACGTCGCCACCGAGCGGGTCAGCTGGGTCATCGTCGGCGTGCTGCTGTTCGCCGGAGGCGCCTACCTCGCCTACCAGATCTTCGGCACCGTGCAGACCCGGGTCGAGGTCTGGCTGCACCCGTTCGACCCGCGCTACACCGACACCGCCTACCAGCTCAAGCAGTCGCTGTTCGGCCTCGGTACCGGCGGCATCTTCGGTACGGGGCTCGGCGGCGGCCACCCCGAGCTGGTCCCGCTCGCCACCACGGACTTCATCATCGCGTCCTTCGGCGAGGAGATCGGCCTGTTCGGGCTGATCGGCCTCCTCGTCGCCTACGGGGTCCTGGTGTCGCGTGGTTTCGCGGCCGGGCTCGCGGTCCGCGACTCCTTCGGCAAGCTGCTCGCCTGCGGGTTGGCCTTCCTGATCGGGCTGCAGCTGTTCGTGGTCGTCGCCGGCGTCACGCGGCTGCTCCCCGAGACCGGTCTGACGTCGCCGTTCCTGTCCTACGGGGGCTCCTCGCTGCTGGGCAGCTGGGCCATCCTCGCGCTGCTCGTGCGGGTGTCCGACGCCGCCCGCCGGCCGGCGACCACGCCGCCGGGACGTGCGGTCACCACCGAGCAGCCGGCCGTGGTCGCATGAGAGAGGTCGTCGACCGATGAACAAGCCCATCCGCAAGGTGTCGATCGCGATCGGTGTGCTGCTGCTCGCCCTGTTCGTGAACCTCAACGTCGTGCAGGTCGTGCAGGGCAACAGCTACCGCGACAACAGCCAGAACCGCCGCGTGCTGCTCAACGAGTACTCGAACCCGCGCGGGCAGATCACCGTGCAGGGCACCGCGGTCGCCGAGTCGCGCAAGACCACCGACGAGCTGAAGTACCTGCGCGAGTACCCGCAGGGCCCGGTGTACGCGCCGGTGACCGGCTTCTACTCCTACATCTACGGCGCGTCCGGCATCGAGGAGACCGACAACGACGTGCTCAGCGGCGACTCGCCCTCGCTGTTCACCACGAACCTCACCAGCCTGCTCACCGGCCGCAACCCGCGGGGCGGCCGCGTGGAGCTGACGATCAACCGGGCGGCGCAGGCCGCGGCCTACAAGGCGATGCGCCTGTCCAACGGCACCTACCGGCCCGGCGCGGTGGTCGCTCTCGACCCGTCCAACGGGGCGATCCTGGCGGCCGTGTCGACGCCGTCCTACGACCCGGGCGCGCTGAGCTCCCACGACTCCGGCGACATCTCGCACGCCTATGCCTGCTACTCCGACATCGACACCGTCCGGCGGGTCGGCGAGTCGAGCACCGCGCTCAAGGCCCGCATTGCCAAGCAGCTTGCGGAACGCGAGAAGACCTCGAAGTCCAAAGGCTGCAGCAACGTGCCCGACGACCCGACCGCCTTCCTGAAGAAGGACCCCACCGCGCTCGGCCCGTTCCACAACCGGGCCTTCGACGTCACCTACCCGCCCGGCTCGATCTTCAAGGTCGTCGTCTCGGCGGCAGCCCTCAAGGCGGGCGTCAAGCCCGACGACAAGATCTTCGCGCCGCAGTACTACTGGCCCGACGACGCGACCGCGACCCAGAAGCAGACGCCGTGCCCGAAGACCGACACCGGCCCGTGCATCCACAACTTCACCCTCGACAACGGCGTCCGCGAGACGTGCAACGGCAGCAACAAGTTCGCGACGCTGGACTTCGCGCTCGAGAAGTCCTGCAACACCGCGTTCGCGGCGGTGGCCAACGAGAAGCTGGGCATCGGCAAGATCGCCGCCGAGGCCAAGCTGTTCGGCATCGACACCACACCGCCGAAGATCCCGTTGTCCACGGTGGGCTCGACGGTCGGGTCCGTGAGCCAGCTCGCCCGCGACCCGGTGGCCCTCGGCCAGACCGCGTTCGGTCAGCGCGACGTCGCGATCACCCCGCTGCAGGCCGCCATGATCTCCTCGGCCGTGGCCCAGAACGGCACGCTGTACAAGCCGCACCTGGTGCAGAAGACCTACCGGCCGAACCAGTCGGTGCTGTCCGACCCGCAGCCCAGCCAGATGAGCCAGGTCCTCGACCCCGGTCTCAACAGCGAGCTGATGCAGATGATGGAGAACGTCGTCACGGGCAAGCAGGCCGGGGACGATGCCACCGGCAAGTCCGCGGCCATCACCGACATCCCGAACGTCGTGGTGGGCGGCAAGACCGGCACCGCCGACCACCAGGACGCGAACGGCAACGCGCTGCCCGCGCACTCCTGGTTCTCCGGGTTCGCCCTCGTCAAGGGCGAGGCGAAGATCGCAGTCGCGGTGATCCTCGAGGACAGCGACGCGACGGGTGGCGAGGACGCGGCGCCGAAGGCCCGCCAGGTGATGGAGGCCTACCTGCGCTCCATCGGGACGGACTGACATGAGTGAGGACGCACGATGACCCAACCGAGGATGGTCGGGGACCGCTACGAGCTCGGCGAGCTGATCGGGTACGGCGGCATGGCCGAGGTGCACCGCGGCCGCGACACGCGGCTCAACCGCGACGTCGCGATCAAGGTCCTGCGCGCCGACCTGGCCCGCGACCCGTCGTTCCTGGCCCGCTTCCGCAGGGAGGCCCACTCGGCGGCCGGGCTCAACCACCCGTCGATCGTCTCGGTGTACGACACCGGCGAGGACGCCGCCCCCGACGGCACGTCGATCCCGTTCATCGTCATGGAGTACGTCGAGGGGCGCACCCTGCGCGACGTGCTCAAGTCCGAGGGGGCGCTCCCGGCGCGCCGGGCCATGGAGATCGTCGCCGACATCGACAGCGCGCTGGACTTCAGCCACCGCAACGGCATCATCCACCGCGACATCAAGCCGGCGAACGTGATGATCACGCAGGCCGGCGCGGTGAAGGTCATGGACTTCGGGATCGCCCGCGCGGTCGCCGACACCTCGGCCACCGTCACCCAGACCGCGAACGTCATCGGCACGGCGCAGTACCTGTCGCCGGAGCAGGCGCGCGGCGAGGCCGTGGACGCCCGCTCCGACGTGTACTCGACCGGCTGCCTGCTCTACGAGCTCGTCACCGGCGTGCCGCCGTTCCAGGGTGACTCGCCGGTCGCGGTCGCCTACCAGCACGTGCGTGAGACCCCGGTCGCGCCGTCGGCGCGTAACCCCGAGGTCCCCCGCGCCCTCGACTCGATCGTCATGAAGGCGCTGGCCAAGAACCAGCTCAACCGCTACCAGTCGGCCGGCGAGATGCGCGCCGACCTGCAGCGGGCGCTGGCGAACCAGCCGGTCGCGGCCGAGGCTGTCATGACCGACGCCGAGCGGACCCAGTTCATCGCGCGCACTCCCCCGCCACCGGTGAGGCCCCGCCCCGGCCCGGTCGCCGACGAGGTCGACGACTCGCGCCGCCGCGGCTGGATCTGGGCGGCTGTCGTGGTCGCGCTGCTGCTGGTCATCGGCATCGGCTCGTTCGTCATCTTCGGGACCTCCGGCAACAGCGACACCAAGGAGATCGCGGTTGCCAATGTCACCGGCCAGGTGCCCGACGCCGCTGCGAACAGCCTGCGCCAGCAGGGTTTCCGGCCCAAGCAGAACACCGCCACGACCGGCGGGCCGTGCACGAACAACCAGACCGTCGAGAAGGGCCGCGTCTGCACCACGTCGCCGAAGGTGGGCGAGATGGTGAAGAAGGGCGAGACGGTCACCTACACGCTCTACTCGCCCAAGCTCGTGCAGGTGCCCTTCGTCGAGGGCAAGAGCTACACCGACGCAGTCGCGCTGCTGCAGGCGGCGGGGCTGGGCAGCACGCGCAAGGACGTGCACGACTCCGACGCCAAGGGAACGGTCGAGAAGCAGGGCACCGCGCAGTTCACGTCGGTGCCGCCGGGCACGAAGATCGAACTCGAGGTCTCGACCGGCACCATCAAGCTGCCAGACGTGCGCGGCAAGACCATCGACGAGGCACGGTCGACGATCCCCAGCGACTTCAAGAAGATCGAGACGCAGACCAAGAACACGTCCGACCAGGGCAAGGACGGCAAGGTCGCCGAACAGACCCCGACGGCGGGTTACTACTCCCCCGACCAGCAGGTCACCCTGACGGTCTACAAGTACGTCAAGCCCAAGCCGACGTGCACCACGCCGCCGCCGAGCCCGACCACGACCACACCCACCCCTGGGCAGCCACCGGGCCAGCCGCCGGGCCAGCCCACGACCACCCCCGCGCCGAGCACGAGCAGCACCGGGCTACCCGCCTGCAAGTGAGGGTCAGAGGGTGTCGGGGGCGGCGGGCAGGACGACGACGGCCCGCAGCCCCGGCTGCCCGTCCTCGCGATCGGTGAGCCATACGCGGCCACCGTGGCCGCGCACGATGTCGCGCACGATCGGCAGGCCCAGCCCGGTGCCGCCGGTGTCGCGCGACCGGGACTCCTGGACGCGGTAGAAGCGGTCGAACACCCGCTCACGCTCGTCCTCGGCGATGCCGGGGCCGTCGTCCTCCACCGTGAGCACGCACTGCCGGGCCGCGGCGCCCCGGTCCGAAGCGTTCCGGTCCGCGGCGTTCCGGTCCCGCGCGGCCTGGGACGGCGCGACGGGCTCGACCGCGACCCGCACCACGACCTCGCTGCGGGCGTAGCGCAACGCGTTGTTGACCAGGTTCACGACCACGCGTCGCAACGCGTCGGGGTCGCCGTCGGTCAGGGCCGGCTCGGCCTCGGCGCGCACCGTCACCCCCTCGGGATGCACACCGTCCACCACCGCCGCCACGACCTGGTTCAGCGGCACCGACTGGCGACGGACGCCCGCGGACTCGTCGAGGCGGGCCAGGGCCAGCAGGTCCTCGACGAGGCGGTCGAGGCGGTCGACGTCGACCAGGACGTCCGTGACGAGCGCGTCCCAGCCGTCGTCGGGCTGGCCGATCCGTTGGCCCACCTCGAGCTGGACCCGGATCGAGGCCAGCGGTGAGCGCAGCTCGTGCGCAGCGTCGCCGACGAAGGTGCGCTGCCGGCTGGTCGCCGAATCGATGCGGTCGAGCATCGCGTTCAGGGTCACGGCCAGCCGGTGGATCTCGTCCTGCGAACCCGGCACCGGCAGGCGCTGTTCGGCCAGGCCCGCGGCGGTGATGTCGGCGGCGCCGTGCCGCAGCGCGGCCACGGACCGCAGCGTCAGAGCGACGACCAGGTAGGTGGCGAGAGCCATGACCAGGACCGCGAGCGGACCGCCGATGAGGGCCGCGCGCGTCAGGATGCGCAGGCTGTCGTCCACCCGGGTGACGTCGGTGAACACGAGCACCGTCCGTGAGCCCACCGCCCGACCCAGCACCCGCAGCCGCGCGTCCGACGTGGGGCTGTCGATCTCGATGCGGGCGCCGTGCCGCACCTCGCGGAGCTGTTCGCGGCTGGCGAGGATGGGGCGGGCGTGGTCGGTGCCCTGGGACGCCGCCAGCACCGCGTTCCTCGCGTCCACCACCTGCACGGCGGCGATGCCACCGGTCGTCGGTGCGACGGTCGGGGGCAACCGCCCGCTCATGACCTGTTGGGAGATGTCGCGGGCCGTCTTGCCCGCCGACTGGTCGAGCACCCGCGTCAGTGCGTAGCGCTGCAGGACGAGGAGCAGCACCGCGCCGGTTGCCACGGCCAGCGTGAACAGCGCGGTGGCGAGCAGCGTCAGCCGTCGCCGCAGCGACTGGCGCGACCACCACCGGCGCGGGGCGGAGGTCACCGTCGAGATCACCATGCGGTCACCCGCGGGCCGACCACGGCCCGGTCAGCCCTCGGCGGTCAGGCGGTACCCGGCACCCCGGACGGTCTGCAGCGTCTGCCGCTCGAAGGGGACGTCGATCTTGCGGCGGAGGTACCCGACGTACACCTCGACGACGTTGGCGTCGCCGTCGTAGTTCGCGTCCCACACGTGGTGCAGGATGTCGGCCTTGCTGACCGCGTCACCGGCCCGCCGCATGAGGAACTCGAGCAGCGAGAACTCCCGGGGCGTGAGGTCGATCGTGGTCTCCCCGCGGCGCACCGTGTGGGCGGCGGGGTCGAGCACGAGGTCGTTCACGGTCAGCGCCGCCGGGCGGGGCTTGACGCCCCGGCGCAGCAGGGCCCGGATGCGGGCCAGCAGCACCACGAACGAGAACGGCTTGGTCAGGTAGTCGTCGGCGCCGAGGTCGAGCGCGTCGGCCTCGTCGTACTCGCCGTCCTTCGCCGTCAGCATGAGGATCGGCACCCAGTTCTCGGCCGCCCGCAGCTGTTCGATGATCCGGTAGCCGGACAGCTCCGGCAGCATGATGTCGAGGATGACCGCGTCGTACGTGGTCTCTTGCGCCATGTGCAGCCCGTCCGGGCCGGTATGGGCGATGTCGACGGTGAACCCCTCGGCGCCGAGCCCGCGCTGCAACGCTGACGCCAGCCGGATCTCGTCCTCCACGATCAGCAACCGCACGGCGGACCTCCTCGAGACTGCGTGTGCTCGGCGACGTGCCGGGCCGCTGCTGAGTTCGGACTCAGCAGTTGTCAGACTGCCAGGGTGGACCTTGGCGATCGCTGGAGAGGCTCAGCCCCATCACAGTGGCTGGTCCGCACGCTGGGACCAGTGAACGTCCCGTCCGTACTGCTCCGCCACCGCTCGCTGCGCTGGTTGGCTCCGGCGGGCGTCGTGGCGGTGGCCGGTCTGGTCGCGACCGGCTTCTTCCAGGCCGACGCCAAGCAGTCCACGAAGCTGCCGCACATGACCCCGTCGGCCCTGTTGGCCGACGTCCGCTCCGCCGGCACCACCGGCTTCTCCGGCACGATCCTGTCGCGCGTGTCGCTCGGGCTGCCCGAGCTGCCGTCGCTGGGCACCGTCGGCGGCGACGCGGACAGCACCTCGTTCACCTCGCTGCTGTCCGGCTCGCACACGCTGCAGGTCTGGTACGGCGGGGCCGACGAGCAACGCATCGCCCTGCTCGGGGCCATGGACGAGACCGACGTCTTCCGCTCGGGGCGTCAGCTCTGGACGTGGAACAGCTCGGACCGCATCGCGCAGCACGCCGTCCTGCCGGCGGGCGCCGCCGCCGTCCCCGACCCGGTCGGCTCGCCGGCACCGACGATGACGCCGAGCGCGCTGTCGTCGCAGGCCCTCGCCGCCCTGTCGCCGACCACACGCGTCAGCGTCCGCGCGGGCGCCCAGGTCGCCGACCGCAACGTCTACGACCTCGTCCTGACGCCGCGCACGAGTGCGACGCGGGTCGGGTCGGTGCACATCTCGGTCGACGCCTCGACCAAGCTGCCGCTGGCCGTCCGCGTCTACGCCCGCGGTGAGCGCAGCCCGGCCGTCGATGTGGCCTACACCAGCGTGCGGTTCACGGCGCCGTCGAAGTCGTCGTTCACCTTCTCCCCGCCGGCCGGCGCGACCGTCCACACCGTGAAGCTCGGCGCCGACCTGCGCCGCCTGGCCGGTCGCGACGAGGCACGGGTCGTCGGGGCGGGCTGGACGAGGGTGGTCGAGGTCGACACCCATTCGCAGGTGAACACCGCACGCGGGGAGTTCGCCCGCGCCCTGACACCGGTGTCGGGGTCGTGGGGCCACGGCGGCCTGCTCGAGTCCAGCCTGGTGAGCGTCCTGGTGACGAGCACCGGGCGGGTGTTCGCCGGCAGCGTCGACCCGTCCGCGCTGTACGCCGCCGCTGCCGCGAAGTGAGGGCGGGTGCGTGGCCGATGGTGAGCTGGCCGAGGTCGAGGCGTCCCGCGGCGGGGCCGCGATCGCTACAGCGATCGCCACGACGGGGCTGACCAAGCGCTTCGCGTCCGTCGCCGCTGTCGACTCGGTCGACCTCGCCGTGCCCACCGGATCGGTGTACGGCTTCCTCGGCCCGAACGGTTCGGGCAAGACCACGACGATCCGGATGCTGCTCGGGCTGGTGTTCCCGACCGCCGGCACCCACCAGCTGCTGGGGCGCGACTTCGCCACCGGTGGGGCGGCCGCGCTGCACCGGGTCGGCGCTCTCGTCGAGGGCCCGGCGTTCCACCCGTACCTGTCCGGACGTGCCAACCTGATCCGTGTCGACGCTGCCGACCGCAGCGCGGACGCCCGTACCGTCGGAGCCCGCGTGGATGCCGCCCTGGACCGGGTGGGTCTCGGCCCGGCCGCCGGCAAGCGGTACCGCGCCTACAGCCTCGGCATGCGCCAGCGGCTCGGCATCGCGGCCGCCCTGCTGCGTCCGCGTGACCTGCTCGTGCTCGACGAGCCGACGAACGGGCTGGACCCCCAGGGCACCCGTGAGGTGCGAACCCTGATCGGTGAGCTCGCCCGTGACGGTGTCACGGTGTTCCTGTCCTCGCACCTGCTCAGCGAGGTCGAGCAGCTCTGCACCGAGATCGGGGTCATGAGCGCGGGGCGGCTGGTGTGGCAGGGCCCGCTCGTGCGGCTGCGCGAGCGGCAGGCGCAGCGCGTGCACGTCGAGACCACCGAGCCGGCGGCTGCCGCTCGCTTGTTGCGCTCGCTCGGGCTGGCCGAGGTCACCGACGGCGAGGCCGGTGTGAGTGCGCTGCTCGGCGCCGCCGCGCCGGAAGAGGTCGTGGCTGCGCTGGTCCGGGCCGGGGTGGGCGTGCGCGGCTTCGTCGTGGCCCGTCCCAGCCTCGAGGACCAGTTCGTCGGCCTCACCGGGGACGGCTTCGATGTCAGCGGTTAGCGGCTCCGACTCCCGACCGTCTCGGGCGGTGCCCGGACGGTTCCTGCGTTCGGAGCTCGCGCTCGTGTTCCGGCGCCGCCGCAACCTGGTGCTGCTCGGCATCCTCGGCCTGGTGCCGGTGCTCATCGCGGTGTCGGTGAAGGCCACCGACCGGTCCGCCCGCGACGGGTCCATCTTCGGCGGCATCACCGACAACGGCCTGTTCGCCGCCCTCGCCGGGTTCCTGGTGACCACCCCGCTGTTCCTGCCGCTCGTCGTCGCCGTGGTGGCCGGGGACACCGTGGCGGGTGAGGCCAGCACCGGCACCCTGCGCTACCTGCTCGCCGTGCCGGTCGGGCGGACACGGCTGCTCGCCGTCAAGTTCGCGGCCTGCGTCGTCTGGTGCGTCGCATGCGTCGCCCTGGTGGCGCTCACCGGGCTGGTGGCCGGGCTCGCGCTGTTCCCCGCCGGGCGGGTGACGCTGCTGTCCGGCACCACCGTGTCCTACGGCGCGGGCCTGGGCCGGCTGCTGCTCGTGGCGGGCTACGTGGCGTTGACGATCGCCTCGGTGGCGGCGATGGGCCTGTTCGTCTCGACCATGACCGAGGTGCCGGTCGCGGCGATGGCCGCCACGCTCACGCTGACGATCGCCAGTGAGGTCGCCGACGCCATCCCGCAGCTCGGGGTGATCCACCGCTGGCTCCCGAGCCACTACTGGCTGCGCTGGGTCGACCTGCTGCGCGATCCGATGCGCACCACCGACGTCCGCACCGGCCTGCTGGTCACGCTCGCCTACGTCGCGATCTTCGCCGCGCTGGCCTGGGCCCGTTTCGGCGGCAAGGACGTGACGTCGTAGTCGACGTGGGCCGCTCCGGCCGGACAGGACCGGCCCGAGGGGCCGATCCGCGCCGGGCCTACTGCAGGTAGCCCTCGACCTCGCCGACCGGCCGCTCCTGCACGTCGTCGGTGGGCTCGTCGAACTCGTCGCGGGCTCGCCGCTGGCGCAGCAGGTCCCAGGCCTGGTCGAGCTGCTCCTCGAGGTGGCGCAGTCGCTCGCGGTCCTCGTCGGTGTGCGTGTGCGTCGACGAGCGCAGCTGCTTCTCCTCAGCAGCGAGCTCGTTGATGTGGTCGAGCATCGACTTCTCGGTGGCCATGATGTGGTGTCCTCTCGGTCCGGTCGTGACAGGAAAGGTGCTACCGGTCCAGGTAGTGGTATTCCTCGTTCGGCAGCTGACCCGTTGCCAGCGCCATGCGGTTGGTGAAGTTGTACATCGCCGCGATCTCGGCGACGTCCCACACCTCGTGCGGGCTCAGCCCGACGTCGGCGAGGCGCTGCAGGTCGTCGTCGGTCATCTCGTGCGGCCGGGCGGTCAGCTTCTCGGCGTAGTCGCAGATCGCGTACCGGCGGGGGTCCAGGCCGGCGTGACGCCAGTTGGTGGCGATGTAGTCGGCCAGCACCTGGTCCTCACGCCGCCCGCCGAGCGCCTTCCGCAGCGCGTGGCCGTGCGACACGATGCAGTAGGTGCAGCGGTTGTAGGCACTGACGACGACCGCGATCATCTCGCGGTCGGCCCTGTCGAGGTTCTCGGTCGGCTCGTGCAGCATCTTGTAGTGGGCGAACCACGCCGACAACCGCTCGGGGCGGTAGGCGTAGGCGCGGAACACGTTCGGCACCAGGCCCACCGTCTCGCGCGCCTTCGCGAACAGGCCCCGCAGGCGTTCGGGCAGGTCGGCCTCGTCCGGGACCGGGAAGAACCAGAGCGCGCGGGCCATCAGGCGCGGTCCCTCACAGCGAGTCGCGCCAGGCGAGCCAGCGGCGCAGGGTGGTGAAGTCGTAGTCCGGGCCGCCGACGCCGACCGTGAACAGCGTCGCCCCGGCCTCGACCAGCGGCGGCCCGACCTCGGCGGGATCACCCTCCGGCACACCGACCGAACGCTCGATCTCCCCGGGGTCGCGCCCGGCGTCGGCGCAGTGCGCCGCGAGCACCTCCTGCTTGCGCACGAAGGTGTCGAGGTCGCTGAAGGAGTGCCAGATGTTCGCGTGCCGGGCCACCATGCGCAGCGTCTTCTTCTCGCCGCCCCCGCCGATCAGCACCGGGATGTCGCGCGTCGGCGCGGGGTTGAGTTTCGCCAGTCGCTGCTCGATGCGGGGCAGGTCCTCGGCCAGCTGGTCCAGCCGGCTTCCTGCGGTGCCGAAGTCGTAGCCGTACTCGTCGTAGTCGCGCTGGAACCAGCCCGACCCGATGCCCAGGATGAGCCGTCCGTCGCTGATGTGGTCGACGGTGCGGGCCATGTCGGCCAGCAGCTCGGGATTGCGGTAGCTGTTGCACGTGACCAGGGCGCCGATCTCGATGCGCGAGGTCTGCTCGGCCCAGGCGCCGAGCATCGTCCAGCACTCGAAGTGCTCGCCGTCCGGCTCGCCGTAGAGGGGGTAGAAGTGGTCCCAATTGAAGGCGATGTCGACGCCGAGATCTTCGGCCTCGGCGACCGCGCGCCGGATTGCCGCGTACTGGGCCTGCTGGGGATGCAGCTGGACGCCGATCCGGATCCGCGAGGGTGTCATGCTCCCGACGCTAGCGCAGCTGCGCTGCGGTCGCCGCGGCTGCGGTCGGCCTATAAAGTCTGGTCCTGTGACACGTGGGACCGGCGCCGACCTCGCGCCCGAGGGCGAGGATCCGGACCTCGGATCCATGCTGTTGCCCCAGGTGGTCCACGAGGCCAGTGCCGCGGTGCTCATCGTCGACGTCGAGAAGCGGCTGGTCACCTTCGCCAACCACCTGGCGGTCGAGCTGGTGCCGGACCGCTCGCTGCCCATGCCGGTGGACGAGTGGTCGCGGGCGGCCGGGCTCGAGGACGTCGCCGGTGACGACCTGCCGGGCCACGGCGGCGGCGCGCAGGGTGCCGCCGAGTCGTTGATGCGCATCGCCGAGGGCGAGCCGGTCACCGGGGAGCCGGTCACCGCGGCCCGTGGCACCTCGGTCACGCGGGCTCGCGAGGTGCTGTGGGTTCTCGGGTTGCCGCTCACCGATGCGCCCGAGCCGATGACCTCGCTGGCCTTGGTCGCGTTCCTCCCCGCCCGCAACGCCCAGCTGATCGCGGGCGTCCAGCAGTCAGCGCTGGGCCTGCGCGACCGGGCCGTGCTGGCCACCAAGGTGTCGTTCACCATCACCGACCCGCGGGTGGCCGACAACCCGCTCGTGTGGGTCAACCCGGCGTTCACCACGACCACCGGGTACGAGTTCGACGACGCGGTCGGGCACAACTGCCGCTTCCTGCAGGGCCCGGAGACCGACCAGGCCGTTGTCAGCGACATCCGCGCGGCCATCGCCGACGGTCTGCCCGTCACCACCACCCTGCTGAACTACCGGCGCGACGGGTCGCCGTTCTGGAACGAGCTGTCGATCTCCCCCGTGCGCGACGAGCAGGGCACGGTGACGCACTTCGTCGGTGTCCAGGCCGACGTCACCGCCCGCGTCACCGCCCAGCGCAGCCGCGACGACGCGCTCGCCCAGGTGGCCATCGTGGCCGACCGGCTCGGCCTGCTCGCCGACGTCACCTCACGGATGGCGGCCGCCCAGCGCCCGGCGCAGATCGTCGACGTGCTCGGGCAGGTGCTCACCCCGCGGGTCGGAGTCGCGTGCGCCATCTTCACGACCGACATCGGCGGCCACCTCGAGCGTCCCTACCTGCGGCACGAACGGCAGTCGACCGACGACCGGGTGCTCGGCTACTTCGACGAGCTGGTCGATCTTTTGCCCGACTCGTTGCGGGTCGACGGGCCGGTGTGGCGCGTGCTGCGTGGCGAGTCCCGCGGCGTGCTCGTGCCCGACATGGGCGACGAGCCCGACGCCGTGTCCGGGCTGTCCGACGACCGGCGCAGCGAGATCGTCCGCGAGCTGCACCTGTCCAGCATGATCGTGGTGCCGCTGCGGGCCCGGCACAGCGTGCTGGGCGTCGTCTGCCTGCTCAACGACGGGACCCGTCAGGCGTTCACCGAGACCGACCTGGCGCTGGTCCAGGACCTCGCGATCCGCGCCGGGTTGATGCTCGAGAACTCGCAGCTGTTCGCCCGCGAGCGGGCCGTCACCGCCACTCTGCAGCGCAGCCTGTTGCCGCGGCTGCCGAGCATCCCGGGCCTCGAGGTGGCGGCGTCCTACGTCCCGGCGGCGGACGAGGCGGCGGTGGGCGGCGACTGGTACGACGTGTTCGAGCTGCGCGGGCACGGCGGTGTCGGGGTCGTCGTCGGCGACGTCATGGGGCACAACTACGACTCGGCGGCCCGGATGGGCAAGCTGTCGACCATCGTGCGCAGCTACGGCTGGGTCGGTAGCGAGCCCTACACCGTGCTCACCGCCGTCGACGAGTTGCTCGAGGGCGGCAACCTCGACTACATGGCCACCTGCTTCTACGGCACGCTCATGCTGCGCAACAACGGTGCGTCGCTGCGCTACACCAGCGCCGGTCACCCACCGGCGCTGCTGCGCCGCCCGGGCGGCTCGGTGATCGTGCTCGAGGACGGCCGCGGGCCGATGATCGGCATCTCGCGGCTGCTGCCCGAGGGTGCCGACCGGCCGAGGGACGCCCACATCGACCTGGCACCCGGGTCCACGTTGATCTGCTTCACCGACGGGCTGACCGACGGCTTCGCCGACGAGCCCGACCTGGACGCCGGGCTCGCCGAACTGGCGCGGCTCACCAGCGAGCTACCGGTCGACGCGTCGCCCACGCAGATCGTGGACGCCCTGACCGGCGCGGCGATCCGGCACGACGACGACGTCGCGGTCGTCGCCATCCGGATCCGTTAGGCCGCCGCCGCTGACCGGCGACTGCTACTCGCCGAAGAGCACCAGCCGCACGGTGGGCTCGCCGGCGGGGTCGATGGCCACCGGGATACCCCAGTCCTGCCGGCTCAGGTAACAGGCGGGGTGCTCGGCGCCGGAGTCGTCGCAGGACGCGACCTGCGCGGTCACCGACAGCACGCCCTGCCCGTCCGGGGCCAGCTCCAGGCGACGGACGAGCTCGGTGCCCGGGCCACCACCGGTGCGCAGGAGCTCGGGCGGCGACGCGCTGACGTCGACCCGGACCGGCGGCCCGTCGCTGTCGTCGACCTTGCGACCCGGCGCGGGTGTGAACGCGATCGTGAGTTCGACGGCCCCTGGACGGACGACGCTGACGGGTCGCCCGGGCGTCGCGACGCGGTCGTCGCGCGGCGGTGTCGCGACGCGGCCGTCGGGACCGAGCTGCGAAGCGAGCGGGACGAGCCGGTGGGCCGCGGACTCGACCACCAGCAGCGTTCCGTGCGAGTCGACCAGCCCGCTGGGCTCGGCCAGGCCGGTGACCAGGGTGCTCAGTTCCGCGGTGGCGGGGTCGAACCGGCGGACGGCACCGTTGAAGGTGTCGGCCACCGCGACCGCACCGTCGGGCAGCACGTGCACGCCGAGCGGGTGCTGCATGCGCGCGACCTGGGCCGGCCCGTCGACGAGGCCGAAGTCGAACAGTCCCTCGCCGACGGCGGTGTGCAGCGTGCCGTTCACTGTGAGCCGGCGCAGGGCCGAGGTCTCGGCGTCGGCGAACCACAGCTGGTCACCGTCGACGGCCAGGCCGGAGGGTTGGGCCAGCCACCCGTCCAGCGCCGGCCCGTCGCGCAGCCCCTCGACGGTGGTGCCGGCGAGCACCCTGGCCGTGTCCGTCGCCGGGTCGTAGGCCAGCAGGAGGTGCACGCCGGAGGCCGAGACGACGACCTGCTGCAGAGCCGGCCACCAGGCGACGTCCCACGGTGAGAGCACCGCGGGCACCGGCCCGGTGACGGTGCGCGCGTCCGCGAGCAGATCCGGCAGGGCAATGGTGGTCACGACGGCACCGTCGCCGAGACGGACGCCGCGCAACACGTGGTTGGCGGTGTCGGCGACCAGCACGTCGTACCTGAGACCGGGCGGCACCAGGGTCAGCCCGTTGGGTTCGGCGAACGGCTCGCCCCGGCCGCCGCCGATGCGGCGCAGGACCGTGCGCCCGTCGGCGGTCAGCTCCGCCAGCTGGTGGTGGCCGGCGTCGGCGACGAGCAGGGTGTCGGTGTCACGCCCGGTGCGGTCGGCGGGCAGCACGACGGCCGACGCCGGGAAGCGCAGGTCCGTGCTCGACTGCGGGGCGCTGTGGGTGGGCAGCGGGCCGCGGTGCAGCGTTCCGCGCTGCTCGTAGTGGCCGATCCGGTCGGCGACCACCATCGCCAGCGCGTCCGCCTGCCCCTCGCCCGCCGCCTGGGCGATGACGTAACCCTCGGGATCGATCAGGACCAGGGTCGGCCAGGCCCGCACCGCGTACTGGCGCCAGAGCTCGAGGCCCGGGTCGTTGAGCACCGGGTGGGTGATGTCGGCCCGCTCGACCGCGGCGGCCAGCGCGCGCTGGTCGGCCTCGTGGGGGAACTTCGGCGAGTGGACGCCGATCACGGTCAGGACGTCGGCCAGCTGCGTCTCGAGTGCGCGGAGCTCGTCGGCGACGTGCCAGCAGTTCGCGCACGCGTTGGTCCAGAAGTCGAGCAGGACGAAGCGTCCCCGCAGTGCGGCCAGGCTCAGCGGGTCGGAGTTGAGCCAGAAGGCGTCGGGCAGCAGCTCCGGCGCACGGACCCGCGGGGTGGAGACCTTCCGTGTCGGGACGTTCGGTGTCGGGACGTTCGGTGTCGGGACGTTCGGTGTCGGGACGTTCGGTGTCGGGTCGTTCGGTGTCACCCCTGGGCAACGCTGAGAGTGCGCCGTGACGTTCCCGGCCCGGTGATGATCGTCGCCGGCCCGTCGCGGGTAGGAGCACGCGGTGAAATCACCCACCCGCGCCCTGCTCGTCCCGCTGACCGTGGCGCTCGGCCTGGCCGCCGCCGGGTGCTCGTCCACCACGTCGGGGTCGGCGAGCACCGGCGGCGCTAGCGGCTCCGCGTCGGGTGGACCCGCGGCCGTGGGCTCGACGAGCGCGTCGTCGTCCCGACCGGCGAGCGCGCCCGCCAGCGCCCCCGCGGCGACCGCGGAGGAACTCGCGTCCCGGTTGCAGTCCGGGCTCGCGACCACCCGGACCGCGCGCATCTCGCTCTCGGTGACGACCGGTGGGCAGTCACTGAACGGCCACGGCGTCGAGCGGCTCACGGCGGGCAAGCTGAGTGCGCTCGACCTCACCGAGACGGTGCCTGGCGCGGGCGAGCTGCGCGTCATCCAGGTCGGCGGCAAGACGTACGCGAGGCTGCCGGCGAGCCTCAACCACTCGGGCAAGCCGTACGTCCTGGTGACCGGGAACAGCTCCGACCCGACGGTGCGCAACCTGGCCAAGTCGCTGGACTCCACCCAGTCCTCGGCATCAGCCGGCAACGCCGGCATTCTCGCCGCCGCGTCCGACTCGGTGAAGGCGACCGTCGGCCAGGACGTCGGCGGCGTCCGGACCACCCGGTACGCCATCGTCGTCGACACCGCGAAGCTGCCCGCGACCTACCCCGGCCGCGCCGCCCTCGTCCAGGCCGGGGTCACGCGGCTGCCCGTCGACATCTACGTCGACGGCAGCAACCACCCGGTCAAGGTGACCGAGCGCTTCACTGCGTCCGGCCAGGCTGTGTCGACCACGATCCTGGTCACCGGCTACAACCGGCCGGTGACCATCACGGCACCGCCGGCGAGCCAGGTCAGCACCCGCTGACCCCGACAGGGAGGTCACGGCAGGCCGCCGGGCGAACGGGGCCGTCGCCGCTCAGCGGCCCGTTCCGACGACCGTGACCAGCGCGCTGCCCTGCTGGACCAGCGTCACCGTGGTGTCGAAGTTGTTGCGGTAGGTCGGACGCGGCAGGTTGGCGACGAGTTTCCAGCCCAGCGTCTTGAGGGTCAGGGCGTACTCGGTGGCGGGCAGGCGCTCGTACTGGGCGAGGTAGGCGATGCGGCCGCGCCCCTGGCCGGCGGCGGGGCGGAAGTAACCGATGCAGATGCCGACCCGTGTGCCGCTCTCCGGCTCGACGTAGGAGTCGGGCATGCGCGGCGTTGGGTGGGTCTGGGCGACAAGGCTGGTGAACGGCACCGTGACCCGGAACGACGCGCACACCCGGGTCGACGCCGAGGAGCCACTGGCGGGGACGCCGGCCGTCGTCGACGGGGCCGCCGAGACGGGCGCGGACGACGTGCGGGCGGTGGTGGCCGTCGAGGCCGGCGTGCTGCCCGCGCCGGGGCCTGCGCCGTCCTGCGGGGACGATCCGTCGTCGCCGCCCGACAGCCCGATGGCCAGCCCCACCGCGACCGCCACCACGACGATCACGGCGACGACGACGAGCAGGGCACGGTTCGACGGGCGCCGACGCGCGCCACTCGGCGCCGGGGTGTACCCGGCCGCGCGGCCGGGGTCGATCGGGAACGGGCCCGAGGGCGGCCCGTCGGGACCGCGCTCACCGCCGCCGGGACGGCCGGGCGGCGGCATCCCGCCCTGGCCCGTCGGCGCCGCAGGGCCGGGGTCGACGGGTCCGGGCCCGTCGGTGGAGCGGCGGTGGTACTGCTCGGCGGCGTCGGCCAGCGTCGGGTTCTGCCGGGTGATCTCGTCGGCCGGGGACGTGCCTGGGGAGGTGGCCGCCGCCGGGGACGCCGGGGCCGGCACGGGGTAGCGGCGCGGCCGGTTGTACGCGCGCCGACCGGCGCCGTCGCCCGCTGAACCGGGCGTGGCGTCGCCGTCGCTGTCCTCGCTCATGACCGCCCCTCGCCCCGGTTACGCCTCGCGCCGAACACGCTAGCGGAGCCGGGGGCGGCGCACGGCTCAGAGCAGAGCCAGTCCTGGATCGTTAAGGACTTCGGCGACGTCGGCGAGGAACTGCGAACCCTGCTGCCCGTCGACGATGCGGTGGTCGAACGACACCGCCAGCTGGGTCACCCAGCGCGGCTCGATCCGCTCGTCACGCCCGCTACCCACGACCCACGGTGTGCGACGGACCGCGCCGAAGGCCAGGATGCCGGACTCGCCGGGGTTCAGGATCGGCGTCCCGTTGTCGACGCCGAACACGCCCACGTTGCTGATCGTGAACGTGCCGCCGCTCATCGCCGCCGGTGTGGTCTTGCCCGATCGTGCCGTGTCGGTGAGCTGGGCCATGGCCCGGGCGAGCTCGAGCAGCGACAGCTCGTGCGCGTCCTTGATGTTGGGCACGATCAGCCCGCGCTCCGTGGCCGCGGCGATGCCGAGGTTGACGTAGTGCTTGAGCACGATCTCCTGCGCGGCGTCGTCCCAGGTCGCGTTCATCTCCGGCGTCGTCGCCAGCGCCCGCATGACCGCCCGGGACAGCAGCAGCAGGGGCGACACCTTGACGTCGCGGAACTCGCGGCGGCCGGCGATCCGGTCGCGCAGTTCCATGGTGGCGGTGACGTCGACGGTGATGAACTCGGTGACGTGCGGTGCGGTGAACGCCGAACCCACCATGGCCGCCGCGGTGTGCTTGCGCACGCCCTTGATCGGCACGCGGGTCTCGCGCACTGAGTGGTCACCTGCCGCGCGAGTGGTCGCCTGTGGCTGACCACTCGACGCGGAACCGTCCACTCGACCGCCGTTGGCCGCGGTGTGGACGTCGTCGCGCGTGATGATGCCCTGCGGGCCGGTGGGGGCGATCGTCGTCAGGTCGACGCCGAGGTCCTTGGCGAGCTTGCGCACCGGCGGCTTCGCCAGCACGCCGTTCGTCGTCGCAGCACTGGTCGGGGCGCGGTGGCGGGCGTCGGACGCGGGTGTCACCGCCGGCGCCTCGTCCACGACCGCCGGCTCGGGCGCGGGGTGGGGGGCGCTGGCCGGCGGGAGGTTGAAGCTGGTCTGCGCGGCCGCGACGGTGGCCTCGGGCCGGCGACGACGCCGTCGACCGCCCGTCTCCTCGCGGGGGCCGTAGCCGACGAGCGTCATCTGCTTCTCGTCGTCGACCGCCGGGCCTGCGCCCTCGCCGGGCAGCCCGGGCACGAGGTCCTCACCGGCGTCGGCAGGGCCGGCCGCCGGAGCGTCACCGGCGACGTCGATGGAGATGATCGGCGTACCCACCGGCACGGTCTCGCCCGCTTCGGCGTGCAGGGCGGTGACGACGCCGGCGAACGGCGACGGCAGCTCGACCGCGGCCTTGACAGTCTCCACCTCGGCGATGGTGTCGTTGACCTCGACGGTGTCGCCGACCGCGACCGTCCACGCCAGGATGTCGCCCTCGGTCAGACCCTCGCCGAGGTCGGGAAGCTTGAACTGTTGCACGGCCATCGTGTGTCAGTACTCCAGGACGCGGTCGACGGTGTCGAGGACACGGTCGAGGTTGGGCAGCCATTCGTGTTCGAGACGGCTCGGCGGGTACGGGGTGTCGTAGCCCGTCACCCGCAGCACCGGCGCCTCGAGGGAGTAGAACGCCGCCTCGGTGACGCGGGCAGCCAGCTCCGCGCCGACGCCGAAGCTCTGCGGCGCCTCGTGGACCACGACCAGGCGACCGGTGCGCCGCACCGACTCGATGACGGTGGGCAGGTCGAGCGGCGACACCGACCGCAGGTCGATCACCTCGAGCTCGAGGCCCTCGTCCGCCGCGGTCTTCGCGGCCTCGAGCAGCGTCGGCATGGTCGGGCCGTACCCGGCGAGGGTGACGTGCCGGCCGGGGCGGCGCACGACGGCCGAGTACAGCGGCGTCGGCTCGGCCGCGACCTCGGCCTTCGCGGCGTGGTAGAGCCGCTTGGGCTCGATGAAGATCACCGGGTCGTCGTCGGCGATGGCCTCCTGGATCATCCAGTAGGCGTCGGAGGCGTTGCTGCACGCCACGACCTTGAGCCCGGCCGTGTGCGCGAAGTAGGTCTCGACCGACTCGCTGTGGTGCTCGACGGCGCCGATGCCGCCGCCAGAGGGGATGCGAATGGTGATCGGCATCTTGACCTGGCCGGCCGAGCGGTTGTGGAACTTCGCCACCTGGCTGACGATCTGGTCGAAGCCGGGGAACACGAAGCCGTCGAACTGGATCTCGCAGACGGGGCGGTAGCCGCGGATCGCCATGCCGACCGCGGTGCCGATGATGCCGGACTCGGCCAGCGGCGTGTCGATGACGCGGTCCTCGCCGAAGTCCTTCTGCAGGCCGTCGGTGATGCGGAAGACGCCGCCGAGCTTGCCGACGTCCTCACCCATGATGACGACCTTGGGGTCGGCCTCCATCGCCTTGCGCATGCCCTCGTTGAGGGCCTTGGCCATGGTCATGTTCGGCAGGTCGCTCATGCCTTCACTCCGTTCCGGCCTGTGGAGACGCCGTGTTGCCTGTTCGCTCCGCAAGCGTCGCTCATGCGGACACCTCGCTGACGAAGTCGACGAACGAGTCGCGCTGGGCGCGCAGGTCGTCGGGCATGGTGACGTGCACGTGCTCGAAGGCCGACGCGGGAGTCGGGTCGGGCAGGGTGCGGCAGCCCGCGCGGATGTGCTCGGCCAAGGCCTTGCCCTCGGCCTCGATGCCGTCGAAGAAGTCCTTGCCGAAGCCCGCCTCGCGGGTCAGGTAGGCGCGCACCCGCTCGATCGGGTCCTTGAGCTTCCAGGTCTCGCTCTCGCTGCCCAGCTGGTAGCGGCGCGGGTCGTCGTTGGTGGTGTGCGGGTTCATCCGGTACGTGAACGCCTCGATGAAGGTGGGCCCCTGGGCGTTGCGGGCGTCGTCGAGCGCCTTGCGGGTGACGGCGAGGCAGCCCAGCACGTCGTTGCCGTCGACGCGGACGCCGGGGAAGCCGAAGCCGCTCGCCCGCATGTACAGCGGGACGCGGCTCTGCGTCGTGACCGGTTCGCTGATCGCCCACTGGTTGTTCTGGCAGAAGAACACGACGGGCAGGTTGCCCGCGCCGGCCCACACGAACGCCTCGTTGACGTCGCCCTGGCTCGACGCGCCGTCGCCGAAGAAGGCGAGCGTGGCGGTGTCGCGTTCGGGGTCGCCGGTGCCGACCGCACCGTCGCGGACGACGCCCATCGCGTAACCGGTGGCGTGCAGGGTCTGGGCGCCGATGACGATCGTGTACAGGTTGAAGTTGTTCGTGCTCGGGTCCCAGCCGCCGAGGTTCGTTCCGCGGAACAGGCCCAGCAGCGTCAGCGGGTCGACGTCCTTGCACCACGCGACACCGTGCTCGCGGTAGGTGGGGAAGGCCATGTCCTGCGGCCGCAGCGCGCGGCCCGCGCCGATCTGCGCGGCCTCCTGACCCAGCAGGCTCGCCCACAGGCCCAGCTCGCCCTGACGTTGCAGCGCGATGGCCTCCGAGTCGATGCGCCGGACGAGCGTCAGGTCGCGAAAGAGCGCGCCGATCTCGTCGTCGGTGATCTCGAGGGGGTAGTCCGGGTGCTCGACGCGCTGACCCTCGGGGGTCAGCAGCTGGACCAGATCGGGCTCGGGATGGACGGCCAGAACCTGTTCGGACGGAGATGCCAAGGGAGCTACCTTCCTGCGTGGACGCCGAGCGGGGTGGCCGCCGGTCGTACTCGTCGCCTGGGAGTCCGTGGGTACAGGGGTGGCGTACCGGGCGAACTACCCAGGGGTTCCTACCATATCCGTGACCGGGGTCACCGGGCCGTGGGTGGTCCGACGAACGCGACGGCCACCTTGTGTCGGTTCCGACCGAGCGGATCGATCACGTCTTCCTCTCGAGTTGCCGGTTTCGACCCGCATACCGGTAACTCCGCAGGAAGACGTGATCGACGCGGGGTGTGGCATGCGCGATCATGAGGCGTGACCGACGAGCCCGGGGTGTCTTTCGACAAGCAGGGTGAGCCGGCTTCCGGTGGGCACCCGGGCTACGGGCCGCTACCCGGGTACCCGCCGTACGGGTACGGGCTGCCACCCGGGTATCCGCCCCAGGCCTACGGGCCGCCACCTGGCTACCCGCCGTACGGGTACCCGCCCTTCGGTGCCGGGTACGGGCCGGCCGGCCCACCGCACGAGAAACCGTCGTCGAACATCGGCTGGGCGATCGCGGCGGTCTTCACGTTCTGGCCGCTCGCCATCCCGGCGTTCGTCTACGCCAACAAGGTGGATGCGTTCTGGTTCGCCGGCAACCGCGCCGGTGCCCAGCAGGCGTCGAAGGACGCCCGTCTCTGGGGCATGGTCGGGGTCATCGTGGGGGTCGCGCTGTTCCTGCTGCTCATCGTGTGGGTCGTCGTGCTGGTGTCCGTGACCACCGCCGCGTCCCGGGTCGGCCCCACCCCGGTGCCGTATCCGAGCTGACCGATCCGCATCAGCCGTCGAGGGCGAGCTCGGGCGGCAGCGGCTCGTCGTGCACGATCCGCAGCCGGGAGACGGCACGCGTCAGTACGACGTAGAGACCCCGCAGCCCGTCGACCCGGGTGGCGCCGCCGGCCACGACGACCGCGGGCTCGACCAGCACGACCGAGTCGAACTCGAGGCCCTTCGCCGTCGACGCCGCCACCACGGCGACCGCCGGGTCGGCGTCCTCGTCCAGGGCGTGCGCGTCGATGCCGGCCGTCCGCAGCTGCTCCAGCACGGGGCCGGTGCGCTCGTCGGGGACGACGACACCGATCGAGCCCTCGACCGCCTGGCACGCCCGCACCTCGTCGACGACGGCGGCGCCGCGCGTCACGGTCAGCGCATCCGCCCCCTGACGCACCGACGTCGCGGGCGGGACGTCGGGCGCGATGTGTGGCAGCAGCCGGTTGGCGACCTCGAGCACCTCGCCGGGCACGCGGTAGCCGGCGGTCAGCGGGCGGACGGGCGCCCCGGGCGCGCCGAGGTGTTCGAGGGTCAGCGGCCACGACCCCGGTGCCCACGGCGTGGTGGCCTGGGCCAGGTCGCCGAGGACGGTGACCGAGCCGAGCGGGCAGCGGCGCGCGACGACCCGGCACTGCATGGCGGACAGGTCCTGCGCCTCGTCGACGACGGCGTGCACGAACGTGTCGGTGCCGTGGATGATCGCGTCCAGCTCGTCGAGCAGGACGACGTCGGCGGGGGTCCAGCGCACGCTGCGGACCGACTTCGGCGCGGCCCGGTGGAGCGCGGTGCGCTCGTCGTCGGTGAGTGCCGGCGCGCAGCGACGCAGGAAGTCGGCGTCGTCGTACAGGCGGGCCAGCAACGCCGGGGCGCTCAGTTCGGGCCACACCTCGTCCAGCCACTCCCGGACGGCGGGCGAGCGGGCGATGCGCCGCGTCTCGGCGTCGGAGGGCGCCCCGCCGCGGTCCTCGCGCTGGCGGCGGACGTCTTCCGCGACCTGTTGCCGCAACCGCTCACGCGCCACCGACCAGCGCAGGCCGGGGCCGAGCGAGCGCCGCGCGTCGTCGACGTAACGCCGCAGGTGGTGGGCACCGACCCGGTAGCGCTTGGTGTCGATGACGACCAGGACGTCGTCGGCCGGTTTGGCGACGTGCGCGAACACGGCACGCCGCAGCACGTCGGCCAGTCGCGCGTCACCCTTGAGGACGGCCGTCGCCACCGGCTCGGTACCGCGCGCGGTGAACGGCACCAGGTCGGCGACCGTGCTCTGGGTGATGCCGCCCTCGCCGAGCGACGGCAGCACCTGCGCGATGTAGTGCAGGAACGCGGCGTTGGGCCCGACCACGAGCACGCCGGACCGCCGCAACCGCTCGGGATAGGTGTAGAGCAGATACGCGGCCCGGTGCAGCCCGACCGCGGTCTTGCCGGTACCCGGCGCACCCTGCACGCACAGCGAGGTGTCGAGGTCGGCGCGGACGAGGTCGTCCTGGTCGGGTTGGATGGTGGCCACGATGTCGCGCATCGGCCCGACGCGGGGCCGCTCGATCTCGGCGCGCAGCAGGTCCGACGCGAGCCCGAGCGCCTCGCCGCGCTCGAGGTGCTCGTCCTCCATCGAGGTGAGCGTCCCGTCGCGGAAGCCGAAGCGCCGGCGTAGCTGCACGCCCATCCGGGCCTGCGGGGTGGCACGGTAGAAACCGCGGGCCAGCGGTGCGCGCCAGTCGATGACGACAGGGTCGCCGGCCGGGTCGCGGACGTGGCGTCGCCCGATGTGCAGCACCTCGGGCGGCCCGCCCCGTGCCGGTCCTTCCGCATCGCGGTCGGTGCGGCCGAAGAACGGCGGGGCGTCGGGCTCGGCCGACAGCGCGGCCAGCCGGTCGGCCCGCAGCCTGCCCAGGCTCTGGCTGGCGAGCTCGTCCACGCCGTAGTCGGCGATGCGATCGGCCGCCTCACGCATGTCGGCGAGGCAGGCCCGGGCCAGTTCGAGATGGTTGCGTTCGGCGAGCAGGTTCGGATCGTCGGCCACGATCAGACGACGTTACGGACCCGCGCAAGTGGTTTGCCGGGAGCCCTCACCCGGTCGTGAGCTGCAGGTCGGCGGCCCGCTTCGCATGCCGCGAGAGCCCGTGGCGCACCAGGCCCGGACGGTCGGCGTACCACCGCAGGTGCTCGGTGACGATCTCTCCGGCGGGGACCGACTCGCCGCCGATCGTCCAGTCGACGTCGGCGGTGCTCGATCCGGCTCCGCTGCGGGGCGTGCGGATGGCGCCGAGGTACTCGCGCTCGGGGGCGGGCGGGACCTCGGCGTCGGACGTGCCGTCGAACGCGGCGAGCACGCGGGCGGCGACCTGCACGAGCGTGGCGTTGCTCGGATGGTCGACGGTGAACATCGACCCCGGCGCCGACACCAGGTCCGACGCTGCCACGTCGCAGGACGCCTCACGCCGCTGCAGCTCGGCCACGGACGCCGTGGCGTGGGCCTGCAGTGCGGCCTCCGGTGCGCGGACCGGCCACCCGGCGAGCACCTCGTCGACCGGGCGCCCGGCGCCGGCGGCGAGCAGCAGGCGCAGGTCGTGGTAGTCGGTGCGCGGTGCGTTGACCCGCTCGCCGTTCTCGTCGTCGACGGTCACCTGGTAGGGCAGCTCGCCGCTGTAGTACAGGACAGGGAAGACGACGAGCCGACCGTCCGAGGGCAGCAGGCCGGCCAGGTGCTGGGTCGAGCAACCTGGCACGTGGTACTCCTCGCGCACCGGCTGCGACACGAGCAGCGCGGAGCCGGCGACCAGCTCGTGCACCCGCGCGACGTCGTCCGGCGTGGCCAGGAACACGGGCGGGACGTCGACGATCTCCAGCCCGCGTCGCTGCAGCGGTTCGCGCAGCAGGTCGGCCAGCGGCTCGGCCTGGCAGTTGCCCCACACCATGACGTGCTTCGGGTCGCTCACGGGCCCATGGTGACATGCTGGCGGAGCGCAGCACGATGGTGCTAGTTTCATCAGCATCATGTTGTGGACGATCGACCATGCCTCGCGCATCCCGCTGCAGGAGCAGATCGCCGCCTGCATCCGGCGCGCGATCGCCGATGCGCAGTTGTCGGTGGGCGACCGCCTACCGCCCGCGCAGGAACTGGCCGATGCGGTCGCGGTCGACCGCAACACGGTGCTGGCGGCCTACCGCTCCCTGCGTGAGGCCGGGTTGCTGGAGTTCCGACGCGGCCGAGGTGTCCGGGTCGCCGACTCGCCGGCAGGGCGGGCCGAGCTCGACACCGCGAGCCGTGAGCTGGTGCGCCTCGCCCGTCGGCACGGGTACGGCCGGGCCGAACTGATCACAATGATCGAGGAGTTGACATGAGCGACACGACCACGACGGTGTACAGCGGACGCGTCACGAACTGGCCGCTGTTCTGGCTCATGAACGTCCTGGCGCTGGCCCTGGTGGCCCTGGTCGTCGCGGACGTGCAGGCCCGCGTGCCGCTGGCGATCGCCGCGGTCGTCGTGCTGGTGGCCAACCTGACCATCACCAGCGTGCGCACCACCGCCGGCCCGCAGGGCGTCGTCGTGCGCTTCGGTCTCCTCGGGCTGCCGCGCTTCCGGTTCGCCACCGCGACGATCGAGCGGGCCGAGGCCGTCGACGTACCGCCGCACCGGCTCGGCGGGCTCGGCGTGCACTGGTCGCCGTGGCGCGGTACGCGGCTCACCATCAGGTCCGGGCCGCAGCTCCAGCTGCGGCGCCGTGGCGCCAAGCCGGTGACGATCACTGCCGAGAACCCGCGCGCCGCCGCCGACGTCATCAACGGGCTGACCTGACGACGCCGCCCGCGACGGGGTCGACCCGGCGCGGCGCAGCGCGGCGGCGATCCTGGTTGGCTGGGGCGATGACCACGCAGACCCCTGAGCTGGCCGCGCGTGCTGCGGCCCTGTCCGCGCCCGGTCGGGCGATGCTCGGCATCACCGGGGCGCCGGGTGCCGGGAAGTCGACGCTGGCCGCCGAGCTGGCGGCCTCGGTGCCCGGTGCGGTGGTGGTGCCGATGGACGGCTTCCACCAGCCGACGTCCTGGCTGGTGCCGCGTGGCCTCGTCGAGCGCCGTGGCGCCCCGGAGACCTTCGACGCCGACGGGTACGTGGCGCTGCTCGCGGCGCTGCGCCACGGCGGCGCGGTGTCGGCACCGGACTTCGACCGCACCCGCGAGGAACCGGTGGCCGACGCGATCACCGTGCCGGCCGACGCAACCGTGGTCATCACGGAAGGCAATTACCTGCTGCTCGACACCGACCCCTGGCGTCGCGTGCGCGAGCTGCTCGACGAGACCTGGTTCGTCGAGGTGCCCGAGGACGTCCGGGTCGAGCGGCTCGTCGCCCGGTTCGTGTCCTTCGGCTGGGACGCCACGACGGCGCGCGAGCGCGTCCTCACCGGGAGCGACGCAGCGAACGCCCACTTGGTCGCCACGTCGCGTGATCGCGCCGACCTCGTGGTGCGACCGCCCACCGGCGACGCCGATCGGGCACGCTGATCACGTGCCCGAGATCGGTGACGAGATCCGTCAGCTGTCCACCCGCGAGGTCTACCGCAGCCCGTGGCTGCGGCTGCGCGAGGACGAGGTGGAGTTCCCGGACGGTTCGCTCGGGCGGTACTCGGTCGTCGACAAGGACGACTTCGTCGTCGTGCTGGCGCGCGAGGACGACGGGTTCTGGTTGGTGCAGCAGTACCGCTACCCGGTGGGCAGCCGGCAGTGGGAGTTCCCCCAGGGCGGGTGGCCCGCCGGGCACGCCGGGACGCCGGCCGAGTTGGCGCAGGCCGAGCTGCGCGAGGAGACCGGGCTGCGCGCCGAGCGGTTGCAGCACCTGGGGCGGTTGTTCGCCGGGTACGGCTTCTGCTCGCAGGGTTACGACGTCTATCTCGCCACCGGCCTGACCCACGGCGAGCCGGAACGCGAGAGCACCGAGGCCGACATGGTGCACGCCTGGCGCTCGGACGCCGACCTGCGGGACATGCTGCGCCGGGGCGAGTTCGCCGACGCGCACAGCATCGCCGCGCTCGCGCTGTTCGACCACGCCTAGGCGGACGACCGCGGACGTGCGGTCGCCGGTCGTGCGGAACTGCACGGCGGGTAGGTCAGTCCCACCAAGCACGGTTCGACACCAGCCGAGCTCGGCAATCGAGCGGAGCGCCATGACGAACAACGTGCTGCGGACCAAGTCGATCGACGACGTCCTGCACCAGAACGACAAGACCGAGGGCGTCGAGACTGCCGGGCTGCGCAAGCGACTGGGCAGCATCGATCTCATCGGGTTCGGTATCGGCATCGTCATCGGCACCGGCATCTTCACCCTCACCGGCGTCGAGGCCCGCCAGCACGCCGGCCCGGCGATCGTCATCTCCTTCGTCATCGCCGGCGTGGTCAGCCTGCTGGCCGCCCTCTGCTACGCCGAGCTCGCGTCGGCGGTGCCCACGGCCGGCAGCGCCTACAGCTACGCCTACGCCACGATCGGCGAGATTGTCGCGTGGATCATCGGATGGGACCTGCTCATGGAGTTCGTGCTCGGTTCCTCGGTCGTGGCCCGCGGCTGGTCGGGGTACCTGCAGAGCCTGTTCGACCTGCCGACCTCGGTGTTCGGCGAGAAGTCGACGGTCAACCTGGGCGCGGTCGCGATCGTTGCCGTACTCGCCGTCGTCGCCGTCACGGGCATCAAGCAGTCGGCCTGGCTCACCAACACACTGGTGGTCGTCAAGGTCGCCATCTGCCTGTTCGTCATCGTCGCCGGGCTGTTCTACCTGCGCCGCAGCAACATCACCCCGTTCGTGCCGCCGTCGCGCCCCGAGTCGGGCGGCAGCGGGCTGGACCGCCCGGTGATCAACGCGCTGTTCGGCTCCCCCGCGGCCTACGGCGTCGCCGGGGTCATCACGGCGGCTGCAGTCGTCTTCTTCGCGTACACCGGGTTCGAGGCGGTGGCCAACCTGAGCGAGGAGTCGAAGAACCCGGCCCAGGACCTGCCCCGCGGGCTGATCGGCACGCTGATCGCGGCCACCGTCCTGTACTGCGGGGTGTCGTTCGTGCTCACCGGCATGCAGAAGTACACGAACATCGACCCGGGATCCCCGCTGTCGTCGGCGTTCAAGAGCGTCGGGGCGGGCTGGGCGGCCACCTTGATCGACATTGCTGCGGTGTGCGGTCTGACGTCCGTCATCCTCGTCGAGCTCGTCAGCATCGGCCGCATCGGCTTCGCCATGGGCCGTGACCACCTGATCCCACCGGTCGTGTCCGCCGTCAGCCCGCGTACGGGGACGCCGGTCCGTTTCACCATCGGTGCGGCCGTGGTGATCATGTTCGTGTCCGGGCTGGTGCCGCTGGCAACCCTGGCCGACCTGGTGAGCATCGGTGCGCTGTTCGCGTTCGTGTTGGTGTCCGTCGCGGTGCCGATCCTGCGGCACACCCGTCCGGACCTCGAACGCCCGTTCCGGGTTCCGTTGTCGCCGGTGCTGCCGATCGTGTCCGCGCTGGCGTGCCTGTACCTGACCCTCAACCTGTCGGTGGCCACCTGGGTGCGCTTCGCGGTCTGGTTCGCCGTCGGCATGGCGCTGTACTTCGGCTACGGCCGGACGCATTCGCGACTCGCCCGCTACGAATCGGCGTCGCACCAGCCCGACCACTAAAGGTTCGAAAGGAGTTCCTCAAGCGCCGCTCCATTGGTCTCGAAGTCGAAGACCCAGTCCGAGAGGAACGCGTTCACGTCGAAGTGCTTACCGTGCTTGGTATCCGACTCGGACCAGAAGTAGTCGACGTCGGCGTCGTGAACCGCTGCGAACTTGTTCTCGTGGCGCGCCAGATACGAGTCGTGCGCGAGCACAATGAGGTGCTCTAGCTTATCGGTGTACATCGCGTTGAACATCCCCGAACCGGCAAAACCGGCGACGATTCGCGGGCCGCGGAAGATGCCGACCTGCATCGCCAGCTCGAGCTGGTCGGGGCGGACGAGCTGGAACCCGTGCCGCACGAACACCGCCTCCACATCTGGCGCGTTGCGGCATGTCCGTACGTAGCCGGAGTGCGGACGGGCGACGAAGATGCGTTCGTACACGGGGGCGTCGGGGTCAGCTAACGCGTCTCCGATGCGCCGCCAGATGCCAGCCAGCTCGGGCCGAACGAAGTGCGGGGTCGCGTTGTGCACCAGCGCTGATGCGCAGATTGCCGACGACAGCTTGACGGGGCCGTGGACGACGACCTGGTCCGCGGGGTCGATCCCGTAGGCGGTCAGCAGCCGAGAGACTACGGGATCGACGTCGTCATCGGGTTTGGCCATGTAGAGGGCCTTGAGATCGGGGAATCGGTGTCTGGCCTCGTCCCAGCCCCACAGCCGGGGCACGGTCTCGGTCATGATGTGGCCGAAGTGGCCGGTCCACTGAGCGTCGAGAACGAAGAACGTGCCGGAGAGCTCGTCCGTCGGTTCCAGCGACGTGGACAGGCGCCCGTACCCCTGCGCGACGTCACGCAGAGCAGGGTGTTTTGGGAAGGGGGCGTGAAAGAACCGGAACGAGTCGGGCAGAACGGTATGGCCACTCGTAAGCAACGTGCGTCCGCGGAAGACGAGCGAGCCGGTGTAGTGCCGCAGCGTGGCCGGCGGGTAAGACATCGACGTATCAAGCCCGTAAACGGTCTTGGTGGTGCCGTGGGACCTGATGGTCCGAGTGGAGTGCAGTTCACCGGCCGGGAGCTCGGCAAGAAGCCCAACTGTGGTACCCGGTTCGCGGGACTCCACCAGCGAGATCTCGTCGTCGCGCAGCAAGGCGAGGTCAACGCCTTGTTTGCGCACGAGGACGGCGTGCGGGAGATTGACGATCGGGTCGGCCAGCTCGGCGTCGAGGGCGTGGCGGCTTGATACATCCAAGGCTGGGTCGTCTGGTTTCAGCTGATTGCGCCAACGCTGCAGGATGGGATCCCTGCGTTGGTTGTCCCAGGCCTGTCCGGCAGGACGGAGCCTGACTGCCGCGAAGTAGCCGCCCTCTACTACCTCAAGGCCGAGACGTTTCCACGAGCCGCGGAGTTCAGCGAAAGTCGTGTTCAACTGCATGTCCACGACAAGATCGACCGGTCCGAAGGCGCGCGCAGCGTGCGCAATCTCGTCACTGGTCGTCGCCTGACGGTACGTGGCTTGCGTGGTCAGCGGCCCGTCCGCAGGGGGACCGTCTGGGCCGATCACCCGGACGTCTCGAGTCCGAAAAACCGGCAGCCAGCGGAGCGCATCTGCGCGATGGCCATCCGAATAGATCATCAACACGCGACCCGGCGCGGACCAGGACACACCAGACTCAACGGCTTGGGCCGTTGCAGCCAAGGCCGCGTTGCGTTGACGTCTGGCACGCCAACGGTTGGCGCTTCGGCGTGCCCTGCGGAGCCGGGAAACTACCCTGCGGGCAACCTGAAACCGCCTCAACCCAGCTCTGAGCACTCAGAGAGGGTACCTGCCACGGCTCGGGCCGCCATGCAGCAACGGGTGGTGGCGCAGCTGCACCTACGGGCGGTCATCGCACGCGGACGGTGGCGTGCGTGGTCGCGTACTGGTGCCGCGAGTCGTACATCCGTACGGTGACCGTGTAACGGCCGGCCTTCTTCCACGTGTGGTGCAGGTGGTAGGAGAGACCGTGCGCCGGCGTCGAACCGTCGCCGAAGTACCAGGTCAGCGAGCGGACCCGGGTGCCGCGCGTCCGCTGCGCCACGGCGAGCCCGAGAGCCGCTCGGCGCTTCGCCCGTGCCGACGTGGGATGCGAGATCGACAGATGGGCGGTCGTCGAGTACATCGCGCTCGCCGACGTCGGTGCGCCGACACCGGAGGGACCGTCGAACCCCGGGGCGGCGTTGCATTCCGGCGAGAGGCGCTTGGGCAGGGCCACGGAGTCACCCGAGCGCGGGTAGCTGCAGTCGACCGGGCCGTTCCACACACGGTTCGGGTTGGTGGTGCGGCCGTGGGAGTACGTGGACGCCGCGGTCTGGCAGTTCGCGCTCTCGTCACCGGCGCAGAACCCGTTGCCACCCAGCGTCACGTCGTACAGCGACGACGGTCGGTAGGTGCGGTTGGTGTACAGCGACGACGCCGGGTAGGACGTGCCGCCCGACCCGCCGGCCAGCGCGTACATCGCGGCCACGACGGGAGCCGACAGCGACGTGCCGCCGACGGTCCCCCAACCGCCCATGCCGTAGCGGTCGTAGACGTCGAACCCGTAGAGCGGGTCGGCGATGGCGGCGACGTCGGTGGCGAGCCGCTTGCCGCGGCAGCCCGCGGCGGCGTACCCGGGTGTGGCGAGCTGCCACGGCGGCGCTGCGAACAGGTGGCTGCACCCACCGCCGGTCGCCCCGCCCGGCCCGTAGCGATGACCGGTGGCGTCGTCGGCGGCGTTGCCGTTCCACACGTACTCGTCGGCGCGACCGCCGCCCGCTGCGAGCCGCAGGGGTGGTGCCGCCGACGGCGATGACACTGGACGCGGTGGACGGGAACGACGCGGCGCCGTCGCCCTCGTCGCCGCCGTTGAGCCAGTCCCAACCGAACCAGCCGTCGTCGCCGGTGGAGACGGTGATGGGGATGCCGGGGTGGTTGTAGGCCTGGACGACCGACGCGGGGAGGCGACGGGGCTCGGCCAGACCGTAGGAGTTGCTGATCTCGGTGGCACCCAGCCGCGCGGCGGTGTTCACGGCGGTGGCGAGGTCGCCGGGCGTGCCGTCCTTCGCCTCGACCAGCAGGATGCGGCAGGTGCGACACACGGCGCGGACGGCCTGCACGTCGAGCGAGGTCTCGGTCGCGGCGTCGCGGTCGCGAGCCGGCAACGGCGAGGTGCGTCCGCTCTGGTTGACCTTACGGAACGAGCGCGCGGTCTCGCTGCGGAAACCGTAGTGGCGGTCGAACGCGTTCAGGTCGGCGAGCGCGTAGGGGTTGTCCATCCAGTCGATCACCGCGACGGTGTGGTTCGACCGGTTCACGGCGGGGTTGTAGCCGTACGCGGAAGCGAGGTCGGCGGGCGTGTACCCGCCGGCGGGGCCGTAGTTGACGCCGGCCCGGCGGATCCACCGCACCGCGCCTCGCGTGCCCTTGCGCACGGTGACCCGGTGCAGGGCCAGGCAGCGCGCGACGTTCGGGTTGGCCGGTTTGGCGCAGACCGGACGTGCCACGGCGTACTGGGCGGCGCTGCGGGCGGCGGCCGGCGTGGTCGCGACGGCGCTGACCGTGCCGAGCACCAGGACGGACACCAGGCCCAGCAGGGCGACGCGCCGCGGGCCGGGCGACGGGAATCGACGGGTCAAGGCGAGCTCACTTCTCGTTGCGACGGCTCGAGCCCCATGGTCGCGCTCACGTCGTGAACCGAGAGCGTCTCACACACAGATCACATTTCGAACTCGAACCTGACGAGGTCGGGGCTTCTGCGGCGGGGTCGCGCCGGGCGAATGCGGGTCCGCGTTCCTTCCCGACGCCGACAACCCCAACACCGGGCTTCGGTTACGGAGTGGTCGACTGCGCATGGGACGCGAATGGGAACCCCGGGCTCGGCACCCGGGGGTGCGACGCGGCCACCGGCTACGACGGTCCGTCCGGTGTCGGCACGCCGAGGGGCCTGTCCGCGTTCAAGGCGCTGAACCCGACCGGCCGGATCACCGCTCCGTCGTCGATCACGCACCGCAGGGCGGCGCACTTCAGCGGCCGGTCGTCGACCGATCCGTTCCCGGGCGGCGCGATCACGCACTACCGCTGGTACTGGGGTGACGGGGGTGCGTCGTCCACCAGCTCCACGCCGTCGCACACGTACGCCAGGAAGGGCACGTACACGGTGCGGCTCACCGTGTCCGACACCTACGGGCGGACCACCACGGTGTCGAGGCGGGTCGGCGTCAGGTGACGATCAACGCCCGGCGGGCCCGGACCGTGCTGCGGTCCGGGCCCGTCGGTGTCTCACCGGCGCGCGTCAGGACGCCTGGCTCACCGTGGACATGTTGAAGTCCGGAATCCGCAACGCCGGCATCGCGGTCCGCCGGAAGTAGTCGTTCCACTCGCGCGACATCGCCGGCACCGTGGCGCCCACCTCGCTGGCGCGGGCGAGCAGGTCGACGGGTGACTCGTTGAAGCGGAAGTTGTTCACGGCTCCGCGGACCTCGCCGTCCTCGACGAGGTACACCCCGTCGCGGGTCAGCCCGGTCAGCAACAGGTTCTGCGGGTCGACCTCACGGATGTACCAGAGGCAGGTCAGCAGCAGTCCGCGTTCGGTACCGGCGATCATCTGCTCCAGGTCGCGGCTACCGCCACCGTCCAGGACGAGGTTGTCGACGTAGGGACGGGGTGCGCTGCCGGTGCGCTGTGCCCACGAGCGGGTGCGGACGAGCTCGTGCAACGTCCCGTCCTGGATCCAGTCGACCGGCGGCACGGGCTGGCCGTTGTCAAACACCGACTGCACTCCCGCACTGGACGACGTTGCCACCTCGAACGGGCTGCAGAACAGCCCGGGTGCCGCGGGGTCGGAACGCAGGGTGAGCGGCAGCTCGGCCAGGCGCTCGCCGATGCGCGTCGCGGCCCCGTCGCCGTTTCCGGAGGCGGAGTCGCTGCGCGCGAACACGTTGCGGCCCTCCTCGGCATCGCGGGCGGACAGGTTCCAGTAGGTGTAGACCATCAGGTCGGCGACCGCGGTCGGCGGCAGGATGGTCTCGTAGCGCCCGGGCGGCAGCTCGAGGCGGGTGGCCGCCCACTGCAGGCGCTGTTCGAGGTCGCCAATGAGGGCGTCGACGTCGATGTCGGTGAAGTCGACGGTGTGTCGGCCGATCCATGCCGAACGGGCGAGGTCGGCGGACTTGCCGTTGATCTCGACGCGCCCGTCGGGCTGGTCGAACCGGCGTCGCAGGCCGGTCGATGTGCCGAGGAAGGTCGACGTCAGGTGGTGCTCGGCGAAGCCGTAGAGCAGCCCGTGGGTGTCCTGCCAGCTGCGGAACGCCCGCCCGAGCGCCGGCGCGAAGTCGTCGAAGACGCCCACGTCGGTGTGTCGGGCGTCGGCCGCCCAGTCGTCGTCGTGCGGGTAGTTCTTGACGAGCGGCATGGCGTCGTCGGCCGGGGCGGCGTCCCGGCCGGCCTCCTCGGAGGCGCGGACCAAATCGTCGATCTCCTCCAGCGATGCGACCGAACGGGTGACGACGCCGGCGCTGGTGCCGTCCGGTCGGTCAAACGTCGACACGACCGTGACGGACCGGGTGCTCGTCTGCCCGTTGGTCGTCAGCGAGTTGCCCGCCCAACGCAGGTTGGTCTCGGAATGTTCGGTGGCCACGACCACGCAGCCGTCGGCGCCCGACGCGGCGAGCGCCGCCTCGACCAGCTCCTGCGGTCGGGTGCTCATTTCCCGCCCTCCTGCCGAGTGTTGAGCACGTTGATGCCGCGGAACAGCGCGGCCGGTGCGCCGTGCGACACCGCCGCGATCTGACCCGGCTGGCCCTTCCCGCAGTTCATCGCGCCGCCGAGGTACCAGGTGGACGGACCCCCGACGGCCTCCATCGCGCCCCAGAAGTCCGTCGTCGTGGCCTGGTAGGCGACGTCGCGCAGCTGACCGACGAGCCGGCCGTTCTCGATGCGGTGGAACTGCTGGCCGGTGAACTGGAAGTTGAATCGCTGCATGTCGATCGACCACGACCGGTCGCCCTTGATCAGGATGCCGTTCTCGACCCGGCCGACGAGCTCGTCGAGAGTGGGGCCCTCCGGGTCGGGCTGCAGCGAGACGTTGGCCATGCGTTGCAACGGGATGTGCCCCGGGGAGTCGGCGAAAGCGCAGCCGTTCGACCGGTCGGTGCCGAGCCGGTCGGCGTTGGCCCGCGCCATCTGACGGTTGAGCTGATAGCCGACGAGGACGCCGTCGCGCACGAGGTCGAAGCGTTGCGCAGCCACCCCCTCGTCGTCCCAGCCGATGCTGGCCAGGCCGTGCTCGGTGGTGCGGTCGCCGGTGACGTTCATGATCGGGCTGCCGTACCGCAACGAGCCGAGCCGGTCGGGCGTCGCGAAGGTGGTGCCGGCGTAGGCGGCTTCGTAGCCCAGCGCGCGGTCGAGCTCGGTGGCGTGCCCGATGGACTCGTGGATGGTCAGCCAGAGGTTGGACGGGTCGATGACCAGGTCGTAGCGGCCCGGCGTCACCCCCGGTGCCTTCACGTGCTCGCGCAACAGGCCGGGCAGCTCGTCGAGCTCGGCGTCGAAGTCCCAGCCGGTGCCTGTCAGGTACTCCCACCCGCGTCCGACGGGCGGCGCCAGGGTGCGCAGCGAGGAGAACGAGCCGGCGCCGCGGTCGACGGCCACCGCCGTGAACTCGGGTTCGATGCGCACCCGCTGCTGGGTGGTCATGGTGCCGGCGAGGTCGGCGTAGAACGTGTTCTCGAGGACGAAGGTGACCGACGCGTCGACGTGGTCGACCCCGTCGGCGGCGAGCAGCCGCTCGGACAGCTCGGTCATCCGGGCGATGCGTTCGCCCTCCGGGACGCCGAACGGGTCGACGTCGTAGGCCGACACCCAGTGGACGTCGTCGTACACCTGCTCGGGTGCGAGCTCGACGGGTTGGCTCGACAGCACCCGGCTGACCCGCGCGGTGGCCACGGCCTGTTCGGCCAACGCGGCCGCGCCTTCGGTGGTGCGCACGATGCCGGCGGCGAAGCCCCACGTGCCGTCGTGCACGACGCGCACCGCGAGCCCGATGTCCTCGCTCTCGCTGCTGGAGTCGATCTGCGCGTCGCGCAGGCGCAGCGAACCGGTGCGGATGCGCTCGAGCCGGAAGTCGGCGTGCTCAGCGCCGAGCTCACCTGCGCGCTGCAGCGCGGAGCCGGCCAACCCGCGCGCGGGCAGGGCCAGGAAGGACGAGTCGATCTCGGGCATGGCGCCACCGTACTGTCCTGCGCGGACCCGATTCGGTTCGTTGCTGGATTGACCACGGACAACGGCAAGGGCGCAGCGACGAGGTGTTCCACGTTTGTTCGAGCTGCGTCGTCGGGTCTCGTTGCGCACTGGTCGATCTTGTTGCAGGGCCCGGATTTGCTGGGAAAATAGCTGGCCGGCCAGCTCAGTCTGCGCTAGAATAGAACGCATGAGCGATACGTTGACGCGGGCCGATCTGGCCACGCTGCTCGCGGACGCTCACCAGGTTGTGGACGCGCTGCAGGCGGTGGACCTGAGCTGCTGCACTGACGACGAGGTTGTCGCGGCGGTGCGCTCGTTCGAGGCGTTGCGGCGGCGGTTGGAGCCGGTCGACCACGCTCTGATTCTCGAGGTGGAGGCGCGAGGGGTTCCGGCGCGGGCGATGGCCCGGGCCACCGGCTACTGGCTGCGTCAGACGCTCACGATCGACATCTCCGAGGCGAACGCGCGGGTGCGCGCTGCGCACGCCGCTGGGCCACGACGCTCGCTACTGGGTGAGCCGATGCCGGCCAAGTACCCGGTCGTGGCGGCGGCGCAGGCCGCCGGTTCATTGGCGGCGCGGCAGGCTCGGGTGATCACCGCCACCCTGGACAAGCTGCCGCTCGAGGTCTGCGAGCACGTCCCTGACGCCGAGGCGCGGCTGGTCGGCTTCGCGCGCACCTTCGAGGCCGCCACGCTGCAGCAGCTCGCCACCCGGGAGGCCGAATGGCTCGACCCCGACGCCGGTTACCGCGATGTCGAACGCCGCCGCAAGGATCGGGACCTGCGCCTGCACGTGCGCCCCGACGGGTCCTGTGTCGGATCGTTCGAGGGCACCGCGGAGCTGGGTGAGTTCCTGCAGGTCACCTTCGACAGCCTGGCCAAGCCCCAGCCCGAAGCGAATGGCATCAAGGACCCCCGCACCGCCGGGCAACGACGCCACGACGCCCTGCTCGACGCCCTGAAGATCACCGTCGGCTCCGGCAAGCTCCCGACCGCAGGTGGGGTGCTGGCCACCGTCGTGCTCACCATCGACGCCGACACCTACCTCACCGGCGAGGGGTTCGCGCTCACCGGCCACGGCGCCCAAGTCCCCGTCCGGGAAGCGCTGTCCTGGGCGGGTGGGGACTACCGGCTGATGTGCACCGCCCTGAACTCACTCAAGGCGGTCACCGCCTACAGCTCGACGCATCGGCTGTTCACCGAAGGACAGAGATTGGCGTTGATCGCCCGCGACCAGGGCTGTGCCTTCCCCGGATGCCTCGCCCCACCGGGCTGGTGCCAGATCCACCACATCCTCGAACACATCCTCGGCGGAC
>NZ_CAXUNP010000033.1:0-37794 GCF_964252635.1 uncultured Jatrophihabitans sp.
GACATCACCTCGGTGCAGTACCAGAACGCCAACAACTCCGTCCGCGTCAGCGACGAGTTCATGCGCGCGGTCGACGAGGGCTCGGACTTCGGGCTGCGGGCACGCAGCGACCACCAGGTCATCGAGACCATCGACGCCAAGGGCCTGTTCCGGCAGGTCGCGCAGGCCGCGTGGGAGTGCGCCGACCCGGGCATCCAGTACGACGACACGATCAACGACTGGCACACCAACCCCGAGACCGGCCGCATCAACGCGTCCAACCCCTGCTCGGAGTACATGAGCCTGGACAACACGTCCTGCAACCTGGCCTCGCTGAACCTGATGACCTTCCTCGAGAAGGACAACAGCTTCGCCAGTGAGCGGTTCGTCAAGGCCGTCGAGCTGATCATCACCGCGATGGACATCTCGATCTGCTTCGCCGACTTCCCGACCGAGGCGATCGGTGCGAACACCCGCGACTACCGCCAGCTGGGCATCGGCTACGCCAACCTGGGCGCGCTGCTCATGGCCACCGGCCTCGCCTACGACTCCGACGGCGGTCGTGCGCTGGCCGCCGCGATCACCTCGCTGATGACCGGTGTCGCCTACCGTCGATCCGCCGAGCTGGCGGGCGTCGTCGGCCCGTACGAGGGTTACGCCCGCAACGCCACCGCCCACGCCCGCGTCATGCGCAAGCACGCCGCCGCCAACGACTCGGTGCGTTCGCTGCACCAGAACGACCGCGACGTCCTGAGCCTGGCCACCGCCGAGTGGACCAAGGGCAACAAGATCGGCGAGCGCAACGGCTGGCGCAACGCGCAGGCCTCGGTGCTCGCGCCGACCGGCACCATCGGGCTGATGATGGACTGCGACACCACGGGCGTCGAGCCCGACCTCGCGCTGGTGAAGTTCAAGAAGCTCGTCGGCGGCGGGTCGATGCAGATCGTCAACCAGACCGTGCCGCGTGCGCTGCGCCTGCTGGGCTACCAGGAGGAGTCGGTCGAGGCGATCGTCGAGTACATCGCCGAGCACGGCCACGTCATCGACGCGCCGGGCCTGCGCACCGAGCACTACGAGGTGTTCGACTGCGCGATGGGCGCCCGCCCGATCAAGGCCATGGGGCACGTGCGGATGATGGCGGCGGTCCAGCCGTTCCTGTCCGGTGCGATCTCCAAGACGGTCAACCTGCCCGAGACGGCCACCGTCGAGGACATCGAGGACGTCTACTTCCAGGGCTGGAAGCTCGGCCTCAAGGCGCTGGCCGTCTACCGCGACAACTGCAAGGTGGGCCAGCCCCTGTCGGCCGGCAGCTCGGCGAAGGCGTCCGGTTCGACCGAGGCCGCCGAGGTCGAGAAGGTGGTTTACAAGCCCACCCGAAAGCGGCTGCCGAAGTCGCGCCCGTCGTCGACCACCTCGTTCACCGTGGGTGGCGCCGAGGGCTACATGACAGCGGGCTCCTACCCGGAGGGCGGGCTCGGCGAGGTCTTCCTCAAGCTCGGCAAGCAGGGTTCGACGCTCGCCGGCGTCATGGACGCGTTCTCGATCGCCATCTCGATCGCGCTGCAGTACGGCGTGCCGCTCGAGACCTACGTGCAGAAGTTCACCAACATGCGCTTCGAGCCCGCCGGCCTGACCGACGACTCGGACGTGCGGATGGCGCAGTCGATCCTCGACTACATCTTCCGTCGCCTGGCGCTGGACCACCTGGACTTCGACACCCGGTCCTCGCTCGGCATCCACACCGCCGACGAGCGGACCCGTCAGCTCGAGACGGGCTCCTACGCCCAGCCCGAGGGGGAGAGCGAGCTCGACCTCGAGGCGCTGGCCCAGTCCGCGCCGGTCACCAAGGCGACCGACGTCGTGGACGAGAACGACGCGGCCGAGCTGCCCGCTCCCGCGGGTGCGCACAGCTCGACCGAACTGCTCGAGATGATCACCGGTAGCTCCGCCGACGCGCCGCTGTGCATGAACTGCGGCACCAAGATGCGCCCGGCCGGCAGCTGCTTCGTCTGCGAGGGCTGCGGCAGCACCAGCGGCTGCAGCTGAAATCAACCGACGTTGCCGTGTCCCTGCGGCGGCCTGGATCCATTCGAACAGGAAAGTGAGAACTCCCTCGAACTAACCAAGATGCGGTGTCCCCTTATGGGCTAGCTCCCAACAGTGGGACACCGCATCTCCGGGGTCGAACTTGGCTGGGCCAGTCGCCGACTGGCCCGCGAACCTCCGTCAACGACCCCAGGTGGATGAGGAACATCGTGATTCGCCAGACCCAGCACTCAAACCAGGGCGACGACGTCCCGGCGCTGGATGCTGCCTCGAGCGACGGCGCTGATCCGATCCGACTCATCCCCGACCTTGACCGGCCCGGCCTCCCGTGTGGGGAGCCGGGCCGACCTCACGTCTGGCACCTGTCGAGCGCTATCCGCTCGCGTGTCGCGGCCTGCGTCGTCGCATCGCACTGGCCCACGAAGCTCTCGCCGACGGTTCAGCGTCGGTGCGAGGTGGTCAACTGCACGCGGGTCATCGAGGCCCAGACAAGAACTCGAGGCCCGGTCCTGGCAGACCGGGCCTCGAGGGCACCGACCGAGTGGCCGAGTGCGGGGCGTTCACCCGTATCTGACCACCCCCGGTGCCGGCTTGTCCATACGGCATCAGGGGCGGGGGTGAAGAGAGAGATGACCAAGAGGAACACCAGGCAGACAAGCGCGAAGGCTGCGTCGGCTGCCAGCAAGGTGCTGAGCAACCCGAAGGTGGGCAAGGCCGCGAAGTCGGCTGCCGCCAGCGCGTTGTCGCAGACGCCGAAGCGGAAGTGATTCTCGGCGGCCCTCCCTACGGGGAGGGCCGCCACTCGGCCGTGCTGACCGGCACGACCTCTCTTCAACCTCTAGGAGGCCGCCATGGCGCGGACCGTGGACAGCTCGTTCACCAAGCTGGACGAAAACCTCAACCTCGACCCGTTCGTGCGCCTGAAGGCGCAGAACATCCACAACACCATCCGCGACGACCTCGCAAAGGCGGGGCTTATCGCGGGCAGTTTCCTCCAGGGCTCAATCGCCCGCAAGACAATGCTGAAGCCCCTGAAGGACATCGACATCGTGTGCCTGCTCCCGCTGCACATGTGGGAGCAGCTGCGCGGACCCGACGGCCCGGGTAAGGCCATGAAGTCGTTCAAGGCGCCCATCCTGGAGCGCTGGCCGGGGGCCCAGTTCGACGTCGGCGACGAGCCGGCCGGGAAGGCGCTGCGGGTGACCCTCCCGGACGTCGACTTCACTATCGACCTCGTGCCCGCGTTCGACTACGAGGGCGACTACGTCCTCATCGGGGACCGGTTCGAGCGCACCTGGGAGCCGAGCAACACTCGCATCCAGCTCAAGCGCGTCTCCGACCGGACCAAGGCCACCGGCGGACGGTTCGTGCACCAGGTGCGCGAGGCCAAGGAACTGACGAAGCACCACGACGAACTCGAGTTCGTCACCGGGATCGTGGTGGAGTCCCTGGCCTACGCGGCCATCACCCACCAGCTGCCGGACAAGGTCGCGATCGCCCTCATCCTCGACCACGCCAAGGAGGCCGTGAAGGGGCCGGTCCTCGAGCCGGCCGGCGAGGACGACGTCAGCGCGAAGTGGACATACGAGGAGCGGCAGACCGCAATACGCGTGTACGCCCAGGCCTCGAAGAAGGCAGCAGAGGCGCTCGCCTTTGAGCGCGCGGGAGACATGTACGCCGCAATCGACGTGTGGCACTCGCTCTTCGGCGACTCCTTCCCAGCAGCTCCGCACCGGTCGGTCCAGAACACGCTCACCGCGCTCGCGGCCGGCAGCCTGAGTACCACCGGTCGGCCGAGCACCACCCAGGTGGGGCAGCAGGCCTCCGCGCCCGGCCGCTCGTGGTCGACCAGCCGCCACCCAATGACTAGCGGGGCGACGGTGTTCGGGAACCCCCGCGCCTGATGCTCGCACTCAAGGATGTTCTGGAGGACCCGGCGCGCTTGCGTCGGGTCCTCCGGAACGAACTCTTCGGCATCACTGTCGACCGCCTTCTCGAAGCCCGGCGCGGCGGGGTCGTCCTCGACATGGCATGCACCCCGCTGCCCGAGCTCGAGGTCGCCGGATACCAGCATGAGCGAGCCCGCATCGCCATCTGGCCCAGCGGCGCTGTCTACTCCTACCCGCTCGGCCCTGCACGCACCTGGCACCACCGCTACCCGTCGCCGCTCGGCCCGGAGTTTGGCCACCTCGCTGGGGAGCTCTGCCTGTGGTACCCGAAGGACCCGCGGTACCTGCGCTGGGAGTGGGACGATGGTCTCGAGCAGTACGTGACTCGGGTCTACCGGCACCTCTTTTACGAGGAGTACTACCGTCGCGAAGGCCAGTGGCCGGTCGAGGACGCTCCCCACGACTATCCCGTCACCGGAGGTGCGCACCCGATCTGCAGCGCCTTCATGCGCAAGGAGGAGCGCCGATGGGCGTCCTGACTGTCCACCTACTCGCCACTGCAGCCGCCAACTTCGTTGCTCGGACCGGGGAGGAGCCAGCGGCGCCAGTCAGCGACGACAACTCGACGAGCGTGTGGCTCGTCGTGGCCATCACGCTGCTCGGGTCGTCGGTCGTCGCCGGGCTCGTGACGAGCGTCCTCGGGAACCTGCGAGCCGCCGCGACCGCTCGGCGCGAGGGCTACGCGAACGCGGTCCGCTCGCTCATCGCGCGCGGTGAGTACCCGTACCGCGTCCGGCGCAGGGCCTCCGACGAAGCTGACGTCCTGTCTGCGCTGGTCGAGCGCGGCCACGACCTGCAGGAGCAGCTCGCGGCCTGCCGGACCTGGGTTGCCTCCGAACACCGCGTTCTGGGTCAACTCTTCGAGGCGGCACTGACCGCGATCGACATTACGGTGGGACCGGCCATCAAGGACGCGTGGGACAACCCACCCATCTCGTCGGCCGCGGGGATGAACCTCAACGGCTGGGGGCCAGGCGACCAATGGCCGCACGTCGCCAAGCTGGAGAACGCGATCGCCTACCGGTTCGGTCGGCGCCGTCTCGTTCCCTCGCGGGTGTGGAGCCACTGGGTCTGAGCCCTGCCGCCGGCACGGCGCACGAGCGCGACACGCCGACGCGCAACCAACCAAGAACGCTGTCCCCCAGAGCTAGTCCCCAGTGGGACAGCGTTCTTCATGGTCAAGCAGGATTCCGAGAGGATTCGGGTGACGTGATCAAGGTGAGCGTCCACGAGTCGAAGTCGTGCGACCCGGCGGTCATCTCGCGGCTGCTCGATGACGACCCGCTGCCGACGAGGCACGAGGACGACGTCCCCAGGGGGCCGTTCCTGACGCTGGACGGTCGGGTTTACCGGCCGACGAGTGACTTGTTGCAGAGCTACGCCGGCGCGTGGGCTGAGTCCGGTACCGCTCGCCGCTACGCCTCGGACCTAAGGGGCTGGCTGGCTTCGTCCGCGCCTTCCGCAGCGCGCGCGAACGCGGCCAGCTGCGCGCCGACCTCGCGCCGGACGTCCTGGTTGATCAGCTCTGGGGTGCCTGCTACCACCGTCTCCTCGTCCTCGACGAGCCTCTCGACGACCGCCTCGTCGACCAGCTCGTCACGAATGCGTTCCGCGGCGCCCGCGCCGAGCCGCAGCCGACGACGCGGCGCACTGCCGGCCGGGGCCGGAACGGGTGAGCCGCCCGCCGGTGGCGGCCGGTGCACGTAGCCCGGCCTCCGAGTCCGGCGGTCGCCCGCTCGGGAGGTGTGCCATCCTGAGCCGGCCATGCCCACGCCCGCTGCCGTCCGTCTGGTCGTCGCCCTGGTCGTCGGCGCCGTGGCCGGGGTGCTGGTGGCCGTGCTGGTCGGCCCGGCCCTCGCCATCCTGTCGGGTCTCGCCGTCATGGCCACCACGTTCGTGGTCACCGGCGTCGTGGTGCTCTGGCCGATGAGTGCGAGCACCACCCACGACCACGCCCGTCGCGAGAACTTCAAGCCCTTCGTGGACGAACTGGTCGTGGTCGGTGCGGCCGTCGCCAGCCTGGTGGCCATCGTCGTGCTGCTGGTGCTCGGCCACACCGAGCATCGCAAGGCCGCGGCCGCCGTCGGGCTGGCCGGGGTGGCGATGGCCTGGGCGATGCTGCACCTGATGTACGCCGCCCGTTACGCCTACCTCTTCTACGTCGACCCGATCGGCGGCGTCGACTTCAACCAGACCGAACCGCCGGCCTACCGCGACTTCTTCTACTTCAGCTACAACCTGGGCATGACCTACCAGGTCTCGGACACCAACGTCGAGAACTCGGTGGTCCGGGCGGTCGTGCTGCGGCACACGCTGCTGTCCTACGTCTTCGGCACCGGCATCCTTGCCGCTGCCATCAACCTCGTCGTCGGCATCGTCACCAGCTGACCGTCGGACCCGCGCTGTCGGACGGGCCTCAGTCGAGCTCGCGCAACGACGCCCCGGCGATGCGGCGGGCGTCGAGCCGGTTCGCGTCGCGGCCGCTCAGTACCCAATACAGAACCGGCCCGACCAGAGCGGCCGTCGCCCGGTCGAGGACGTCGGCGGACGGCCCCTCGTCACCGCGCCCGGCGGCCAGCACGGCACGGGCGCTGTCGCCGAGCACGTCGGTGCCGGCCAGCAGCTCGGCGACCGCCCGGTCGTGCTGGGCCTCACCCAGCAACGCCCGGTAGGCGGCTCCTGCGTCGGACCGGGACAGGAAGGCGATCAGCGCGTCGACGTACGCGGTGGTGTCGTGCAGGGCATCCCCGGTGACCGGGACGGCCAGCTCCTGGCGGGCATCGATGACGCTCGCCTCGAACAGGATCTCGGCCTTGGTCGACCACCACCGGTAGACGGTCTGCCGCCCCACGCCGGCGCGCTCGGCAATGCCCTTCATCGTCATAGCCGCGTAGCCGACCTCCACCAGCAGGTCGTCGACGGCGTGCAGCACGGCCGAGCGGGCCTGCTCGCTGCGCGGCCGGCCGACGCGGGCGGTTTCGGTCCTCATGACAGCACTGTAGCGAGACGGTGTGCCTCGCAATGCTATCCCCGACACAAACGAGACACCCTGGATCGTTTGTGTTAGATTCGAGGCAGCGTGATTCGAAACAATTGAGACACCGTCTGTGGAGGTACCACCATGCGCGTTTTCGTCACCGGAGCCAGTGGCTGGATCGGATCCGGCACCGTCGCCGAGCTCGTCGCCGCCGGCCACGAGGTGCTGGGCCTGGCCCGCTCCGCCGAGTCCACCGCCCGCGTCGAGGCACTGGGCGCGACCGCCGTGCGCGGCGAACTCGACGACCTCGACTCGTTGCGCCGTGGCGCCGAGGCCTCCGACGCCGTCGTGCACCTGGCCAACAAGCACGACTGGGGCAACCCGGCCGAGTCCGACCGCGCCGAGCGTGCCGCGGTCGAGACCATGCTCACCGCAATCGACGGCACCGACCGCCCGTTCCTGGTCGCCAACGCGTTGTCCGGCCTGGTCACCGGCCGCCCGGCCACCGAGGCCGACGCGTCGCCCGAGGTCGGGCCGGAGGCCGACCGGGGCGGCAGCGAGAACCTGGTCCTCGAGCAGTCCGGTGTCCGCGGCGTCGCCGTCCGGTTCGCACCGTCCGTCCACGGTGCGGGTGACTGGGGCTTCGTCACCTGGCTGGTCGCCGCCGCCCGCAAGCACGGCGTCTCGGGCTACGTAGGCGACGGATCGGCGCAGTGGTCGGCGGTGCACCGCTCGGACGCCGCGCGCCTGATCCGGCTCGGGGTCGATGGCGCACCGGCAGGCACCCGGTTGCACGCGATCGCCGAGACGGCCGTCCTCACCCGCGACATCGCCCAAGCGATCGGGGACAGCCTGGGACTGCCCACGACCTCGATCGACCCGGACGACGCCGGTGAGCACTTCGGCATCGTTGCCGAGTTCTTCGCCAGCACGCTGACGGGCACCAGCGAGACGACCCGCGACCTGCTGTCGTGGAACCCGACCGGCCCCGGGTTGCTCGAGGACATCGTCGGCGGCGCCTACCTGGAGTCGTGAGATGACGTCCGGAACGACGCCGGAGGCGACGGTTCAGACGGCGCACACGGTGCAGACCGACGGCCTGACGGGGCAAGTGGACGGGGCGATGCCGCGCCCGGTCCGCCAGAGCCTGGTGCTGGCCTGTATCTGCGCCTGCACCGTCCTCGTCGTCGGCTTCGTCGCTGCGATCAACCTGGCCGTACCGAAACTCGCGGCCAGTGGACTGGACCCGTCGTCGTCGCAGCTGCTGTGGATCGTCGACGCCTACGTCGTGCTCTTCGCCTGCCTGGTGATCCCCGCTGGGGCCCTCGGTGACCGGTACGGCCGCAAGGGCGTCCTCCTCGCCGGCCTGACCGTCTTCGCCGTCGGCGCCGTGGTGTCGGCGCTCGCTGCGAACGTTCCGGTGATGCTGGCCGGCCGGGCCGTCACCGGCATCGGCGCGGCCGGGGTCCTGCCGAACGGGCTCGCGGTGCTCGTGCACGCCACCGTTCCGCGCCGGCGCCCGCACGCGATCGCCGTCTGGGCCGCGATGTCCGGCGTCGGCGGCGTGATCGGCAACGTCGGGGGAGGCGCGTTGCTGTCCATCGGGTCGTGGCGGTGGCTGTTCGCCGCCGTGGCACCGGTGGCCGCGCTCTGCGCGGTGTGGGTCGCCCGGACGGCGCCGCGCAGCGAGCGTCACCAGCGAGCCCTGGACCCGGTCTCCGCGCTGTTGCTGACGCTGGCCACGCTGGCCCTGCTCGTCGGCATCATCCAGGGGCCCGAGCAGGGCTGGGGAAGCGTGGTCGTCGTCGCGGCCTTCGCGGTCTCCGCCGCGCTGTTCACGACTTGGGTGCTCGGCGCGCTGCGGGCCCCGGAGCCGCTGCTGGATCCGCGGCTGTTCCGTATCCCGGCCCTGCGCGCCGCCTGCCTAGGCATGCTCGTCGTGTTCTTTGGCATGTTCGGCCTGTTCTTCCTCAACGCCTCGCTGCTGCAGTACGGCCGCGGCTTCGGCGTGCTGCAGGCCGGGCTCGGCATCGTGCCGTTGACCGTCCCGCTCCTCGTCGGCGCCCGTCGCGTCCCCGCCCTGGTCGCCCGCATCGGTCAACCCGCGGTCCTCGCGGCTGCGTTCGTCGTCACTGCGGCCGGGCTGTGGGGCCTCGCGACGGCCATCGACGATCCCTACGCCGTCTACGCGCTCTGGCTCGTCGTCATCGGCGGCGGGATCACCCTGGCCCTGCCGTCGCTGACCATCGCGATCTCCGCCGCGCTGCCCCGCGAGCAGGCCGGGGTCGCGGGCGGGTTGCAGGCGACGACGCGTGAGCTCGGCAGCGCGCTGGGCGTGGCCGTCGTCGGCACGCTGTTGACGGCGCAGTTCGTGCACCACCTCTCGGGTCGCGTCGGCGGGCGAGTGCCGCACACCGTCGCTGCGGCACTCGCGACCGATCCCGGGCGCCACCCGGCCGTGATCGGCTCCTACACCGCCGCGGCCGGGACCGCCCTGAAGATCGTGTCGGTCATCGTGCTGGTGGCCGGGGCAGCCGTCGTGGTCGAGACGGTGTGGGCGGCGCGGCGGGCTCGGCGCAGGCACCCCGACGCCCCGGCGTGAGGGAACACCGGCCTCCCCGGTGTCGTTGCAACTGTTGCGTGCCAGGCCTGCCACGACGAGCCTGGACGCACGAGCGAGGAGGCGTGCGATGAGCACCGAGCGTGCAGTACTGGCCGGCGGATGTTTCTGGGGGATGCAGGACCTGATCCGCAAGCAGCCGGGGATCGTCTCGACCCGCGTGGGCTACAGCGGCGGCGACGTCCCCAACGCGACGTACCGCAACCACGGCAACCACGCCGAGGCGGTCGAGATCGTGTTCGATCCGAGCCTGACGAGCTACCGCGAGGTGCTCGAGTTCTTCTTCCAGATCCACGACCCGTCGACGCGCAACCGGCAGGGCAACGACGTCGGGGCGAGCTATCGCTCGGCGATCTACTACACCAGCGACGAGCAGAAGCGCGTCGCGCTGGACACGATCGCCGACGTCGACGCCTCCGGCCTGTGGCCGGGCAAGGTCGTCACGGAGGTCGAGCCGGTGGGTGACTTCTGGGAGGCCGAGCCCGAGCACCAGGACTACCTGCAGCGGCTGCCGTGGGGCTACACCTGCCACTTCCCGCGTGCGGAGTGGCGTCTGCCCCGGCGCGCCGAGGCCACCGTCAGCTGACCCACATCTGAACCACGACCCGCGTCCGAGCGGCCTACCCGGCCGCCGGGCGCGGGTCGAGCTGTGTCCCGGCCCGCTGAGGCGCCATCGACGGCCGCAGGGTGAACGCCCAGATCACGAGACCCACCAACGGCAGGGCGGCCGCGAACCAGCACACACCCGTCCAGCCGTACGCATCGTGCAGCAGGCCGGCCACCGCCGAGCTGATCGCACCGCTGACGAACACCGTCGTCATGTAGACGGTGTTGATCCGCGCGCGGGCCGTGGGCCGCAGCGCGTAGATCTCCTGCTGGCCCATCACCTGGTGGCACTGCACGGCCAGGTCGAGCAGCACGCCGCCCAGGGCGAGCAGGATCACGCTGGAGTGCCCGGCGCCGGCCAGCGCCACCGCGCCCGCGGCCAGCACGAGCATGACACCGCTGCCGGAGCGGCCGTGCCCGCGGTCGGCGAGCCAGCCGCCGATCGGAGCGGCCGTGGCCCCGCCGGCACCGATGAGCGCGAACAGCGCGATCTGGGTCTGCGACAGGCCGTGCTCGTCGATGAGCTCGTAGGCGATGGCCGTCCAGAACGCGGTGAACGCCCCGAACATCGTGCCCTGGCACAGCGCCCGGGCGCGCAGGATCGGTTCGTGACGGACGAGCTCGCCCACGGAGGCGAGCAGCGAGCGGTAGCCCGTGGTGTGGTCCGGGCGACGGGCCGGCAGCACGCGGTGCAGCAGCACCACGAGGACGACCATGAGCACGGCCGAGACCACGTAGATCGCTCGCCAGCCCAGCCACCCGGCGAGCAGGCTCGACACGGTGCGGGCCAGCAGGATGCCGAGCAGCAGCCCGCTCATGACCCGGCCGACCAGCCGCCCGCTCTGCTCCGGCGGGGCGAGGTGCGCCGCCACCGGCACCAGGATCTGCGCGACCACCGACGTGAGGCCGACGAGCACCGACGCAGCGACGAAGACCCCGAAGTCCGGCGAGACGGCCGCGATCACGAGCGCGACCGCGGTCCCGAGCAGCACCCGCGTCACCAGGGTGCGGTTCTCGACCAGGTCGCCGAGCGGCAGCACGAACAGCAGCCCGAGGGCATAGCCGACCTGGGTCAGCGTCACCACGAGGGTGGCCGTGCCCTGGCTGACGTGGAAGTCGCGCGCGATCAGTTCCAGCAGCGGCTGGGAGTAGTACAGGTTGGCGACGGTCAGGCCGCAGGCGACGGCGAGGGTGATGGTGACGACCTGCAGCGACGCCGCAGGTCTGGGACGGGCGGCGGCGTCGGTGATCACTGCGACCACGGTACGGCGGGGCAGGGGAGGAGCGGCCGTCCGGCTGGTTGACTTGTGACCATGAGCGCTCCCGCCCCGCTGCGTGCCTGGCACGAGGTCGCCGACTCCCGCGATCCCACCCTGCTGGCCGGCCTGCTCGCCGACCACGCCGTGTTCCGCTCGCCCGCGGTGTACCAGCCGCAAGAGGGCAAGGAGGTCACGACGGTGTACCTCAGCGCCGCGCTGGTCGTGCTCGGGCCGACCCTGCGCTACGTCGGGGAATGGCACAACGAGCGCAGCGCCGTGCTGGAGTTCGAGGCCGACCTCGACGGCACCTTCGTCCAGGGCGTCGACATGCTGCGCTGGGGCGACGACGGAAGGATCACGGAGTTCACGGTGATGGTGCGGCCGTTGCGAGGGCTGCAAGCGCTCATCGAGCGCATGGCGGCGCAGCTGGGTGCGACCGGTGCCTGACGCCTGGTGCGTGGTCCGTGTTACCCGTGAGTAACTCTGAGGCGACGGGCCGGCTTCGTATCACTACAGTGACCCGATGGTGAGCCGGCTCTGATGGCGGGACAGCGGCGAGGGGAGCGGGTCTAGCGCAGTGGACCACAAGACCGTCGTCGACCTCATCACGATCCCGCTGTTCACCGGCATCATGGGCTACATCACGAACTGGACCGGCGTCCTGATGCTGTTCCGGCCCATCCGTTTCCACGGCATCCGCGTCCCCGGCCTGCGGATCCTGTTCCCGGTGCTGCCGCGCAAGGTGCGGGTGCTGCCGCTGTTCCGCTACGACGGGCGGATCGGCTGGCAGGGGATCGTCCCGTCGCGCGCCGACAAGATGGCCAGCATCAGCATGGACAAGGGCCTGGCCAAGATCGGCAGCGCCAGCGACTTCTACCGTGAGCTGGAGCCGGACAAGATCGCCGCGCACCTCGCGACCGTCGCCCAGAACGAGATCCGCGACGTCGTCGAGCAGATCATGCAACAGGAGAACCCTCAGCTGTGGCACGACCTGCCGCCGGTCATCAAGGAGGCGGTGTTCGCCCGCGTGCGGGCCCAGCTGCCGGGCATCGTCCGCAACATCACCGACGAGATCGGCGAGAACGTCGACCAGCTTCTCGACGCCAAGATGATGGTGATCAGCTACTTCGGGCGCAATCCCGAGCTGCTCAACGAGCTGTTCCTGATCATGGGCAAGAAGGAACTGAAGTTCATGCAGCGCTTCGGGCTGTACTTCGGTCTCCCGATGGGTGTCGTGCTGTTCGGCATCCTGCAGGTTCTGCCTCAGTGGTGGGTCCTGCCCGTCGGTGGCGTCATCATCGGGTGGGTCGCCAACTACATCGGCATCGAGATGATCTTCGAGCCGGTGCGGTACAAGAAGTGGCTGCCGTGGCACCAGGGCCTGCTGCTCAAGCGCAAGGGCGAGGTCACCGAGCTCTACTCGAAGATGATCTCGGAGAAGGTGATCACGCTGCAGAACATCGGCAACGAGCTGCTCACCGGGCCGCGCAGCGACCGCACCCTCAAGTTGCTGGAGGACTCGCTGCGCCCCGCCGTCGACCGCGCCGTGGGACCGGCCCGCGCCGCGGTGCGGATCGCCATCGGCTCGACCGAGTACGACAACATCAAGGCCTCGGTGGCCACCGAGGCCACCGGGTTCGCCCCGATCGCCTTCAACGACGCGGAGTTCAGCCGCCAGCAGTCCTCACGCATCTACACCTTCATCTCCGAGCAGATGAAGCGGATGGGGCCCGAGGACTTCACCGAGATGCTCCGGTCGGCGATCAAGCAGGACGAGTGGCTACTGTTCTTCCACGGCGGCGCGCTGGGACTGTTCGCCGGACTGCTGCACCTCGCCATCTTCGGAGTCTGACTGCCATGGCCGACAACCGGGTCGAGAGCCTGGCCGACAACATCGTGCACGGCGTCGTGGACGCCGCGAAGGCCGTCACCCGTCGCCCGCAGCCCGGGCCGGTGATCGGACCGGACGGTGTCTCGCGACCGCGTCGCCGCCCGATGCCCGGGCCGCCGGTGCTGCGGGCGGCCCCGGAGGTCGCCCGGGTGGCCGCCGCGTCCGCGTGGCAGCTCATGAGCTGGTCGGTCGGGGCCACCATCGCCGGGGCCAACTACGTCTCCAAGCGCGCGGTGGCGGGCGAGCCGGCCACCGCGATCCTGCAGGAGGCCGCGTCCGATCTGCGGAGCATGGCGTGGAAGGCGCTGGGTCTGCCGGCGGGCGCCGCCCCCGCAGCCGCGACGCCGCCGCCTGAGCGGCCCGACGCGCGCGGCGCGTCGGTGCTGGATTTGCAGCGTCGCGGTACCGACCTGCTGCGCCGTTCCAACGACGTCCACGTCGTCGAGGACACCCACCCGGCGTTCGCCCGCATCCTCGCCGACATCACCCCGGACGAGGCGCGCATCCTGCGCTACGTCTACCTCGAGGGGCCGCAGCCGGCCATCGACATCCGCACCTACCGGCCGTTCGGGATCGGCTCCGAACTCGTGGCCAGCGGGATGAACATGATCGCCGAGCACGCCGGGCTGCGGAACGTCGACCGCATCGATCTCTACCTCACCAACCTCGGCCGGCTGGGCATGCTCGAGTTCTCCGAGGAACCGGTGAAGAACCCCACCCGGTACCAGGTCATCGAGGCCCAGCCCAAGGTGGCGTCGGCGATGCAGTCCGCCGGTCGGATGCCGCGTATCGTCCAGCGCAGCGTCATCCTGACCTCCTTCGGCGAGGAGTTCGTGCGGACCTGCCTGCCGCTGAACGGCAAGGCGGCGACGGGTCGCGACGGCCGGCCTGTCCGGGGCCGCGACCGCATGACCGCCATCGAGGAGCGGACGGGCCGCGACCGCTAGCCCGCCGAACGGCGGCCGTCGGTCCAGTCCTCGTAGCGGATCCGGTCGATCGCGACCAGCTCGCCCAGCCTCGACCACTCGTTGCGGCCCAACCGGGCCAGCGGGTCGACGAGGCGGGCGTCGGGGCGGCCGTCCTCGGCCAGCACCGACGTGTGCGCGGCCAGGTGCACGACCTCACCGAACACCATGACGCACGTGCCGACGACGTGCTCGCCCGACACGCGGCACTCGAAGGCCACCGGGGCGTCGCGCACCCGCGGGGGAGCGACCACGGTGCTCGGTTCGCGCTCGAGCCCGGCCGCGTCGAACTCGCTGAGCGCACCCGGGAAGTCGGTCGCGGTGTCGTTCATGCCGTGCAGCTGGTGCCAGGTCCCGACGTTGAGCACGAACTCGCCCGTGGCGCGGACGTTGGCCAGGGTGTCCTTCGCGCCCACCGACGTGAAGCACAAGGTGGCCGGGTCGGTCCCGGCCACCGTCGTGAACGAGTGCGGTGCGACGTTGTCGACGCCGTCAGCAGAGATGGTCGACACCCAGGCGATCGCGCGCGGGATGATCGAGCAGTTCAACCAGGGGTACATGTCGCGGCCGACGTCGGCGGCGGACAGTTCGAGGCGTTCGGGCACCCGCCCAGCCAAGCAGAGGCCGTGGCAGGGTGTTCGGGTGACCACCCCGTCCCGCACCGGCCTATGACCACGCTGGTCCTCGTCCACGGTCTCTGGCTGGGCGGGTGGAGCTGGGACGGCGTGACCGCGCGGCTCGAGCGCCCGGCGCACGCGGTCGAGCTGCCGATGCGCACGCCGGCCGGCGACGCCAAGGTGGTGCGTGCCGCGCTGGACGGGATCGACGACGACGTCGTGCTCGTCGGGCACTCCTACGGCGGCGCGGTGGTGACGGCGATCGGCGGCCATCCACGGGTCCGGCACGTGGTCCACCTGGCGGCCTTCCTCCTCGACGAGGGGGAGAGCATCTCCCGCGTGGCCCCGGGGCACGCCGTGCCCGCCACCGGGTTGTCGGATGCCCTGCGGTTCAGCGACGACCGGTCCGAGGTGAGCATCGACGGCGAGCTCGCGCCCGCGATCCTGTGCCAGCACGCCGACGCGACGACGGCGGACGAGGTGCGCCGTCGGCTGCGACCCGTCGCGCGGGCGTTGTTCAGCGACCGGCCGTCCGCGTTCTCGTGGCGGCACGCACCGTCGACCTACGTCGTCTGCACCCACGACCGCACGGTGGCGCCGGACCTGCAGCGGGTCATGGCCGCCCGCGCCACCCGGACGGTCGAGTGGGACAGCGACCACTCGCCGCTGCTCAGCCGACCGGGTGACGTCGCGGAGTTGCTCGACCAGGTGTGAGTCAGGTCCTGGTGACGGTCGGCGGCCCGTCGGGCAGGTGGGCGGTGTCGATGACGTGCATGACGGCGTTGATCAGGGCCAGGTGGGTGAAGGCCTGTGGGAAGTTGCCCAGGTGCGCCCCGGAGTGCACGTCGATCTCCTCCGCGTAGAGCTCGAGCGGCCCGGCGAGTGAGAGCAGGCGTGCGCACAGGCCGCGGGCGCGGGTGTAGTCGCCGATCTCGCACAACGCCGACACCAGCCAGAACGAGCAGATCGTGAACGACCCCTCCTCGCCCGCGAACCCGTCGTCGGTCTCCTCGACGCGGTAGCGCAGCACCATGCCGTGCTCGGTGAGCTCGTCGGCGATGGCGCGGACGGTGTTGACGATCCGCTCGTCGTCGGGCGGCAGGAAGCGCAGCAGCGGGGCGAGCAGCAGCGACGCGTCGAGCGCCTTCGTGCCGTAGTACGCCGTGAACACGCCGCGCTCGTCGACACCGTTGTCGAGGATGTCCTGCTTGATCTCCGCGGCGGCGAGCTCCCACTCGCCGGCCGCGGCGTCCTGGCCGATGACGGCCGCGAGCTTCGCGCCGCGATCGACGGCCACCCAGCACATGATCTTGGAGGACGTGAAGTGCTGCAGCTCGCCACGGACCTCCCAGATGCCGGCGTCCGGTGCGCGCCAGTTCTTCAGGGCCGCCTTGACCTGCTTGGCCAGGATGGGCCAGATGCGGCTGTCGACGTGGTCGGCGGCCTTGCTGTGCAGGTACACCGAATCGAGCAGCGCGCCCCAGACGTCGTGCTGCTGCTGAGTGCTCGCCGCGTTGCCGATGCGCACGGGCTGGGAGTCGGCGTAGCCGGGCAGGTGGTCCAGCGTGTACTCGCTGAGGTCGCGCTCACCACCGATGCCGTACATGATCTGCAGGTCGTCGTCCCGCTCGGCGATGTCGGCGATGAAGCTGAAGAAATCGACGGCCTCCCAGTCGTACCCAAGCGAGTACATGCCCCACAGGGCGAACGTCGCGTCCCGGATCCAGCTGAAGCGGTAGTCGTAGTTGCGGGCTCCGCCGAGGGTCTCCGGCAATGAGGTGCTGCCGGCCGCGCAGATCGCGCCCGTCGGCCCGTAGGTCAGGCCCTTGAGGGTCAGGGCCGACCGCTGCAGGTAGGAGCGCCAGGGGTGGTCGGGGAACCGACCGCGGCCGAGCCAGTGCTGCCAGTGGTGAGCGGTCCACACCTGCCTGCGGTACGCGTCCTCGTAGGTCAGCGGTGGTTCCTTGCGGCCCCAGGACAGCGCGATGTAACGGGTGTCGCCCTCCTTGAGCAGGGTGCGCACGCTCGCCCGGCTGCCCTCGAAACCGAGCCGCATGTCGGTCGTCAGGGTCAGCTCGTGGTCCCAGCCCGGTGCCGTGCCCACACCCTGGTGGTAGAGCAGGTCGCTGTACTGCCAGCGCACCGGGGTCCGGCCGTAGTCGGCGATCGGCTCGCACTCGATGACCGTCTGCACCTCGCCCTTGACGCACCGGATGGTGCGCAGCAGGACGTGCTCGGCCTCGTAGTCGGTGGGGGTGCGGCGCTGGGTGCCCGACAACGCCTCCTCGTGGCGCCACGGGCCCATGATCAGCGCGTCGCGGACGATGATCCACCCCGTGTCGGTGCCCCAGCTCGTCTCCAGCACCATCGTGCCGGGCAGGTAGCGCCGGGCGGCGGGCACGGTGACGTCGGTGGGGGCGACGCGGAAGCTGCCGGCGTGGCGACCCAGGATCGCGCCGAAGATGCTCGGCGAGTCCATCCGCGGCAGGCACATCCAGTCGATGGACCCGCCGGGGGAGACGAGCGCGGTGACCTCGCCGTCGGACAGGAAGCCGTAGTCGCCGATCGGCGTGAGGCGGGTCCCGACGCCGGAACTGGTGCGGTCGCCGTACGCGACGCCACCGGTGGTCTCCATCAGGTGGTCTCCATGGGGCGTTCTCCTCAGGTGGACGGGCTCGAGGGCAGGATGACCCTCTGCGGTGGCCCGCTCAACTCCGGCGCGCGGTCCGTGTCGTGATCGATGCGTTCGTCGCGCCCGAAAAGTCGCGTCGTCACGCGTTCGCCACCCCGGCACAGCAGCCGGGCGACGACCAGGACGGCCACGGCGACGACGCCGTCGGCCCACCAGTGATTGGCCGTGCTGACCACGACCACCACGGTGACGACGGCGTGCAGCGGCCCGAGTACCCGCCACCGGCCCCGGCCGATGCGCCACACGGACCAGCCGACGAGCACTGCCCACGCGACGTGCACCGACGGCATGGCCGAGAGCTCGTCGGCCCCGGAACCGTTGCCGTAGACCGAGTCGCCGTAGCGGGCTGCGGTGTCCACGTAACCCGGCAGCAGACGTGGCGGGGCGACGGGCAGCAACTGGATGAGCAGGCAGATGAACGTGGCCACGGCCAGCACGCGCCGTACCTCGCGGTATCGGTCCCGGTGCCGCACGAACAACCAGACGAGGAAGACGAACAGCACCCCGAAGTGCATCGTCGCGTAGTAGAGGTCGGCGACGTGCGCAGTGGCTCGGTTGTCGACCAGTACCTGCAGGTCCGACTCGCGGGGCAGGTGCAGTGCGTGCTCGGTGCGCTCGATCCATCGGGCCCGTGCGAACGCCCCCTGGGTACCGCGCACCGACAGCGTGCCGGCCAGCTGCCAGAGCGAGTACAGGCCGGCGATGATCGTCGCCTCGCGTGCGAACGGGGCCAGGGTGCGTGCGACAGCCCGGTGTACCAGGCTGCAGACCACGGCGACGGCAGCCAGCGCCAGCGTCAGGACCAGGCCCTGCTGCCAGGTGAGCATCGCGTTGTCCACGCCACCACTATCCCGCGTGGACGAGCAGGTCCCTGCAGGTCGGGTCGCGGTACGCAGCCGTCAGTCGAGGCGGACGCGGCCCCGCGGCGTGTTGAACGTGGCGGCGATCAGCCCGGTGTCGCCGTCGTCGGGGGCCGACCACTCCACGTCGACGCCGTCCAGGGGCTCCCGGGAGGACTCGCCGAGGTAGGCGTCCACGGTCGGCTCGTCGCCGGCGATCTCGAGCGACTGCAGTTCGATGTCGGAGCCGCCGTGCGACGGGTGGTGTTCGGGGTCGGACTCCCAGGCCGTGAAGAACGGAAGCTGAGGGTCCTCGGACACGTCGTTGATGCCGATCTGGCGCCACAGCAGGTCGAAGCCGTCGGGGCGACGCCGGTGACCACGGGCCGCGGTCCGGCCGAGGCGCTGCTCGATGACCGAGATGTCGTCGACGGCGACGGCCCACGCCAGCCACCCGCCACCGCTCTCGCCGCGTGCCCGGACGGCGCGGCCGAACGGCGCGCGGTCCGCGGCCGGGTGGTCGAGGGCCTCGACGACCTCGAGGTAGCAGCCGTGCTCGAGCGGCAGCACGAAGTTGCGCGTGCCGAAGGACGGGTGGATGCCGCCGTCGCGGAAGCCCGCACCGAGCCGTGAGCCGAGGCGCTGCGCGCAGGCCGCGAGACCTTCCGGGCCGGCCGCGTACGAGAGGTGATCCAGGCGCATGCGAAACATGGTGACCCACGCGATCGCGGGCGCGGCAGGCGGGTCACCCACGCGCACCCGATGCTCCGTGCGAGCGGGTCAGCTCGTGTGGAGGTCGAGGCGGCCGTCGTCGTACAGGTGGTGCCCGGCTCCGCCGCAGTGGGCCCAGGCGTCCGCGACGTCCTCGACGGTGTCGACCCGCCCACCCTCGGCGACGCGGCGCACGAGGGCCGCGGCGAGGCGGCCTTTCGACAGCTTGCTCGTGAAGCTGACGACACCGTGCCCGCCGCGCGGCAGCGGCGACAGCACCCGGACCGCCACGAGCCGGACTCCGCTCGCCGGCCCGGGGCGCCACATCGCGGCGTAGTCGCCGGAGCGCAGGTCGACGACGAGGCCGCGGCGGAGCCGGTCGTCGAGCACGGGTCCGAGGACCGGGCGCCAGAACGTCGAGGCGACGCCGAGACCAGGCAGCACGGCCTTGCCGGGGACGCGGTACCGCGGCACCGGTTCGTCGCCCCGCACGACACCGAACAACCCCGAGAAGACCTGGACGGTGCGGGCGGCCGTCCGCTGCTCGGTCGCGGTCAACGTGGCGAAGGCCAGCCCGTCGTAGACGACGCCGGTGTAGCGGCGAAGGGCCGGGGTCGTCGGCGCGTCCAGCACGCGGGCGTTGTCGGCGAGTGCGTCGTCGACGACGCCGTCGGGCAGCAACAGCGCCCGGGCCGCGGCCTGCCTGTCCCCGTCCAGCAGGCGTGCGAGCGCGGCGGTGGTGCGTTGCCGTGCCTCGCCGAGCGGCCCGTCGTCGAGCCGGCCGCGCAGGGACCGGCCGCGCCCGCCCGCGGCCTTGGCCTCGCTCGGGGGCAGCAAGATGTGCACGTGCGGCGACGCTACTGCAGCGACGTCGGCAACTCAGGCCGGCCGACGTATCGCCTCGGCCAGCGGCCGCAGCAGCGGCCAGGCGGCAGCGAAACCGCGATGCAGAGCGAGCGAGCCGACCTCGGGGATCGGCCACCACTGCAACGCGGTGGACTCGTCGTTGGCGGGCTCCACCGCGCCGGTGTCGACCGTGCTCGCCACGATGGTGGTGTAGGCCCACCCGCCGTGGTCGTCGCGCCACTCCTCGACCGGTTCCAGGCCGGACGCGTCCAGGTCGGTCTCCTCCTGGGTCTCACGCAGCGCCGCGTCGAGTGCCGTCTCGTGGCTGTCCCGCGCGCCGCCGGGCAGGGCCCAGGTCCCTCCCTCGTGCGTCCACACGGCGCGGTGCTGCAACAGCACGCTGACCCCGTTGGTGACCAGCAGACCGGCCGCGCCGAAGCGGCCCCAGTGACGATGACCCAACGCGCAGACCACCCAGCCGTTGCCGTCGCCCACCGTGTCGTCCTACCCACCTCAGGGACCGTGCCGACCTGCGCCGGCCCCATCGTCAGCGACGACGGTCGGGCCCGGGGTGTCGAGACGTCGGCCCGCCAGGTCGCCTCTCGGCGGAAGGCCGCTCGTGGCGGCTGTTGTGGGACCGGGGGCCATGGATCGGGCCGACGCCGTCGTCAACGGTACCCGCTGCGACCTGCGTCGTGCGCGCCCCGGCGCCCCGTATCGTGAGGTGCATGCGCAGGCGCGGGACCACGACGTGACGGCCGGGGACCAGCCCCGTCCGCACCGGCCCGCGCTGTTCGCCGACCTGACCGAGATGATCGATGCGGCAGGGGCCGCGTCGTCACCGGGTGCCCGGGCCGAGGTCGCGTCCAGCACCGCGGCTGCGGTGATCCGCGCCGGACGCTCGCCGGGCGACGGCGAGGTGTTCATCGAGCTGGCCGACCGGGTCGGCCTCGACACCCTGGCCGCGCTCTGGCGCGACGCCGATCCGGTGAGCCTGCCCGGGGCGCTCTGGGCGCTGTACCTGCTACGGCAGTGGTGCCGTTCCGACGGCGACGAGGTCACCCGGTTGTGGCGGGCGGGGGAGCCGCTGGCGCCGGCCGAGGCCGCGGTGGCCGGTGTGGCCGACTTCGCCGACGCGCCTGCCGTGCAGCACTTCGCCGACGCCATGCTGGCCGGCGTGTACCGCGGCGACCTCGACGTCGCGCTCGAACGGGCCGCTGCGTTCTTCCGGGTTGTCGCAGCCGGCCGCCGTGCCCTGCCGTGCGGCCCGGACCACGATCTCGACGTCGGCGAGCTGGCCCAGCGCAACGAACGTGTCGCCGCAGCGCTGTCGGCGGCGGCAGCCCACTGGCGCGCCGGCGACCTGCAGTAGCGACCTGCAGGAGGCGGACCTAGCCCCGCCCCATCCCGGGTGCTCGCGACGTCGAGTGCCCCTGCTACGCGTGCACCGACACCACGCCGACCGGCCGACACCACGCCGACCGCCGACACCACACTGGGCGCCGATACCACGAGATGCCGACAGTTCGCCCTCGGCACCACACAGGCGCCTGCTCCGTCCACATCCCGCCGATGACGCGCGGCACGGGCCGGCGGGAACGAGCACGCTCGGCCCATGACCACATCGTTTCCCGTCCGGGCCCGCCGCGTCTCGGGCACTGCCGAGCTGCTGGACGCAATCCCGTACCTGCTCGGCTTCCGTCCCACCGAGAGCCTGGTGCTCCTGGGCCTGCGTGACGGCTGCCTGGTCGTCACGGCCCGCCTCGACCTCGCCGACACCGGGCAGCCCGACCTGGTCGACGACACCGTCGCCGCGATGGTGCGTGGCGGTTCCGATGCGTTCATCGTCGTCGTGGCCGACGACCGTTGCGAGATGCCCGTGGCCGCCCACGACGACCTGCCCTGGGCCGCTGCCGTCGTGGCCGTGGACGAGTGCCTCATCGGGCTGGGTGCGGTCCTCCACGACGCCCTGCTGCTGTGCCGGTCGCGGTGGTGGTCCTACCTGTGCGGCGCCGCGCAGTGCTGCCCGCCCGAGGGCAACGTGCAACCGGCGAGCCCGTCGGCCTTCGCGGCCGCGGCGGCCTTCGAGGGCGTCGTGGCCCTGCCCGACCGCGCGACACTGGCTGCCACCCTCGAACCGCTGCCGGACACACGGCGTGCCGCGCTCGCCCCGTTCCTCACCGCTGCCGAGAACACGGCGGTGGCGGCGCTGCTCGCCGGCGGCGTCGCCGGGCACGAGCGCGAGCTCGTCCGCGAGCTCATCCGGCTGGCCGATGCCAGCGACGCGGCGCAGTGGTCGACCCCGGACGACGCTGCCGCCGCCCGGCTGGGTGTGGCCCTCACCGGCGTCGCGGTCCGCGACGAGGTGTGGGTGGCGGTCGACAGTCGTCGCCTCGACGGCAGGGCGCTGTGGGCCGAGCTGGCACGCCGCTGCCCCAGCCCCTACGACGCCGCCCCCACGTTCCTGCTGGCCTGGGCGAATTGGCGGGCGGGCAACGGAGTCCTGGCCCGGCTGGCCGCCGAGCGGGTCCTGGCCAGCGACCCGTCCTACAGCGCCGCCGACCTGCTCCTGGCCGCCCTGGCCAACGCTGTCGACCCGCGCACCTTCCCTGTGCTGGGCTCCGATCCGCCCGACGAGCTCAGAGCCCGACGGCGCCGGGGACGACGGGGCGCGGCAGCTCGGACACCCCGCTGAGCGCGTGGTCGACGGCAGCCGCGCAGGCGCGCCCCTCGGCGATCGCCCACACCACCAGCGAAGCGCCGCGGCTGGCGTCGCCGCAGGCCCACACGCCGTCGGCGGTGGTCTGCCAGCGGTCGTCGATCGCCACCGTCCCGCGCCCCGGTGTCTGGTCGGCCCCCAGCGCGCCGAGCAGGTCCGGCACGTCGGTACCGACGAAGCCCGCCGCGAGCAGCACGAGCTCGGCGGGCAGCTCGGTCCGCGACCCGGGAACCGGGCGGAACTCCCGCCTGCCGTCGACGCGGACGATCTCGACCTCCTCCACGACGACCGCCCGCACCGCGCCGTTCTCGTCGCCCTCGAACGAGACCACCTCGCGGGCCCAGGCCTCGTGGACACCCTCGTCGTGGGCCGGCGAGACGCCGCGGCTGCTCATCGCCGCCGGCCAGCGCGGGTTCACCAGGTTCTCCCGCGGGGTGGGGCGCGGGTTGTGGTCCAGCACGGTCACCGAGGTCGCGCCCTGGCGGTTCGCGGTGCCGAGGCAGTCGGCAGCGGTGTCGCCGCCGCCGACGATGATGACGTGCTTGTCGGCGGCGTCGATGTCGGGGACGGAGAGGTCGCCGGCCTGCACCCTGTTGCCGAGCGGCAGGTAGGACATCGCCTGGTGCACGCCCCGCAGCTCACGTCCGGGGGTGCTGAGCTCGCGCGGCGCCAGCGCACCGACGGCGAGCACCACCGCATCGAACTCCGAGCGCAGCCGCGTGACGTCGTCCGCGGTGACGTCGCTGTCGACCCGGAACGTGGTGCCCTCGGCCCGCATCTGGTCGATGCGCCGGTCGATGATGTCCTTGGGCATCTTGAAGTCGGGGATGCCGTAGCGCAGCAGGCCGCCCAGGCGGTCGTCGCGTTCGAAGACGGTCACTGCGTGGCCGGCGCGCGTGAGCTGCTGCGCGGCGGCCAGCCCGGCCGGCCCCGACCCGACGACGGCGACGGAACGGCCGGTGTGCTCGGAGGCGGGCTGCGGGTCGACGAAGCCGTCGGCGAACGCCCGCTCGACGATGGACACCTCGACCTGCTTGATCGTCACCGGGTCGGTGTTCAACGCCAGCACGCAGGCGGCCTCGCACGGGGCCGGGCAGATCCACCCGGTGAACTCCGGGAAGTTGTTGGTCGCGTGCAGCCGGTCGCTCGCGGTCGCCCAGTCGTCGCGGGCCACGTACTCGTTCCACTCGGGGATGAGGTTGCCGAGCGGGCAGCCGCTGTGGCAGAACGCCACGCCGCAGTCCATGCACCGGGCGGCCTGCTCGCTCACGACCTCGGGCCTGGCTCGCAGATAGATCGGCTGCCAGTCACGCACCCGCTCGTCGGCGGGGCGCTTCGGGGTGTCCCGGCGCTCGTGCTTGAGGAAACCCTGGGGGTCGTATGCCACCGACACTCTCTCTCGGCTCGTGGACGGCGTTCTTCGGTGCCCGTGGGCACGTGGACGCGGTATCGCGGGCGGGCGAGGCGGCATCGGCTCGCAGCGCGCCAGTCTATCGACGCCCAGGTCGGCAGTGCGTGGCGGTGGGTGGCAGTCGCAGCATCAGGCGGCGGTGCCGGCCCTGGCGGTGGTCAGGCCACCCGGACGAACACGTGGTCGCTGATGACGCGGTCGAACAGCGTCCGCTCGCTGCCGTCCACCCAGACCTCGACCCCGCTGTCGACCGGCGCCACCTGCACGACGTTGCCCGGCCGCATGCCGGCGTCCGAGAGGCGGTGCATGAGCGCGGCGTCGGGCTGCAGCTGCTCGCTGATCCGGTTGATCACGACCGTGCTGGTCGACGGGTGGCCGGCGGCCGTGCTGAGGCTGACCAGCGGGCCGACCTGCTCGGCGTTCGAGAAGGGCAGCCCGAGCTGATCCAGGCCGGGGATCGGGTTGCCGTGCGGGCACACCAGCGGCTTGCTGAGCAGGGCCAGGATGCGGCGCTCGACGGCGTCGCTCATGACGTGCTCCCACCGGCAGGCCTCGATGTGCACGTCCTCCCAGTCGAGGCCGATGACGTCGACCAGCAGCCGCTCGGCGAGCCGATGCTTGCGCATGACGCCGACCGCCTCGTGGCGGCCCTTCTCGGTCAGCTCGAGGTGCCGGTCGTCGGCGACGTGCAGCAGCCCGTCACGTTCCATCCGGGAAACGGTCTGGCTGACGGTGGGCCCACTCTGCCCCAGGCGTTCGGCGATGCGCGCCCGCAGCGGCACGACGCCTTCCTCCTCGAGCTCGTACACCGTGCGCAGGTACATCTCGGCGGTGTCGATCAGATCGCTGTGATGACTCATCTCCACCTCCCAGGTGAACACTGCCTGTCGATCCTAGCCGCGTGCAGTGACCAGCGGCTCCGGACGCACGACACGGCGCCCCCGGGAAGGGGGCGCCGTGCCGACGTCCGGGTCGTGCTGAGGTGCTGAAGTGCTCAGGTGTCGAGGTAGTCGCGCAGGACCTGCGAGCGCGACGGGTGGCGCAGCTTGGCCATCGTCTCGCGCTCGATCTGCCGGATCCGCTCGCGGGAGAGCTTGAACGCCCGCCCGATCTCGTCCAGTGTCTTGGGCTGGCCACCGTCGAGGCCGTAGCGCATCCGGACCACGGCCGCCTCGCGGGCGTCCAGGGTGTTCAGGACCTCCTGCAGGTGGCCCCGCATGAGACCCCCCTCGACGACCGTCTCGGCGGCGAAGGTGGAGCGCTCGTCGGCGATGAAGTCGCCCAGCGAGGCGTCATCGTCCGTGCCCACGGTCTGGTCCAGGCTGACCAGGTCCCGGGACAGGTCGATGAGCTCGCGGACCCGCTCCTCGGTGATGTCCAGTTCGTGGGCCAGCTCGGAGTGGTGCGCCTCGCGGCCCAGCTCCTGGTTCAGCTCACGGCGGATGCGCTGCAGCTTGTTGACCTGCTCGACGAGGTGGACGGGCAGCCGGATGGTGCGCGACTGGTCGGCCATCGCCCGGCTGATCGCCTGCCGGATCCACCAGGTGGCGTAGGTGGAGAACTTGAAGCCCTTCGCGTAGTCGAACTTCTCGACGGCGCGGATCAGCCCCAGATTGCCCTCCTGAATGAGGTCGAGGAACGGCATCCCGTGGCCGGTGTAGCGCTTGGCCAGCGACACGACCAGGCGCAGGTTGGCACGCAGCAGGTGGTCCTTGGCCCGCTCGCCGTCGCGGACGACGGCGCGCAGGTCACGCTTGCGGGCGGCCGTGAACTGGTTGGGCTGCGTCAGAAGGTGCGCCGCGTAGAGCCCGGCCTCGATCCGCTTGGCCAGATCGACCTCGTCGGCCGCAGTCAGCAGGGCGACCTTGCCGATCTCGTTGAGGTACACCCGGACGAGGTCGGCGGAGGCCGACACCTCGTCGAGGTCGAGCGTCCGGCGAACCGGTGCAGCCCCCGACTCGTCGTCGCCGTCGTCCTCGGCCATCGCGCGGTCGGTGACCGGCGTGGCGCTCCCGGTTGTGGGGGCGTCGGCCTTCTTCGGCGTCTTCTTCACGGCCGCCTTGGTCTTGGTGCGGGTACGGGTCGCGGGCGAGGTTGCGGCTGGCGCCGCCGGGTCCGCGATGGTGACGTCGACCGGCTCCTCGGCCGGCGCGGCCGCCCGGGCGCTGCGGTGCCCGCGCGCCGACAGCCGCTGCTCGGCCGCGGACGACCGCGGGCCGGAAGCCCGACGGGTCCCGGTGCGGGAAGCAGTGTTGGAAGAGGTTGCCACGATGTACCAGACCACCTAAATCGACTCGGAATGCTCGGTGGTGGACACGAGATCCGTGCGTCACCGGTTCGATGGAGACAACGTGCCGACCCCGGTCGGATGTTCCCGGGAATCCGAACAGAGGATCGATCCGCTCAGGCCTGACTCAGTGCCAGGTCCCGCCACTCGCCGTCAGTGATGTGCGCGCGTGCTCACAGCTCGATCAGGAGCGTCATTGGTCCCTCGTTGACAAGATGTACCCGCATGTCGGCGCCGAAAACGCCGGTCTCCACCCGGGTCCCGAGGTCGCGCAGGGTGTCGGCCACGATCTCGACCAACGGCTCCGCCCTCGAGCCGGGTGCGGCAACGGCCCAGGTCGGGCGACGGCCCTTGCGGGCGTCGCCGTAGAGGGTGAACTGGCTGACCACCAGCACGCCCGCGTCGGGCTCGTCGGCCACGCTGAGTTCGCCGGGCAGGATGCGCAGTCGGTGCACCTTCCTGGCGACGGCCCGCGCGACGTCCTCGGTGTCGTCGTGCGTGACACCGACCAGGACGAGCAGCCCGGTCCCGATCGCGCCGACGGTGCGCGCATCGACCTCCACCCGGGCCTCGCTCACCCGCTGCACGAGCGCCCTCACCGCTCGCCGTCCTGCTCCGGCAGGTCCACGGGGAGCAGGAAGCCGCGCCCGACCAGGTCGCGGACGACGGGCAGCGCAGCCGCGGTGACGTCCTCGACCGCCTCGCCGAGCGATGCGGCCAGCACGGCCAGGTCGAGCGCCAACGGGGCCGTGGCGTCGCTGCCTGCGACGAGCGCCGCGACGGCGTCGTCGACGTCGAGTTCCCACCGCAGGCCGTGGGACTGCCGGAGCACGTCCCGGGCGACGCGCCACCCGTCGGGGTCGGTGACGGCGTCGCGGGTGCGGACGAGGTCCGGCGCGGGACGGAACCGGGTGCCCAGCAGTCTCTCGTCCGCCGTGTCGTGCAGCAGACGTTGGCGGTCGAACCAGGCGCCGATCTCGGCTCCCACCGGCTGCTGGACCGGCTGCGGCACGTCCTCGGCCACCAGCACCTCGGGCGTGTCGGAACCGGCCGGTGCCTCGTGCCGGCGCATCGCAACCAGGCCCATGCCGACCGCGGCGACCCCGGCCTCGTCGAACCAGTCCAGCCAGGCGTCGTAGCGGGTGTCCCAGGCCGGCGAACCGGGCGTCTCACCGGCGTCGCGCAGCCACAGCGCGACGTACTCGCCGGGGTCCGCCATCTCGCGCTGCCAGATCCAGGCGTCGCAGCCGCGCCCCGCGACCCAGCCGGTGACCCGGTCCTGCCAGTCACCCTCGCGGGGGATGATCCAGTTCGCCAGCAGGACGGCGGTGCCGCCGGGGTTGAGGACGGCCGGCAGGCCGCGCACCAGCGCCTCGCTGACCCCGTCACCGGCGAGTCCGCTGTCCCGGTAGTCGTAGCCCGGGCCGCCTGCGGACACCACGAACGGCGGGTTGGCGACGACGAGGTCGTACCGCTCCTCCTCGACGGGGTCGAGCAGCGACCCGTGCCGCAGGTCCCACGTCTGGCCGCTGAGCGCCGCGGTCGTGGCGGCGAGACTGAGGGCCCGCCGGCTGATGTCGGTGGCCGTCACGCTGCTGCTGTGCCCGCCCAGGTGCAGCGCCTGGACACCGCAGCCGGTGCCGACGTCGAGGGCGCGGCCGACCCCGACCCGGGGCGTCGACTGGGCCAGGGTCGTCGAGGCCGCACCGATGCCCAGGACGTGGTCGCCGGCCAACGGACCCGGGCGCACGTCGGACCCCAGGTCCGACACCACCCACCAGGGTGCGTCCGGCACCGGCGTCTCCCACGGCGACGTACCCGCCTCGGCGTACGGGCGGATCTCCAGCGCGGCGCGCACCGACCCGGCCGACGTCTCGACCACGCCCGCCTGCACCGCGACGTCGAGGGGCAACGGGTCGAAGGCCTCGCGGGCCGCGGCCTCCGTCACCTCGCGGCCGAGCAGGAACAGCTCGACGAACGTGCGCAGCCGCCGGTCGGTGTCGCCCCGGCGCAGGGCCCGGGCGACCCCGGCGAGATCACCGCGTGAGTGGGCGGCCTGCCCGGCCAGTCCCAGGGCATCGTGCACGGCGTCCGCGGTGTAGCCGGCGAGGGCACGACGCAGGTCCGCGAGGTGGGCGGGGTCGAGCAGCGGTTCGACGGCACGGGGTTCAGCGGCACGGGGTTCAGCGGCACGGGGTTGAGCGGCACGGGGCACCTGTCCATCGTCACCTACCACGGCGTCGCGGGCGTCTTCCGGTGGTGACCCAGCAGTCCTTCGCTGCACGAGCTTTCCGTCCTGTTCGGTGCGACTATGGGCTCATGCGCCGCTCCCACGCCCCCGAGGCGTTGCTCATCACGAGCGCCCAGGAGAGCAACGATTACGAGTACGACCGCCGCCGCCGCAAGTACGCGATCATGATGTCGATCCGTGGCCTCTGCGTCATCGCTGCCGCCTGCACCTACCAGTTGTCGATCTACCTCGCCCTGGCCTTCGTGGTCGGTGGTGCGGTGCTGCCGTGGTGCGCGGTGCTGGTGGCCAACAACGCGCCGGTCAAGCGGCACGTCGTGGACCCGAGCTACCGGCCGGGTGCGGGCACCGAGCGTGCTCTCACGGCCGGCGACGACGGGCGCACCGTCGACGGCTGACCTGCCGGCTCACTGAGGCACAATCGAGGCCATGAGCGACGCTCGCGGAGCGAACAATAGGCATGGGTCTCCGCTTGGCCGAACGGAGTGAAGGCATGACCGACACGCAGGTTCTCGAGTCCCCGTCCACGTCGGACACCGATACCGGGCCCGAGGTCTTCCACTACGTCCGCAAGAACAAGATCGCCGAGAGCGCGGTCATGGGGACGATGGTGCAGGCGCTGTGCGGTGAGGTGTTCCCGGTGACGAAGACACCGAAGCCCGGCTCCCCGGTGTGCCCGCAGTGCAAGGAGATCTTCGAGAGCATGCGCTGACGCCGCGTCAGGGCTGCGTCAGGGCGTGTCGCTGCGGCGCAGGCGCCCGTGCTCGCGCAGCCCGGTGAGCCGGCGCACGGCTGCGGTGCGCACGCTGTCCGGCGTGACGCCGTGCGCGGCCGGACCGCGGGCGTCGCCGTTCACAGGTCCGGTGGCCTTCCCGTTGCGGGCAGGGGTCCCGTTCGCGCCGGTGGCTGCCCCGTCCGCGCTCGCGGCGTCGACCTGGGGCAGCTCGCCGGAGAACAGCTGCCAGTTGCGCGGGTCCAGCACGCGTGGCGGCCTGGACTTGGCCGGCTTGAGCTGCTGGATGGCCGCGTTCAGCTCCGCCCCGAGCAGCACGCCCAGGGCAAGGATGAAGAAGAACAGCAACGCGGCGATGGGTGCGGCCAGCGCTCCGTAGGAGTGGTTCTTGTCGACGATGTACTCGATGTAGGTACGCAGCCCGGCCGACCCGAGCAGGAACACCACGCCTGCGAGCGCGGCCCCCGGCAACCCGCGCCGCCACGGCAACCGCTTCGGCGGCGCCACCTTGTAGAACGTGGTCAGGCCGAGCAGCAGCACCACGACGAGGACCGGGTAGTAGCCGTTGCTGATGAGGGTGCTCACGGTGTGCTGCGCCCGGTGCGGGAACGCCTTGCGCAGCAGGTCCGGGCCGAGCACCAGCATGGGCAGCAGGAACACGCCCAGGATGACGGTGCCGAGGAACACCCACAGCGCGAGCAGGCGGCTGCGGATCGGGCCGCGCAGGTCGCGCTGGTCGTAGGCGATGGTGATCGTGTTGACGAAGGTTGCGGTCGCCGACGACCCCGCCCACAGCGCGAGCGCGAACCCGATGGACAGCGCCGAGGCCCGGTCACCCCGCAGCACCTGGTGCAACGTCGGGGCGATGACCTGGTTGACGACCTGCTCACTGAAGGCCCGGCTCGAGACGTTCTCGATCTGCTTCTGGGTGCGGTCGACGGTGCCAGGGCCGAACCAGCGGGAGACGTAGCCGAGCGCGGCCAGCAGCGCCAGGAACAGCGACGGCAGGCTCAGCATCTGCCAGAACGCGGCCTCCGCCGACAGACCCAGCACGCGGTCGTTCCACGCCTTCGCCACGGTGCGTTTGAGCAGCACGGGCACGTAGCGGCCGAGGCGGAGCAGGCGCCGGACCGGGTTCACGAGTCAACAGTGTGCCCGCACCGTGCCGCCCGTGACGACCGGCAGCCCCGGCCGCGTGTCGAGGACGACGTCAGGTGCGGCGCGTTCGGCGTGCCCCGTCCGGCGCTCGTGATCGTCACGACTAGGTTGGACGCTCGGTGCCGGTGACCGGGCCACCCCTGGACGGGTGAAGCGTCGCCCGGCGTTCGCAGGTGTCGAGATCCCGGTGGAGGTGGGTGTACTGGCCGCGCCGCTGTCCGCCTCACCCACCCCGCACGGCCCCCGGTTGCGGGCCTGGCAGAGCGTGGCCCTCGCGCGGTATCACGAGGTCGCGCGACGTCGTGACTACCTGGTCACGGCCACCCCCGGTGCCGGCAAGACGACCTTCGCGCTCGCGCTCGCGCGCTCGCTGGTCGACGCCAAGATCATCGACCGGGTCATCGTCGTGGCGCCGACCGACCACCTGCGCACGCAGTGGGCCGAGGCGGCGGACGCCGCCGGGCTGCCCCTCGACGGCGCCCTGACCAACGCCACCGGGGCCGTCCGCCCCGACCTGCGTGGCTACGTCACCACCTACGCGCAGGTCGCGGCCAAACCGGCGCTGCACGCGGCCCGGACCGGCGCCAAGCGGACGCTGGTGATCCTCGACGAGGTGCACCACGCCGGTGATGGCCTGTCGTGGGGCGACGCGGTCGCCACCGCCTTCGACCTCGCCGCCCGCCGGCTGTGCCTCACCGGCACGCCCTTCCGCACCCGTCCCGACGAGCGCATCCCGTTCGTGCGCTACGCCGAGGACGGCGAGGGTGGCCTGCGCAGCGAGGCCGACTACACCTACGGCTACCGCGAGGCGCTGCGCGACGGCGTGGTGCGCCCGGTCGTGTTCGCGGCGTACACGGGCACCACCCGCTGGCGCAACAGCGCCGGCGAGGTCATCGCCGCGTCGCTGTCCGAGCCCAGCACCCGCAAGCTCGAGGCCACCGCGTGGCGCACGGCCCTGAACCCGGCCGGCAAATGGGTGCCGCACGTCATCGCGGCCATGGACGAGCGCATCAGCCACCTGCGCGAGTCGGGGATGCCCGACGCCGCCGGCCTCGTCCTGGCCAGCGACCAGGACGACGCGCGCGCCTACGCCGACATCGTCACGCAGGTGACGGGGGAGGCCCCGGTCGTGATCCTGTCCGACGACCCGAAGGCCAGCGAGAAGATCACCGCGTTCACCCACGGGACGCAGCGGATGGCCGTCTGCGTACGGATGGTGTCCGAGGGCGTCGACGTGCCCCGCGCAGCGTGTCTGGCGTGGATGACCTCCTACCGCACGCCGCTGTTCTTCGCCCAAGGCGTGGGGCGCGTCGTCCGGGCCCGCGGCAACCACGAATCGGCGACGGTCTTCCTGCCTGCGGTACGGCCCCTGCTCGCCCTGGCCGCTGAGCTCGAGGACGAGCGCAACCACGTCATCCCGCCGCCGGCACAGCAGTCCGACGAGCTGCTCGACGTCGAGCGGGTCGAACCCGAGCCCGGCGAGACCGACCGCGCCGAGCTCGTCGACGCCGACGCGTCCTTCGCCCACATCCTGCACGGCGGCCGCGCGGTGGTCGCCGCCCCCGAGGACCTCACCCCGGAGGACGAGGACTACCTCGGGCTGCCCGGGATCCTGTCGCCCGAGCAGATGGCCTCGCTGCTGGCCCGCCGCGACAGCCACGCGCGCAGCCGGGTGGCCGGGCTCACGCCCAGCGCGCCGGAGGATTCGCCACCGCCGACGTCGTCCTGGCGGGCCGGGGCCGAGCTGCGCCGCGAGGTCAACCGGTTGGTGGGCATCTACGCCGCGCGGACCGGCGCGCCGCACGGCCAGATCCACGCCCAGCTGCGGCGTGACGTCCCGGGTCCGGCGTCCGCGGCCGCGTCCGCCGAGGTTCTCGAGCTGCGGCGTGACCGGTTGATGCAGCTATTGGGGGGTTGATCCCGCGTGAGTCACGTCATCTGCCCGCGCTGCGGATACCGGGAATCCTGGCAGGGGTATCAGTCGTTGTGGACTGTGTGACCAACCGACGCAGTTAGTCGAGGTCAGCTTTTTCAGCCAGACGTATTGCAGCAAGGTTTCGGCTTCAGGGTGTCGCCACCGCGGCGGCCTCCGGAGTGGTTACCTGGAGAAGTAGCACGAGGGACGACTACCCCTAGGTCGTCCGAGACAGCAGAGAGAGGTGTTGAACGTGACCACGACTATCGCCGCGAGTCCGCTCACCGCCACCGACCGGTGTGACCGGTGCGGAGCGCAGGCATACATCCGGGCCACCATGGCCTCCGGCTTCGATCTGCTTCTGTGTGCGCACCACTTCCACGAGAACGAGTCGCGGTTGCGTGAGTTGGCCACGGACATTCAGGACGAGTCGAACCGCCTCGTCGAGGTCCCGGCCACGGCAGGTGCCGAAGAGCGCTGAGCAGAGTTCGACAAGACGAAAGGCCCCGCCCGGGATCATCCGGGCGGGGCCTTCGTCTGTTCCGTCTGGCCGAGTTGTCCGCGCTCCGTCGGGGTGGCGCCCGACGAGCCGCGGACAACTCCAGGGCTCAGTCCAGGTGTTCAGCCGCTTTGCGGCCTCAATCTCGACGTCGTCGCCCGGGAGAACGAGCAAGCTCGTCTCCGCTCGCTCCTAGTCGAGGTAGTCGCGCAGGACCTGCGAGCGGGACGGGTGACGCAGCTTGGACATCGTCTTGGACTCGATCTGGCGGATCCGCTCACGCGTCACGCCGTAGACCTGGCCGATCTCGTCGAGGGTGCGCGGCTGGCCGTCAGTGAGCCCGAAGCGCAGCTTGACCACGCCGGCCTCCCGCTCGGACAGCGTCTGCAGCACCGACTGCAACTGGTCCTGCAGCAACGTGAACGACACCGCGTCCACGGCCACGACGGCCTCAGAGTCCTCGATGAAGTCGCCGAGCTGGCTGTCGCCCTCGTCGCCGATGGTCTGGTCGAGGCTGATGGGCTCACGCGCGTACTGCTGGATCTCCAGCACCTTGTCCGGCGTGATGTCCATTTCCTTGGCGAGCTCCTCGGGCGTCGGCTCACGGCCGAGATCCTGCAGCAGCTCACGCTGGATGCGGCCCAGCTTGTTGATGACCTCGACCATGTGCACCGGGATACGGATGGTGCGGGCCTGGTCGGCCATGGCGCGGGTGATGGCCTGCCGGATCCACCAGGTGGCATACGTCGAGAACTTGTAGCCCTTGGTGTAGTCGAACTTCTCGACCGCCCGGATCAGGCCCAGGTTGCCCTCCTGGATGAGGTCCAGGAAGGCCATGCCGCGACCGGTGTAGCGCTTGGCCAGCGAGACGACCAGGCGCAGGTTGGCCTCCAGCAGGTGGTTCTTCGCCCGCTCGCCGTCGCGGACGATCCAGCGCAGGTCGCGCCGCATCTGGGTGGCCAGCTTCTCGTTGGCCTCCTCGGCCTGACGCAGCCGCTCGGCGCCGTACAGACCGGCCTCGATGCGCTTGGCGAGGTCGACCTCCTCCTCCGCGTTGAGCAGGGCCACCTTGCCGATCTGCTTGAGGTAGGCACGGACGGAGTCGGCCGAGGCGGTCATCTCGGCGTCCTTGCGCGCCTGGCGCAGGGCTTCGGACTCCTCTTCCTCCTCGTCCCAGACGATCTCCTCGGACTCGGCGGCACCCTCGGCGGCGGCGCCCTCGACGGCCTCGCCGTCGGCAGCCTCGGCGCCGTCGGCGGCCGGAGCGGCCGTCGCGGTGTCGGCCGCAGCCTTGGCCGCTGCCTTCTTCGCGGGCGCCTTCTTGGCGGCGGCCTTGCGGACGGGGGCCGTGGCGGTGCGCTTGGTGGCGCTGGCCGCGGCGAGCACACGCCGACCGCCGGTGGTGGCGGGGGACTCGCCGGTGACCGGCTCGTCCTCGGTTGTCGTCTGCTTGCTGGAAACCACTGAAGACCTTTCACCACGAAGGTGCGCAACGGACCCTGAGGTGACCCGTGGGCGTGCGCTGAACGAGCCGCATGACGCGGAGTGAAGGGTTCGCAGGCCGTCTGTTGGTCGGCTCAGATTCGAGTCCAGTACGTGCGCAGTGCCCTTGCGGCTCATTGTACTGCGGCAGGCACGTCGCGCCAGCCATGTGGTGCGACATCGGCGTCCGCGTCGCGTTCCTCGGACGCGGCTCCGCTACTCGCCGAGGTGCTCGATGGCGGCGATCGCGGCACCCACGATGCCGGCGTCGTTGAGCAGCTGGGCGGGCTTAACCGGCGTCTTGAGCTCGAGCAGCGGCACCCACTTCTCCGCGTTCTTGCTGACCCCGCCGCCGACCACGAACAGGTCAGGCGTGAACAGCCGCTCGACGTGCTGCATGTAGGCGTCCACGCGCTTGGACCACTTCTTGTAGGACATCCCGTGCTCGTCACGCACGGACGCAGCCGCGCGTGACTCGGCGTCGTGGCCGTCGAGCTCCAGGTGGCCCAGTTCGGTGTTGGGCACCAGGACGCCGTCGATGAGCAGTGCGCTGCCGATGCCCGTCCCGAAGGTCAGCAGGATGACGACTCCGGCCACGCCCTTGGCCGCGCCGTAGCGGGCCTCGGCGATGCCGGCCGCGTCGGCGTCGTTGAGGACCAGCACCTCGCTGTTGTCACCGACCGCCTGGGTGAAGGTCTTGTCGGCGTCGGTGCCCACCCAGGACGGGTCGACGTTGGCGGCCGACTGGGCCACCCCGTGCTTGATGACGGCCGGGAACGTCGCGCCGATCGGACCCTGCCAGCCGGCGTCCGAGACGAGCTGCGCGACGACGCCCGCGACGGCCTCGGGCGTCGCCGGGTGCGGGGTCAGGATGCGTTTGCGCTCGGTGACCAGCTGACCGGTGCCGGTGTCGACCACGGCGCCCTTCATGCCGGTGCCGCCGATGTCGACGCCGAACGCCTGACCGTCCGGCCCGCCCGTGACCACCATCGACTGCTCCTCGCTCGCGCTCCGTGACCGCATGACCCTAGTACCTGGACCGGCCAGCGAGGTACGGACCGTGTACGCCGTGCGGCGCGATCCGTGATCGGATGCGGGGGTGACCGCCTCACCTCCCGTCGCCCCGCCGGCCGTGCACCCGGAGTCCGAGGACGCTGCCGACCTCGAGACGCTGGCGCTGTGGCTGGCGCGCGGCGCGGCCGACGTCGTCCGTGCCGGGCGCGCCGACCCCTTCGCCGTCGACTCCAAGAGCACCGCCACCGATCTGGTCACCGAGGTCGACCGGGCCAGCGAGAGCTGGCTGGTCGCGCGACTGGCGGAACTGCGGCCCGGCGACGGCGTGCTCGGCGAGGAGGGCGCCGGGCACGACGGCGGCAGCACCGGGGCCCGGGTGCGTTGGGTCGTCGACCCGATCGACGGGACGGTCAACTTCGTGCTGGGCCTGCCCGAGTACGCCGTCTCGGTCGCCGCCGAGGTCGCGGGCACGGTCGTCGCCGGCGCGGTGTGCAACCCGGTCAGCGGGGACACCTTCCACGCCCGCCGCGGGGGCGGGGCGGTGCTGCTGCGCGCGGGGCAGCCGCCCCGGACGTTGTCGGGGCCGCGCGCCGTGCCGCTGGAGCGGGCGATCGTCGGCACCGGGTTCGGCTACGACGCGGCGATGCGCGCGCGCCAGGTCGCGGTGGTCGCCGAGTTGCTGCCGCGCATCGCCGACATCCGCCGGATCGGGTCGGCGGCCCTCGACCTGTGCCGCGTCGCCGCGGGCACCCTGGACGCCTACTTCGAGGCGGGACTCAACCCGTGGGATCACGCCGCCGGTGCGCTGGTCGCCACCGAGGCGGGCTGCCGGGTCACCGGGCCCGGCGGCGGGGAGCCGACGATGCAGCTGGTCGCCGCGGCCGGCCCGGACCTGTCGGCGGAGCTGGTGCGGGTGCTCGGCGAGCTGGGCGCCGACCGGGTCTGCTGAGACGCCGGGTGCCTGCCGCATGGGGCGGCAGGGAGCGGCCCGGGCCTCAGCAGCGACTGGTGGTGCTGGTGCCGGCCGTCGGGGTGGGGGCGGCGGTCGTCAGCGTCACCTTGTCGGCGGCCAGCCGTGCCGTGACGGCCTTCTGCGACTGCACCGCGGAGTAGCGGGGCCCGAGGCTGACCGTCACCTGCTCGGACGGCGTGCTGACCTGCAGCAGCTGGGCGCCGGGGAAGTAGTACTGCAGCAGTTGCGCCCCAGGCTTGTTGGCGGCGCTGTAGCGGATCTGCGCCGTCCCGGTGACCTTGTTCTTGCTGTCGTCGTCGTTGGCGCGCAGCGTCGAACGGAAGCCGTCGGCCAGCAGCGCCGTACGGGCCTTGCCCGCGATGCCGTTGCGGGTGGTGGCGTTGAGCACCAGCACGTCGACGGTGCGCTGCGGCGGCAGCGTGCGCGGCGCCGCGGTGCCGGTCGGCGTGCTGCTCGTGGAGGCGGCCGAGGGCGTCGGGCAGTTCTTCGCATCGGCCGAGGAGCCCCCGTCGCGGTTCATGACCCGCCACCAGACCAGCGCGGTGAGCAGCAGCAGGGCCACCAGTGCTATCAACGCAGGAAGGGGGCGGCGCGTGACCGTGCTCGCCATGACGCGTCGACCTGCCTTCTGTCTGACCGGGATCGGGGCCCTGATCGTATCCGCGGGACACGCGGGAATGGGTTCGGCAGCCCGGGCGTTTCCCGCACACTGGTTCGCGGTACCGTTCCGCGGCCGGGATGGTGAGCGGTGTCTCAGCTGGCGTTGCAGGAGCCGGGCACAAAACAGCAGGCCGGTGCGTTCCAGCGCCGAACGGACACACCGCTCAGCAGACAAGAAACACTCTGAACCACAGTGACGGCAGCACGCCGCACGAGATCACGACCGTGGGAACGCCCACCGAGGAGTTGACGCCGCATGGCGACCGACTACGACGCGCCGCGTCGGGGAGACGTAGAGGAACTGAACGAGGACTCGATCGAGGAGCTGAAGGCGCGCCGCGCCGAGGCCCAGTCGGGTTCGATCGACGTGGACGAGACCGAGCTGGCCGAGTCGCTGGAACTGCCCGGCGCCGACCTGTCCAGCATGTCCGGCGAGGAACTGACCGTCCGGGTCCTGCCGAAGCAGAACGACGAGTTCACCTGCTCGTCCTGTTTCCTCGTCCATCACCGCAGCCGGCTGGCCCGCGAGAAGAACGGCCAGCTGATCTGCCGCGACTGCGCCTGAGCGCACGCCGCAGCACCACCGAACGATCAACCTGCACAACCGAACAACCGAACCTGCACCACCGCGGGGCCCCGCCCGGCGGGGCCGGGCCCCCCCCGGTGTGTGACCCCGGGGGGGGGGGGGGGGGGGGGGG
>NZ_CAXUNP010000033.1:37804-45282 GCF_964252635.1 uncultured Jatrophihabitans sp.
CCCCCCCCCCCCCACCCACCACCCCCCACCCCCCACCACCCCACCCCCCCCCCCCGCGGCCCGGCCCCGCCCGCGCCGGCCACGCCCCTTTAGTTCCGCACGGTTGTGGGGTTGGGGGATGCTCGTGCGGTCAGAGGCGGGGGCTCAGGGCCGCGCCGCCGTCGACGACCAGCGTCTGGCCGGTGATCCACGCCGCGTCCGACGAGGCCAGGAACGCGGTCGCGGCCGCGATGTCCTCCGGCACGCCGAGCCGGGCCAGCGGGTACCCGGCCGCCGCCTTTGCCTCGTCGGCCTCGTAGAGCGCCGCCGCAAAGCGGGTCTTGACCACGGCCGGGGCAACCGCGTTGACCCGGACGTGTGGGCTCAGCTCGGCGGCGAGCTGGATGGTCAGGTTGATCAACGCGCCCTTGCTGACGCCGTAGTACGCGATCCCGGGCGAGGGGGACAGGCCCGCCACCGACGACATGTTGACGATGGCGCCGGCCGCCTCGCGCCCCAGCCCGGCGGCGATCGCCCGGCGCGTCCACGCCAGTGCGGCCAGCACGTTGACGTCCATGATCTTGCGGGCCGCGCCCTCGTCGAGGTCGAGCAGGGAGCCGTAGGCGGGGTTGATGCCGGTGTTGTTGACCAGGACGTCGAGGCGGCCGAAGCGCTCGACCGCGGTGCGCACGGCCTCGTCCTGATGGTCCGGGTCGTCTGCGCGGCCGGCGACCGTCACCGCCTCGGACCCGAGCTGCTCGGCGGCCTCGGCGAGCCCCTCCGGCTTGCGGGCCGTGACGACGACCCTGGCCCCCTCGTCGACCAGTCGCTGCGCCACGGCCAGCCCGATGCCGCGGCTGGCGCCGGTGACGATCGCGACCTGGCCGGCGAAGCGGCGGCCGTGCTCGGTGGTCGGCGTGACGAACGGGGCCGGGACATCGGTGAAGGTCATGCCGAGCAACCTAGTTGGCACCCCCGCGACGCGCCCGCACGGGCCGAGGGGACGTCAGCGTGCGGCGTCGACGACCGACATGAGGCGCCTCGGGTGCCGGGTGCTGACGATCCAGTACGGCGTCGGGTCGTCGGGGTCGTCGAGCCACAGCTGCACACCCGGGCCGACCCACGGCCGGATCTGGACGAACGCCGCGGGATCGCCCTCGCGGCCGACCACGAGACGCAGCGTGCGCGGGTCGAGACCGACGGTGCCGGTGATGAGGTGCAGCGGCAGATGGGCGCCCTGGATGTGCAGCTCGCCGTCCTTGACCTCGAGCCGGCTGCGGCCCAACCACCAGACGAAGAGCATGAACAGCGGGATGAGGACGACGAACGGCACCCACGACGTCAGCGGCAGGCCGCCGATGCGGAACTCGGCGGCGAGCAGGCAGGCGACCCCGACGGCGACGAGGTACCACCACCACGGCGTGCGCAGCGTCTCGCGGTAGCCGAGCGAGGTCCCGGCGGCCGGTCCGCGGGGACTGTCGCTGCCGGTGGCCATGTGGTCGAGGGTAGCCTCAGCCTCCGTGCAGACCGACGCTGAGATCGCAGCCCGAACGCCTGGGCCCGGTTCTTCGCGCGACCCCTTCGACGCCGAGCCCGACCGCGGTCCTGAGGTGCTCGTCCGGCGGCTCGACGCCGCTCTTCCGCTGCCGCTCTACGCGCTCCCGGGTGACGCCGGCGCCGACATCGTGACCGCCGTCGACGTGACCCTCGACCCGGGCGAGCGTGCCGTGCTGCCGACCGGGCTCGCCGTCGCGCTGCCGGCCGGTTACGCCGCGTTCGTCCACCCCCGGTCCGGGCTCGCCGCCCGCGCCGGCCTCGGCCTGGTCAACGCCCCGGGCACGGTCGATGCCGGCTACCGCGGCGAGATCAAGGTCATCGCCATCAACCACGACTCGGCCAACCCGCTCGTGCTCGCACGGGGCGAGCGCATCGCCCAGCTCGTCGTCCAGCGGGTCGAGCGGGCCCGCTTCGTCGAGGTCGACGAGCTGCCCGACTCGGCGCGCGGGTCCGGGGGCCACGGCTCGACCGGCGGTGCCGCCGCTCTCGGCACGCTGCACGCCGCCGACCAGCAACCGTCCGAGGGAGGACACCAGTAGTGCCGGGACGACGCAGGCAGAAACGCACCGAAGCATCGAAGATCGACGCGACGCCACCGTGGGAGACGAGGGTCCGCGTCGAGCCCGACGCGACCACCGGGCCGTTCGACGAGCGCGACGCCCCTGACGACGAGGTCGAACGCGTCGACCTGGGCGCGCTGCAGATCCCGGTGGGCGAGGGTTTCGACATCCAGGTCGAGCTCAACGAGGTCCAGCAGGTCATCGCGGCCACACTCGCCGGCCCGCAGGGCACCATGCAGCTCGGCGTGTTCGCCGCGCCGCGCAACGAGGGCATCTGGGACGAGGTCCGCGCCGAGATCGCCGACTCGCTCCGAGGCCAGCGTCGCCCCGTGCCGAGCGAGAAGGAGGGGCCGTTCGGCACCGAGCTGCACGGCACCGTCGCCGACGACAGCGGGCGGGGCACCGTGCCGGTGCGTTTCGTCGGCGTCGACGGGCCGCGCTGGTTCCTGCGTGCCCTGTTCGCGGGGCCGGTGGCGACCGACGCGGACGCCGCGGCGCCGCTCGAGGACGCGCTGCGTGGCGTCGTGGTCGTGCGCGGCACCGAACCGCTGCCGGTCCGGGAGCCGGTGCCGTTGCAGCTCCCCAGCGGGGTCGAGCTCCCCGAGCCCGGTTCCACTCCCGGGACCTGACCGCAGGGAGTTACCCTGGCTTCGTGGGACGCGCATCGCTACTGCAGCGGCTGACGGCCAGCGCCGAGAACCTCGACGCCGCCGAGCTGCAGGAAAAGGTCGGCAAGCGCTCCTGCATGCCCGTGTGCGACCTGCGGCGGGGCAACCGCGTCAAGGTCGTGGGGCGGCTGTGCGCCGTCGTCTACACCCCGAGCGAGACCGTCCCGACCCTGCAGGCCGAGCTGTTCGACGGCACCGAGTCACTGGACCTCGTGTGGCTTGGGCAGCGTCGCATCCCCGGCATCGAGCCCGGCCGCCGCGTGCTCGCCTACGGGCGCGTCGGCGAGCACGACGGACGGCTCGCGATCTACAACCCGTGGTACGAGCTGCTCGCTCCCGGGTCCTGAACGCGCCCGCCACGCATCCCATGGACGACCGCGGTGACCCGCCGGACCCCGCACGCGAGGACGCGCCGGCCAAGCGCGACCTGCGCGAGACCTACCGCCAGCAGATGCTGGACGGGATCGGCGGGTGGTCCGGGGCGCTGATCGCGGCGGTCCCCACCACGGTGTTCGTCATCGTCAATGTGCTCAGCGACCTGCGCGTGGCGATCGTGGCCGCCGTGGGCAGCGCGCTCGTGCTCGCCGGCTACCGCCTGGTGCGCAAGCAGCCGGTGCAGCAGGCCCTGTCGGGGCTGCTCGGCGTCGTCGTCGCCGCGGTGATCGCCGCCCGGACGGGCCAGGCCCGCGGGTACTTCCTGCTCGGGATCATCACCAGCTTCCTGTACGCAGTGCCGTTCGCGATCTCGGTCGTCGTGCGGCGCCCGCTCGTCGGGCTGGCCTGGGAGTTCCTCGACCCGACGCCGGTCAAGGACGGCCCCGGCGACGGCGGGACGCCCGAGGACGGCGCCGGGACCGGCAGAGCCGGCGTGGCCGTGCCCTGGTACCGCCGCCGTCCGCTCCTGATCGCCTACACCTGGGCCACCCTGGCCGGCACCGTCGTCTTCCTGGTGCGCGGCATCGTCCAACTGATCCTCTACCGCGCGAACGCGACGGGGTGGCTGGCGTTCGCCCGGATCGCGATGGGCTATCCGCTGTTCATCGCCGCCATCGGCTTCAGCGTGCTGGTCGTCCGCCGGGCCCGCAAACAGGTCGTCGAATCCGGCTGAACCAGGTTTCAGTCGGACCCAGCCCAGCCGGACCCAGCCCAGCCGGACCCAGCCCAGCCGGATTCAGCCCAGCCGGATTCAGCCCAGCCGGATTCAGCCCAGCCGGATTCAGCCGCTGAGCGGGTCGTATGCCGTCGGGGCGTCGTCGGCCGTCTCGTCGCCGTCCCGGGGGAGTACGGCGGCCCGCAGGGCGTCCTCGGCCTCGGGCAGCGTCACGAACAGCAGTTCGTCGCCGGCCTCCAGCGGTTCCTCGGGCGAGGGGGAGATGACGCGCCGGCCGCGCACGATGCCGACGAGCGTGGTGTCCTTCGGCAGGCGCAGGTCGCGGACGGGGTATCCCGCGCACGGCGCGTCCTCGGGCAGCGTCAGCTCGACGAGGTTCGCCTGACCCTCGCGGATGCCGAACAGGCGGACGATGTCGCCGACCTCGACGGCCTCCTCGACGAGCGAGGCCAGCACCCGCGGCGTCGAGACGGCGGTGTCGACGCCCCAGGCCTCGGTGAACAGCCACTCGTTGGCAGGGTGGTTGATCCGCGCGACCACGCGGCGCACCGCGAACTCGGTCTTGGCCAGCAGGGACACGACCAGGTTGGTCTTGTCGTCACCGGTGGCGCCGACGACGACGTCGCAGTCCTCGAGCCGGGCCTCCTCCAGGTTCGCGACCTCGCACGCGTCGCCGAGCAACCACGTGGCACCGTCGATGCGGTCCTCGCGGACCTTGGTGGGGTCCTTGTCGATGAGCAGGACCTCGTGGTGCTTCTCGAGGAGCTCGCGGGCGATCGAGCGCCCGACCGCTCCGGCCCCGGCGATGGCGACCCTCATCCGGTGCTCCCCTCGGGCGCCTTGGCGGCGATCTCGCGCAAGGCCTGGGCGTTCTCGTCGGTGGTGAGCATGGACAGCTTGTCGCCCGCCTGGATGAGGGTCGAGGCGACGGGCAGGTTGCCGATGCCGAAGCGGGTGTAGAGGGCGGCGCGTGTGCCGGTCAGCGCCTCGAAGTCGGTGAGCTTCGTGCCCACCCAGCCCTCGTGCGGGACGACGACCACGACGGCCACCGCGCCGGACGGGTCGCGCCAGGCCACCGCGGACGTCTCGCCGAGCACCGACTTCATCAGCCGACCGGCCGTCCACGGCACGGTGGCCACGGTCGGGATGCCGAGCCGCTCGTACACCTCGGCCCGCTTCGGGTCGTAGATCCGGGCGACGACGCGTTGCACGCCGAAGGTCTCCCGGGCCACCCGGGCCGCGATGATGTTGGAGTTGTCGCCGCTGCTGACGGCCGCGAAGGCGCCGGCCTCCTCGATGCCCGCCTCGATGAGGGTCTCGCGGTCGAACCCGACGCCCTTGACCTGCCGGCCGGGGAAGTCCTCGCCGAGCCGGCGGAACGCCAGGGGCTCCTGGTCGATGATCGCGAGCGAGTGCTCGAGCGGCGCGAGCTGCATCGCGAGCGCGGCCCCGACGCGTCCGCAGCCCATGATGACGATGTGCACGGCGCAGGACGCTACACACCGCGGGGGCAGGGCGGTGCAGATACCGCTGGGGCCGCCGTATTGTGCGCGTCGTGGCCAGATTCACCCGGGTGCTCAAGCGCGTCATCATCGGCAGCCCCATGTCGAGCGAGCAGGCCGGGCACACCCTGCTCGCCAAGCGGCTGGCCCTGCCCATCTTCGCCAGCGACGCGCTGTCCAGCGTGGCGTACGCGACCCAGGAGATCCTGCTCGTCCTGACCGTCGGCGGCACCGCCTACCTGTACCTGGCGCCGTGGCTGGCCGTGGCCGTCGTCGTGCTCATGACCGCCGTGGTGCTCAGCTACCGACAGCTCGTGAAGGCCTACCCGACCGGCGGCGGCGACTACGAGGTGGCGTCGAAGAACATCGGCAAGGCGGCCGGGGTCGTGGTCGCCAGTGCGCTGCTCGTCGACTACGTCATGACCGTGGCGGTGTCGGTGTCCTCGGGCGTCGACAACATCATCTCGGCCGCGCCGTCGTTGCACGAGTACCGCGTCCTGATGGCCGTCGGGTTCGTCGTGGTGCTGGCCGCGATCAACCTGCGCGGGTTGCGCGAGGCCGGTCTCGCCTTCGCCGCGCCCACCTACCTGTTCGCGGCGGGCGTGTTCATCATGATCGCCACCGGGTTGATCCGGGCGATCGTCGGCGACGCCCCGATGTCCGAGAGCGCGAAGTACGGCGTGGAGGCCCACCACGGGTACGGCTCGCTCGGCTTCTTCGCGCTCATGTTCTTCACCCTGCGCGCGTTCTCGTCCGGCTGCACGGCGCTGACCGGTGTCGAGGCCATTGCCAACGGTGTCCCCGCGTTCAAGCCGCCGAAGGCCCGGAACGCGCAGCTGACCCTGGTGGCGATGGGCGCCATCGCGGTGTCGATGTTCGTCGGCATCACGGTGCTGGCCCTGATCACCAAGGTGCACATCACCGACCCGACGTCCAACAGCTGTCTGCTGCAGGGGGCACCGAACTGTCAGCACCGGCCGCAACGAACGGTCATTGCCCAGGTCGCCGGCGCGGTGTTCGGCGGGCCCCACTCGGTGGGCTTCTTCTACGTGCAGGCCACCACGGCGCTGATCCTGGTGCTGGCCGCCAACACCGCGTTCAACGGCTTCCCCCTGCTGGGGTCCATCCTGGCCCGCGACAGCAACCTGCCGCGCCAGCTGAACAACCGCGGCGACCGCCTGGCCTACAGCAACGGCATCGTCGCCCTGGCCGTGGTGGCGGGCATCCTGATCGTCATCTACAAGGCCGACGTCACCCGCCTGATCCAGCTCTACATCATCGGGGTGTTCACGTCCTTCACCCTGGGGCAGACGGGCATGGTGCGGCACTGGAACCGCGCGCTGCGCACCGAGCGTGACCCCGCCGAGCGCTCCAGGATCATGCGGTCCCGCGCGATCAACGCCTTCGGCGCGAGCTTCACCGGCATCGTGCTCGTCGTGGTGATCCTGACCAAGTTCACCAAGGGCGCGTACCTGGTGCTCATCGCCATGCCGATCCTCTACTTGATCATGCGGGCCATCAACAAGCACTACACGCGGGTCTCCGAGGAACTGGTCAGCGACGACATCGGCCTCGTGCTGCCGTCGCGCAACCACGTCATCGTGCTGGTGTCCAAGGTGCACAAGCCCACGCTCCGCGCGCTGGCCTTCGCCAAGGCGACGCGTCCCGACACCCTCACGGCGCTGACCGTGAACGTCGACGACGAGGACACCCGCGCCCTGCAGGCCGAGTGGGAGCGCCACGACCTGCCGGTGGCGCTCACCGTGCTCGAGTCGCCGTTCCGTGAGGTCGCGCGACCACTCATCGGCTACATCAAGAAACTGCGCGCCGACCGCCCGCGCGACGTCGTCAGCGTGTTCATCCCCGAGTACGTCGTCGACAAGTGGTGGGAGCAGCTGCTGCACAACCAGTCGGCGCTGCGGCTCAAGGGCCGACTGCTGTTCGTCCCCGGCGTGATGGTCACGAGCGTGCCGTGGCTGCTCGACTCCGACGCCGCGCACAAGCGGCCGCACCGGCCCGACGGGCCGTCCGCGCCGGCCCGGGCCACGCTTCCGCCCGAACCGGTGCCGTCCCCGGCGGCGCCCCCCGTCCCACCGGTCGG
>NZ_CAXUNP010000034.1:0-44397 GCF_964252635.1 uncultured Jatrophihabitans sp.
GCCGTGGTGCTCATCGTGCACGCGGCCGGGGACGCGGCCGACGTCCGCGCGACGGCTGCCGACGCGGCCGGCCCCACCGTCGACGTCCGGCACACGTTCCCCACCGACCACGCGTTCTCGGTCCAGGTCGCCGCCCGCGACCGCGCCGGCGCCGAGGACGCGCTGCGGGCCACCCCCGGGGTGACCGGCATCGAGGCGCCGGTGAGCAGGTCCTTCTTCGCGGCCCCGAGCACCCCGGACGACCCCGGCTACAGCCGCGAGCAGGCCTACCTGAACAGCGTCGGCGCACCGGCGGCCTGGGCCGTCACCCACGGGTCGCGCGCCGTCCGCATCGCGGTGATCGACACGGGCATCGACACCGCCCACCCCGACCTCGCGGGCAAGATCGACCAGACCTACAACGCCCACCAGCCCGGCGCACCCGTCACCGACGCCGTCGGGCACGGCACCTTCGTGGCGGGCGTCGCCGCGGCAGCCACCGACAACAAGGTGGGCGTCGCCGGCGCCGGTTACGACACCCACCTGCTCGGGGTCAAGATCGCCGATTCGGACGGTGACCTGTCCGTCGACGACGAGATCGCCGGCATCAACTGGGCCGTCGCCCAGCACGCCGACGTCATCAACCTCAGCCTGGGTGGCACGGAGTACAGCGCCGCCGAGAAGGCTGCGGTCGAGAACGCGATCAGCAAGGGCGTCGTCGTCGTCGCCGCGGCCGGCAACGACGGCAACACGGCCACGCAGTACCCCGCGGCCTACCCCGGTGTCATCGCCGTCGGGGCCGTCGACACCGCCACCCACCGGCGCGCGTCCTTCTCCAGCCACGGTCCGTTCGTCACCCTGGCCGCGCCCGGTGTCGACATCTACTCGACCGCGCCGACCCGGGGTTCGGACTACTTCCCCGGGCGGAGCGGGTACGCCGCCGCCGACGGCACGTCGTTCTCGGCGCCGCTGGTCGCCGGCGCGGCCGCGCTGCTCAAGGCACAGGACCCGCAGGCGACCGGCGCGCAGCTGCGCCACGCGCTAGTGGCCTCGGCCCACGGCTTCGCGGGGCAGGGCCTCGGCGCGGGGCAGGTCGACTTCGCCGCGGCGTTCGGCCACCTGCCGCCGACGGTGACACCGACCTCGGCATCTGTCACGGGGACGGCCGACCGGGTCAGCCTCGCTGCCGACACCGGCGCCCCCGCCGTCGAGTTCCGGGTGGACTCCGGGCCGTGGACGGCGCCGGTGCGCACCACCGGCGGAACGCGCGCGAGCCTCGGGTGGGACAGCTGGGGGTACGCCAACGGCCCGCACACGCTGCACGCCCGCGCCTGCACCCCGTACGGGGAGTGCAGCGCCACGGAGACCGCAGCGCCGTTCTCCCTCGCCAACACGGCACCCGAGCTGACCTCGCCCGACGCCGGCTCGGTCTCGACCGGCCGGTTCACGGTCACCGCCGCACACCCGAGCGGCGGCGGGGCGCGGCTGCTGCTCGACGGCCGCACGGCCGGTTTCGACGCGACCTCGCCGTACTCCTTCCCGGTCAATGCAACCCGGTTGGCCGACGGCAGCCACACGGTCCAGGTCGTGGCCTGCTCGACGACCGGTTCTCCGTGCGACGGTCCTGCCGGAGCGAGCCGGACCGTCACCACCCGGTCGCTGCATCCGGTGATCACCGCGCTGACCGGGACGCCCATCAGCCCGAACGGCGACCGGGTCCGGGACACCGCGACCCTGCGGTTCACGCTGCCGGACGACGAGACGGTCGCGGTCCAGACCGTCGACTCCGCCGGCACCGTCGTGCGCACCGACGCGCTCGGCGCGTTGCGGGCCGGACGGCACACCTGGACGTGGCGCGGCCTCGGCACCGGGCACGCGCGCCTGCGCGACGGGCAGTACCGGCTCGGGCTCAGCGTGGCCGCGGCGACCTCGGGCGGCCCCGTGGCCGGTTACACCGACGTCGTCGGCACCGTCGACACCGCCGCCCCCCGGCTGTCCGGTCTCACCGGCAACAACGCGACCTTTTACCCGGTGCACGACGGTTACCGCGACGCGTTCACGCCGAGCGTCGTGTCCGGCGAGGCCGGCACCCTCTCACTCACCGTCCGGTCGGCCCGAGGCGCCGTGGTCCGCACCCTCACCGCCTACCGCCGGGCCGGTCGCTCGACCCTGAGCTGGAACGGCCGCGACGCCCGGGGGCGCCTCGTCGCCGCCGGCCGGTACCGATGGCAGTACGCGGTGACCGACGCGGCCGGCAACCGCGGCGTCGCCGCGACGGGTCACGTGACGGTCTCGTCGAAACGTCTCGTCCACCGTGTGGCCTACGTCGAGCACCGCGGCGCCACCTACCGCGGCGCGGGCGGCACCGACACGTGCGCGAGCGCCCGTAAGCGCGGCTCGTCCTACCGACACGGTGTCGTCCTGCGCAACGCCTGCTCGCCGGACCTCGGCGACTTCGCCTACGTCGCCTACGGCTTCACGCTCCCGCGCGCGATCCGCTACTCCCGGCTGACCTTCCAGGCGTACGGCCGGTCGGCCCGGCGGCCGTCCGAGATCAGTGCGGGCATCGACCGGACCGACGGCGGCCTGGAGATCCCCGGCTACGTCACGATCTCGCGCGCCGGCTCGCACTGGCACTCGATCGCCTCGGTACCGGCCGCCGGCCACGTCAACGGCGCCCGACGGGCGTACGCCACGTTCACGCTGACCGGCCGGTACCGCGGCACGAACGACTTCGACCTCAGGTTCTCGCGGGTACGGGTCAGCTACATCGCCCTGGGCTGACCGTCCTGGCGTGACTGTGCTTGCGTGACCGACCCCGAACACGGATCGAGGCCCGTCGGCTGGGGGATGCCGCGGGCCTCGATCACAGGTCTCGTGTCGATCGCACCAGGGGGCACCGGTACCGGCTGACTCGAGGATCGTGCTGTTGCGTCGCCGAAGCGGGGGGATGCGACAACGAACAGCCGTGGCGGTGTACCCAGGTGGCGCCTGCCTCAACCACGACGGTTTGACACCGGTCTTCGACGCCGGTCCGCGTGGTCTTTCCGTGTCCTCCCGTCGCGCCCCGGCGCGGTTCGACGGATAGGTTCGACGGATGCCTGCTGCCGGTACCCGCGACCACGACATCGTCCTGCTCGGCGCGACCGGCTTCGCCGGGGAGCTCACTGCCGCCTACCTCGCGGCCCACGCACCAGCCGGATGCCGCCTGGCCCTGGCCGGCCGCAACCAGGGCAAGCTCGCCGCCGTGCGCAACCGGCTGCCCGCGGGCCCGCGCGAGATCGCGCTGATCACGGCCGACACCGGGGACGACGCGTCGCTGCAGGCCCTCGCGGCGTCGACCCGGGTGCTGGCGACGACCGTCGGCCCGTATGCGCTGTACGGCGACGGCGTCGTGGCCGCGTGCGCCGCGGCGGGGACGGACTACCTCGACCTCACCGGAGAGCCGGAGTTCGTCGACACCTCGTGGCTGCGTCACCACCGGACGGCGGTCGGTACCGGGGCGCGGCTGGTCCACGCTGCCGGTTTCGACTCCATCCCGCACGACCTCGGGACGCTGTTCACGGTGCTGCAGCTCCCGGAGGGCCGGCCCGTCACGGTGTCCGGGTACGTGTCGGCGAACGGCTCGGCCTCGGGCGGCACGTTCGCGTCGCTGCTGACCGCGCTGGGCCGCCCCCGGCAGAACGTGTCCGCGGCCCGTGCGCGGCGCGCCCAGGAGGCGGCCGAGCGCGCCGACCGGTCCCGGCGGTCCCGGTCGACCACCGGCCGGCCGCATCGGGCTCCGGGCGGCGGCTGGGCCGTTCCGCTGCCCACCCTCGACCCCCAGGTGATCGCCCGGTCCGGGCGCGCGCTGGACCGCTACGGCCCGGACTTCCGCTACTCCCACTACGCCGTCGTGCCCCACCTCGGCGTGGCCGCGAGCGGGGTGGCCGGCATCGGCGCGCTCGCGGTGGCGGCGCAGGTGCCACCCGCGCGACGCGCGTTGCAGCGACGCCTCGCCCCCGGGCAGGGTCCGTCCGTGGAGAAGCGGGCCAAGAGCTGGTTCACGGTCACCTTCGAGGGTGCCGCCGGTGACCGGAGCGTGCGCACGAGGGTCGCCGGCGGCGACCCGGGCTACGACGAGACGGCCAAGATGCTGGCCGAGTCGGCCCTGTCACTGGCGTTCGACGACCTGCCGCAAACCGCCGGTCAGGTGACGACCGCCGAGGCCATGGGCGAGGCGCTGATCGGCCGGTTGCAGGCGGCCGGCATGCGGTTCGAGGTCATCGCCTGACCCGACGCCGACGGGCCGACGATCAGTGCCGGCCGTCGTCCGGTGCGTTGGGCAGGGCCTGGGTCGACTGACCCTCGCCCTCGGGCGGCGTCCAGTGCTGCCCGCCCCGCGGGTCGAAACGCGGCAGCTGGGTCGTGCGGTTGTCACCCTCGCGCCCCTCGGCCTCGCTTCCGGCCTCGCCCCCGCTCTCCACCTCCGACACCCGGCCGGACTCCTCCCGCGGGCCGCCCCGGGGGTCGGGCAGCCGCTGTGTCCCGTGCTCGCCGTCGCCCCTCGGCTGCGCCGCGAAGGCAGCGGTCTCGTTCTCTGCCCGCCGGTCGCGGTACCCGGATGCAGTGTCACGCGGATCGTCGTCCTGGCGCCCGTAGAACGGCGGGGGCGCCTCCGGCGTGTACGCGGGCTCCGTCGCCGGCGCCGCTGGGTGGACAGGCGCCTCGGGGCGTCGACGGGTCGCGGCGGCGAACAGCGCACCGAGCAGGCCCGCGACCAGCCCGATCACGAGCCCGGCGAACAGGGTCGTCCCGGTCGGCGCAACGAAGAGCGCGAAGGACAGACGGCCACCCATCGGGCTGCGGGTGACCAACGCTCCGACGAACCTGGCCACATACGCAGCGGCGACGCACCCCGTCCACGTCGCCAGGAACACCTGACCGAAACCGGCCAGCCGCCGGGCCGCGACAGCAGCCAGGAACGCCGACAGCACCACGAAGACCGCGATGGTGACGAACTCGCTGTAGAGGTAGTGCACCCCGTTGCGGTTGTCGCCCTTGATGGGGTCGAACCGCCACGCGAACTGCAGTGACGACGACACGATGCGGCTCTTCAGCGAGGTCCCGTGATCGAGGTAGTAACGAAGGGCGTGCTTGGTGACTGCCTGGTTGCACACGGCGGCGATGATCACGAGATCGACGAGTGCGACGACCAGCGCGACCACGAGCGGACGGTTGCGACCCCGCCCGGCACCGGCGTTGCCCGCCGGGTACCCGCTGGTGTCCTGGCGCGGCGTCGCGCCCGAGATGTTCCAGCTGCCCTGCTCCGGCGGCGCGTTCCTGTTCCCCGATGTCATGCGGACAAACTAGGCCATCGGAGCGCCGAATCGGGGTTGCGGCAGGCGTTCGTCACGGGTGGTCCGGCCGGGCCGCCCGCGGTGGACGAAGTCCTAGACTCGGGGCCATGGCCGACGGCGACACGCACTCCGACGACACCCACTCCGACAACATCTCCTCCGAGACCACGGAGGCCGCCCCGGAGGGCGAGGGCGCGTCGCACGACATCCCGATGCCCGCGCACCTGCGCGACGCCATCGCGGCCGACTGGGCGCCGGCGACACCGATGCCGCACCCGGCCCGGCCCGACATCGCTCCGTACACGGCCAAGCGCCGGGGTGAGCTGTCGGCGGCGTTCCCGGGCTCACTGATCGTCCTGCCCGCCGGTGCGTTGCGGACCCGCGCGAACGACACCGAGTACGCCTTCCGGGCGTCCAGTGCGTTCACCTGGCTGACGGGCGAGACCGTCGCCGACGCGGTGTTCGTGATGACCCCGCGCGGCTCGTCCGGCGGTGGCGCCGGCCACGACAGCACCCTGTACGTGCGCGAGTACGCGCAACCCGGCGAGGTCGCCTACTTCACCAGCCGCAACCACGGCGCCGTCTGGGTGGGCAACGTGCCGAGCGTCCCCGACACCGCGGACGTCCTCGGCGTGGACACCCGCCCGCTCGCCGCGCTCGAGCACGACCTCGCGCCCTACCGCGGCGGCGTCGTCGAGCTGTTGCGCGGCGTGGACCCGTCCGTCGACGCCCTGCTGCCCGGCGCGGGCAGCGAGCGCCTCGCCCAGGTCGTCGACGAACTGCGCCTGACCAAGGACGAGTGGGAGCTCAGCCGTCTGCGCCACGCGTGCGAGAGCACCGCACGCGGCTTCGCCGACGTCGCCCGCGAGCTGCCGGCCGTCGTCGGTCGCACCGACGTGCGCGGCGAGCGCTGGCTGGAGGGCACGTTCTGGCGGCGGGCACGGCTCGAGGGCAACGACGTCGGTTACACCTCGATCGTCGGCTCGGGGCCGCACGCGACGACGTTGCACTGGTGGCGCAACCACGGTGCCGTGGCGGCGGGCGGTTTGCTGCTGGCCGACATGGGCGTCGAGACCGACGAGCTGTACACCGCCGACGTCACCCGCACCATGCCCGTCGACGGCACGTGGACCCCTGAGCAGCGGAAGGTCTACAGGGCGGTGGCCGAGGCGCAGGCCGCCGGCATCGCCGAGGTGCGCAGCGGCGCCGACTTCCTGGCCGCGCACAAGGCGGCGATGTACGTCATCGCCGAGCACTTGCACGCCTGGGGCATCCTGCCGGTCACGGCCGACGTCTCGTGCGCCGAGGATCCCGAGACGCCCGGCGCCGGCCTGCACCGCCGCTACACGTTGCACGGGACGTCGCACATGCTCGGCATCGACGTGCACGACTGCGCCGCGGCGCGGAACGAGACCTACCGCGACGGCACGTTGGCCGCCGGGCACGTCCTCACCGTCGAGCCGGGCCTGTACTTCCAGACCAACGACCTGTCGGTTCCGGCCGAGCTGCGCGGCATCGGCGTGCGTATCGAGGACGACGTGGTCGTGACCGACGGCGACCCGGTGAACCTGTCGGCCATGCTGCCGCGCGACCCCGACGAGGTGACGGCGTGGATGCGCGACGTGCAGGCCTCCCCCGCCGCACCCTGATCGGCCTGCTCGCCCCGTGCCCGACGACCTGATCATCGCGCCGCAGCGCGGCGTTCCCGCTGGGCTGACCATCCCCGCCGCCGAACTGGTCGAACGCTTCAGCCGGTCGTCGGGGCCGGGCGGGCAGGGCGTGAACACCACCGACAGCCGCGTCGAACTGCGGTGGGACGTGCTCAACTCGGCCGCGGTCACCGAGATCCAGCGCGCTCGGCTGCTGCAGGAGCTCGCGCCCCGGCTCGTCGACGGCGTGCTGTCGATCGTGGCCTCCGAGCAACGTTCGCAGCTGCAGAACCGGACGGCCGCTCGGGCCCGGCTGACGAACTACCTCCGCGAGGCCCTGCTTCCCCCGCCGCCACCGCGACGCCCACGCACCCCGTCGCGCGCGGCCAAGGCACGCCGGGTGGAGGCCAAGCGACAGCGCGGTGACCTCAAGACCACACGTCGGCGACCACCACCGGACTGAACCCGGATGGGCTCGCGCCGGCACCTACTGCGTGCGACAGTGCAGGACGTGCCTGACGACGCTCGCGACGACATCACCCCCACGCCCGACGAGGCCCACGGCGGCATCAGCCGGCGGCGGCTGCTGGGTCTCGGCGCCGCCACGGCCGGTGCGGCCGCCGCCGGTTCGGTGCTCGGCGGCGCCGGACCCGCCGCTGCGACAACTCCTGCGAAGGGCTACCCGCGGCATCCGGCCGGCACCACGCTGGGCCGCACCCTGCTGCACGGCAACCCGGGCCGCAGCGGATATCGGCGGGTCGTGCCCGGCCCCGGCGAGTCGAGCCTCGTGCGCGGCGACCTGCTGGCCGGAGCCACGCGCGGGTCGGGCACCCGGACGCCCTTGATCGCGCTGAACCAGTTCACCGACATGCACCTGGTCGACGCGCAGTCGCCCGCGCGGGTGGAGTTCCTGGACCGCCTCAACGACCCGGGCGGCCCGCTGAGCTCCGTCGCACCGTTCTCGTCGGCGTACCGGCCGTGGGAGATGCTGGCCCTGCACAGCAGCGAGGCCATGGTGCGCGCGGTCAACGCCCTGCCGGGCGGCCCGGTCACCGGCCGGCCGATCGACTTCACCATCTGCACCGGCGACAACTCCGACAACACCCAGTACAACGAGGTGCGCTGGCACATCGACCTGCTCGACGGGCGCACCGTCCGCCCCGACTCCGGCAGCACCGCCCGCTGGGAGGGCGTCGGCGGCCCCGACGACCAGGACACCGCCTACTGGCACCCGGACGGCACCCCGCCCGATGGCAAGGCCGACAACTACCGCGCCACCTACGGCTACCCGACCGTGCCCGGCCTGCTCGACCGCGCCCGTGCCCCGTTCCGCGCATCCGGCCTCAAGACGCCGTGGTACGCGGTGATGGGCAACCACGACGGCCTGGTGCAGGGCAACATCCCGTCCGCCGGCGTCATCGACCTCATCGCCACCGGCGCGGTCAAGCCCGTCGGCCTGCCCACCGGTGTCGACCCCGCGGCACTGCTGGCCATGCTGCGTTCCGGCGACCCCGCCGCGCTGAAGTCGCTGCTGACCGACGCACCGGTGCGGCTCGTCACCGCCGACCCGCGACGCCGCATGCTGTCGCTCGAGCAGATGGTGCGCGAGTACTTCCACACCACCGGAACGCCGGTCGGCCACGGCTACACGAAGGCCAACGTCGCGGACGGCACCGCCTACTACAGCTTCACCCGGGGGAAGGTGCACTGCATCAGCCTGGACACCGTCGACCGCGCCGGTTACGACGACGGGTCCATCGACCGGGCGCAGTTGTCGTGGTTGCAGGCCGAGCTCGACGCGAACAGCTCGCGTCACCTCGACGCGTCCGGCCAGTGGGTGAAGGGCACCGGGCACGACCACGTGGTGCTGATCTTCAGCCACCACACGGTGGCCACGATGGACAACCCGATCGGCGTCGACCGCGTCACGGGCAGCACGGTGGCCGACCTGCTCCTGCGCTACCCGAACGTGGTGGCGTGGGTGAACGGGCACACCCACGTCAACAACGTGCTGCCGCACGCCCGGCCGTCGGGCACCGCGGTCGGGGGCGGTTTCTGGGAGATCAACACGGCCTCGCACGTCGACTGGCCGCAGCAGTCGCGCATCGTGGAGGTCGTCGACAACGGCGACGGCACGCTGTCGATCTTCGGCTCGATCTACGACCACGCCGCGGCGACCAGGTGGCCCGCGCACCCGTCGACGCCGCTCGAACTGGCGGCGCTGGCGCGCGAGCTGGCCATCAACGACCCGCAGCGCGACCCGGAGACCGCGTCACGCGACGGCCGGCGTGGCACGCGCGCGGACCGCAACGTCGAGCTGGTCGTCAAGCGCCCGTTCTGACCGCTCACCGTCCTGCGGTGGTCAGGTCGTGCGGGTGACGGCCACGTCGTCGACACCGCGCGCCCGGCCGACACGGACCGCCTCGGCCTCCACCTGCGTCCACGTCGCCTTGGTCATCCGTCCGAACGGCTCGACGGTGAGCGTCAGCCGCGTCGTGGCCGACCTGTTGATGGTCGACTTGTCGGTGACCGACTTCGTCCGCCAGACACCGGCGATCTCGCCGTCGACCAGCACCGCCCCCGGGCGCCCGAGCACCGGCCACAACGCCTTGTGCCGGCCCTTGTCCGGGACGATCAGGGAACGGTCGCCGGCCTGCAGGTAGGGGTCGAACGGCCCGAGCAGGCGCACGAGCTGCGGCCTCTCCGCCGAACGCAGCGCGTCCAGGTCGTCCTGGGCGACCTGCAGCGGCCGCCCGTCCACGGTGACCGATTCGAAGTCCTCCGGCCACACATCGGCGACGTCGGCGCGGCGCGCCCCGAGGTGGTCGGCGAAGTCGGCGGCGGAGGCCGGCCCGAGCACGGCCAGGTAACGCCGCGCCAGCTCGCCGAGCGCGTGACGGTCGGCCTGCGTCGGCAGCCTCGCCCTCGACCGACGACGCAGCACCGGCGGTGACGTGTCGGGTTCCAGCTCGAGGCCGGCGGCCAGGAACACCGAGCGCATCGCCGAGTCCGAGATGTGCCGCGTCCTGCAGGTACGGCACTCGCGCCGCATCGCATCGGGGAGGCGACGCGTGACCGCCGTGCTCGCAGCACCCTTCTCGGTGCGCTTGCTGACGACCGCGCGCAGCTCGCGGACCGCCAGGTCGTACTGCTCGAACGCGGAGAGCCCCGCATGCCTGATGCTGGGCCCGGTCTCGTTCAACCGGGTCGTGGCGTCGGCCTCGGACAGCGGCACCAGGGCCGCGGCCAGCTCGTCGAGATCGCGTCGGCGGTGCACGTGCGGCGCCCCGCGCAACGTCCACACCAGGGCCAGGTCCTTCCCGGGCCCGACGGGCGGGTCGACGTCGGCCGCGTCGGGCAACCGGGCCGCGAACGCCAGCGCGGCGGGGTGCCCCATCGCCTGCTGCACACCGACGTCGAGCACGGTCAGCTCGTGCAGGTCAGCGGCGTCGCGGCGCAGACCCTGGGCCGCGACGCGGAAGGCGACGACGCGGCTGCGGCTGATCTGCACGGTCACCCCTCAGTCCCCGATGCGGTAGTCCAACCTCATGGTGTACGTCGCGCCGCCCGCGGCATAGCCGCCCGTGCCGCTGATGCCGGCCAGCCCGCCCGTGCCCGAGTCGGCGACGACCTCGGCCTCGGTGCGCGCGACGCCGCCGGTGTGCGCCCCGCGCAGCGCCAGCACGAAGGTGCCCGTGCGTCCGTCGAGCGTCCCCGTGAGCTGCTCGTACCCGACGTACGGGCCTTCCAGGGAGTGCGGGTCGTCGGCCGTGCCGCGCACGTAGGACAGCAGGAGGGTGGCCGTGGACGTGCCCTGCAGGTCGCCGGTCAGCTCGGTGGTGTAGGTCGCCCGCGCGACCGCGTGCTGGTCGTCGGCCTCGACGACGCGCTCCTCGTCCCAGGACCCGACGCTGACGGTGATGGTGGCGGTTCCGTTCATGACCCTCCTTCGTTCGCAGCTCGACGGCCCGGACCCTGCCAGCAATACCTGACAGAAAACGTCATGTTCAGCTGCGACACTCAAACGGTGCGCGCCAGTCGACTGCTGTCGATCATGCTGACGCTCAGCGTCCGCGGACGCGTCAGTGCGACGGAGCTGGCCGACGAGCTCGAGGTGTCGGTGCGGACCATCTATCGCGACGTCGAGGCCCTCGGAGCGGCGGGCGTGCCGGTCTACGCCACCCGGGGCCGGCACGGTGGCATCTCGCTGCTCGACGGGTACCGCACGCGGCTCACCGGCCTGTCCCCGGACGAGGCCGACGCCCTGCTGCTGTCCGGCGTCCCGGGAGCGGCCGCCGACCTCGGCCTCGGCCCGGTGCTGGCCGCGTCGCAGCTGAAGGTGATGGCCGCCCTGCCCGCCGAGCTGCGCGAGCGGGCGGCGCGCATCCGCGACTGCTTCCACCTCGACGCCCCGGGCTGGCTGCGCGAGAGCGAGGCCCCCGAGAGCCTGGCCGCACTGGCCGAGGCGGCGTGGACGACGCACCGTGTCGACGTGCGGTACGAGCGCTCGAACCGGGCCGTGGTCGAGCGCACCCTCGACCCGCTGGGCCTCGTTCTCAAGGCCGGGGTCTGGTACCTCGTGGCCCGTCCGGGCGACGCTGCACCGCGCACCTACCGGGTCTCGCGCGTGCTGGCGGCGCACCCGCGGGCCGACCTGTTCACCCGTCCCGACGGGTTCGACCTCGGGTCGTTCTGGGCGGCCTACCAGCGCGACTACACGGAGCGGATCTTCCGCGACGAGGCGTGGGTCCGGCTGTCACCGGACGGCGTGCGGCTGCTGTTCCTGGTCGGCCCGGCGGCGGCCCGGCGGGCTCGGCCGACCTTCTCCGAACCCGACGCCGACGGCTGGGTCGAGGCCCGCGTGCCCGTCGAGTCCGTTCGGCACGGAGTGCACGCCCTGCTGCAGCTGGGTGCGGAGGCCGAGGTGCTCGGTCCGCCCGCCCTGCGCAGCGCCGTCGCCGACGAGGCGCGCGGGCTGGCGGCGCGCTACTCGGACGCCTGATCGGGGCGGGGTTCCGGCGGCTCTGCCGGGGCGGCCAGGGGCGGCCGGTGGTCAGCGGCGTGCGTCTGCGCCTGCGCCTGCGGATCGACGGGACGCGCCGACTGCGCCTGCGCCTGCGGATCGACGGGACGCGCCGACTGCGCCGCACGCGGCGGCGGCGGCGCGTCGACCGGGAAGTTTTCGCGCACCCGCCGCATGTGCCCGGACATCGACTTGAACAGGAAGTAGCAGGCGATGCACAGCAGCAGGATGACGGCCAGCCCGATCGGGCCGGCCTTGACCGCCTCGCCGCTCTTGGCGAGCGTCGTGGCCGCCAGCACGGCGCTCACGACGCGTGCCCGGCCGCGGCGGTGCCCCGGATGCCCGCGAACAGGTCGTCCTCGGGCAGCGAGACGGGCACCTGCGCGCGGGCCAGCTCGAAGTCCTCGGTGGGCCACACCTCACGCTGGATCTCCAGCGGGACCCGGAAGAAACCACCCTCCGGGTCGACCTGGGTGGCGTGTGCCTTGAGCGCCGCGTCGCGACGGTCGAACCACTTCGCGACGTCGACGCGCGTGGTCAGCACCGGCTTGCGGCGGTCACCCCACCGCTCGGCGCGCTGCTTCCACTCCTCGTACGGCGACTCGAGCCCGCGGGCCAGCAGCGCCTCGTGCACGGTGTTGATCCGCTCGATGCTGAAGCCGACGTCGTAGTACAGCTTCAGCGTCTGCCAGGCCGGACCGGCGTCGGGGAAGCGTTCGGGGTCGGCGGCGGCGTCGAAAGCGGCGACGGAGATCTCGTGGGTGCGGATGTGGTCGGGGTGCGGGTAGCCCCCGTTCTCGTCGTAGGTCGTCATCACATGCGGGCGGAAGCTGCGCACCTCGCGCACGAGCCGCTCGACCGCCTCGTCCAGGGGCACCAGCGCGAACGAACCCTCGGGCAGCGGGGGCAGCGGGTCGCCTTCGGGCAGACCCGAGTCGACGAAGCCGAGCCAGTGCTGGCGCACGCCGAGGATCTCGCGGGCGCGGGCCATCTCGTCGCGGCGGATCTCGGCCATGTTGGCCTCGATGTCGGCCCGGCCCTTCAGCGCCGGGTTGAGGATGCTGCCCCGTTCCCCGCCGGTGCAGGTGACGACGAGGACGTCGACGCCCTCGTCGACGTAGCGGGCCATCGTGGCCGCACCCTTGCTGGACTCGTCGTCGGGGTGGGCGTGCACAGCCATGAGCCGCAGCTGCTCGGGACCGGAGTTCGTCACGACGTCCATTGTCCCCGATCGCGCGGCGACCGCGGCACGCCGGTGCTCGGGGGCCTTGGAATCCGGTCAATCGCGGTTGCGAGCGGCGTCGACGGTGTTACGTTCGATGTTTCGCCTGACCCTGTTCGTCCTTCGAGCGTTCCGACGCGCGTGTCGAACGCATCGATCCTGAGGAGTTCTGCCGTGTCCACGACCGACGACCCGAACGTCACCTTTCTCACGCAGGAGGCGTACGACCGCCTCTCGGGCGAGCTGGCGGACCTCATCGCGAACCGGCCGGCCATGGCGCAGGAGATCAACGATCGCCGCGAGGAGGGCGACCTGAAGGAGAACGGCGGCTACCACGCGGCCCGCGAGGAGCAGGGCAAGCAGGAGGGCCGCATCGTCCAGCTGCAGACCCTGCTGCGGACGGCGAAGGTCGGCGAGGCACCGGTCAGCGAGGGCAAGGCGGGGCCGGGCATGTTCGTCACCGTCCGCTTCGACGGCGACGACGAGGAGGAGTCGTTCCTCATCGGCTCGCGCGAGGAGGCCGAGACGGCCGGCGTCGAGGTGTATTCCGCGCAGTCGCCGCTGGGCAAGGCGCTCACTGGGGCGGCCGAGGGTGACACCGTCGAGTACGAGACGCCCAACGGCAAGGTCGTGAAGGTCCAGCTCGTCGCCGCCAAGCCTTTCAGCGGCTGAGGACGGCCCGCCGCTCAGACCAGCGGCAGCACCCGCAGCGGCACGGGGTTGCTCAACGCGATGACCGACGAGGACCGGAGGATGTCGGCGCACTGCGTCACCTCGTCCAGCACCTGTTGCAGGTCGTCGTTCGACCGCGCGACGACGCGGCACAGCATGTCGCCCGGCCCGGTGATGGTGTGCACCTCGAGCACCTGCGCGATCCGCCGCAGGTGCTCGAGCACGGCCCGTCCCCGCCCCTGCTTGATCTCCAGGGTCGCGAACGCGGTGACGGTGTAGCCCATCGCGACCGGGTCCAGGGTCGGGGCGAAGGTGGCGATCACACCCGCACCGGCGAGCCGGTCGAGGCGCGCCTGCACCGTCGCGCGGGCCACCCCGAGCCGCCGCGACAGCTCCAGGACGCCGACGCGAGGCGCGGCGTCGAGCTCGCGGAGCAGCCGGGCGTCCAGGTCGTCGAGCGGGCGCCCGCGGTTCGACGGCGCAGGTGGCCCCGAGCTCGGCATCCGACCACCCTGGCACAACGCCTCAGGCTCGTGGTGGCGGCTCGCGCCCACCGCGACGTAGCGTGAATGGGGTGACTTCACCCGCGACGACGGCGCCCGCGCCGAGCACCATCGGCGAACTGCGCGCCGCCGACCACGTCCAGCGCTCCGTCAAGACCGAGATCCGTCAGAACCTCATCGACCGTCTGGCCGCCGGGCAGCCGACGCTCCCCGGCATAGTCGGCTTCGACGACACCGTGGTGCCCGAGGTCGAGCGTGCCCTGCTGGCCGGCCACGACATCGTCCTGCTGGGCGAGCGCGGCCAGGGCAAGACGCGACTCATCCGCACCCTCATCGGCCTGCTCGACGAGTGGACGCCCGTCGTCGAGGGCTGCGAGATCAACGACCACCCCTACGCGCCGATCTGCGCGCGCTGCCAGAACCTCGTCGGCGAGCTCGGGGACGAGACCGCGGTCGCGTGGAAGCACCGCTCCGAGCGGTTCGGCGAGAAGCTGGCGACGCCCGACACCAGCGTCGGCGACCTCATCGGCGACATCGACCCGATCAAGGTCGCGCAGGGCCGCACCCTCGGCGACCCCGAGACCGTGCACTACGGCCTCGTGCCGCGCACCAACCACGGCATCTTCGCGATCAACGAGCTGCCCGACCTCGCCGAGCGCATCCAGGTGGCGTTGCTCAACGTGCTGGAGGAGCGCGACATCCAGGTCCGCGGTTACCAGCTGCGCCTGCCCCTCGACCTGCTCGTCGTGGCCAGCGCCAACCCGGAGGACTACACCAACCGCGGGCGCATCATCACGCCGCTCAAGGACCGTTTCGGCGCCGAGGTCCGCACGCACTACCCGCTCAAACTGTCCGACGAGCTCACGCTCATCGCGCAGGAGGCCGCGGTGCTGTGGAGCGATTCGACGCACGCGGCGCCGCTTGTGCCGCAGCACCTGCTCGAGGTCGTCGGGCGCTTCGCCCGCGCCGTGCGCGACGCACCCCAGGTCGACCAGCGCTCCGGTGTGTCGGCCCGCTTCGCGATCAGCGCGGTCGAGACGGTGGCCGCGTCCGCGGTCCGGCGGGCCGCCGTCACTCACGAGGCTGCGGCTGTCGCGCGCATCAGCGACCTGCCCGCCGTCATCCCCGCGTCGCGCGGCAAGGTCGAGTTCGACGACGCCGACGAGGGTCGCGAGTTCGAGGTGCTCGAGCACCTGCTGCGCCGCGCCGTCGTCGAGACCTTCCGCTCGAGGGTCGCCGGGCTGGACCTGCGCGTGCTGCAGGAGCGCTTCGACAGCGGGTTCACCGTCTCCACCGGCGACGGTGTCGCCGCGCAGGACCTGCTGGACCAGCTCGGCCCGGTCCCGGTGCTGTCGAGCCTCCTGGACCGCCTCGAGCCCGAGGGCATCGGCGAGGGACCGGCCGCCATCGGCGTCGCAGCGTCCGTCCTCGAGTTCGCGCTCGAGGGTCTGTACCTCAACCGCCGCCTGGCCAAGGACACCGACGGCTCGCGCACCGTCTACGGCGCCTGACCATCGAGCTTCCGAAATCCCGGTCCGTAGGTCATGATCACGGTCGCGCCCGCGGCACCGTGTCACGGGCTTGAGCCCCGCCCGGGAGCACCGTGTTCACCAGAGCCCGCATCGTCGCAGTCCTGGCCGCGGTGGCCGCACTCGTCAGTGTCGCCACGACCCCGGCTTCAGCGAGCACGCCCGCGAACGCGGACGAGCTCACGCCGTTCCTGCCCTCCGGTCACTGCCTGGTGACCAGCCGGAACGAGCCGATGGTCCAGTTGTGGTCGGCGTCTCGCCGGTTCCAGCTCTTCCTGTCCGACGACGGCCAGCTCACTCTCGAGAACCACATCGAGTACCGGGGCGCCGGTGGCGAGGGTTATCAGACCTGGACCCCGTACTGGCCGCGGAAGATGACGACGGGCGCCCGGATGTGTATGAGCACGGCGGGTGATCTCGTCCTGTCCAAGCACGGGACGACGTTGTGGCACTCGAAGACCTCGGGCCGCGCCAAGGGCGGGAGGGCCCAGCTCACCGACGGCGGACGCTTCGTCGTCCGGACGTCGACCGGCAGGGTCGTCTGGTCGTCCTCCACCACGGCCGTCCTGTTGCGTGCGGGCGACCACCTGATGCCGGGCTCGACCCTGGTGAACCGGACTCATCCCGGTTCGACCACGCGGTTGACGATGTCGACGTCCGGCGACCTGGTGCTCATGCGCAACCACACCGTCGTGTGGCACACCAAGACCCACGCCCGCGGCAGCCATCTCACGGTGACCTCGGCCGGGCACCTGTCGGTCATCACCCGCACCGGTCGCGTCGTGTGGCGCAGCGCGTACGAAGGGCACCGCCCGGTGCTCACGATCGCCCAGAAAGGCCGTTTCGTGTTCGACGGCCTCAACCGCAACGGATGCTATGTGCGGCCGTCGTACTCCAGCCACGACTGCGGTGAGGGCTGACCCGACGCCGGGAGAGTTGTCCGCTCCGAACGCGGAAAAGTCTTCCTGCGTTCGGTGATCGGCAGGCCGGGGCCGGACACACCATGGGCATGACCGGATTCGATCCCACCGCCCCTGACCGCGACACCGACCGCGACGAGCCCGACGAGGTGCCCGGCAACGTCGTGCCGCCCGAGAACCTGACGGGCGACAGCGTGCACGAGCAGGACGAGCCCGGCCAGCAGGACGCGCCCCGCGGCGACGGCTGACGTCCCGTCCGCGGCGCGCCCCGCACCACCACGCCGCGAGTACCGTCGATCGGGTGGCGAAAGCATTCCGTTACGGCGCATGGGACGGCGGCCCCGACCCGCTCGACCCGCCCTACGACGTCCGACAGGCCCTGGACGACATCGGTGACGACGTCCTGGCCGGCATGTCGCCGCGGGACGCGCTGAACCGCCTGCTGCGCCGCGGCAGCAACGACCGCGACGGGCTCGACTCCCTGCGCCGCCAGGCCATGGAGCGCGCCCGTCAGCTGCGCCGCAGCGGCCGCCTCGACGGCACGCTGGACAAGGTGAAGGAACTGCTCGACGAGGCCGTCGAGCAGGAGAAGCGCGCGCTGTTCCCGATCCCCGACGACTCGGCCCGGATGGCAGAAGCCGAGCTCGAGACGCTCCCCCGGGACACCGCCCGTGCCGTGCGCGAGCTGGCCGAGTACCAGTGGCGTTCGCCCGAGGCCCGCGAGACCTACCAGCAGATCAAGGACATGCTGCGCAGCGAGGTGCTCGACGCGCAGTTCAACGGCATGAAGCAGGCGATGCAGAACGCCACGCCGGAGGACTTCGCGCGCATCCGCGAGATGATGTCCGCACTGAACGACATGCTCGACGCCGACGCACGGGGCGAACACACCCCCGAGGACTTCGCCGAGTTCATGGAGACCTACGGCGAGTTCTTCCCGGAGAACCCGGAGAACCTCGAGGAGCTCGTCGACCAGCTCGCCCGCCGCGCGGCCGCCGCCCAGCAGCTCATGCAGTCCCTGACGCCCGAGCAGCGTGAGGAGATGGCCAACCTGATGGCCCAGGCGATGGGCCAGGCCGGTCTCGCCGACGAGATGGCCCGGCTGCAGCAGGGCCTGCAGTCGGCCCGTCCCGACCTGCCGTGGAACGGCCGCACCCGCATGGACGGCGAGCAGGGCATGGGTTTCGCCGACGCCACCGGGGCCATCGCCGAGCTCGCCGACCTCGACCAGCTCGGTGAGCTGCTCGACCAGGACTACCCCGGCGCCAGCCTCGACGACATCGACGAGGAGCTCGTGGAACGCGCCCTGGGCCGCGCGGCCGTCGACGACATGGCCCAGCTGCGCCGCATCGAACGCGAGCTGCGCGAGCAGGGCTACCTGCAGCGCGGCTCGGAAGGTCTGCGCCTCAGCCCCCGCGCGCTGCGCCGCCTCGGCGGCACCGCGCTCAAGCGCGTCTTCGCCTCGATCGAGTCCCGTGGGCGGGGTTCGCACGACGTCCACGACGCCGGTGCCGCCGGCGAGATCACCGGCGCCAGCCGCGAATGGCGCTTCGGGGACGAGCAGCCGCTGGACGTGGTCCGGTCGCTGCGCAACACCGTGCTGCGCACCGGTGGTCGCGATCTCGAGATGGCCGCCGAGGACTTCGAGGTCGTCGAGACCGAGCGACGCTCGTCGGCCGCCATCGCCCTGCTCGTCGACATGTCCTACTCGATGGAGCTGCGCGGGACGTGGGGCGAGGCCAAGACCACCGCGCTCGCCCTGCACTCGCTCGTCACCACGAAGTACCCGCAGGACGCCATCGAGATCATCGGATTCAGCGACTACGCCCGCGTGATGAGCCCGAATGCGCTGGTCGAGCACGACTGGGACCGCGTGCAGGGCACCAACCTGCAGCACGGGCTGATGCTGGCCCGCCGCCACCTCGACAAGCACCGTGGCGCCGACCCGATGATCCTGGTGATCACCGACGGCGAACCCACCGCGCACCTCGCCGCCGACGGTTTCGCCGACTTCGCCTGGCCGCCGACGCCGCAGACGCTCGCCGCCACACTGGCCGAGGTCGAGCGGTGCACGCGTCGCGGCGCGACCATCAACGTCTTCATGCTCGACGACGACCCACGGCTGGTCGCGTTCATGCAGGAACTCGGGCGACGCAACGGCGGGCGCGTCTTCCAGCCCAAGCGGGGCGCGCTCGGCGAGTTCGTCGTCGAGGACTACCTCGAACGCCGGCGCGGGCGCCGCCGGGCCGGCTGAACCAGCGCCGACGAACGCCGGGTTAGCCTCGGCGTCATGTTCAAGATCTTGCTCGCGCTGCACCTCGTGTTTGCCGTTTTCGCGATCGGTCCGCTCGTGCACGCCGCGACCACGGCCGGACGTGGCGTGCGCACCGGCGACAGCGCGGCGACGGCGGGATCGGCGCGGCTGCTACGCATCTACAGCTACGCGTCCGTGCTGGTGATCCTGCTCGGCTTCGCGCTGATGAACGCCAAGCTGCCCTTCGCCGGCGCACACGGCGCGAAGGCCGGCGAGTTCGGTGACCTGTGGATCTGGTTGTCCCTGGTGTTGTGGGTGGTCGCCGTCGGGATCGTGCTTGGCCTGCTGGTCCCGACCCTGGAGAAGGCAAGCGAGACGATCAGGGCGGAGGGGTCGGTCGTGACCCTCACCGGGCGCGTCGCGGCCGGTGGCGGGGTGGTGGCGCTGATCTTCGTCGGCATCGTGTTCCTCATGGTCTACCGACCCGGGTCATGACAGGTCGGGCGAACGCATGACGATCACCGCCGGCGAGATCGACGCGGCGCGCTCCACCGACCTGCGCCGCGAGGTGCTGCGCCCCCACTGGGCGCCGGGCACGCCGATGCACGGCGACGACCTGGCCGACGCGGTGCACATCGGCGCGGTCGACGGCGACACCGTGGTCGGCGCGTGCGTGCTGCAGCCCGCCCCGTACCCGCACGGCGACGAGCCCGGTGCGTGGCAGTTGCGAGGCATGGCGACGGCCGAGGGTCGACGCGGGGAGGGCATCGGGGCCGTGGTGCTCGACGCGGCCGTCGAGGCCGTCCGCGCGCGCGACGGGCAGTTCCTGTGGTGCAAGGCGCGAGAGGTCGCTGTCGCGTTCTACGAACGCAACGGGTTCACCGTCGGGTCGCCGCGCTACGTCGAGCCGCAGACCGGCCTGCCGCACCACGACATGTACCGCCGCCTGGCCTGAATCAGGCGGTTCAGTGCAGGCCGAGGACCTTCTCGGTCTGCGCGGCCAGCTTCGACTCGCCCAGCGCGTTCGGGTGCACGATCACCGGGTTGGTGCCGCCGAGCACCGGCTCGATCCACCGGGTGCCGATGGCCTGGCAGGCGTCGTGCCCGTTGGAGACGGAGCTGAGGTCGACGTACGTCGCGCCGGTGGCCTTGGCCGCACGCTGCACGGCGTCGTTCAGGGTCGCCTGCTCGTTGCGCAGGTAGGGGATGTCGCCGCTCGCGACCGGCAGCTGCGGGAAGCAGCCCTTGCTGGTCGGCACGATCCACGGGTAGCCGAGGATCGCGACGCGGGCGTGCGGGGCCTTGGCCCGGACGGCCTTGAGCGCCTTGACCAGCGACGGGTAGGTGGTGGTGCGGATCGTGTTGTCGAACGACGCGCCGTACCGGTCCTGACACGGGTGGCCCTGGCCGAGCGTCGAGATCCCGAGGGTGCCGCACTCGAGGATGGAGTCGATGAAGACGCCGCTGTCGTTGCCGCCGATGGTCATGGTGACCAGCTGGGTCGTGGACGACAGGGCGTTTAGCTGCGGGGCCACGCCGGGGTACTGCGAACCCGCGAAGTCCTTGGTCTCGGCGGCACCGCAGGTGACGTCGGTGAGCTGGGCATGCGTGGCCGCGGCGATGTCGTGCGGGTAGTTGACCGTGGACCGCAGGCACTGCGGCGGGGCGGTCGGGTCGGGCGGCAAGGTGCCGGAGGCGGCGCTGTAGGAGTCGCCCAGAGCCACATAGTGCAGACCCGTGGTCGCGCCCGCCGGGGCGGTACCGGCGAGCAGGGCGACGGCGAGGCCGGCGGCCCCGAGAACGGCGGACAGGACGGTGGTGGCTCGGCGCACGGACGGTCTCCTTCGACGGCGGCGATGCTGCGACGGGGGTCGTACCTTGCCCGGTACAACGAGGCGGCGGCTCGGACGTCACGCCGGACGCGGCCGGCGGGCTACCCGTCGTGATGCACGTGGGCCCGCTCGCCGTCGCGGTCGAAGACCATGATGAGCTCGGCCGGGCCGCCCAGTGCCACCATCGCGTGCGGCGTCATGGTCGCGAACTCGGCGGCCTCACCGGTCTCCACGACGACCTCGCGGTCACCGAGCAGCAACGCCACTCGGCCCTCGACGACGAACAACCAGTCGTGGCCGGGATGGACCCGCTGCTGCGGGGGCGTGCGCACGGGTTCGAGCCGCAGCTTGATGGCGATCGTGCGGCCGGTGGGGCGGTTGAGCGCCCAGGTCGTCCGGCCGCCGGACCGGCTCACGGTCGGGCGGATCACCACGTCGTCGTCCGCGCGGACGTCGAGCAGCGCCTCGACGTCGATCTGCAAGGCCTTCGCCAGCGGCAGCAGGACGTCCAGGCTGATCGCCCGCTTGCCGGTCTCGATGCGGCTGATGGTCGACGGGCCGAGGCCGGTACGCGCCCCCAGCTCGTTCAACGACAGGCCCAGGGACGTGCGCAGGCTGCGCAAGCGGGTGCGCACGATCTGCTCCACGTCTCTCATGGCACCCTCCCGATGTCTTGCGTTTATTGCAAGACATCATGCCACAAACGACAAGGCTCGGTAGGGTCGTGCTCATGAGCAGCCATCAACACCGAGGGATCGAACGCCACTGCGACGTGGCCGTCATCGGCGGTTCCGCCGCCGGTCTGGCCGCGGCGCTACAACTGGGCCGGCAACGGCGGTCGGCCATCGTGATCGACGCGGGCGAACCGCGCAACGCCCCCGCCGCCCACGTGCACGGCTACCTGGGCCGGGAAGGCGTCGCCCCGTCCGCGCTGCTCGCCGCCGGCCGCGAGGAGGTGCGCAGCTACGGCGGCGAGGTGCTCACCGGGCAGGTGGTGGGCGTGACCCGGGCCGGCGACGACGCCCTGCGGGTCGAGCTCGAGGGCGGGACGGCCGTCGTGGCGCGCCGCGTCCTGGTCGCGACCGGCCTGGTCGATGAGCTGCCGGACGTCGCCGGCCTCGCCGCGCACTGGGGACGTGACGTCATCCACTGCCCCTTCTGCCACGGCTACGAGGTCCGCGACCAGCGCCTCGTCCAGCTCGTGACGCACCCGATGGGCCTGCACGCCGCGGCGCTGTTCCGCCAGCTCACCGACCGGCTGACCCTGGTCGTCGACGACCGCGTCGACGCCCCCGACGCCGAGCTGGAGACCTACCGCGGCTCGGGTGTCACCGTCGTCCGCGGCCGCGCCGAGCGGGTGGTCGACGACGCCGACGGCAAGGTGGTCGGCGTGCAGCTGGCCGACGGTGCGCGCCTGGACGCCGACGCGATCGTCGTCGGGCCGCGGTTCCACGCCCGCACCGAGGCCCTTGCCGGTCTCGGCCTGGCCGCGACGCCGCACCCGTCGGGGCTCGGTGACGCGCTGCCGGTCGAGGCCGACGGCCGCACCGCGGTCGCCGGCGTCTATGCGGCCGGCAACGTCACCGACCCGATGCAGCAGGTCTCGGCAGCCGCGGCGCAGGGCAGCCTCGTCGGGGCCCGGATCGCCGGCGACCTCGCCGCGACCGACCTACAGGTGGCCACCCGGACGTCGGGCAACCAGGCCGACTGGGACCACCGCTACGCCGGTGAGCCGCTGTGGAGCGGCAACCCCAACGGCACCCTCGTCCGCGAGGCGGGGGCGCTCACGCCGGGCCGGGCGCTCGACGTCGGCGCCGGTGAGGGCGGGGACGCCCTGTGGCTGGCCGAGCAGGGGTGGCAGGTCACCGCCAACGACGTCTCCCCCGATGTGCTGGCCCGGTTGCACGCCCAGGCCGAGCGCCGCGGTCTTGCTGTTGAGTGCCTGCCCGCCGACGCCAACGCCCGCGACCCGTTCGGCGCGCAGGCCTACGACCTGGTGACCGCGCACTACGCCTCGATCCCGCGCACCCCCGACCGCCGCGGCGAACGCAACCTGCTCGGCGCGGTCGCACCCGGGGGCGTCCTGCTCGTCGTCGGGCACGACCTGGAGCCCATGCGAGAAGCCATCGACAGTGGGCAGGGGCATGCCTTCGACCCGGACGCCTACAAGCGCATCGACGACGTGGCCGAGCTGCTCGCCGACGCGGCGGGCTGGGACGTCGAGGTGCACGAGAAGCGCCCGCGCCCGCCGGGTGCCGCGTCCGGGCACCACGTCGAGGACGTCGTGCTGCGGGCCCGCCGCCGCGTCGGCTGAGCGACGGAACCCTCACAGTTGTCCGCGCCCGCACGAGCGTGGACGCATCTGGGCGCGGACAACTCGGGAGGGCCGAGCGTCAGCGTCCCAGCTGCGGGTCGCTGGTGCCGGGGCGTCCGTCGTGCACGCGCCCGGCCAGGGTCCGTCCGAAGGTCTTGTCGTCGGGCACCGTGACGGCCAGGTCGTACCAGCCGCCCGTGTGCGAGACCGCCACGCGCAGCGTCGCCGTACGGCCGGCCGGCACCGTGACGCGGTGCGTCCTGCCCCGGTGGGCGTCGACGACCTCGGCGTGCTGCACGCGCCGACCGGGGTTGCGCAGGGTCAGCACGACCTCGCCGGCGGACGAGCGCAGCGCCGTCTCGACCGGCGCCGCGCCCCGTCCCGTGAACCGCCGGAAGAAACCGTCCGGGCCGTGCAGGTCGAGCGCGTACTCGACCGCCGGCCACGACGGCGCGACCGAGTCGCTCGCGCCGACGGTGTAGCTCCACGGGCCGCCGGGCAGGACGGTCGAGCGTGCCTGCAGCTGAGCCCCGAGCCGCCCCCGGTTGTCGACGGCCAGGCCGAACCGACCTTCCGCGGTCACCGCGCGCACGTCGAGCGCGTACCCGAGCGCACGCGACGGACGCACCCCGGCCTCCTGCGCCGGCAGTGCGCCGCGGGCGGGCGGCGTCGGCTTGTAGTCCGGGTGTCGCTCGCTGTCGGTCGGCTTGTACCCGGCCGTCGCGGGCAGCGACGGCGCCGAGGTGCGCGTGCGCCCGAAGTCGAAGGCCGACGTGAGGTCGCCGCACACCGCCCGCCGCCAGGGCGTGATGTTCGGTTCGGCCACCCCGAAGCGCTTCTCGATGAAGCGGATCATCGAGGTGTGGTCGAAGGTCTCCGAGCACACCCAGCCGCCGGTGCTCCACGGCGACACCACGAGCATCGGCACGCGCTGGCCGAGGCCGTACGGCCCGGGCGAGCCGGTCGACCCACCCGCTCCGGACACTCCGGTGTACAGCTCGTGCTCGGTCGGCACCGTCGACGCGCCGCGCAGCGTCGTCGTGTTCGCGTACGGCGGCACCACGTGGTCGAAGAAGCCGTCGTTCTCGTCGTAGGTGATCAGCAGCGCTGTCTTCGACCACACCTCGGGGTCGGACGTGAGCGCGTCGAGCACCTGCGAGACGTACCAGGCGCCGTAGTTGGCCGGCCAGTTCGGGTGCTCGGTGAAGGCCTCGGGCGCCGCGATCCACGACACCTGCGGCAGCGTCCCGCCGGTGACGTCGGCACGCAGCTGGTCGAAGAAGGTGCCGCCCTTCGACACGTCCGTGCCGGTGCGGGCGCGGTCGTAGAGCGGGTCGCCCGGTCCGGCGTTGCGGTACTGGTCGAAGTACAGCAGCGAGTTGTCGCCGTAGTTGCCGATGTAGGGGTCGTCGGTCCAGCCCCACGAGCCGGCCTTGTCGAGGCCGGTGCCGGCGTCCTGGTAGATCTTCCAGCTGACGCCGGCCCGCTGCAGCCGTTCGGGGTACGTCGTCCAGGAGTAACCCAGCTCGTCGTTGCCGATGACCGGGCCGCCGCCCCTGCCGTCGTTGCCGACCCACCCCGTCCACGCGTAGTAGCGGTTCGGGTCGGTGGGGCCGAGCAGCGAGCAGTGGTAGGCGTCGCAGATCGTGAACGCGTCGGCCAAGGCGTAGTGGAAGGGCACGTCGTGCCGGGCGAGATGGGCCATGGTGGTCGAGGTCTTCGTGGGCACCCAGGCGTCGTACCTGCCGCCGTTGAACGCCTCGTGACCGCCGTTCCAGCCGTGGTCCAGGTCCTGGATGAAGGCCAGGCCCAGGTCGTCCAGGTCGGGACGGAAGGGCAGCACGTCGCGGGTGCCGTCGCTCTGGTTCCACACCGGCTTGCCGTTGGGCAGCACGGCGGGGTGCGGGTCGCCGAAGCCCCGCACACCGCGCAGGGTGCCGAAGTAGTGGTCGAAGGAGCGGTTCTCCTGGATGAGCACGACGATGTGTTCGACGTCCTCGAGCGAGCCGTGACGGCGGTGCGCGGGCACGGCCGAGGCCCGCGCGATGCTGGTGGGCAGCGCGGTGAGGGCGGCGGCGCCGCCGGTCAGCTGCAGGAAACGTCGTCGGTCCAACGTGGGCATGGGTCCTCCGATGGGGTGACGCCCTCGACGTTTGCTGACACAGTCGACGGACAGGCAGCATCCAGGTGAACGGACGTCGGAGAACCTTTCCGCCCCCTCAGCTCGTCTGTGCTGGTGTGGACCACTGCGACGGGAGTGCGCGTGCATGACGAGGCCGGTTTCCGCGCCTTCGTCGAGGCCGAGGGCGCCACGCTGCAGCACGCCGCCCGGCTGCTGACGGGCGATCACCATCGCGCCGAGGACCTCGTCCAGACGGCGCTGACCCGGGTCTACCTGAAGTGGAGCCGCATCGACGCACCGCTGGCCTACGCACGGCGCGCCCTGGTCTCGGCGCACATCGACGCCTCCCGGCGTCGCTGGTGGGGTGAGCGCCCGACCGCCGAGCTGCCCGAGCCCGAGGTCGCGGACAGCGCTTCGTACGCCTACGACCTGCGCGACGAGCTGCGGCGCCTGCTCGCCGAACTGTCACCGCGTGAGCGGGCGGTCGTGGTCCTGCGCTTCTACTGCGACCTGTCCGAGCGCGACACCGCCGACACGCTCGGCATCCCGCTCGGCACCGTCAAGAGCAGCTGCGCCCGTGCGCTGGCCCGCATGCGGGTCGACGCGACGAGCGCGGCAGGAGGAAGTTCATGAGTCCCAGCGAATCCGATCTGCGCGCCGCGCTGCGGGACGGCGAGGGTGACGACGCCGTCGACGTCGAGCGCGTCCTCACCCACGCGCGGGCGGCGCGCACGCAGCGTCGTGTCCGCGTGCTCTCCACCGCCGCGGCCGTGGTGGTGGTCGCGGGCGCCGCGGTGGGCGGCGCCGCCGTGTGGGGCGGCGGCTCGGGCGGTGGGCAACGCCAGGCCGGCGGCCCGTCGGCGGCGTCGTCGCCCGCCGGGTCCGCGTCGCGCTCGCCCGCCGTGCTCCCGCCCGCGTCGGACGACGCCGGACCGGCTGCGCTGTGCCCGGGCACGTTCCCGACCCGCACGTCGCCGACGGGCCGCTCGTCCGCAACCACCGGCGCCATGTTCGACCAGCCGGTGCGCACCGTCGTCGTGTGCGGGTACAGCAGCACCGGCGCGCAGGGAACGGCTCCGTCCGCCTCGACGAGGTTGACGGGCGCCGACGCGACGGCGCTGGTCACCAGCATCGAGCACGCGTCCACCAGCAAGCTGGCCGTCATGTGCCCGCAGATCAGGTCGGCGCAGCGCCGCCAGCTCGCGATCGTCGCCTACACGGCCGACGGGCACGCCCTGCCGACGGTCACGACCGACGTCAGCCTGCCGAACTGCAACCAACCGATCACCAACGGCACCGCGGTGCGGTGGGCGTGGCGGCCGCCGGCCGACCTGTCCGGTCGGATCGCCGCGCTCACCGGGCCGACGCGCCGGCAACCCGTCGGCGGTGTCACCGGTGGTGGTGTCACCGGCGGCGGTGCGAGCGGCGTCCCGGGCAGCGGCGGCGTGACCACGGGCGTCCGGAACGGCACCCCCGTCCGCTGACGTGCTTGACGACGCTTGTCAGAAGCCGCGCAGCCGGCGTGGGCCGGTGTCCGGGCGCGCGGTCGGCGGCCCGATCCACACCTGCGCCGTCGTCACGACCACCCCGTCGGCCGCCGCGGTGACGCCCAGCGTGCACTCGGCGATCTCCGGCAGCGCGTCGGCCGCGGTCGACAGCCGCATCGCCAGCTCGGCCAGCGCCGTCCGGTCGGCGACGACCCCGCCGCCGTAGCCGTCCAGCATCGGCGCCGCCCGCGGGGCGCTGATCAGGTCGTCGGCGTCGGCCGTGGTCACCGGCACCGCGGCGTACGCACGGTCGCCGAGCAGCTCGGTGGCGACGCCACGCACGCCGAACGAGATCAGCGCGCCGAACGACTTGTCGTCGTGGGCCGTCATCACCACGTCGACCCCGTCGCTCGGGGCGGCCAGCATGCCGTCGGCGAGCGCGATGCCGAAGTGCGACAGCAGGGTCCGCGACTCCTCGACGTCCAGGTCGCGGCCGCCCGGCGCCGAGGCCAGCAGGTCCACCACGAAGGCCCGTGCGGCGGCGAGGTCGACGTCGTCGAAGGATCGGATGACGCCGGGGTCGCGCTGACGCCAGGACGAGTACCGCACCGTCCGGGCCAGCGCCCGCACGGCCCGTTCCGGTGAGGCGTAGGACGGGATCGAGCCGCGCGCCGGCGACGCGTCACCCTCGGCGGCCAGGCCCGCCGGGACGCCCTCGAAGCCGAGGAAGGTCGACAGCACCGGCTTGTCGCTGCGTGCGGCCGCGGTGCGCAGCGCCCGCGCGGCGTCCTCGGACGACCTGCGCTGCAACGGCGGCACGAACACCACCACGGCGGCGTCGACGTCCGGATCGGCCAACGCCTCGTCCAGCGTGGCCTCGAGCTGGGCCGCCGTGCCGTCGACGCCGATGTCGTCGAGCCGGCCGAGCTGCAGGTCCTCCTCGGCCAGGCTGTTGGTGACCAGCACGCCGAGCGCGGTCGAGTTGCCGACCACCGCCACCCGCGGTCCGCGCGGCAGCGGCTGCGAGGTGAGCAGCAGCGCGACGTCGAACAGGTCGCCTACCGTGTCGACCCGGATGACGCCGGAGGCCTCGAACAGCGCCCGCACGCTCGTCTCGGCGACCTCGACCGACGTGTACGCCAACCCGGGCACCACCATGGCCGCGCCGCCCTTGATGGCCACGATCGGCTTGGTGCGGCCGAGCCGGCGGGCGACCCGCGCGAACTTGCGCGGGTTGCCGAAGCTCTCGAGGTACATGAGGACGACGTCGGTGTGCGGGTCGGTCTCCCAGTACTGCATGAGGTCGTTGCCCGAGACGTCGGCGCGGTTGCCGGCCGAGACGAACGTCGAGACCCCGAGACCGCGTCGGGAGGCCTCGCCGAGCACCGCCACGCCCAGCGCGCCGGACTGGCAGAAGAACCCGGACCGTCCGGCCAGCGGCGGCAGCGGGGCCAGGGACGCGTTCAGTGACACCGCCGGGTCGGTGTTCACGACGCCCAGGCAGTTCGGGCCCACGACCCGGATGCCGTGGTTGCGGGCGGCGTCGATCAGCTCGTGCTGCGCGACCAGCCCGGCCTGCTGCTCGGCGTCCTCACCCCGCTCGCCGAACCCGCCGCTGAGCACGACCAGCCCGCGCACCTCCCGCTGCGCGCACTCCTCGACGACGGCCGGCACCTGCGCGGCGGGCACCGCGACCACGACGAGGTCGATCTCGTCGGGCACGTCCAGGACGGAGGCGTACGCGCGCACCCCGCCGACGTGCCGGGCGTCGGCGTTCACCGGGTACAGCGGGCCGTCGAAGTCCATCCGCAGCAGGTTGTGGAACACCGCGTTGCCGATCTTCGCGGGGTCGTTGCTGGCGCCGACCACGGCCACCGACTTCGGGTGCAGCAGCCGGGCGATCGAACGCGCCTCGGCCCGCTGCTCCCGCTCGCGCATGACCGTCTCCGTCACCGACGTCTCGTCGACCGCGAACTCCAGGGTGACCTCGCCGTACTCGAGGTGGCGGGTCGTCTCGTACCCGGCGAGGCGGAAGACCCGGATCATGGCCTCGTTCTCGGCCAGCACCACGGCGATGAACCGCTGCAGCCCGTTCTCGCGCGCCGCGGCGGCCAGGTGCTCGAGCAGCACCGAGCCGATCCCCCGCCCCTGGTGCTTGTCGGCGACGACGAACGCGACCTCGGCGTCACCGCTCTGCCCGTGCCGCTCGTACCGGCCGACCGCGATGATCTGCCCGGCCAGGACGGCGACGAACGCGACACGGTCGTGGTGGTCGACGTGCGTGAAGCGGTACAGGTCGCGTGGCGGGATGCGCGGGTAGGCGGAGAAGTAGCGCAGGTACCGGGTGCGCTGCGAGAGCCCGCTGTGGAAGGCGACGAGCGCGTAGGCGTCGCTCGGCCGGATGGGCCGCAGGTGGACGGTGCCGCCGTCGGCGGCGACGACGTCGGCCTCCCAGTGGCGCGGCGCCTCGGGCCAGTCGGCGTCGTCCGCCGGGTCGACGACGGGCGGGGCCGCCGCGCCGGGGTCAGTCACGGGGGTCGAAGGGGTCGAGGCCGTGCAGCGGGTACACCGCGCGACGCGTGGCGGCGATGGCGCCGTCGAGCCAGCCCTCGCCACCGGGTTCCCAGGCGGTGACCTCGGGCAGCGGCTGCTCACCCATGTGCGTGGGCAACCGGCCCACACCCCGGCCGCGCAGGGAATCCGACCACGCCTCGGGGACGGGCGTGTCCGGGCTGATCCGCACGCCGGACGCCTCGGCCAGCAGGTGCGTCCACGTGCGGGGCACGCAGCGGACCACGCCGTAACCACCGCCGCCGAACGCCACCCAGCGACCGCCGGCGTGCCGGTGGGCCAACTCGTGCAGCTCCGCGATGGCCTCCCGCTGCCCGTCGACGGTGAGCCCGAGGTTGGCCAGCGGGTCCTCGTGGTGGGTGTCGCAGCCGCACTGGGTCACCAGCACGTCCGGGTCGAACGCGCGCACCACTCCGGGCACGACGGCCCGGAAGGCGCGCAGCCACCCGGCGTCCCTGGTGCCCGGGGGCAGCGCGACGTTCACCGAGGTGCCTGCCGCGTCGCCGTCCCCGATCTCGCTCGGCATGCCGGTGCCCGGGAACAGCGTCCGCGGGTCCTGGTGCAGGCTCACCGTGAGCACCCGCGGGTCGTCGTAGAACGCCGCCTGCACGCCGTCGCCGTGGTGCACGTCGATGTCGACGTAGGCGACCCGGCTCGCCCCCGCGTCCAGCATCGACCGGATGCCCAGGACGACGTCGTTGAAGACGCAGAACCCGGACGCGCGGTCGCGCATCGCGTGGTGCAGGCCGCCGGCGATGTTGACGGCGTGCTCGACCTCGCCCGTCCACACCTGCATGGCCGCCCGGGCCGAGCCGCCCGCGATCAGGGCCGACACGTCGTACATCCCCGCGAAGACGGGGTCGTCGGTGGTGCCGAGACCGTAGCCTTCGAAACCGGGGTCGACGCTGGCCTCGCGGACCGCGGTGAGGTAGTCGGGCGCGTGGACGGTGAGCAGCTGCGTCTCGTCCGCTGCCACCGAGGGCGAGACCTGCAGCCGGTCGAGCACGCCGAGCTCGCGCGCCAGCCGGATCGTCAGCTCGAGGCGGACCGGGTTCATCGGGTGGTCGCCGAAGTCGTAGTCGAGATAGCGCTCGTCCCAGACCGCCGAGGCCGTGCAGTCGCCGTACTCGCCCATGGCACGACCGTAGTCCGATCGCGTCGCTAACCTCCGGCCCATGCTGCGACCCGATTACCCCGTACGCACCGAGCGCCTGCTGCTGCGCCCCCTCGTCGCGGGCGACGTGGCCGCGGTGCACGCCTACCAGTCACGCGCCGACGTGTGCCGCTACATCCCCTACGAACCGCGGACCAGGGAGACGGTCGCCGCCCGCGTCGCCGACCCCGCGTTCAACCGCACCGCCGTCGAGGCCGGGGGCGACGTGCTCTGGCTCGGCATCGCGCTGGCCGACACCGATCTCGTCATCGGCGACGTCATCCTGGCCTGGGTCAGCGCCGAGCACGGCACCGCCGAGATCGGTTACGTCCTGCACCCCGACCACCAGGGCCGCGGCTACGTCACCGAGGTCTGCCGGGCCCTGCTCGGGCTGGCCTTCGACGGCCTCGGCGCGCACCGGGTCATCGGCCGGGTCGACGCGCGCAACGGCGCCTCGGCCCGGGTGCTGCGCCGGGTCGGCATGCGCCAGGAGGCGTACCTCGTCGAGAACGAGTGGTTCAAGGGCGAGTGGAGCGACGAGCTCGACTTCGCGATCCTCGCCGACGAGTGGCGCGCCCAGCAGCCCGGGTGACCCCAGCCCGTCCGGCGTCAGGCCAGGGCGGACGCCAGGTCGGCGATCAGGTCGTCGATGTTCTCGATGCCGACCGAGAGCCGCACCAGGTCGTCGGGCACCTCGAGCGGCGACCCGGCGACGCTGGCGTGCGTCATGCGGCCCGGGTGCTCGATGAGCGACTCCACGCCGCCCAGCGACTCGCCCAGGATGAACACCGACACCAGCCCGCACACCTTCAGGGCGGTCTCGACGCCGCCGCGCAGCGTGAACGACACCATGCCCCCGAAGCGACGCATCTGCCGGGCCGCGATGTCGTGGCCCGGGTGGCTGTCCAGGCCCGGGTACAGCACCGTCGCCACGGCCGGGTGCGAGCTCAGGAACTCGACGACGCGTTCGGCGTTGTCGCAGTGCCGGTCCATGCGTACGGCGAGGGTCTTGATGCCACGCAGTACGAGCCACGCGTCGAACGGCCCGGCCACCGCCCCCATCGCGTTCTGGTGGAAGGCCAGCTCGTCGCCCAGGCCGGCATCCGCGGCGATCAGCGCCCCGCCGACGACATCGGAGTGTCCGCCCAGGTACTTCGTCGTCGACTGCACCACGACGTCCGCCCCGAGCGCGATCGGCTGCTGCAGGTAGGGCGAGGCGAAGGTGTTGTCGACGACGAGCAGCGCACCGGCGTCATGCGCGACGCCGGCCAGCCCAGCGATGTCGGCGATGCCCAGCAACGGGTTCGTCGGCGTCTCGCACCACACGATCTTGGTGGTGGGACGGATCGCGGCCCGCACGGCGTCGAGGTCGCCCAGCGGTACCGGCGTGTACTCGACACCCCACGCGGCCAGCACCCGGGCCACGAGGCGGAAGGTGCCGCCGTAGGCGTCGCCGGGCAGGATGACGTGGTCGCCCGGGCGGCACGTCGTGCGGAACACCGCGTCCTCGGCGGCCAGACCGCTGGCGAACGCGAGCCCGCGGGCGCCGCCCTCGAGCGCGGCCAGGGCCTCCTCGAGCGCGGTGCGGGTCGGGTTGGCGCTGCGGCTGTACTCGTAGCCGCCGCGCAGGCCGCCGACGCCGTCCTGCTTGTACGTCGACGTCGCGTAGATCGGGACGATCACCGATCCGGTGTACGGGTCCGGTTCCTGGCCGGCGTGGATGGCCCGGGTCTCGAAGCTGCTCATGGAAGAAACGCTACGGGGTGGGCGGTACCGCGGCGTGACCGTCCCTGCGGGCCGGCTGCAGGCGGCCGGAAGGAGCGATCGTGCGCGTTCAGCTCCCGGCGAGGTGCCCCAGGAGGTCCTGCCGGGTGATGACGCCGACCGGCTTGCCGTCGACGTGCACGAGCAACGCGTCGGCCGACTCGAGTTCCGCCATCGCCACCGACACGGGCTCGCCCGAGCCGATGATCGGCAGGTTGGGTGACATGTGCGGCTCGAGCGCGTCGGCCAAGGCCGCCGACCCCGCGAACAGTGCCTCCAGCAGGTCGCGCTCGGACACCGACCCCATGACCTCGCCGGCGGTGACGGGCGGCTCGGCGCGCACGATCGGCATCTGCGAGACGCCGTACTCGCGCAGGATGTCGATGGCGTCGCGGACGGTCTCGGTGGGGTGGGCGTGCACCAGGGACGGCGTCTCGCCGGACTTGGCGCGCAGGACGTCGCCGATCGTCTCCTCCCCCGACGTCTCGACGAAGCCGTAGTCGCTGAGCCAGCCCTCGTTGAAGATCTTGGACAGGTACCCGCGGCCGCCGTCGGGCAGCAGCACGACGATGACGTCGTCCGGGCCCGCGGTCCGGGCCACCTCGGCCGCGGCCACCACGGCCATGCCGCACGAGCCGCCGACGAGCAGGCCCTCCTCGCGCGCCAGCCGCCGGGTCATGGCGAAGGAGTCGCCGTCGCTGACGGCGATGACGTCGTCGCAGATGTCGCGGTCGTAGGTGCTGGGCCAGAAGTCCTCGCCCACGCCCTCGACGAGGTAGGGACGGCCGGTGCCGCCGGAGTACACCGAGCCCTCGGGGTCCGCGCCGACGATGCGGACGCCGTGTCCGCTCTCCCGGGCCTGCTCCTTGAGGTAGCGACCGGTGCCGCTGATCGTCCCGCCGGTACCGACGCCGGCCACGAAGTGCGTGATGCGGCCGTCGGTCTGGGCCCACACCTCGGGCCCGGTGGTCTCGTAGTGCGAGCGCGGGTTGTTGACGTTGGCGTACTGGTTCGGCTTCCACCCGCCGGGCGTCTCGCGGGCCAATCGGTCCGACACCTCGTAGTAGGAGCGCGGGTCGGCGGGGTCGACCGCGGTCGGGCACACCACCACCTCGGCGCCGTAGGCCCGCAGGGTGTCGATCTTGTCGCCGCTCACCTTGTCCGGGCAGACGAAGATGCAGCGATAGCCCCGCTGCTGGGCCACGATCGCCAGGCCCACGCCGGTGTTGCCGGACGTCGGTTCGACGATCGTGCCTCCGGGCTTCAGCTCGCCCGACGCCTCGGCGGCCTCGATCATCCGCACGGCGATGCGGTCCTTGACCGAGCCGCCGGGGTTGAAGTACTCGACCTTGGCCAGCACGACGGGGCCGTCCTGCTGGTCCGGGTCCTGGCCGATGGAACGTCGGAGCCGGACCAGCGGGGTGTTGCCGATCAGCTCGACGAGGGAGTCGCTGTAGCGCATGGCGCCCACGCTAGCGCCCGACGATCCCGGGACAGCCGGATGAGAGCACGCAGGGTCGGAGGCCCACTTCTCACCTCCGCTCCGTTACCGTTCCGTGACCGGACGCGCCGCGGACGCCGGTGCGACAGGAGGGCGCCGCATGACGCAGGAGCAGGCCGCCGACCAATGGGACCCCATCGGGCGGCACCGCACGAGCCGCCGTCGGCGCGGCCTGGCGCCGGTCCGGATGGCCGTACGGATCGTCGCCGCGGGGGTGTCCCTGTCCCTGCTCGTCGGCGCCGGGTATTTGCGCCACACCTACGACAGTCTCGACCGCGGCCTGCACCGCGTCGCCGTCGGCGGCCTCGGGCAGGCTCCGGCCCCGGCGACCGGCGCCAGGCTTCAGCACATCGACGGCGCGGCCCAGAACCTCCTCGTCATCGGCGACGACGACCGGTCCGGCCTGACCCCGAGGCAGATCGCCACGCTGCACGTCGGGGCGGCGGACGCCACGACGAGCACCGACACCCTGATGGTCGTGCACGTACCGGCCAACGGTGCGAAGGCGACGTTGATCTCCATCCCGCGAGACAGCTATGTAGCCATTCCCGGGTTCCGCAACGACAAGATCAACGCCGCCTACATCGACGGCTACACCTACGGCACGGCCGGGTACCCGGTGACAGCGTCGTCGTCCGTCGCGCAGCGGCAGGCCGCCGGCCTGACGCTGCTGGTCCGGGTGGTCAAGAACCTGACCGGGCTGACCATCGACCACTACGTCCTCGTCAACTTCCTGGGCTTCTACAACATCGCGGTGGCGATCAGGGGGGTCACCGTCGACCTGTGCCACGCGGTCGACGACAGCCCGGCGCGCAACCGCGCGCAAGGCCTCGGCGGTGTCGGGTCGGGCTTCGTCGAGTCGGCCGGCGTGCACCACCTGACACCGACCGAGTCGCTGGAGTTCGTACGCCAGAGACACAACCTGTTCGACGGTCACGGCCACGAGCTCAACGACATCGGACGTGAGGCCAGGCAGCGATACTTCCTGGCCGCTGCCTTCGCCAGGATCGAGCGCGCCGGGACACTGCTCAATCCCGGCAAGCTGAACGCGCTCGTCGCCGCGATCAAGAGCACCCTCACCATCGACAGCGGGCTCAGCCTGGACTCCCTCGCCCACCAGCTGCTCGACCTCACCGGCGGCAACATCGTGGGGCAGACGATTCCCACCCAGGGCTCGAGGACCTTCCCGTCACCGGTCGGTGACGCGCTGGTCGTCGATCCGGTACAGGTGCAGGACCGGATCAGTCGCTGGCTCAACCCGCCGGCACCGTCGACGCCCTCCTCCTCCACGCCCGCCGGCAGCAGCGCCGCTCCGGGCGGCGCAACCCGAACCCCGGCCGGTGGGGTTGCGGCCGCCGCGCACGGCTGCGTGAACTGAGCAGACTGCCTGTCAGGTGCCAGGAGGCGGCTCGCTACGGTCGCTGGCATGGCCACTCGCTCGCGTCGCCGCCTGGCGATGTATCTCGGGGCGGGCGTCGGCGCGGCCGGCGCCGGTTCGGTCGGTGCGCTCATCGGGGTGCTGCACGCCGAGACCCGGCTGGCCCGGCGTCGCATCCCCCAGGCGACCGAGCCGCCGCCCGTCACGGACGACACGATCTGGGCGGCGAACGGCGTCGGCCGGCGTCGGCCGCCGATCCGGCTCGCCATGCTCGGGGACTCGACCGCCGCCGGCTACGGGGTCCTGTTCGACCGCGAGACCCCGGCGGCCCAGATCGCGCTGGGCGTCTCCGAGGCCGCGCGGCGTCCGGTGCACGTCCGCAACGTCGCCGTCGTCGGCGCCCAGTCGATGCAGCTGCCCGCCCAGGTCGCGGCGCTCGCCGGGATGACGGCCGACCTCGCGGTCGTCATGATCGGCGCCAACGACGTCACGGCCCGCACCCCGCCCGGGATCGCCGTCCCCCACCTCGCCGAGACGGTGCGTGTGCTGACGGCCAGGGGCACCGAGGTCGTGGTCGGCACCTGCCCCGACCTCGGCACGATCCGCCCGCTCGCCCAGCCGCTGCGGGCCTACGCCCGCCGGCTGTCGCGCCAGATGGCGCGCGCGCAGACCATCGCCGTCGTTGAGGCGGGCGGGCGATCTGTCTCGCTCGGCGACCTGCTCGGCCCGCTGTTCATGAAGAACCTCGACTACTTCGCCGCCGACCGCTTCCACCCCTCCGCGGCCGGGTACGCGGAGGCCGCGGGTGCCGTGCTGCCCTCCGCGCTCGACGCGCTGGGCCTGCGCACCCGCGCGCGTTCGGCCAGCACCTTCACCACCCGCCGGGTCAAGCCGGTGGCGCGCGCAGCGGCGCAGGCGGCCGCGCGACCGGGCAGCGAGGTCGCCGGCGCCGAGCGTTTCGGACGCAGCGAGAACCGCCGGGGCGCCCTGGCCCAGCTGCGCCGACGCGTACCGCGCCGCAGCCGGGGGCTGCCGCCGGGCGCGACAGGCGCGGCAGCTCTCTGACGCGAGTGGCACGATCGATGGGACACCGTCGATCCCCGAGGAGCCACCATGCCCGATGCCGTCATCGTCTCGACCGCCCGCAGCCCGATCGGACGTGCCGGCAAGGGCTCGCTCGTCGACATCCGTCCCGACGACCTCGCCGCTCAGATGGTGCGCGCCGCCCTGGACAAGGTGCCCGGGCTGGACCCGCGCGACCTCGACGACCTCATGATGGGGTGCGGCCAGCCCGGCGGCGAGTCCGGCTTCAACATCGCCCGCACCGTCGCCGTCCAGCTCGGCTACGACTTCCTGCCCGGCACGACCGTCAACCGCTACTGCTCGTCGTCGTTGCAGACCACTCGCATGGCGTTCCACGCGATCAAGGCCGGCGAGGGCCACGCCTTCGTCTCGGCCGGCGTCGAGACGGTGTCCCGCTTCGGCAAGGGCAGTTCGGACGGGTGGCCGGACACCAAGAACCCGCTCTACGACGAGGCGATGCAGCGCACGGCCAAGGTGGCGGAATCCGGGGCGAGCGAGTGGCACGACCCGCGCGCTGACGGCTCGGTCCCGGACGTCTACATCGCCATGGGCCAGACCGCCGAGAACGTGGGCCTGCTCGCCGACGTCAGCCGCGAGGACATGGACCACTTCGGCGTCCGCTCGCAGAACCTCGCCGAGGCGGCCATCGCCTCCGGCTTCTGGCCGAACGACATCACCCCCGTGACGCTGCCCGACGGCAGCGTCGTGTCGAAGGACGACGGGCCGCGCGCCGGCGTCACCTACGAGGCGGTGTCGCAGCTCAAGCCGGTCTTCCGGCCGGACGGGCGGGTGACGGCCGGCAACTGCTGCGCCCTGAATGACGGCGCCGCCGCGGTGGTTGTGATGAGCGACCAGAAGGCGTTCGACCTGGGCCTGCAGCCGCTGGCCCGCGTGGTCGCCACCGGCGTGTCCGGCCTGTCGCCGGAGATCATGGGCCTCGGCCCGGTGGAGGCCACGAAGAAGGCGCTGGCCTCGGCGGGCATGGAGATCGGTGACATCGACCTCGTCGAGATCAACGAGGCCTTCGCCGCGCAAGTGCTCGCGTCGCAGCGGGAGCTCGGCATCGACATGGACCGCCTGAACGTCAACGGCGGCGCGATCGCGGTCGGGCACCCGTTCGGTATGACCGGCGCGCGGATCACGAGCACGCTGATCAACTCCCTGCGCGCCCACGACAAGCAGTTCGGCCTCGAGACGATGTGCGTCGGCGGCGGCCAGGGCATGGCCATGATCCTCGAGCGCCTGGACTGATGCGGACCGAGCCGGGCTGATTCTCGCGCCCCGGAAAGGAATCTTGACGCTCACGTAACCTCCGCCGGGGCCGGTCGTTGAACCTGATGACCGGGTTCGGACGGGTTAAGCGGGGATCGTCCGACACCGGCCCACGGGGGAACGTGGAAGTACGGGGTACTGGGATCGCGGCGCACGGCTGGGGGCCGGACGCGACGCGAGACGGGGAACGACGTGCAGCGGCGGGTCGGCTGGGGGGCCGGCCCGCCGCAGCGCGCTCCGGGCCCGCCCGCCGCACTCACCTGCTGATCGTGCGGTCTGCACCGCGTCGGTCATGGTGCCGATCACGTCTTCCTCGTGAGTCACCGGAAATCCCGCACGAAGCGGCAACCCGGCAGGAAGACCTGATCGACGGCGTGGGCGCGCGCTCACCGCGATCTTCCGAGCCCGGCACGACGAACGCCGAGGGGCGGGCCCGTCTCCGGACCCGCCCCTCGGCGTCGACGATCTGGTTCGGCGCTAGCGGCGCAGGTTGCCGAGCAGCCGCAGGATCTCCAGGTACAGCCACACCAAAGTGACGGTGAGGCCGAACGCGGCGAACCAGGCCAGCTTCTGCGGCGCACCGTTGCGGATACCGCGCTCGATCATGTCGAAGTCGAGCACCAGGTTCGACGCCGCGATGACGATGCAGATCAGGCTGAAGATGATCGCGATCGGGCCACCCGAGCGCAGGCCCAGCCCGTTCGGCGTGAACAGGTAGGCCACCAGGTTGACGAGCATGAGCCCGAACACGCCCATGGTGGCGCCGACGACGATGCGGGTGAACTTCGGGGTGACCCGGATGGCGCCGATCTTGTAGACGAACAGCATGCCGGCCGCGACCATCGTGGTGCCGGCGACGGCCTGGATGACGATGCCGTCCCAACGCTGCTCGAACACGCGGCTGATGGCGCCGAGGAACACGCCCTCGAACACCGAGTACAGCAGGGCGGTGCCGGCGTTGACCTTGGCCGTGAACGACATGTACAGGCCGAGCGCGAGCCCGCCGACGGCGCCGATCAGCAGTCCGGGCAGGAACAGCTTGTCGGGCAGCGCCACCCAGGCGATCGCGCCGGCCACGAAGATCGTGCCCAGCATGGCCGCGGTGCGCTGCACCACGTCGTCCAGGGTCATGAACCCCTGGCCCTGGCGAGGACCGGCGTAGGCGGGCTGGTCGTACATGCCCTGGAGTTCGGTCGCGCTGGGCGCGGGGTAGTTGCCGCCGGACTCGCGGCCGAACCGGTTGATGACGGGGTTCTGCGCCATGGTCGCCCTTCCTCGGACTGAAGCTGTTCACTGTCTTCAACGCAGCCTAGAGCTCCGTGGTTCCGGGCGCCTGCACTCCTGCGCTGCGGCCTGGATCACCTCTCGGTCGCTGTCGTTGCGGAATGCCTACCGGCGGGTAGATTTATGTGAAACCCGCCGTATCACTGAAATTCACCGAAATCCGGGAGAGCCATGTCAGGGCGCAAGACACGAGGGCGCGACGCCATGGGCTACGGCCTGGCCGCGTTGAACAAGCTGGCCGGCATCCCGGCCATCGACCGCTTCGGCCTACGTGCACCGCTCGAACGCGCCGTCTACGCGGGCAGCAAGGCCGGCTTCAAGGCCGTCGGCACCGTCGGGGTCGCGAACCGTCGCTTCGGCGGCGGCCCGAAGCGCGGCGCGCCCGAGCGGCCGACGAGCACCGCCCGCAGCGGCCTGTTCGACCTGACCCCGTCCGACGAGCAGAAGATGATCGTCGAGGCCACCGCGGAGTTCGCAGCCGAGCAGTTGCGCCCGCTGGGCACCGAGGCCGACAACGACTGCGCGGCGCCGGACACCGTGCTCAAGCGTTCGGTCAGCGAGCTGGGCGTGACCATGCTCGGTGTCCCCGAGACGTTGGGGGGCATGGGCAGCGAGCGCTCCGCCACCACCGGTGCGCTCGTGGCCGAGGCCCTCTCCCACGGCGACATGGGTCTGGCCGTCGCCTGCCTGGCGCCGGCCGCCGTCAGCAACGCACTGGTGCTGTGGGGCGACGACGAGCAGCAGTCCACCTACCTGCCGTCCTTCGTCGGTGACGACGTCCCCGCCGCGGCCCTGGCCGTGCTCGAGCCCCGCCCGCTGTTCGACCCGTTCACCCTGCACACCAAGGCGACCCGCACGCCGAACGGCTTCCGGCTCGACGGCGTCAAGTCGCTGGTGCCCCGTGCCGCCGTGGCCGAGCTGTTCGTCGTCGCGGCCGACCTCGAGGGCACGCCGGCGCTGTTCGTCGTCGAGTCCGGCACGAACGGCATCACCGTCGAGGCCGAGCCGGCCATGGGCATCCGGGCGGCCGCGACCGCCCGCCTCGTCCTGGACGAGGTCGCCCTGCCCGCGGGCGCGCTGCTCGGTGCGGGAGCGGCCGACGTCTACGCCGACTGCATCCGGCTGAGCCGCATCGGCTGGGCGGCGCTCGCCTGCGGCACCGGCCGCGCCGTGCTGGACTACGTCATCCCCTACGTCAACGAGCGCAAGGCCTTCGGTGAGCCGATCAGCAACCGGCAGGCCGTGGCGTTCATGGTCGCCAACATCGGCATCGAGCTCGAGGGTGCACGGCTGACCATGCTGCGTGCCGCGGCGCGGGCCGAGCAGGGCCTCAGCTTCGCCCGCGAGGCCGCGCTGGCCCGTCGCCTCACCGCCGAGTACGGGATGAAGATCGGTTCCGACGGCGTGCAGCTGCTCGGCGGTCACGGCTTCGTCAAGGAACACCCGGTCGAGCGCTGGTACCGAGATTTGCGCGCCGCTGCAGTCATGGAAGGGGTTGTCCTCGTATGAGTGACGCTCGCGGAACGAACGGAGACATCGCATGATCTCGCTCGAGACGCCGAAGAAGTTCGGCATGCTCGTCAACCAAGCGCACCAGGTGTCGCTGGAGATCTTCCGGCCCATCTCGCGCAAGTACGACCGTGCCGAGCACGAGTACCCCAAGGAGCTCGACGCGCTGGCCGCGCTGATCGACGGTATGAACGACGGCGGCGAGGGCGGTACGGGGGCGCGTGGTGTGCGTCGCGACCCGGGCGACGGCAGCGCCGAGAACCGTAACGGCACCAACATGTCGAGCGTCCTGTCGATCATGGAGGCGTGCTGGGGCGACGTCGCGATGGTGCTGTCGATGCCGCGCCAGGGCCTGGGCGACGCTGCGATCGCGTCGGTGGCCGACGAGGAGCAGCTCGCCCGCTTCGGCAAGCTGTGGGCGTCGATGGCCATCACCGAGCCGGGCTTCGGCTCGGACTCGTCGGCCGTGTCGACCACCGCGGTCCGCGACGGCGACGACTACGTCATCAACGGCGAGAAGATCTACGTCACCGCCGGCGGCCGCAGCAACGCCGTCGTCGTCTGGGCGACCCTCGACAAGTCCAAGGGCCGGGCCGCGATCAAGTCCTTCGTCGTGGAGAAGGGCACGCCCGGCATGGAGGTCACGCGGCTGGAGCACAAGCTCGGCATCCGCGCCTCGGACACGGCGACGATCGTCTTCACCGACTGCCGGGTGCCCAAGGAGAACATGCTGGGCTCGGCCGAGGTCAACGACGACCCAGGTGCCAGCGGCTTCGCCGGCGCCATGCAGACCTTCGACAACACCCGCCCGCTGGTGGCCGGCATGGCCGTCGGCTGCGCGCGGGCGGCCCTCGACGTCACCCAGGACCTGCTGAAGGAGGCCGGCGTCGAGATCGACTGGGACACGCCGTCGTACGCACAGAACGCGGCCGCCGCGGCGTACCTGCAGATGGAGGCCGACTGGGAGGCCGCCTACCTGCTCACCCTCGAGGCCGCGTGGATGGCCGACAACCGCAAGCCCAACTCGCTGCAGGCCTCGATGGCCAAGGCCAAGGCCGGTCGGGTCGGCAGCGAGATCACGCTGCGCTGCGTCGAGCTCGCCGGGTCGCTCGGCTACAGCGAGGAATCGCTGCTGGAGAAGTGGGCCCGCGACTCCAAAATCCTGGACATCTTCGAAGGCACCCAGCAGATCCAGCAGCTGATCGTCGCCCGCCGCCTGCTCAACAAGGGCTCGGCCGACCTCAAGTAACGCTCATCGAGTGGTCACGTACACGGCGAGTGGTCAGCTGCAGGTGGCCACTCGCCGCGTAACTGACCACTCGGTGCGCGGCCGGGCTGCCACTCTCATTGCGGTACCACACCGGCCGGGCCTAGCGTCACGATCATGACGACGACGTCCGGCTCCGGCATGCTCTCCCCCGCCCGCGGCACCGCGCTGGGGGTGCTGGCCGAACAGGCCGAGGCGCGGTTCGGCGACGCCAGCAGCCTGGTCTACGAGGGCCGCACCATCACCAGCGCCGAGCTCGGCGCCCGGGGTCGACGCTTCGCCGGTGGCCTCAACGGGCTCGGGGTCCGTCCGGGCGACCGGGTCGCGGTGTGCATGGCCAACTGCCCCGAGGTCCTCGAGACGTACCACGCGGTATGGCGGCTCGGTGCCGCCGTCACCCCGTTGCTGTTCCTGCTCAGCGAGGCCGAGCTGCGGCACGCTCTCGACGACTCGGGAGCGGTCGCCGTCGTGACCACGCCCGAGTTCCTGCCGACCGTACGGGCGGCGGCCGACGGGCTCGACGTGCGCATCGTGGTCGCCGGCGCAGCCACGGACGCGACGACGTTCGGCTTCGACGAGCTGGCCGCGGCCGACGAGGCGTCCCTGGCCGACGTCGACCCCACCGGCATGGCGGCCCTGCTGTACACGGGAGGCACGACCGGACGTTCCAAAGGCGTCGTGCTGAGCCACGACGCGCTGTCGTCGTCGGCGTGGGCCGCGGTGCTGTCCGGCATCGACGACGACCACACCCGCTCGCTGCTCCCCCTGCCACTCGCCCACGCCTACGGCCTGCTGGTGTCGACGATGAGCCTGCACGCCGTGCGTCCCAACCGCACGGTGCTCATGCGCTGGTTCGACCCCACCGGCTGGCTGACGCTGGCCCAAGAGCACCAGGTGCAGGTCTCGGCCGTCGTGCCCACCATGCTGCGCCTGCTGGCCACCCTTCCTCTGGAGACCTTCGACCTGTCGGCTCTGCAGCGCATGGTCAGCGGCAGCGCACCGCTGCCGGCCGAGGTGCTGCACGAGTGGAACCGGCGGGTGCCGACCGTCGAGATCGTCGAGGGGTACGGCTGCTCGGAGACGGCGGCGCTGGCCTGCACGACGCCGATGGGGCAGGCGCGGGAGGGCAGCGTCGGGCGGGCCGCGCCCGGCGTCGAGCTGCGCATCGAGGCCACGGACGGCACGGACGCAGCGCCCGATGTCGAGGGCGAGATCTGCATCAAGAGCCCGGCCCTCATGACCGGGTACTGGCACGACCCCGAGGCGACCGCGCTCGCGCTGCGTGACGGGTGGTTCCACACCGGCGACGTCGGCCACGTCGACGCCGACGGCTACCTGTTCGTCGTCGACCGGATCAAGGACATCATCATTCGCGGCGGCTTCAACGTGTACCCGCGCGACGTCGAGGAGGTGCTGATGCAGCATCCCGCGGTCGCCGTCTGCGCCGTCGTCGGGCGTCCGGACCGTGAGCACGGCGAGGAGGTCATCGCGTTCGTGCAGCTGCACGACGGCGCCGCCGCGACGCCTGACGAGCTCGTCGACTTCGCGCGCACGCACCTGTCGCGGGTGAAGTACCCGCGGGAGATCCACCTCATCGAGCAGCTGCCGCTGACCAGCATCGGCAAGCTCGACCGCAAGGCGCTGCGCACACGCACCTGACCGCGGACGGATGAATGCCCCCTCCGGCCGGGGTGAACCGGCCGGAAGGGGCATTCACGGGGGGTGCGGCGGATCAGGCGGCCACGGTCTCCGCGCCGCCGGTACCGCTGTCCGTGCTGCTGTTGGCGGACTCGAGCGCGTAGGCGAGGATCTCGCCGACGTCACCCACGGGGCGGACGTCGAGCTCGGCCAGCACCTCGGCCGGGACGTCGTCCAGATCCGGCTCGTTGCGCGCCGGGATGAACACCGTCTTGAGCCCGGCCCGCTGGGCGGCCAGCAGCTTCTGCTTGACGCCGCCGATGGGCAGTACGCGCCCGTTCAGCGTCACCTCGCCGGTCATTCCGACGTCGGAGCGCACTGGGCGCCCGGTGGCCAGCGACGACAGCGCCGTGACCATGGTGACGCCCGCGGACGGCCCGTCCTTCGGCACCGCACCGGCCGGGACGTGCAGGTGCAGCGCACGGTCGAGCTCGGCCACGTCGATGCCGTGCTCGGCGCCGTGCGAGCGCAGATAGCTCAGCGCGATGTGCGCCGACTCCTTCATGACGTCGCCGAGCTGACCGGTCAGGGTCAGGCCGCGGTCACCGGCCATCGAGGTGGCCTCGATGAACAGCACGTCGCCGCCTGCGCCGGTGACGGCCAGGCCGGTCGCCACGCCGGGCACCGCGGTGCGCTCCGCGGACTCGGGCAGGAACCGCGGCCGGCCGAGGAACTCGCGCAGGTTGTCGGCGTCGACGTGCACCGAGGCGACGTCGTCGGAGCCGAGCCTCGTGGCGACCTTGCGCAGCACCTTGGCCAGGCCGCGCTCGAGCTGACGTACACCCGCTTCGCGGGTGTACTGCCCGGCCACGAGACGCAGCGCCTCGTCGGACACCGTGACCTCGGCCTCGGTCAGCGCGGCCCGCTCGAGCTGCCGAGGCAGCAGGTGGGTGCGCGCGATCGCGACCTTGTCGTCCTCGGTGTAGCCGTCGAGGGTGACGACCTCCATGCGGTCGTACAGGGCCTCCGGGATGGTGTCGGCGACGTTGGCGGTGGCCAGGAAGACGACGTCGGACAGGTCGAGGTCGACCTCGAGGTAGTGGTCGCGGAACGTGTGGTTCTGCGCCGGGTC
>NZ_CAXUNP010000035.1:0-43853 GCF_964252635.1 uncultured Jatrophihabitans sp.
ACCCCAGCGAGCTGCTGATCACCGACCACGCCCGCGAGATCATCGAGCGTGTCGCCAGCCACGTCGATTTCGTCATCATCGACACGCCGCCGCTGCTGCCCGTCACCGACGGCGCCACGGTGGCCACGCTGGCCGACGCCACGCTGCTCGTGTGCCGTGGCGGCAAGACGACCCGCGAGCAGGCCGAGCGCTCGATCGACGCCCTGGAGAAGGTGGGCCGGCGGCCGGTCGGTGTGGTCCTCAACGCGGTCACCCGTGGGCGCGGCTCGTACAGCTACGAGTACGGCTACTACTACACCTCGAACACGTCCTCGACGCCCGGCGCCGCAGGCGAGCGCCCGAAGCGGCTGACCCGCGCGGCCACCGGCGTGGCGGCCGGCCAGGCCGCACCGGACGACGCCGGCACCGGCGCCGACAGCGAGCTGGACTTCTTCTCCGAACCCCGCGACGACAGCGACGCGGCCCCGGACACCTCCTCGTCCGACGTCGCGCGGTCGGCCAACGGGGCCAGCGAGCAGGACGAGCCGGGCCGCGGCACGTCGCTGGACCTCGACCGCCCCGGGCATCCCGCCGGCGCCGTCTCGTCGCGCAACGGGGCGCCCACGGACCCGGGCGTCTGGTCCCCGCCCGGGGCACCCAACGGCAGCAGCGGACAGCCCTCGCAGTACGGAACCTCCAGCCCGTCCGGGTCGAACTGACACCGGCGCGCGTCAGCGCGCGCCGAGGCCCAACGCCAGGATTGCCGCGTCGACCGCTTCGCTGATCTGAGCGCCGACGCGCCGGACCACGTCGGTCGGGGCGCCGAACGGGTCACCGATCTCGTCGGCCCCCGGTGCGACCGGCGGGGTGAAGCCGCGCAACCCGGCGATCTCACCGACCCGCACACGCAGGTCGTCTGCCGTGGGCGAGGGTGCCGAGGCTGCCGACGACGCGCCGAGTCGTGCGAACTCGCGCAGCGTGAACGTGCGGCGGAACGCCATGGGGGCCAGGCGCAGGACGGCGGCGCGGTGGTCGGACTCCGCGGTCAGCACCAGGTGCGCGCTCTCGGCCATCGACGCGGTGAGCCTGCGGGCCTGGTGCCGGTCGCCGTCGGCCCCCAGTTCGCGCAGGACGAGCGCCGACGGCCGGTCCATCGCATGGCCGACGAGACCGGACGTGCCCGCGCTCCCGGCCCGGACCGGAGCGTCAGCCGCGACACGCGCGAGGAAGAGCCGTTCGGCCATCGGAGACCGGCAGATGTTCCCCGTACAGACGAACAAGACATCGAATGGCACGTCGCACAGCCTGTCATCTCTACTATCGCCGTGTGCAGCGTCTCTCGTCCTGGCTCGTCGTCCTGCTCGCGCTGGCCGTGTTCGTGGCCGCCGGGTACATGGTGACGAAGAAGGACCACGTGCGCGATGCCGGCACCGTGTTGCCGGTCGACAGCGTGGGCGTGTCCACCCCCTCCGGCGGGAGCGCCTCCGGGTCGTCGTCGCGGAGCGGGTCGGCAGGGGCGCGGACCGTGGCCTTCCTCGGTGACGACTGGACCGCCGGCATCGGGGCCTCGGCGAGGTCCAAGCGCTTCACCACCTTGCTGGCCAAGGACCTGGGCGCCACCGAGCGGAACTTCGGCGTCGACGGCAGCGGCTACGCCAAGGCGTCGTCGAGCGGCGGTGCCTACGACGACCGCATCGACGACGTGGTGGCCGCGCGCCCGGACGTCGTGGTGGTGGCCGGGGGCCGCAACGACACCGCCGACTACGTGCCGACGTTGCAGAGCCGGACGAAGGCGTTGTTCGCGCGCCTGCATGAGTTGCTGCCGAAGGCGACGCTCGTTGCCGTGGCCCCGTTCTGGGGCGACAGCGACGCACCGTCGGATCTCGCGCCGGTGACCGCTGCCGTCAAGCGCTCCGTCGACGCGGCCGGGGGCACCTACCTGGCCGTCTCGGACCCCATCCGGGGCCACCCGTCCTACATGGCCAGCGACGCCGACCCGAACGACAAGGGGTACGCCGCGATCGCCGAGGCGCTCGCCCCGAAGCTGCGCGCCCTGCTGACCTGAACCGCCGCGGCGCCGCCGGTCAGCGGCGCGGGCGCCAGACCACGAGGGCGGTCGACGGCCCGTTGCGCGCCACCAGCTCGGCGTGGGCGTGGTCCAGCTCGGCGGCGAGCTCGGCGACCCGCTGGCGCAGCGCGTCGACGTGCGATTCGAGTTCGATGATCCGCTTGATGCCGGCCAGGTTGACGCCCTCGTCCTGCGACAGCCGCTGCACCTCGCGCAGCAGGGCGACGTCCCGCGCGGAGTAGCGCCGCCCGCCGCCCACCGTGCGGCCGGGCGTGACGAGCCCGAGCCGGTCGTACTGACGCAGCGTCTGGGCGTGCATGCCGGCGAGCTCGGCGGCGACCGAGATGACGAACACCGGGGCGTCCTCCGCGAACTCGCCGGGGATCCGGGTCCGGTCAGCCATGGTCGACTCCCCGGGTCTGTGCGGCGCGGACTGCGGCGGTGATCTGCGGGCGCGGGTCGTCGGGCGAGGCCGCGGCGAACGCCTCGAGGGCGCTCTTCGCGTCGTCGCTGAGCTTCTGGGGCACCGCGACCTCCACGGTGACCAGCAGGTCCCCGGCACCGGACCTGGTCGGCACGCCGCGCCCGCGCACTCGCAGCGTGCGTCCGGTCGGGGTTCCCGGTGCCACCTTGAGAGCCACCGAGCCGTCCATCGTCGGTACGCGCAGCGTGGTGCCCAGCGTGGCCTCGGCGAAGGTGAGCGGCACGGTCAGCGTGAGGTCGTCGCCGGTGCGGCCGAACAGGTCGCCGGGACGCACGTGGACCGTGACGTAGAGGTCGCCGGCCGGGCCGCCGTTCGCGCCGGGCGATCCCTTGCCGCTCAGGCGGATGCGGGCGCCGTCGCGGATACCCGACGGGATGCGCACCGTGATGGTGCGGGTCTTGATCGTCGACCCGCTGCCACGGCACTCGGGGCACGGGTCGTCGATGAGCTGGCCGGTCCCGCGGCAGTCGCGGCAGGGCTCGCTGAAACCGAAGCCGCCCTGGTTCGACATCACCGAACCCGAGCCGCCGCACGTCGGACAGGTCCGTGGGCTCGTACCGGGGCGGGCGCCGTTGCCGTGGCAGGTGTCGCACACGCCTGGGGAGGACAGCTTGAGCGGCAGGGTCGTGCCGCGGACGGCCTCGTCGAAGTCGAGGCTCATCTCGGCGTTCACGTCCTGACCGCGACGCGGACCGGCGGTGGTGCTGCGACCGCCCCGCGACGCGCTGGAGTTGGGGCCGAAGAGACCGTCGAACAGGTCCCCGAGATTGCTGCCGTTCGAGCCGCCGAACAGGTCGGACATGTCGAAGGACCCGGCCCCGCGGCCACCGTTGCGCATGCCGCCGTACCCGGCACCGGGGAACCCGCCGCCACCACCACCGGCGAACAGCGTGCGCGCTTCGTCGTACTCCTTGCGCTTCTCGGCGTCGGAGAGCACCCCGTAGGCCTCGGAGACCTCCTTGAACTTGGCCTCGGCCTTCGCGTCACCCGGGTTCTTGTCGGGGTGCAGGTCACGCGCCAGCTTGCGGTAGGTCTTCTTGATGTCGGCCGGCGACGCGTCCTTGGCGACGCCGAGCGCCTCGTAGTAGTCCTTCTCGATGTAGTCCTTGGTGCTCATGCGTCACCTCGCTTCCTCGTGGGCCGGATCGACGGTCGGGCCGGACTGATCGTGCGGGTCGGACGGGCGGCCGGGAAGTATCCCGGACCGCCCGTCCGGCGTCGGTCAGCTGATCGGTGGTCGGTCACCGTCGGCCGGTTCGTTGACGGGCTCGGCCGCCTGGTCGAACACGTCCTCGGCGGCTCCTTCGGCGCTGCCGGTGCCCGGCGACGCCGGGTCGCTGACCCCGACCATGGCCGGGCGCAGCAGACGGTCGCCGACCGTGTAGCCGGGCCGCATGATCGTCGTGCACGTCGGCACGCTGACCTCGCTGCTCTCGTCGTGCAGCACGGCCTCGTGGCGCGACGGATCGAACGGGTCGCCCACCTCGCCGAAGGCCGTCAGGCCCAGCTTGGACGTGACGCCCTCGAGCTTGTCGGCGACGGCCTTCAACGGGCCGGTCAGGTCGCCGTGCGCCGCGGCCCGGTCGAGGTCGTCGACGACGGGCAGCAGGTCGTTGAGCACCCGCGCCACCGCCGCGTCGCCGGCGAGAAGACGATCACGCTCGGCCCGCTTGCGGTAGTTCGCGTACTCGGCCTGCAGGCGCTGCAGATCGGCGGTGCGCTCGTCCAGCAGGCTCGCGGCCACGGTGGGCCCCTCCTCCTGCTCGACGACCGGTTCGCCCTCCGCCGCGTCGCGGTTGATCTTGCGATTGTCCGTGAAGCGGATGGGTGGCTCCTCGGGCTCGCGCTGATCGGGTGGGGTACTCACTTGTCGTCTCCGTCAGGGCCCTCGTCCACGACCTCGGCGTCGACGACGGTGTCGTCCTCGGCCTGAGCGGTCTTGGTGAAGTCCGGTCCGTCCGCGCCCGGAGCGGCGCCCTCGGCACCCTCACCGGCGGCCTGCGCGGCGGCGTACATGGCGCCACCCGCGTCGGAGGCGATGGTGCTGACCTTGTCCTGCGCCGCCTTGATGGCGTCGTAGTCGGCTCCCTCGAGGGTCTTCTTCAGCTCGTCGACCGCATCCTGCAGCTCGGCGCGCTTGTCGTCGGGCAGCTTGTCGCCGTTGTCGGCCAGAAACTTCTCGGTCGTGAACTGCAGGCCCTCGGCACCGTTGCGGATCTCCGCGTCGTCACGACGCTTCTTGTCCTCCTCGGCGTGCGCCTCGGCGTCCTTCATCATCCGGTCGATCTCGTCCTTCGACAGGCCCGAGCCCCCGGTGATCGTCATGCCCTGCTCCTTGTTGGTCGCAAGGTCCTTGGCGTGCACGTTGACGATGCCGTTGGCGTCGATGTCGAAGCTGACCTCGATCTGCGGGACGCCGCGCGGCGCCGGCGGCAGGCCGGTCAGCTCGAACATGCCGAGCTTCTTGTTGTACGCCGCGATGTCGCGCTCGCCCTGATAGACCTGGATCTGCACCGAGCCCTGGTTGTCGTCGGCGGTCGTGAAGATCTCCGAGCGCTTGGTCGGGATCGTCGTGTTCCGCTCGATGAGCTTGGTCATGATGCCGCCCTTGGTCTCGATGCCCAGCGAGAGCGGGGTGACATCGAGCAGCAGGACGTCCTTGACCTCGCCCTTGAGCACGCCGGCCTGCAGGGCGGCGCCGACGGCGACGACCTCGTCCGGGTTGACGCCCTTGTTCGGCTCCTTGCCGCCGGTGAGCTCCTTGACCAGCTCGGACACGGCCGGCATGCGGGTGGACCCACCCACGAGCACGACGTGGTCGATCTGGTTGACGCTGATGCCGGCGTCCTTGATGACGTTCTGGAACGGGGCCTTGGTGCGCTCGAGCAGATCGCCGGTGATCTTCTGGAACTCGGCGCGGGAGAGCGTCTCGTCCAGGAACAGCGGGTTCTTCTCGGCGTCCTGGGTGATGTAGGGCAGGTTGATGCCGGTGGAGTTCGAGCTGGACAGCTCGATCTTCGCCTTCTCGGCCGCCTCACGCAGGCGCTGCATGGCCATCTTGTCCTTGGTCAGGTCGATGCCGTGACCGCTCTTGAACTTGTCGACCAGCCAGTCGACGATGCGCTGGTCCCAGTCGTCGCCACCGAGGTGGTTGTCGCCGTTGGTGGCCTTGACCTCGATCACGCCGTCGCCGATCTCCAGCAGCGACACGTCGAAGGTGCCGCCACCGAGGTCGAAGACGAGGATCGTCTGCTCGGAGTCGCCCTTGTCCAGGCCGTAGGCCAGCGCCGCCGCGGTGGGCTCGTTGACGATGCGCAGGACGTTGAGACCCGCGATGGTGCCGGCCTCCTTGGTGGCCTGGCGCTGGGCGTCGCTGAAGTACGCGGGAACGGTGATCACCGCGTCGGTGACGTCCTCACCGAGGTAGGCCTCGGCGTCGCGCTTGATCTTCTGCAGCACGCGCGCGCTGATCTCCTGGGCGGTGTAGTCCTTGCCGTCGATCTTGACCGACCAGTCGCCCTCGCCGATGTGGCGCTTGACCGAACGGATCGTGCGATCGACGTTGGTCACTGCCTGACGCTTGGCGACCTCGCCGACCAGGACCTCGCCGTTCTTGGCGAACGCGACGACGCTGGGCGTCGTGCGGGATCCTTCGGCGTTCGCAATGACCTCCGGGTCGCCGCCGCTGAGGACGGCTACGGCAGAGTTGGTGGTTCCGAGGTCGATGCCGACCGCTCGTGCCATGGGTGATGCTCCTTCGTCTGGGTGATCGTTCCGTGTGGTTCTGTCCCGTTTGTGGTTCAGCGCCGCACTGGCGAGCGTGCTCGGTCGCACGGGCTCATGTCAAAAGAACTGAGTCAGGGGCGCTCAAGTTCCCGCTGGGCGTGTGACCTGGGCCACGAGCCGAGGCTGCACGAGATGAACGCCCGTTCCAGCCGCCCGGCACCGGCCGGAACGGCCCGTCATCCTGCAGCGCGCAGCTTTGCCAGCCGCCCCTGGCCGGCCGCCACGGCCGATCACGGCGGACGGGCGCGCCGACTGTGGACGCTCTGGCACCCGTCCACAGCCCGACGAAGGCCGCCGGGCACGAGCGACCCGGCACCGCCACCATCGGCCCGTGCCCAAACACGACGCGGAAACGCCCGACCTGCTGCCGGACCACCTGCCCGGACCGGACGGCGTGCCACGCATCCTCGGTCGCGACCAAGCCCTAGCCCTGGGCTTCACGCGACACGCGATCGCCCACCGGCTCGAAACCCGTCGGTGGCACCGCGTGCTGCCCCACACCTACCTGACCGGCCACACCCTGACGTGGGCCGACCGGCAGGACGCCGCGCTGGCGTTCGCCGGGTCCGACGCCCTGCTGACGTCGGGCGCGGCGCTCGCCGACCTCGGACTGCGGTGCGTGACCCGCCCGGACCGGATGCTGGTCCTTGTCCCGCCGTCCTGCCGGGTCCGTCCCACCGGCTGGGTACGAGTCCGGCGGACCACCCGGATGCCGTCTCCGGCCGCGGTGCCCGGCCCACGCCGCGCCGACCTGAGTCGGTGCGTCGCCGACCTCGCGGCCGAGAGGCAGTACCTCGACGACGTGCGGGCACTGGTGAGTGAGGCGTCCCGCCTCGGCTTGTGCAGCCTGGAGCAGCTCCGGGTCGAGCTCGCGGAAGGCCCGCGGCGGCACAGCGCTCACCTGCGCCAGGCCCTGCTCGACGCGGACCGGGGAGCGTGGTCGGCCCCCGAAGGTCGGGCGGCGACCATCCTCCGTCGCTCTGCGTTCCCGGATTTCGAGCAGAACGTGCCGATCAGGTTGCCCGACGGAAGGACGCTGATCGTGGACTTCCTGTGGCGCGCGCTGCGCGCCGTCCTGGAGATCGACAGCGACGAGCACCACTGGAACAGCCCGGGCGATCGTGACGCGACGACCCGTCGGCAGTCCGCGTTGATGACGGCCGGCTTCGCCACCATCAGCCGTCGCCCCGGACTGGTGCGCCGTCGACCGCAGGAGTTCACCCGGGACGTCGAGGCCTGGCTGACGGCGCGCACCCGCGAGCTGGCCGTGCGATGACGGTCCGTTGCGGCCCCCTGCACCCGGCCGGAACGGCCATTCACGCCGACCGGGCGGGGCGGAGGGTCAGCGCAGGGGGCGGGTGACGTCGCCGCGCAGGGTGTAGGTGCCCGGGCGCCGCGTGATCACCGTCGTCCACCCCAGGCCGTCGTCACGCACCCGCGCCGCGCTGCCGGGCTGGCCCGCGATCTCGGCGGTGAGGAACTTCGAATAGCGCACCCGGACCGGGAAGGTGCAGGCGCAGGGCACGGAGATGACCATCGTGGCCTGGCCGGCGTGGACGAGCCGTTGGGGCGGCGCGACGATGGGCGTCGGGTGCAGGACGCGGTACAGCACCCAGTCGCCCTGCCTGCTGACCTCGCGCAGGTACGGCAGGCCGCCGGCCTTCACCAACGCGTACTCGGGCGCATCCGTGTCGTCGTTGACGTTGTAGGCGACGTAGCCCACGGCGTTGTTGTCGATCCAGACCTTGTAGCTCGTCGCGTTCAGATGGGCCTTGTCCTCCAGGATCCTGTTCAGCTTGTGCTGCTCCTGGGTCTCGTAACCGCCGGCGAGGGCGGCGTGCCCGAGCAGGGCGTACGCCGCGGTGTGGACCTGGGGGTCCTGCACGACCTCGAGCCGGTAGTTGGCCCGGCCCGACACCCGGTCCAGCTGGCTGATCAGCGGTTGGTAGTAGGACGCCGCTGCCGCCGGGCTGCGGGAGTGCACCAGGTCGGCAGTGGTCGCGTAGGCGGCGCACGCCAGGGCGGGCGTGAGCGCCAGGGCGACGAGGCGAGGGCGCGCCGCCGCCGTCGCGGCCACCGCGGCGGGCAGGCACAGCCAGGGCAGGCGGCTCAGATTCGACCCGAGCCCGTTCGGGACCGCGAACACCAATGGCGCGGCGATCGCCGTGCACCACAACGCCACTCGCACCGCAGGTGCCGGCCGGGCGATCAGCATGAACAGCGCAGTCGCCGCGGCGAAGAACGCGGACTGGGCGGGATACCCCTGCGGCCCGGGCGTGCCGAAGAACAGCGCGATCCCGATCAGGGCCAGCCCGCAGGCGGCGCACAGCCAGAAGATCAGTCGCCGGTAGGACGGTTCGACCAGGAACGCCGCGCCGAGGACGAACAGCAGGAACGCGCCCGTGACCGGGGAGCAGAGCGCCGCGAGGACCATGCCGACCAGGGCCAGCCAGCCGCGACGCTCGCGCACGCCGATGAGGCCGATCAGGGCGGCGGCCGTGCCGACGGCGAACGGGATGCGCCCGCTCCACAGGTTCAGCCCGGCCGCGACCGTGGCCACCCACGTGGCGGCCGCGATGTGGCTGGTGCCGAGGGCGGCCCGACGCGCCAGCACCGTGATGGCGACGGTCGCCAGCGCGCCCGCGCCGAGAGCGCCCAGCAGCGCCGACAGGTAGGGGGTGACGACCGAGTAGTTGCCCGGCGTCGATCCCCCGCCGAACCAGGCGAACCAGTACCCGAGACCGACGCCGTGCGTGGCACCCGAGGCCCGGCTCAGTGCGGCCTGCAGGTCGCCGACGCTCGGGCGCGCGATCCAGAAACACAGAGCGTTCAGCGCCGCGACGAGCACGGGCCACAACGGGGCGGACCGGCTCCGGTCGACCCGCCACACCGCCCGGCGCCCAGCACGATCGGGTCGCTCGACCGGCGGCGACGACGTCGCCGCGCTGGCTGCCCGATCGTGGGCGACCGTGCTCATAACATGCAAGGGTCGCACAGCCCAGGCGCCGAGCCGGATCGTTATCAGCGCGCCCGGTCAGTCCGCCGGTCTGCGGCGCAGCAGCCCCGCGCCGGGGAGCTCGGAGATCACCGAGACGATCCGGTCGACGGTCGCCCCCAGCACCGCGACCTGACGTTGCGTGTCCGCGGCGGCACGCAGGGCGGGCACGGTCTCACGCCGCAACGTCTCGAGCGTCTCCGGCATCTCCCGCAGCACCCTCGGGTCGAGGGCGCCGGCGGCCTTCTCCAGCGGCCCGGTCAGCGTCCGGCTCGTGGTCTCGAACCGGGTGACCGCGGCGTCCAGCCGACCGACGGTCTGGTTGAAGCGTTCGAGCGCGTCGTTGAACGACCTCATCGTCTCCGGGAACTGCCCCACGAGTCGGGCGTTCTGTTCCAGCATGTCCTGCATCCAGCGGGCCTGCTGGTCGGCGGTGCGGGCGATCCCGCCCACGACGGGGATCGCGCCCACCGCGGCGGGGACACGCGACGACGGCGGAGGCTTCCTCGGCATGGCGGTCCTCTCGTCGTGCGGGCCATCGGGTGGGACCGGACACACCCCGGCCATCAAGTGGTTACCTGTCGGTAGTCACGCATAGTCTCAGGTCAGTCCGGTGGACGTCACGGTCGTCCCCGCAGCCACGGAGCCGCAAGGAGAACGCCGGTGCAGCACGACGTCATGGCGGAGAACTGGTTCGTCGACTGGCAGTACCACGACCCGGGCTGGGTCCGGATCGGGCTCGCGATCGCCATGCTGGTGATCACCGCGGCCATCGCCGGCCGCCGCATCGCGTGGCTGGTCACGCTGATCCGTTCAGGCAAGGCCGACAAGACCCGGCTCGAGGGCATCGAGGAGCGGGCGCGCGACCAGGTCGTCGAGGTCTTCGGGCAGAAGAAGCTGCTCAAGTGGAACGTCCCGGGCGTCGCCCACTTCCTGACGTTCTGGGGCTTCATCGTCCTGGGCCTGACCATCATCGAGGCCTACGGCGCGCTCGTCGTCAGCCGCGACTTCGCCTTCCCGATCTTCGGCCACGCCCGCTGGCTGGGTTTCCTCGAGGACTTCTTCGGCCTCGCCGTGCTGCTCGGCATCGTCTACTTCGCGATCAACCGGTTGCGCAACGCTCCCGAGCGCAAGAAGCGCGAGAGCCGGTTCTACGGCTCGCACACCGGCCCGGCGTGGCTGGTGCTCGGCTTCATCTTCCTGGTCGTGCTGACCCTGTTCATGTACCGCGGCGCGCAGTCGGCCTCCGGTCACTTCCCGTGGGGTGATTCGAAGGCCCCGTTCGTGTCCTGGGCCATCGGCAAGGCGCTGCCGTCGGGCTCCTACCTCACGGGCTTCGAGACCTTCTGGATCGTGGCGCAGATGGCCGTCATCTTCGCCTTCACCGTGCTGGTCGTGTACTCCAAGCACCTCCACATCGGCACGGCGCCGCTCAACGTCCTCACCAAGCGCGAGCCCGACGCCCTGGGCGCCCTGCTGCCGGTCACCGACGACGACGGCAAGCCGATCGATTTCATGGACGCCGAGAACCTGTCCGAGGACACCCTGTTCGGCAAGGGCAAGATCGAGGACTTCACCTGGAAGGGCTACCTCGACTTCGCCACCTGCACCGAGTGCGGTCGTTGCCAGTCGCAGTGCCCGGCCTGGAACACCGGCAAGCCGCTGTCGCCGAAGCTCGTGATCATGAACCTGCGCGACCACCTGTTCGCCAAGGCGCCGTACATCATCGGTGGCAAGTCGGTCCCCGCGGACGGGCAGGCCGAGTCCGAGAGCTCGACGAAGGCCCACGAGCCCGACTTCACCGACGAGGGAGTCGAGCCCGGCCACGGCGTGCCCGAGTCCGGGTTCGAGCGCGTGCAGGGTTCCGGCGTAGAGCAGGCGACCCGGCCCCTGGTGGGCGACGCGGCCAGCGGCGGCGTGATCGACCCCGACGTGCTCTGGTCGTGCACCACGTGCGGCGCCTGCGTCGAGCAGTGCCCCGTCGACATCGAGCACATCGACCACATCGTCGACATGCGCCGCTACCAGGTGCTCATCGAGTCCTCGTTCCCGTCCGAGGCCGGCGTGATGCTGCGCAACATCGAGAACAAGGGCAACCCGTGGGGCATGGCCAACAGCGGACGCAGCGAGTGGTTCTCCGACCTCTCGTTCGACGTGCGCGTCGCCGAGCCCGGCAGCAAGCTCGACCCCGAGGTCGAGTACCTGTTCTGGGTGGGTTGCGCCGGTGCCCTCGAGGACCGCTCGAAGAAGGTCACCGTGGCCTTCGCCGAGCTGCTGCACACCGCGGGCGTCGAGTTCGCCGTGCTCGGTGAGTCCGAGTCGTGCACCGGTGACCCGGCCCGCCGCCTCGGCAACGAGTTCCTGTTCCAGATGCAGGGCATGCAGAACGTCGAGACCATCAACTCGATCACCCGCGCGGAGCCGCTGAAGATCGTGGCCACCTGCCCGCACTGCTTCAACACCCTGGCCAACGAGTACCCGCAGGTCGGCGGTCACTACGAGGTCGTGCACCACACGCAGCTGCTCGCCAAGCTCGTCGACGAGGGCAAGCTGGTGCCGGTGGAGGCCATCGACAAGAAGGTCACCTACCACGACCCGTGCTACCTGGGGCGGCACAACAAGGTCTACACGCCGCCGCGCGAGGTGCTCGGCGCCATCCAGGGGCTCCGCTCGGAGGAGATGCACCGCTGCAAGGACCGCGGCTTCTGCTGCGGCGCCGGCGGGGCGCGGTTCTGGATGGAGGAGAAGATCGGCAAGCGGGTCAACGTCGAACGCACCGACGAGGCGCTCGGCCTCGACCCGGATGTGATCTCGACCGCGTGCCCGTTCTGCATGGTCATGCTGTCCGACGCGGTCGCGGCCAAGATCGGTGAGGGCGAGGCGCGCGAGGACGTGCAGGTGCTGGACGTCGCCCAGCTGCTGCGGCAGTCGATGCGCGGGCCCGCACCCGAGGCCAGCGACACGCCCGGCGCACCGGACCCGCGCGACACGGACCCCGAGACCGCGCCCACCGGCTGATCGGGCGCCGTCGAGCTCCGTACCCGCGCCGCAGGGGCACAGAATTTGCCCGGTGCGGATGCGTAGCCGAGGCTGAGACGCGTCATGGTTACCCATCTCGGCCCATTACCGTGTCCGCGGTGAACGCCGTAGCCGTGCCCAGCGCCTCGTCCCACCCGGAGACCCATGTCTGAGCCCCGCCACGGAGGCACACACGGCGGCGGCGGCCGGCGGCCGAAACCGCACAAGCCGGCCAAGCCGCCGTTCGACGAGGACGGCGCGAACTGGTTCGCCGTCAAGTGGCACCGCCACCTCGACCGGCGCCGGGCGAAGAAGGCCCGCATCAAGGCCATGCCCATGCGCCGTCGGGTGCTGCGCCGCACCCTCATCCTGGGCACCTGGGGCCTCGGGGCGCTCGCCAGCGTGATGGTCGTCGCGGTGGTGCTGTTCTACGCGCTCACCGACGTCCCGCGGCCCGAGGACCTGCCGTTGCCGCAGGTTGCCACGATCCAGTACGCCGACGGCTCGACCCTGGCCAAGATCGGCACGGTCGACCGCACGACCGTGCACCTGCAGGACGTGCCCGCCACGGTCCGCTGGGCGGTGCTGGCCGCCGAGGACCGTGGCTTCTACGACGAGAACGCCGTGTCGGTCAGGGGCACGCTGCGGGCGGCGCTGTCCGACATCGGTGGTGGCAACACCCAGGGTGGCTCCGGCATCACGCAGCAGTACGTGAAGAACGCCTACCTCAGCAACTCCCAGACCCTGAGCCGCAAGCTCAAGGAGCTCATGATCGCGGTCAAGCTGACGCGCGAGTACAGCAAGGACCAGATCCTCGAGTTCTACCTCAACACGGTCTACTTCGGCCGCAACACCTACGGCATCCAGGCTGCGTCGGAGGCCTACTTCGGGGTCGGCGTCGACAAGCTGAACACCGCGCAGGGTGCGTTGCTCGCCGGGTTGCTGCGGGCGCCCGGCTACTACGACCCCGCCGTCAACCTCACGGCCGCGAAGCAGCGCTGGCGCTACGTCCTCGACGGCATGGTCGACACCAAGCACCTGACCCAGGCCCAGGAGGACGCACTGCGCTTCCCGACGGTCAAGCCGCCGCGTGGCAACGGCATCGGCACGACCGGGTGGAAGTACCTCCTCAAGAACCAGGTCATGGCCGAGTTGCAGGCCCACGGCATCAGCGCCAGTGAGATCTCGGCGCGCGGCCTCACCATCCGCACGACCATCGACCCGAAGGCCCAGCGCGCGGCGTTGTCGGCCATCTCGACGAACTTCAAGCACCTCACCAAGAAGCAGCGCAACCTCAAGAACGCGCTGGTCGCCATCAACCCGACGTCCGGCGGCGTCCTCGCGTACTACGGCGGTACCGGACCGGACGTCAAGGGCAACGACGGCAAGATCGACTTCAACGACTACGCCAGCCGGGGCAACCGCCCGCCGGGCTCGTCGTTCAAGCCGTACGTGCTCGCCACCGTGCTGACCCAGACCATCAAGCAGGCCGAGGGCAAACCGCACTACACGATCAACAGCCAGGTCAACGGCAGCAAGTGCCTGGAGATCGAGGGCACCAAGATCTGCAACGACCCGGGCGACGACAGTGTCAGCAGCTCGAAGATCAGCGTGCGCAAGGCGATGAAGTACTCGCTGAACACCACGTTCGACCTGCTGGCCTCCGAGGCCGGCCCCGACCAGGTCGCCGACACCGCCCACGCCCTCGGCGTCTCGGTCGAGGACAGCAACGGCCAGAAGACCCTGCAGGACAAGAACGGCTCCACCAGCTTCGGCATCGGCATCGGCGACTACCCGGTGTCGACGATGGACCAGGCGAGCGGTTACGCGACCCTGGCCAACGGCGGCGTCCGCAACGACCCGTACCTCGTCGCCCAGGTCACCGACTCCGACGGCAACACCGTCTACCGGCACAAGGCCGATCCGCAGCAAGCGGTCGACAAGCGGGTGGCCAACGACGTGACACTCACCCTCAAGCCGATCGCCGCCTACTCCGACGACGGGTTGGACGGCGACCGCCAGTCGGCGGCCAAGACCGGTACCGAGGGCGTCAGCGGAGCCAGCGTCAACAACAGCGACGCGTGGATGGTGGGATTCACCCCGCAGGTCAGCGCCGCGGTGTGGGTGGGCAGCGGCCTGTCGCAGCCGATCTACGACGCGAACGGTAAACCACTGTACGGCTCGGACCTGCCAGGAAAGACGTGGAAGACGTTCATGGACGACTACCTCAAGGGCGCGAAGAAGGTGAAGCTGCCGACCAAGACGCTCATCGCGAGCGACGGCGGCACACCGGCCCCGACCACGCAGGCACCGACGCCGCCGCCGACGATCTCCGCGCCGCCGTCGGACACCGGCAAGCCGACCTTCGAGCCCAGTACCGGGTTCCCGAGCACGCCGTCCGCGCCCCCGAGCTCCCGCACCATCAGCCCCCCGCCGTCGCGCACGACGACGACGCCCACGCCGCCGTCGAGCACCTGTACCCCAGCCGTCCTGCAACCCTGCCCCGGCGGGTGAGCGTGCCAGGATGACCCCGTGAGCGAAGCTTGCGAGCGAACCAGGGTCCTGGCGGCCGGCCCGGGCCGAACGGAGTGAGGCCGACCCACGTGGCCGGCACGACGACGGCGGTCGACGAGCCGCCCCCGCGGCTGCCGAGCCGCGGCGACCCGATGGCGTGGCGCGCGGCGCGGGGCCTGGGCGGCGCCTGGGGTCGGCACGCCGCCGTCGATCGGCGTTCCTGGTGGACGCCGCTGCGCTGGCTGCTGGCCATGACGATCGTGACCCTGCTGCTCGGGTTCGCGCAGAAGTCGCCGTGCACGACGGGGCAGTGGTCGGGCGACAAGCAGTACACGCACTTCTGCTACTCCGACGTGGTGCCGTTGTGGACCGACGAGCGGCTCTCGATCGGCGCCGTCCCCTACCGCGACACGGCCGTCGAGTACCCGGTGCTCACCGGCGGCTTCATGTGGCTGACGGCCGACCTGACGCGAGGCGTGCACGCGATCACCTCCGGCCCCGACGAGCTCGTCGTCTTCGGCGTGCTGACCGCCCTGCTGCTGTCGGTGTGCGCGTTGTTCGTCACGGCGACCACCGCACAGACCGCACGCCGCAGACCCTGGGACGCAGCGATCTTCGCGCTGTCCCCCCTGCTGATCTTCCACGCGTTCTCGAACTGGGACCTGCTGGCGATGGCCTTCGCGTCGGGCGGGCTGTGGGCGTGGGCCCGGCGAAGACCGGTGCTGGCCGGCGCCCTGATCGGTCTCGGCACGGCGGCCAAGCTGTACCCCGTCTTCCTGCTGGTCGCCATCGGCATCCTGGCCGTACGGACGCGCCGCTTCGCGGACCCGCTCTGGACCGTCGTCACCGCCGGCCTGGTCTGGATCGCCGTCAACGTGCCGCTCGGGCTGGCCTTCCACCGGGGCTGGTGGGAGTTCTACGAGTTCAGCATCGACCGGCCGACCGAGCGATCGACGTTCTGGGCGATCGGCCGCACGCTGAAGGTGGCCTCCCTCAGCGACCAGGACGCACCGACCTGGGTGCCGCCGGGGCTGGCGGTGACCCTGGCCCTCGTCCTGGCCCTCGGCGTCGTCCTGGCCCTGGGTCTGCTGGCCCCCGAACGCCCGAGGCTCGCCCAGCTCGCGTTCCTGTCCGTGCTCGCCTTCCTGCTGACCACCAAGGTGTGGAGCCCGCAGTACTCGCTGTGGCTCGTGCCGCTGCTCGCGCTGGCCCGGCCCCGCTGGCGGTTGAACCTCGTCTGGCAGTTCAGCGAGATCGCGGTGTGGATGCTGACCCTGACGGTGCTGCTCGGTTACTCGGCCCCGGCCCACGGGGTCAGCTACGGCGGGCTGGTCGTGGCGCTGCTGCTCCGCGACGTGCTCCTGCTGGTGCTGGCGGGCCTGATCGTGCGCGAGATGTGGTGCCCCTGGCTCGACGTCGTACGCAGCGACGGCTCCGACGACCCGGGCGGGGGCATCTTCGACGGCGCCCCGGACCGGCACCGCCGACTGTATTCAGCAGAGCCGCTGGTCGAGATGCACGACGGACCCGATGACGGGTCGGTTCAGAGCGCCGAGAGCAGGTAGGCGATGTCGGCGCCCTGACCGTCGGGGCCCCCGGGGGTCTCGACGATCACGTCGCTGCCTGCGGCCCGGCAGACGTCGGCAATGAGGCCTGCGTCGATCCGTCCGGCGCCGAAGTTGGCGTGCCGGTCGGCACCGGAGTCGAACGCGTCGCGACTGTCGTTGGCGTGGACCAGGTCGATGCGCCCGGTGATGCCCAGGACGCGGTCGACGATGCCGGACAGGTCCTCACCTCCCGCGTGGGCGTGGCAGGTGTCCAGGCAGAAGCCGGCACCGAACTCCCCGACGGCGTCCCACAGCTGCGCCAGGCGGTCGAAGCGGCGGGCCATCGCGTTGGTGCCGCCGGCGGTGTTCTCGATGAGGACGGGCAGCGGGAACCCGCCGTCGTTGCGCGCGTAGGCGAAGGTCTTGCGCCAGTTCTCGACGCCCACCGCCGGGTCGTCGTGCTCGCCGAGGTGGCCGCCGTGGACCACGATGGCGGTCGCCCCGAGCGCGGCGGCTGCGGCAGCGTGCTGGGCGAGCAGCTTGCGGCTGGGCACCCGGATGCGGTTGTTCGTGGTGGCGACGTTGATCCGGTACGGAGCGTGCACGTAGACCTGCAGGTCGCTGGCGCGGATGGCCTCGGCGTGCGGGTGCTCGGCGGGCGCCTTCCAGGCCTGCGGGTCGGTGAGGAAGAACTGGACGGCGCCGGCCCCCGTGGCCTCGGCCGCGGCGAGCGGGTCCTCGGGCGGCACGTGCGCGCCGATCGCGGCGCTGCGGCGCTCGGTGGCGGGACCGGTCGAGGTGGCGGACGACATGGGCCCCACGATAGGTCGGGGTCCGGACGCATCTTTTGCGGTCGTCGCTACCCGCCAGTAACGTTCGTTTCGTCCAGCGTCGACGTGGATACCCTGCACACGCCGATACCGGTACCGTGCGGCACGCCGTCGCACGCCGTTCGAGGAGCAGCCATGTCCGGACGTCATGTGCACGCCGCGGCCGGCGGACGCACGCGCCTCTGGCTCGCAGCCCTGGCCGTCGGGCTCGTCGCGGCCCTCATCGCCGCCTTCGCCGGCCCGGCCAACGCCTCGTCCAAGACCGTGAACGCCCAGCTGTCGCTCAGCGGGCTTGCCAGCGCCGACAACCCGCTCGGCGGCAGCGTGATCGGCGTCCGCCCGGGCGACAAGGTCAGCTTCTCCGCCGCTGGCGCGCCGACCGCCGGGCTGGACAAGGCCGGCCTCGGCGGGCTGGTCAGCGGGCTCAGCAACCTGCTCGCCAAGTACCGCGTGAGCGCCGACTTCTCCGGGCTGCCCGGCGGCGCGAAGAACACCATCCTGTCCGGCAGCACGAAGCGCACCTTCACCTTCTCGGCCAAGCGCACCTATACCTTCACCTGGTCCTTCCAGTCCGCGAACATCCTGGGGCAGTACTCCCCGCTGCCGCCGTTGGACTTCAGCGGCAACCAGCTCAAGAAGCTCGGCATCACGCTCAACGCGAGCAACCAGTACGTCGGCAAGATCGTGGCCGCGACGCACCCGCCCCAGGGCGGGCTGTCGATCCAGGTGCCTGGCGTCAAGGCCGCCCCGAAGGTGGGCGGCGTCGCCCTGCCGACGATCAGCATCCCGGGCGTGAACACGCCGACCATCCCCACCTCGGTGCCCAACCTGAACCCGGGCAGCGGCAGCGGTGGCGGTGGCGGCAAGAGCGGCGGCTCCGGTGGCGGCGGCGGCAAGGCGACGACGAAGGCACCCGCACCCGGCGTGACCTATAGGCCGCCGGCCGTGAGCGTCCCGCAGCAGGTCGTCCCGGGTGGCGAAGGCGCTGGCGACGTCGGCGGGGGCAGCGGTGGCAACGGCGGGTTCCGGCTCGGTGTCGCCGGCAACAGCTCCAACGGCAACCTGTCGGTCGGCGGCGTGGGTGGCAGTTCCGGGTCCACGTCGACCAGCGGTGCCGGTTCGCAGAACGGCGGCACGCAGAAGACGGTCGACCTCGCGTCCTCGTCGGGCTCGCCTTCCGGGTCCCTGCCGGTGCTGCTGGCCATCCTGGCGGTGCTCACCCTGGCCACGGTGGCCGGCATCTACGCCCGCCTGTACCTGCTGGGCCGCAAGACTTCCTCCAGCTGACCCCGTACAGCTGACCCCGGGCCGACCGGGACCGGCCGGCTCGATTTTCGATCGGTCAGCCCTGCCCGGTACTGTGGAAACGTCCGCCGATCCTGGGCGACGCTCCCACGATGCGTCCGCCCGCCGTGACCGGCGCACACCTCCTGCCGCGGATCGTCCGCGGCCGACCAGTCCACAGGAGGACTTGCGCACTCATGCGTCATTACGAAGTCATGGTCATCCTCGACCCCACCCTCGAAGAGCGCACCATCGCTCCCTCCCTCGATGCGTTCCTGTCCGTCGTGAAGAACGACGGTGGCAGCGTCGACAAGGTCGATGTGTGGGGCCGTCGCCGGATGTCCTACGAGATCGACAAGCACGCCGAGGGCATCTACGCCGTCGTCGACCTGCAGGCCAACCCGGCTGCGGTGCAGGAGCTCGACCGCCAGCTCAACCTCAACGAATCGGTGCTGCGGACCAAGGTCCTCCGCCCCGACGAGCGCTGATCATGGCCGGCGAAACAGTCATCACCGTCGTCGGCAACCTGACCGCCGACCCCGAGCTGCGCTTCACCCCGTCGGGTGCGGCGGTCGCCTCGTTCACCATCGCGTCGACCCCTCGTCAGTTCGACCGCAACACCAACGAGTGGAAGGACGGCGACGCGCTGTTCCTGCGCTGCTCCATCTGGCGCCAGGCGGCCGAGAACGTCGCCGAGTCGCTGCAGCGCGGTATGCGCGTCGTTGCGCAGGGCCGGCTCAAGCAGCGCAGCTACGAGACCCGCGAGGGCGAGAAGCGCACCGTCGTCGAGCTCGAGGTCGAGGAGGTCGGCCCGTCGCTGAAGTACGCCACCGCGAAGGTGAACCGCACCCAGCGTGGATCGTCCTCCGGCGGCGGCGGCGGCTTCGGCTCGTCCGGCTCGGACTCCGGCGGCGGTGCCAGCAGCGGCGGCAGCGCCTCGGACGACCCGTGGGGTTCCGCCCCGGCGTCCGGCAGCGGTGGCGGCGGCTACTCCGACGAACCGCCCTTCTAGACCTCCCCTCACTCACGAATCAGTCCTGGAGACACAGACATGCCCAAGCCACCCATCCGCAAGCCCAAGAAAAAGGGCAACCCGCTCGCCGCAGCGAAGATCACCTACATCGACTACAAGGACACGAACCTGCTGCGCAAGTTCATCTCCGACCGCGGCAAGATCCGTGCGCGGCGCGTCACGGGCGTGTCCGCCCAGCAGCAGCGCCAGATCGCCAAGGCGATCAAGAACGCCCGCGAGATGGCGCTGCTCCCCTACACCTCGACCGCTCGCTGAGGAGGGACACCGTGAAGCTCATCCTGACCCGCGAGGTCGCCGGCCTCGGACTGGCCGGTGACATCGTCGAGGTGGCCGACGGCTACGGCCGCAACTTCCTCGTGCCCCGTGGTGCCGCGATCCTGTGGAGCAAGGGCGCCGAGAAGCAGATCGTCCAGATCAAGCGGTCGCGTGACGCCCGCGAGATCCGCGACCTGGGCCACGCCCGCGAGATCAAGACCGACCTCGAGAAGCTGTCGGTGTCGCTCGACGCCCGCGCCGGCAAGGACGGCCGGCTGTTCGGCTCGGTCACTGCGGCCGACGTCGCCTCGGCCGTCAAGGACGCCGGGGGCCCGACGCTGGACCGCAAGCGCATCCAGATCGACGGGCACATCAAGACCACCGGGACGCACACCGTGACGGTGGACCTGCACCCGGACGTCGTCGCCTCGGTGCCGGTGACGGTCACGGCCGCCGGCTAGTCGAACCGACCTGCCCACGGGGAGGACTCTCGGACCAGGTCCGGGTGTCCTCCCCGTCGCCATTAACCTCTACGACACCTGAAAGGTCCGCAGAAGTCAGGTCGAGAATCTTTTTCTCCACACGATCCTGACCGCCGGAGCCCAGTGTTTCCGGGGGTATGGCAGGCCCGAGCGGGACTTGTCCCCACCCTTGTCCACACCTGTGTGCACACGCCGCCCGGCGATTTCCACAAGTTGCCCACCGGGTGTCCCACAGGTGCATTTGTGGTGCCGCCCGCGGAGCAATACGGTCCTGACACCGCCTCGTTCCCGTCGGCCGCGCAGAACTGTCAGACCTGCGCGGTAGATCTTCGTGCGGTCAGATCGCACACGATTGTCCGGAGGGTAGGCGGCCATGACGCTGGTCGGCGATGCGCGCGAGAGCACCTCGCGCAGCGGCGAGTTCGACCGCACCCCGCCGCAGGCCATCGAGGCCGAGCAGTCGGTCCTCGGGGCGATGATGCTGTCCAAGGACGCGATCGCCGACGTCATCGAGCGCATCCGGCCCGGTGACTTCTACCGTCCGGCGCACCAGCAGATCTACGACGCCGTCATCGACCTCTACACCCGTGGCGAGCCGGCCGACGCGGTCACGGTGTCGGCCGAGCTGACCCGTGTCGGCCAGCTGAACCGGGTCGGCGGGGCGCCGTACCTGCACACGCTGATCTCGATGGTGCCCACTGCGGCGAACGCCGGGTACTACGCCGCGATCGTGGCCGACCGGGCCACCCTGCGGCGGCTGGTGACCGCGGGCACGCGCATCGTGCAGATGGGGTACGACGCGTCCTCCGGCAGCGGTGAGGACCTCGACGGCAGCATCGACGACGTCGTCGACCGCGCTCAGGTCGAGATCTACGACGTCACCGAGCGGCGCACGGCCGAGGACTACGTCCACATCGGGTCGCTGCTCGAGAACACCCTCGACGAGATCGAGCGGATCTCGGCGACCGGTGGCATCGGCACCGGCATCCCGACCGGTTTCCAGCAACTCGACGAGATCACCAACGGCCTGCACGCCGGACAGATGGTCACCGTGGCCGGACGGCCGGGTAGCGGCAAGGCCCTTGCCCTCGACACGCCACTTGTCACGCCGACGGGGTGGACCACCATGGGCGACGTCCAGGTCGGGGACCACGTCATGGGGGCCGACGGTCGCCCCACCCGGGTGGTCGCGACCACGGACGTCATGTCTGACCGCCCGTGCTACGAGGTCACGTTCTCCGACGGCAGCGTGATCGTCGCCGACGCTGAGCACCAGTGGCTGACGAAGACCCGTGCCGACCGCCGCACCGTTCGGTCGGCACCGGTGATGCCCACCTGCGGCGTTCGGACGAAGGTGGCCGCTCATCTCGCCGAGCTGGTACCCGCAGCAGGCGACGACGCTCTGGTCAGTGTTCGCGAACTGGTTGCCGAGTTCGGTCCCGACGCACGGACGATGCTCGAGAGAGCAGCGTGGAGCGCGGGTAGCGTGGGCCGCGCGACACGCTCCGTTGCGGGGCCGCAACGCGCCTACGACTGGCGCACCCCGGTCTACCTCCGCCTACAGGTCCTGGCCGAGCTGGAGCGTCGTGCTTCCGGTTCGGCCGTTCGGAGCGTGGGGTGCGAGCCGGGTCCTCAGGTGCGTACCACGGAGCAGATCGCGGCCAGTGTCGTCTGCCCCACGGCTGACCGCCGCCTCAACCATTCCGTCGCATGCGCAGCGCCACTCCAGCTCGACGACGCGGACCTTCTCGTGCCGCCCTACCTTCTCGGTGCGTGGCTGGGCGACGGCACGTCGGCCTCGGCGACCCTGACGTGCGCCGATGAACAGATCCTCGACCTCATCCGTGCCGAGGGGATCGATGTGGTGGCAACCGGCGCTCCGCTCCGTTACCGGCTGTCCCTGCCGGCCTCAATCGTCTCGCCACGATCGTGCGAGGTGTGCGGCGCACGATTCCAACCCGCCCTGCCTCAGGTCCGTACCTGTGGCCAGTCGTGCGGCGGCAAGGTGCGGTTCCGCTCGGGACCGGTCGCTGCGCCTCGGTGCTCGGACTGTGGCGGCCCGGTGAACGGTTGGGATCGCTGCGCGACCTGCCGCACCACTCGCGGCACGGTCCAGGCTCGTCTGCGCACAGTGGGTGTTCTCGGCAACAAGCACATCCCGACCAGGTACCTGCGCGCCGGCGTCGAGCAGCGTCGCGCTCTGTTGCGCGGGCTGCTGGACACGGATGGCTACGCGACCGCGACGGGGTCCATCGAGTTCGCGGTTACCAACAAGCGCCTGGCGTACGACGTTCGCGACCTCGTGGTCGGGCTCGGCTACAAGGCAAGTCTCCGCACGAAAGCGGTGCCCGGCCGCACGCCGGCGTCGTCGACCTGTTTCACGGTCGCATTCACTACCAACGACCGGGTCTTCGGGCTCGACCGGAAGGCAGCACGACAGGTTACGGCGATCCGGCCCAGCACGAGCCGCCGTTTCATCACGGCCGTGCGGCGGATCCGGTCCGTTCCTGTGCGCTGCATCCAGGTCGACAACGACGATCATCTGTATCTCGCCGGACCCACCATGATCCCCACGCACAACTCCACGATCGCCCTGGACTTCGCGCGTTCCGCGGCGGTCAAGCACCAGAAGCCGACGGCCATCTTCTCCCTGGAGATGGGCAAGCTCGAGATCATGATGCGGCTGTTCTCGGCCGAGGCCGGCGTCGCGTTGCAGAACATGCGGTCCGGGCACATGAACGACCAGGACTGGACGCGTCTCGCTCGGCGTTCGTCCGAGCTCGCCGAAGCGCCGTTGTACATCGACGACTCACCGAACCTGACCATGATGGAGATCCGGGCCAAGGCGCGTCGGCTCAAGCAGCGACAGGATCTACAGCTCATCGTCATCGACTACCTGCAGCTGATGACCAGCGGCAAACGCGTCGAGTCCCGCCAGCAGGAGGTGTCGGAGTTCAGCCGTGCCACCAAGCTGCTCGCCAAGGAGCTCGAGGTGCCGGTGGTGGTTCTCTCGCAGCTCAACCGCAGCTCCGAGCAGCGCACCGACAAGAAGCCGATGCTGTCCGATCTGCGCGAGTCCGGCAGCATCGAGCAGGACTCGGACATGGTGCTGCTCGTGCACCGGCCCGACCTGTACGAACCCGAGACCGAGCGGGCCGGCGAGGCCGACCTCATCATCGCCAAGCACCGCAACGGGCCCACCGCGACGGTGGCCGTAGCCTTCCAGGGCCGGTACTCGCGCTTCGCGGACATGCCCAGCTGACGTGGTGCCTGGCTCGCCCTGACTCGACAACCGGCCCGCTGGCATTCGTGAAAGGACCGGGTCGCCCTACTCGCGGTGAGCGGCCACGTTGATCACGTGTCCGTCGGGGTTCCGGACGAAGAAGCGACGGATGCCCCATGGTTCGTCGCTGATCGGATGCACGATCTCGTACCCGCGGCGTTGCGCCTCTGCGTACGCCTCGTCCACATCGTCGACCTTCACGGTCATGACCGAGTCCTCCGGGGCGGTCGCGTCGCGGGTCACGACCTGAACGGACGCACCGGAGGTCGGCGAAACGAAACGGGCCACCCAGCCCTGGTCCATCCCGTCCTGGCTGAGCCCGAGGAACGCGAAGAACTCCCGAGCCCGTTCGACGTCGTCGGTGTGCAGGTTGGTGATGACCTCGACCGCCTTCATCGGCCGAGTCTGACACGCCGGGCCCGGCGTCCTCAGCTCCACGGCCGCCCGGTCCCCGCGACATCCGAGAGATATCCCGTGATCGCCGACGCGTCCCCCGCGTCGGAGATCACGGCTATGTACCCGTCGGGTCGGACCAGGACGAGTGTGTGCGGCGTCGCGCGGTAGGCGTCACGGAGATGACCTGCTACATCCTCGACCTCGTTGGGCTTGGTCGGTTCGTCGACGACGTGCAGCACGGTCACGTCCGCAGACACAAGTCGGGCGGCGGTGGTGGTGGTGGTGGCGAAGCTCAACACCGTGAACGCCACGCCCTGCAGGAGGTCGAACAGTCGCCGCTCGCCGCGGATGGTCCGGAGGTGGGTCGCGTCGGGGGCGCGGTCGCCGGCACGGAGCAGCGCAACGCTGTCGCGGTCGTCATGCGCCAGCCGGCTGCCTCGGTAATTGACCCCGAGCTGCGTGGTGTCGACATCACGCCTGATGGGGACGGCGTGCTGTTCCAGCGTCTGCTTCAGCCGTTCATCCGACAGCGCAAGTACGCCGGCCGCGACCGGCCGCCTCTCGTCCCCATAGGTGCCGATCAAGGCCGGCGCAGCACCGGAGATGACCGCGGCGAGCTTCCACCCCAGGTTGTACGCGTCCTGGATGCCGGTGTTCATGCCCTGGCCGCCGGCGGGCGAATGAATGTGGGCCGCGTCGCCGGCCAGCAGCACGTGACCCTCCCGGTACCGCTCGACCAGACGGACGTTGGCGCGCCACAGCGACACCGATTCCACGTCGCGAAGGCGGATGTCGGACTGGCCGCTGCGACGGTCGAGGATGGTCTGCAGGTTCGCGAGGCCGAGCCCAGGGTCCTGCCCCGGCGAGATCCCAGCCTGGTACTGGAACGTGTCGGTGGAGGGCAGCGCGCACAGACTCACCGGGCCGTCGTCGTGGCGCCACATGTGCCAGACGTCGGCGTCGAGATTGTCGACGTGGAGATCGGCGACGATCATGCGCACCGACTCGCGGGTCTCCCCACGAACGCGATGCCGGCCTGCTTACGGACCGTGCTGTGGCCGCCGTCGCACCCGATCAGCCAGCCGGCGCGGACCGTCTCGGCCTTCCCGCCGTTCACGACGGTCGCGAAGACGCCATCCTCCGTCTGCTCGAAGCCGGTCAGTGCGGTGCCGAACTCGACATGGCCGCCGAGTTCGGCCAACCGCAGCCGCAACGCCTCCTCCACGCGCCATTCCGGCGTGATGAGGCTTGTCGTGTACGGGATGTCGGGGCGGTTCTTCAGCGCCTCCGGTTCGGCGCCACCGAGGATGACCTGGCCGCCGCTGACGTTGACCCGGATGGGCATGGCCAACCGACCGTTGGCGAGGACGCGTGCTGCGATTCCCAGGTCCTCGAAGACCTCCAAGGTGCGCGGTTGCACCCCTTTGCCGCGCGAACCGGTTTGTGGGCCGCCGGCGGCGTCGATCAGGCGGAACGACACACCACGACGCGCCAGCTCGACGCCGAGCGTCAGCCCAGTCGGGCCCGCGCCCACGATCAGCACCGCTGGGCCGTCCTCGGCCTGCGTCGACCCGGTCACCGGGCGCCCCCAGTACTGCGTCCGACGTCGAGGACGGACGAGACCACGCAACTCGTCGGCGGTGATGGCTCCGGGTCGCATGCGCTGTCGTGCCGCGCGGCGGGCCAGGACGGTCAGTCGGGCGTTCACGGGTGCGGCCCGACCGTGTTGTCGTGCGATGAGCACGATCTCGCCGTTCAGGAAATCGGTCTCGATCGTGCCGGTGCCGCGGACGAGGGACTGCCAGGTGGATCCGCCGAGCTGTTCAGGTTCTCCCGGGACGGGGGAGAAGGACAACCCGGGTGGGTGCCACCCCGATCGGGCCTCCTGCTCAGCGACGACAGGGATGTGCGCATGCCGCAGAACGTCGTGCGCCTCGTCCTCGGCGGCCTTCTCGATGTCCGCTGCATCCGACGCATCTCCGAGCAGGGCCTGCACGATGTTGCTGAGGTTGGACAGCAACTTCCGGTACTTCCACGGTGTGACTGCTGTCGGGAGTTCGACGAGGCAGCCGGCCGCGCGCCAACCCGAGGCGAGACGGTCGAGCAGCTCGGTGTCTGCGGCGCTCGCGACATCGACGCCGGGGTAGCGCCCGACGTGGAAGACCCCGCGTAGTGGTGCGCCTCGAACGATCACCTCGCCGGGCTCGATCATGACGACCGGGAACCAGACGCAGACCGCGAACACCCGGGCGAAGTACCGCAGCGCGATCTGCTCGCTCGCCACCCCGTTCGTCGCGACGAGGACGGGCAGGACGTCGGCGGCGATTCCGACCACCTCACCGGCGATGTCGCGGACGGGGACGTCGGCCCATTCGGTGAGGGCCGCCTCGGCTTGATGGGTTTTGGTCGTCAGGACCAGGACGTCGTCGACGGACAACTCGACGTGGTCGGAGCTGGTGGTCACCGGCACGGACACCGTGAAGGTCGTGTCCGGGCAACGCACGGTGAGGCCGTGGTCGAGCATGGACCGGGCGTGGTCCCCGCGGCCCACCAGCAGGACGTCGGCGTGCCCGTCATGGGCCAGCAGCCCCCCGAGGGCACTGCCGACGGCTCCGGCACCGATGAGTACGTACCTCATGTCGGCCGCTTGAGGACGACAGCGATCTCGACCGCCTGGCCGGCACCGAAGCTGGGGGCGATGGTGCTCAGCATCTCCCACCCCTGACTGCCGTGTTCATTGAGATCGCGCTCGATCTCGGTGTAGTCGAAGCCCTTGAACTTCAGCTTGTAGGTCGCGACTTTGTACTGCCACTGATCTGCCATGGCCCGTGCCTCTTCCTGATGTCGTCGGTGTGAATGGGGCAGTGTTCTAGTCGCGGATGTCCCAACGGAAGTAGACGCGGGCGAGCACGAGCGAGAGCATCGCCCAGATCACCAACGTCGCGACAGGGCGTCCGAAGTGGTGGAACGTGCCGGCGAAGTCCAGGGCGATGTACGACTTGCCGGCCGTCGCGGGCTTTCCGGCCGTGCCGAGCGAGACCAGGTCGGACACGGCCGCGAAGGGTGTCCAGTCCGCGACGGTCGCGAGACGGTCGGGTAGCACCGTGCGGATCGAAGCCAGGCCGATGACGGCCAGCGTGATGACCGGGATGGACGTGATCTGCGCGGCTTCAGCGTTCTTGGTGACGGCGCTGGTGGCGAGCGCGAGCAGCGAGAAGATGACGAGGCCGGCGACCACCGCGAGGACCAACGCCACGGGGTTGACCGGAGCCGGAGCACCAGCGCCGTAGACGACAGCGGCCACGATCACCGCACCGATCACGGTGAGCACAGCACCGGGGACGGTGGGCGCGGCCTGGATCTGCCAGTCGGCGGCCTCGCCGGTGCGCAGGCGCTTCAACACACCTTCGCCGCGGCGGGTGGTGACCAGGGACAGCACCGAGTAGTACTGCACCAACAGCAGTGCGATGAGCGCGAACAGCTCGAACGCACTGGTCTCCCGACCACCCATCGACGCATGGCGCTCGACGAAGAACGTCAGCAGCGGAATGCCGACGGGAAACAGCGTGCCGAGATAGAGCAGCGTGGTGTTGCGTCGGAACTGCCGGTACTCGGCGGTCGCCAGCGCCCGCAATGGGTGCCGACGGTGTTCGGCAGGGCGTTGCATGGTGGTCATCGGTTGGCTCCAGTCGGGCCCAGTGCAGACGCAGCGGCGTCTCGGCCGTGGGCGTCATGCGGGTCGGCGGTGTGGTCGGCGGCAATGTCCAGGAACACGGATTCAAGGGAGGCGTGACGTGCGTCCAGCCCGGTGAGTTGCACGCGGTTGTGCTCCGCCCAGATGAGCAGCTCGTACAGGTGCGCCTGCAGCTGATGCGTCTTGAGCGAGAGCTGCGGACCGACGTCGACGGTCGCCCCGTCGAAGGACGGCAGCGGCGGTGCACCGGCGCCCGGGTTGTCGACGACGATCGTCGCGGGGTGATCGCGGACGATCTCGCGCAACGTGCCGCGGCGGGCGACGGCGCCCTCGTGGACGATGGCGATCTGGTCGGCCAGAGCCTCGGCCTCGTCCAGGTAGTGGGTGGTGAGCACCATCGTCATGCCCTGTGCGTTGAGGTCGGCGAGCAGCCGCCACGTCGCGCGGCGACTCTCGGGGTCGAGTCCAGTGGTGGGTTCGTCCAGGAACAACAGGCGGGGTCGGCCGAGCAGGGCGCACGCCAGATCCACGCGTCGCTGTTCGCCGCCTGAGAGGTGACCGACGCGCACGTCGCGGCGGTGTCGCAATTCGGTCGCGGTGAGCACCTCATCGACGGTCGTCGGGTCGGTGCACGTACCGCGCCACATCTGCAGCGTCTCGGTGACCGTCAGCTCGCCGGGCAACCCACCGGACTGCAGCATGATCCCGACCTGTGGTCGAACGCGCCGGCGCTCCCGCCTGGGGTCGAGGCCGAGGACCTGCACCTGCCCGGCGTCGGGGGTGGTCAGGCCTTCGAGCAGGTCCAGCGTCGAGGTCTTGCCCGCCCCGTTGGTGCCCAGCAGGGCGAAGATCTGACCGTCACCGACGTCGAGATCGATGCCCCTGACAGCCTCGAACGCGTCCCGCCCCCGTCCGTAGGTGCGGCGCAGCCCGCGTGCGGTGATGGCCTGGTTCATGTCCACTCCTGGTGATGATCGGGTTCGGCGTCGCCCACGGGGTGCGGCCGCCGGTGAGGTTCAGTTCGTCCGGACGGTGTCGAGGAACGCGTTGAGGCGGCTGAGCATCTTCGCCGCGATGACGTCGAGGTCCTGATCGGTGTCCAACCTGGAGCGACCCACCTTGTTGGTCGGGTCGCGCAACTGCATCGAGCAGTCGAGACCGGCGCAGATGTAGGTACCGACGGTGTTGCCGGCACGTCCGGCGGGCCCGGTGCGACGAGCGGTGAACAGCTCGACGGCGCGTGAGTTGTCCACGGCGTGACAGATCCCGCACATGGCCTTGCGTCCCGGCGCGAGCCCGCCGCCGCTGGTGCTGACGGCGATGGCGACCAGCGTGTCCTGCTGCCTGTGCACGAGGTAGCCGCGCTGCGGGAACTTGGGGTCACGCCAGCCGTAGAAGTCGAGCACCGGCCACTGCACGTCGGTGAAATCAGCGGGAACGCCGAGAGCGGCTCGTTCACTCTTCGTCACGTTGACCAGCGCACGCTGGATCTCCGACTTCGAGACGGGCTTCACGACGTTTCCTTCGAGGCAGGGGCGAGTGCAGTGCGCAGACTCAGCCGGCGGGGTAGCCGGTGCGATCGGATTCGAGCTTTGCCATGACGAGACTGGCAACGCGCCCGAGATCGCTGTAGTCCCGAGCGTCACGTGTCGACATGACACCGACCCTGACGGACGTGCGGTTCACAGAGGGAGTGCTATTGCTTCCCGTGGCGTCGGCTACTTCAGCCCCCGGACGACGATGTCCAACGCTGCATCGATCTGCGCCGGGTCGAGGGGTCGGGTCTGCAACACCAATCGGTAGTAGATGGCGCCGTACAGCAGGTCGATCGTGGCTTGGATGTCGATGTCGCCGCGTATCTCGCCGCGCTCGATCGCCGTCTCGAATCGTTGGCGACAATCAACGGTCGCCGGGAAGATGTATTGGTCGAGATGCGCCTGCGAGAGCGCGTTGTCTGATTGTGCCGCTGCGATCAACGCCCGGTAGACCGCGCCGAACCTGGTGGTGAACAGGTCGATGACACTCATCATCTGGGTGCGGAGATCGGCGACGAGGTCGCCGGTGTCGGCGAAGGGGACAACCGAGGCCGACCGCTCGGTGATCGCCTCCAGCACCACCGCCCCCATGGACGGCCACCACCGGTAAACCGTCTGTTTTCCTACTCCGGCTCGGCGGGCGAGCTCCTCGACCGACGCTCGCGCGTAGCCCACCTCGCCGATGAGGTTCACGACCTCATCGAGGATCGCTCGCCGGGAACGTTCGTTCCGGCGGCTGGGGTCGGGACCTTCTGACGGCATGGTCAGACCCTACCCAAGACGAGACGGGCCGTCTTGACACGAGACGAACCGGTTCGTATCTTCTCAGGATGTCGCAGACGGTGCTCCATGGCGTCATCTCGCCTACCGCGCGGAACGCTCATGGCCGTGCTGGAGCGGCGGCGCCCCTTGGCGACCGGGCTCGAGAGTTGTCACCGTTTGACGCTTTCTGTCACTTAATGCCAAAGTGGCGTGTGACGTCAGAGCCCGTGATGACGCCGCCGACGCCCGTCTCCGAGCGTCGGAGCGGCGCGATGAGTGAACGCCGGCGGCGAAGGCTCCTGTTGGACATCTCGCGGGAAGCGGCCCGGTTGTTCTGGGAGCAGGGCGTCACGGCAACGACCGGCGAGCAGATTGCCGACGCGATGGGCCTGTCGGTCCGCACACTGTGGCGGCATTTCCGGAACAAGGAGAGCTGCGCGGAGCCGATCATCGAGCAGAACGTCGAGGCGTTGATGGCCATGCTGCGTCGGTGGCCGGCGCACCTGTCGCTCGAGGATCACTTCGCGGCAGAGTTCGCCGAGCGCGTCCGCGAGCCGGACGTCCGCCGCTCGACCGACGACCTGATCTCGATCCAGATGGTGGGACTCGCAGACACCGAACCTGCTTTGCGTTCCAGCTGGCTCATGGTGTGCGACCGGGTCGAGCGCGAGATGGCCGTCGTCATCGGAAGCCGGCTGAGGGCCTCCCTGGACGACCCGCAGGTCCGCTTGCACGCCGCCGCAGCCGCAGCCGTGGTGCGGGTCGTCAACGAGGACATCAGCCGGGAGCTGCTCGCCGAACGCTACGACCGCGTCGATGCGCGCCGTCTGTCGCAGCGGCTTGCCCACGCAGTCCGAACGAGCACCGGCGGGGCCGTGGGCGACCCCGTCGCTGAAAGCTAGGAAGCCGTTCGCCATGTCCCCAGACGCACTGGCCGCCGAGAACGACCGCCTCGAGGCCGAACTGGCCGCTGCCCGGGTCGCGTTGACTACCGCAGAGGCACGGGAACGGGCGCGGATCGCCGATGACCTGCACGACATCCTGGGCCATGCGCTCGAAGTGGTCGCCTTCAAGGCCGAACTCGCCGACCGGGTCGTCCGCTCCGACGCAGGGCGGGCGCGCAGAGAGTTGATCGAGATTCAGCGGGTCGCTCGCTCGGCCATGAACGACGTCCGCGGTCTGGCACGCAGCCGACGACCCACTGACCTCGCCGACGAACTGGCCGGCGCAGTAACGCTCTTCCACTCGGCCGGGGTCGAGGTAGCGGTCTCCGGCGACGCGGGATCGGTCTCCCACCGGGCGCGAGACCCCTTGGCGCGGACGTTGCGCGAAGCCGTGACGAATGTACTGCGGCACTCGGCCCCCACGCGGTGTTCCATCACGGTGGAGGAGCACTGCTTCGAGGCCAGTGTCACCGTGGTCAACGACGGCGCCGAAGCGGGCACGGCGTTGTCGTCCGGCGGCTCGGGACTGGCCGGGCTGTCACGGTTGCTCGCCGAACACGGCGGTGGTCTGAGCGCCGGCCACCACGGCTGCGGGTACTTCGCCGTGCGCGCGACAGTGGCCACCCGTGCTCCCGCCGAGGTCGCAGCCGTGCCCGCACGAGCACCCCAGCCGCGTCGCGCGAATGCCGTCTCGTCACTGGCGACACGATGATCAAGCTTGTCGTGGCCGAGGACGAGCAATTGATGCGTGACGCCGTCGTCAGCCTGCTGGGCATGGAGCCGGACCTGCACATCGTCGGGACCGCGGCCGACGGGATCGACGCCGTCGCCGCTGTACGCGAACATCGTCCGGACGTCGCCTTGCTGGACCTGGAGATGCCCGGCATGGACGGGGTGCAGGTCGTCGAGCGCCTCGCCGCCCAAGCCCTTACGTTGCGTTGCGTCATCGTCACTCGCCACGCCCGTCCTGGTGTGCTCCGGCGGGCGCTGGCCGCCGGGGTGGCAGGGTTCGTGTCCAAGACGGTCCCGGCCGCCACGCTGGCCGACGTGATTCGGCGTGTCCATCGAGGCGGCCGTTACGTCGATCCGGAGCTGGCGCTGACGGCGTTGGACACCCGAGACAGTCCCCTGACCGATCGCGAGCTCGACGTGCTGCGTCACGTCCGGCCGACTGCCACGGCGACCGACATCGCCCAGGCCGTCAACCTGGCCCCGGGGACCGTGCGCAACTACCTGTCATCGGCGATGCACAAGCTCGGGGTACACAACCGGCTCGAGGCCGCCGACCGAGCTCGTGACCACGGCTGGCTCTGAGCCGGGGCGGGACATACCGGTGCCGGAGTCAGATCAGGGCGTGCCGCTCGAGCCACGCCGCCACACCGTCGGAGTCGTTGTCCGCGATCACTTCGGTGGCGATCGCGCGCAGCTCGGGGACGGCGTTCGCCACCGCGCAGCTGTGGTCGGCAGCCGCGAACAACGGCAGGTCGTTGAGGTTGTCCCCGAAGGCCACGAGCTGCGTGGCACCGAGTCGTGCCTGTAGCCGACGTGCGGCCGCAGCCTTCGTGCCGTCCGCTGACGTGATCTCGAACCAGGTCTGGTCGCGGTGGTAGCCGTCGGGCCCGACGGTGTCGAAGCAGTCGGCCAGATGGGGTTCGAGGTCCACGCGCAGCTGATCGATGGCGGGTCGCTCCCCGATCAGGGTCACGTAGAACACCGGCGCATCGGCGATCACCGACCAGTCCGGCAGGGGCATCAGGCGCGGGTTGTTCCGGCGCCTGGCCGCGAAGGAGTCGATGAACGGGTTGGCATGCGCCTCCCGCCAGCAGACCCGGTCGCGGCCGTCGAGCATCACGTACAGCAGGGGTTCGACGTGGTCATGCCGCGCCGTGGCGTCCAGGACTGCAGCGACGGTGTCATCCGGAAGGGCGGCGACGTCGGTGACCTCGCCGGCGACGGGGTCGTACAGCACCGAGCCGCCGTAGGTGATCAGCGGCAGGGTGAGCTCGAGGCCGGCGGTGACGCGCAGCGTCGAGGAGTACGACCGGGCTGTGGCGCACGTGAACTGCTGCCCGGACGCAAGCACGCGGTTCACGGTTGCGGTCGTGCGCTCGCTCAGCGTGGCGTCGCTGCGCAGCAGGGTGAAGTCGAGGTCGCTGACGAACAATGGGGCGCACCCGGGTTCTCGCGCAGATGCCACGTCAGGATCATCCCGTGTGCCGGTCTTAAGACGGGCGTCGAGGCGATGCTCGCCTACCGGCCCACTGCGGCTCAGGCCGGCAAGCGCGGAGCGCGTCGAGGGGCGGCGCGATGAGCACCGCCCCCCGACGTCGGCTCAGCAGTGGCCGGCGCTCATCCCGGCCTTGATCACGGCCAGGTTCACCGCACGGACCCGGGCCATGTCCATCTTGGGAACCCGCCGGTCGTAGGTCCACAGCCCGTTGATCTCACCCTCGACATCGGTGGTCTGGGTGTAGACGCCGCCGGACAGGTCGCACGCGGCCAGACCCGCCAGGGTCGTCTGCGTCTGCACGAACTTGTCCGTCAACTCCGCGCTGGTGCTGGCCCCCGCGTAGTTGATGAAGCCCTGCGTCCAGCTGTGCTGCGGGATGGACAGGCCCCACCCACCGTGCTCGCCGTCGATGGCGACACGATCGTGGGCCGTGTCCGGTTTCGGCGTCGCGGGACCGGTGTAGGTGTGCCAGTCGACGATGTTGCCGGCACCGGTGTCGGTGTTGACGCTGCCGCAGCAGTTGAAGCCGGACTCCGCGTCGACCAGCCGGCTGGGATCGGCCAGGGAGACCGTGGCCGCCGCGAGCTTCACCTCGCTGACCGCGTTGCCCACGTCGTTGCGGTCCAGGCCCCACCCCTCGTTGTACGGCTCCCAGGAGATGATCGAGGTGGTGCCCTTCAGGTACTGCACCATCTGCCGCAACTGGTTGCGGAACGCGATGTCCTGCGCCGCAGTCGGCGTGTAGTCGCTCTGCATCGACGGCATGTCCTGCAGGACCAGCATGCCGAGCTGGTCGGCGTGGTAGTACCACCGAGCCGGTTCGACCTTGATGTGCTTGCGGATCGCGTCGAAGCCCATGGCCTTGGTCTCGGCGACGTCCCACTTCAGCGCGGCGTCGGTCGGCGCGGTGTAGGCACCGTCCGGCCAGAAGCCCTGGTCCAGGGTCGCGTTGACGAAGGTCGGCGAACCGTTGAGCAGGATCTTGGGCACCCCGTTCACCAGCCCGGTCTTGACCGTGCGCTCACCGAAGTACGAACCCACCGTGTCCGACCGGCGACCGTCGCGCAGCGTCACCGAGGCCTGGTAGAGGAACGGATCGCTCGGGCTCCACAGTCGCGCATGGGGCAGCGCGATGCTGAAGGCCTTATTGGCCGTGCCCCGACCCTGCGCGACCACCTTGCCGTGGTTCTTGATCTTCACGACGACGGTGCCGGACGGCGAGGTCGCACTGTTGACCCGGGCCGTCACCGATGCCCCGGTGGTGCTCGGTGCGTTCGGCAGCTTCGGCGTGAACACGACCTGGTCGATGTGCTTTGCCGACACGGGCTCCAGCCACACCGTCTGCCAGATGCCGGAGGACGCCGTGTAGAAGATGCCCGACGGGTCGAGGCTCTGCTTGCCCTGGGGCTGCTGCGGTGCGCCGGTGTTGGTGACGCCGACCGTCACCGTCTGCGTCCCCTTGCGATGCAGCGCCTTGGTGATGTCGACGCTGAACGGCAGGTAGCCGCCGGTGTGCGTCGCGACCTGGGTGCCGTTGACCCACACCGTCGCGCGGTAGTTCACGGCACCGAAATTCATGACCACCCGCTGCGTCCATCCGCGCGGCACGGTGAACGTACGGCGGTAGAAGGAGTAGTCGTAGTGCTTGCGCACCTTCGACAGCGTGGACTCCATCGGGTACGGGACGACGATCTTCTTCGCGAACTTCGCGGTCCGCGCCGGCACCGTCCTCACCGCCTTGGCGGACGCGGCGCCGGTGAAGTCCCAGGTGCCGTTGAGCGACTTCCACTTCGACCGCGTCAGTTCGGGCCGCGGGTAGTCGGGCAGCGGGTTGCGGGGGTTGACGTCCTTGGCCCACTTGGTCTCGAGGTCCTTCGTGGATCCGTTGGTGACGGACGCGTAGAACTTCGGCACCGTCGAACCGTCGGCGTAGGTTGCACCGCCCGTCCCGTCGTAGGCCGCGGTCAGCTCCGACCACGTGCGGTACACGGTGCCGTCCAACGTGACGACGAGGGTCGACGGGTCCTTCGGGTCGATCGAGGCCGAACGGACCGGGAACCCCAATGACAGGTGCGAGGTGGCGCCGGCCGGCCAGGAGGCGAGCGGCTTGCCGAAGGTCATGCGCACGGTCGTGCCGCTCTTGGCCACCGCCGCCTTCGCGACGGTCGGCACGAAACCGTCCGGCAGGGTGAAGTCGGCGTCCGGGATGCGGCTGAGCTCGGCCTGCCCGGGCGGAGCCCAGCTCAGGTTGGCGAAGGCACCGCCGTCGCCCTGGAAGTACTCGGCCTTGAAGGTGTGGCGGCCGGCGGTCAACGCCACCGAGCCGGGGACGTTGACGTTCCAGTCGTTGATCCAGTGGTCGATGACCGCCTGCCCGTCGATGTAGAGGCGCAGGCCGTTGTCGCCGTACCAGTTGAACCGGTACGTACCTGTCGTGGGGACGTCCAGGTTGCCCGTCCACCGGATCGCGGCGCTGGTGTCCGAGCCGGTCAGCATCTTCAGCCGGCCCGTGAGGTCGTCGGACCACACGTTCGGGTCGACGATCGTGGCCTTGTACGTACCGAAGGTCCAGTCGGTCGAGCCCTGGCCTCCGCCGGTTGCGGTGTAGTAGTCACCGCGCAGGCCCGGCAGGCCGGAGCTCCCGGCGGCCGGCGCCGCCTCGGCCCGGTAGACCGACAGGAATGAGGCGGCGAGCGCGAGGACGACCAGCAACAGACTGGTCCGTCGGGTGCGTCGCCACGCGGCACTGGCTTGAGGCATCAGGACTCCTTCGTCCCCCCGTTTGGCCGTTTTCGCGCGTTATCGCACGCTTCTGCGCCTCGGAGTCAAGCGGCCCACCGCAGACTTGTCAATACCGATCACTAATTGACCATAACGGTCAGTTTTCGGATCGTTTCGATCAGGACGGGAGGAGTACGCCGGTGCCTCAGTCGACGGTCGTCGCGAGATCCTGGTAGGCCGGGAACAGCTCGTCAAAGCGCAGCCGGGCCTCGCACCGGCCCCGGCCCTCGAGGTAGGCCGCCAGGTCCTCGACGTGGATGTGCGTTCCGGCGCCGTAGCCGGCGAGCTGGTCCCGGGGCATACCGCGTTCCTCGACGACCAGGACGGTCTGTCGTCCGTCGGCGGTCAGCGTGACCTCGACCTCGTGCTCGTCCGGCTCGCCCGCCTCCTGGGTCGCGAGCAGGAAGTGCCGGGGCTGCTCGCAGGCGACCACCCGTCCGGAACCCTCCCACCCGCTGGCGAGGAAGTAAGCCCGGAACCGACCGCCGACGACGAGGTCGCCGTCGACCTGCCCGAGCCAGCGGGCCAGGCGTGCCGGATCGGTCAGGGCCGACCAGAGGTCGTCGATGTCGGTGTCGAAGCGGTCCTGCAGACGCACCGCGCCCCGGCCGGAAGACACCACGCGCAGGCTGCCCAGAACGCCGGTCGTGACGGGTCCGTCGTCGCTCATGATCTGCTCCTTCGTTCGCGGGCGCCGCGGGCGACCTCGGTGTGCAGGGCGTCCAGCCGCTGCTCCCAGGTGCGCCGGCAACGCGCCAGCCAGTCGTCCACCTCGGCGAGCGCATCGGGGCGGAGTTCGTAGATGCGGCGCTGCGCCTCCGAGCGCGCCTCGACCAGGCCTGCCTCGCGCAGCACCCGCAGATGGCGTGAGACGCCGGGCCGGGCTATGGGCAGGAGGGCGGCCAGCTCGCCCGCGGTCGCCGGTCCGTCGGCCAGGGCCTCGAGCATGGTCCGCCGACTTGCATCGGCCAGCGCGTGCAGGACCGCTTCCACGTTCCCGACCGTACCAAGATGGTTACGTAACTGGCAAGGTACTTAAGCCGCGCATCCGACCGGCCCGAGCCGCAGGCCGTCGTCAGCGGGAGGTGGAGTGCGCTGCGTTGTATTCGGCCGCGGCGCGAACCAGTTGCTGGAACGCCGCCACGTCGAGCTCACTGTCCTCGAACAGGTCGATGGATCGCCAGGACTTGCCACCGAGACCGTTGTTGAAGACCTCGTTCGGGTCGGCGAGTTGGGCACCGTGCGGGAACGTCAGCTTGACCTTGCTCTTGTGCGCGTCACCGACAGCGATGATCCCGTCCTTCTCCCAGACGGGGCTGCCCATCCATTTCCAGGTCTCCTCGACGCCGTCGACCGCGTCGAGGATGAGGCGCCGCACCTCGGCGAGACGCTGCCCACGCCAGTCGTCGGTCCGCGCGATGAGCGCGTCGATGCGCTTCGCCGCCGCCGCACCCCGGGGCGCCTCTTTCGCCTTCGCCATACCGTTCTCCTCGTGTCCTGGGTGGCCGATCCCGTCCCGGTCGCCGGTCAATCCTCGGGCAGTGCCGCGAAGTCCTTCTTCGCCGTTCGGTACCAGCGCATGCCGCCCACGGGGTTGCGCCACCGACTCTTCATGTCCTCGTGCGCCGGCCGATGAACGTCGTCGCCGTCCCGCACGCGATCACGCAGATGCCGGTCCTGAGCCTTGATCACGTCGTTGGCGGACTCGCCGCGGTGCAGCTCGTCGCACGGTCCACCGAGCTGCCGGCAGGTCATCGTCTTCATCGTCGACCTCACTCTTCTTACGACGTTCACTGTGCTCTTCGGTCAACTCCGAAACGAGAGCGTTACTATCAATAATGTGGCGCGTCGGAACCCAGCTGTCAAGCGCGACGACGCGTCGTCGCGCGAGCAGTCGCGCACCCGGATCGCCCGGCGCGCAGTCGTCGACGCCGCGGCGGCGTTGTTCGTCGAGAGCGGTTACGTCGCGACGACGGTCGAGGCGATCAGCGCGCGCTCGGGCGTTCCGCCGGCGACCACGTACCGCCTGTTCGACAGCAAGCTCGGAATCCTCCAGGCCGTGCTGGACACGTCGATCGGCGGGGACGACCGCGACGTCGCCGTGCGCGACCGACCGGCCGTCGTCGCGTCCCTGGCCGAAGCCGAACCCGAGCAGATCATCGCGGGCGTCGTCGCCGTCACCACCGGCATCAACCGCCGCGGCAACGCGCTGTTCCACGTGCTCGCCGCCGCGGCGGGATCGGACGCCTCCGTGGCGCAGCTGTGGTCGAACATCACCGAACAGCGCCGCCGCGGCCAGCGGCAGCTCACCCGGACACTCGCCCGGCGGCACGCCCTGCGCGACGGGCTGTCCGAGCCTCGGGCAGCGGACATCGTCTACGCCCTGCTCGCGCCGGAGGTCTACCGCCTGCTCGTCGTCGACCGCGGCTGGCCGCCACGGCGCTACCAGCAGTGGCTGAGCACCATGCTCCGCGACCAGCTGCTGGGGCTCTGAACCGCACGTAGTTCGCATGGCAGCGAATCGACGAACACGGGCACGTCGGGCCCTTGCCAGGTTCTCCTAGGGAGCGGTTAGGTAAGGCCTGGGTGGCGCGTAAGGGACGCGCCCGGCAGAACGGAACACCCTTGCGCACAGCCCTGATCGCTCTGACCACCGTCGCCCTCGCCACCGTCGCCCAGGCAGCTGTGCTGCCCGCGGCGACCGCCGCGCCGGCCAAGCCCTCGGGCAGGCCCGAGCGGGTCATCGTCATCCTCGGCCAGCACCAGAACGTCCCGGCCACCACGAGGGATCTGGGCAAGCGACGGGCCGCCGTCAAGGCCGACCAGTCACCGGTACGGGCGCAGATCAGCAAGCTGGGCGGCCGCACGACCAAGGCCTACCGGGCCGTCAACGCCGTCGCGGCCACCGTCCCGGCCGGGGGCCTCGCCGCGCTCAGGAGCAACCCGGCGGTCACCGCCGTCGTGCCCGACCTGCCCATCGCCCTTCCCTCGCGGGCGGCGACCGGCGCGCCGGTGAAGAGCAAGGCGGCGACGCCGCAGGGGCGTTACTGCCCGTCCGGCAGCACGCCGCAGCTCGAGCCCGAGGCGCTCGAACTCACCCACACCGACAGCGACCAGGGCACCGCCCCCACCGCCCGGTCCCTCGGCTACACCGGTAGCGGCGTCAAGGTCGGCTTCATCGCCGACGGCACCGACATCAACCAGCCCGACCTCATCCGGGCCGACGGCTCCCACGTCGTGACGGACTACCGGGACTTCTCCGGTGACGGGACGACCTCGCCGACCAGCGGCGCCGAGGCCATGGGCGACGTCAGCAGCATCGCCGCGCAGGGCCGGACGAGCTACGACATCTCCTCGTTCGTCACCCCCGCCCACCCGCTGCCGGCAGGGTGCGACATCCGCATCGAGGGCATGGCGCCCGGCGCGTCCGTCGTGGCCCTCAAGGTCTTCGCCAACAACCTGCTGACCGCGCCGACGTCGACGATCGTCCAGGCCATCGACTACGCGGTGAACGTCGACCACGTGAACGTCCTCAACGAGTCGTTCGGCTCGAACCCCTACCCCGACAACGCGACCGACCCGATCAGCATCGCCAACCAGGACGCCATCGACGCGGGTGTCGCGGTCACGGCGTCGACGGGCGACTCCGGTACGGGCAACACGCTGGGCACCGCATCCACGGACCCGAACGTCATCGCCGCCGGCGCGAGCACCTCCGAACGCGTCTACGCCCAGACCGACAACTACGCGTTCCCGCTGTCGAACGGGAAGTACACCAGCAACCAGGTGTCGGGGCTGTCGTCCGGCGGCATCTCGCAGACCAACCGGGTGCAGGACCTGCTCGCCCCGGGTGACCTCGGCTGGTCGCTGTGCTCGAATGCCACGCTGCCGAGCGGGGATCCGCAGTACGTCGACTGCACGGATTACAACGGCAACCCCAGCAACATCCAGGTGTTCGGCGGCACGAGCCAGTCGGCGCCGCTCACGGCGGGCGCCGCGGCATTGGTCATCCAGGCCTACCGCGCGGGACATGACGGTGCGACCCCCACGCCCGCCGTCGTGCGCACGGTCCTGACCAGCTCCGCCGACGACCTCGGCCTGCCCGCCGACGAGCAGGGCGCGGGCCTGCTGAACACCTACCGGGCCGTTCAGCTGGCCCACGACTACCGCACGGCACAGCCGGCGGGGCAGGAGCTGTCGGCCAGCACCCCGCAGGTGAAGAACGTGACGGCACCGGGCAAGCACGTCACCGACACCGTCACCCTGACGAACCAGGGCACCGGCCCGCAGCGGGTGACCGCCGCGGTGCGCCAGGTGTCGCACGTCAGCAGCCGGCAGGTGCAGAGCGTCGCCTTCGACCCGAAGACCGCGCCCACGTTCCAGGACGCCCTGGGTCGGCCGCGGCCCTACGTACTCAAGACGTTCACCGTGCCGGTCGGCACCGACCGGCTGGACGCCGCGGTCAGCATCGCGGGCGACGGCACCAAGTACGTCCGGGCCAGCCTGCTCGACCCGCAGAAGACCTTCACGGCCTACACCCTGCCGCAGGGCACCGGGAACTACGGGCACGTCGACGTGCACCAGCCGGCACCCGGCACCTGGACCGCAATCGTCTGGAGCGCCGGACCCCCGGACGCCTCGACGGTCAGCGGGCCCATCTCGCTGCGCACCACCTACTTCACGGCCACCTCGGCCGGCTCGGTGTCTCCCGCGTCGGCAACGATCCCGCAAGGCGGCTCGCAGAAGTTCCGGGTGACGACCACCGTCCCCGCGAACGAGGCCGCCGCATCCTCGCTGGTGTTCACGCACCGTTTCGGCCTCACCACGACGGTGCCGATCGTCGACCGTGCGGTGCAGAGCGTCACCACCCGCCGTCCGGCCACCTTCAGCGGCACCTTCGACCAGGCCAACGGGCGTGACTTCAGCCCGGCGCAGAGCTTCACCTACCTGGTCGACGTCCCGTCGGGCGCGCGGGACCTCGACGTCAACGTCGCGGTCAGCGGGGTGCCGTCGAACCAGATCATCGCGCACCTGTCCGACCCCAGCGGGGAGCCGGTCTCGACCGGCCGCAACGACCTGCCCCCGACGGGCACGGCCACGACCGGCCGCAGCTACGGCGGCCTGCAGCTGGTGCACGCCAACCCGCGGCCGGGCCGCTACCAGCTGACACTGGAGCTGCAGAACCAGTCGTCCGGCGCGGCGCTGCCGCTGACCTTCCGCGGCTCGTTCGTGCTCAACGGCGCCGCGGTGTCGGGTTCCGTGCCGCACAACGTGCGCGTCAGCAAGCGGCACGCGGCGACGGCGACCATCCGCATCACCAACACCAGCCCGACCCCGCAGACCTACTTCGTGGACGGGCGGACGAACTCGTTGGTGACGTACCCGTTGGTGGCGAGCGACGTGGCCGGCGAGGCACCGGACAAGACGAACCCGTACAGCCGGACCGTCCCCTTCCCGCTGGCGAGCGACGACGTCGTACCGGCCTGGCTGGTGCCCACGCAGGTGCGCAGCCTGACCGTCGGGTCCTCGTCGACCGACCCGATCACGTTCGACCTCATGCCGCTCGACTCGCCGACCACGCTGAACGCGCCGAACAACCCGGACACCGAGTCGACCGTGTCCGGCCGGTCGGCGACCGCGACGCACTCGGCACCCGAGGTCGGCTCGACCCAGTGGGCGGCGTTCCCATCACCGCTGGGACCGGTCCCGGCCGACGGCCAGCCCTCCGGTTCGGTCACGATGTCGGCCGCGGTCCGCGCCCGGGCCTTCGACGGCGACGTCACCAGCTCGACCGGCGACCCGCTGCTCGCGACCGTACGAGCGGCTGCGCCGGCGACCCACGCGATCACCATCGCGCCGGGCCGCCACGCGACGATCACCGTGCACTTCACGCCGCACGGGGCGGTGGGCAGCCGGCACACGGGCACGCTGTACGTGGACATCGCGCAGCCGTTCGGTCCCGCTGGTTACTCGACGTTGACCGAGGAGGTCAGGGCGCTGACCTACTCCTACACGGTCACCCGCTAGCAGCCGCGGCGCGGCCGAGGTCCACACCGGATCCGGCCGCGCCGTCGGTGGCGGGGCGCGCTGGGTATAAGGGGTGCAAACGGTCAGAGCGCGGTTGAAGGCGCCATCGCGGGGGGGTCGGTGCCTCGACACCGCGCCCTGACCGCCTGCCGCGCACTCTGTTATGCACGCAGTGGAAGATTACCTCGGCAAAGTGAACAAGAAAAGGTGGTGGACAGATATGTATGACGGGCTGTCCATCACCGAGTTGGCGAGCCGCACCGGGGTCCCGGCCCCGACCCTGCGCAGCTGGGAGACCCGGTACGGCCTGCCCAAGCCGGCGCGGTTGCCCGGAGGGCACCGTCGGTACGCCACGAGCGACGTCGACTTCGTGCAGCAGGTCGTCCGGTTGCGCGAGAGCGGCCTCGGCCTGCCCGCGGCGATCGAGCGGGCGGGCGCCCGCACCGACGACCCCGAGCCGTCGATCTTCGCCCAGCTCATGCGGCGGCGACCCGACCTCACCCCGCAGGCCATGTCCAAGGCGACGCTGCTCGCGCTCACGCGGGCCGTCGAGGACGAGTGCTGCGCCCGCGCCCAGCGACCCGCGCTGTTCACGCTGTTCCAGAACGCCTCGTTCTTCCTGGAGTCCCGAGACCGGTGGCGCGACCTCGCCAGTACCGCGCGCGTGGCCGTCGTCTTCGCCGACTTCGGCGACACCCGCGAGCCGGACGACAAGGTCGGCGGCGACCTGCTCACGGTGCCCATCCCCCCTGACGTGCCCCTGCGGCGCGAGTGGGCCGTGGTCTGCGAGTCCCGGGACCTGCCCGCGTGCGTCGCTGGGTGGGAGCACCCCGGCCAGGACGGCGTGCCCGATGCCGAGCGACGCTTCGAGGCAGTGTGGTCGGTCGACCCGCGCGTGGTGCGCGACGCCGCCGAGATCTGCACCGACCTGGCGCAGACGTTCGTGCCGTCGCTGCGGCCCCAGCTGGACGGCATGCTGGACGGCGACCCGGCTGCCGCGTCGGCCGACCTCGGACGGGCCAGCGGCCTGCTGAACCGCATGGTGAACTACCTGGAGCAGTCCCGCCGGTGAGGACCGCACCGCAGCGGGTCCGCAGCCTGCTCGGGACTAACGTTCGCCGGGTGCACCGGATCCGGTTGCACCGAGAATCTGTGCGCCGACAGCACGAGGACGGGACACCCGCATGAGCGAACACCCGACGATGCGCAACATGAGCGGGATGCCGGCGACACCGGCCCCGCTCTCCGAGTCGACGCTGATCATGATCGATCTGCAGAACACCTACACCCGCGGCGTCCTGGAGCTCGAGGGCGTGCAGGCGGCCCTCGACCAGGCCGAGGAGCTGCTCTCGAACGCGCGGGACGCCGGCATCCCCATCGTGCACGTCATGCACGACGACGGGCCCGGCTCGCTGTACGACGTGCAGGACGACATCGGTCGCATCGTCGAGCGGGTTGCTCCTCGTGACGGCGAGCCGGTGGTCGTCAAGAACTACCCGAACTCCTTCGTCGGCACCGACCTGCACGACCGGTTGCAGGCCGCCCCGGGTCGCGACCTGGTGCTCGCCGGCTTCATGACCCACATGTGCGTCGACTCGACCGCCCGCGGCGCGTTCAGCCTCGGCTACGCGCCGTCCGTCGTCGCCGGGGCCACCGCCACCCGCGAGCTCCCCGGCACCGACGGGCAGTCGGCGGTGTCGGCGAGCGCGTTGCAGGTCGCGAGCCTGGCCGCGATCGCCGACCTGTTCGGCGTCGTGGTGCCCACCGCGTCCGACATCCCCACCTGATCACCACCACGAGGTCACCACCACGAGTTGTCCGCGCTTCGACGCGTCCCGGCCTGACCACCGTGAGTTGTCCGCGCTTCGCCGCGGTCTGTCGCCGGAGCGCGCGGGCCACACCCGGGGGGGGGGGGGGGGGGGGGGG
>NZ_CAXUNP010000036.1:0-41608 GCF_964252635.1 uncultured Jatrophihabitans sp.
CACCCGCCCCGGACCCCGATCGGACACCCTGACAGCGTGCTGAACGTCCATGCGCGTGGCTTCTTCACCCGCGCGATCACCCCGCTCGCCACCCGGCTGGTGGCTGCCGGCGTGACCCCCGACGCCATCACCGCCGTCGGAACCGTCGGCGCCGTTGCCGGCGCGCTGATCTTCTTCCCGCAGGGTTGGTTCTTCGTCGGCACGCTGATCATCTGGTTCTTCGTCATGTTCGACCTGGTGGACGGGACCGTCGCGCGCCTGGGGGGCCGGTCCTCGCTGTTCGGCGCGGTACTGGACTCCTCCTGCGACCGGGTGGCCGACGCCGCGGTCTTCGGCACCGTGGCCTGGTACTACGCCCGGCACGGCCAGCAGTGGGTGCTGCTCGCCGCCCTGCTGTGCCTGGTCCTGGGCTCGCTGACGTCCTACATCCGGTCCCGGGCCGAGGCGGCCGGGCTCACCGCCACCGTCGGCATCGCCGAACGCGCCGAACGGCTCATCATCGTGCTGGTCGGCACCGGGCTCAGCGACTTCCCCGGCTACCACGTGCCCTACGTCCTGCCCGTCGCGCTGTGGTTGCTGGTCGCGGCCTCCACCATCACCGTGTACCAGCGCTTCGCGACCGTCTGGAAGCAGTCGCGGGCCAAGGAGGCCGCGGCGTCCGGCACACCAGCGGCAGAGGGCACGCCACCGGCGCAGGGGGCTCCGGAGACGGCGGAGGTCTGATGCTCGACCGCACCCGGGGCCGCGCCGTCGATCTCGGCTACGCCGCGGGCTGGGGCACCCTCAAGGCCCTGCCCGCACCGTTCACCCGCCGGGCCTTCCGCGCCGCCGCGGACGCGGCCGCCGTCCGCAACGGCGCCGGCACCCAGCAGCTGCGCCGCAACCTGCGCCGCGTCGTCGGGCCGGCGGTCTCGGAGCTGCGGATGGACGCCCTGGTGGGCGAGGCGCTGCGTTCGTACTCGCGGTACTGGCTCGAGACGTTCCGGTTGCCGAGCATGGACCTCGACAACGTGGCCGCGAAGGTCGACGCCCACACCGAGGGCCGCGAGCACATCGAGACCGGCTTGGCCGCCGGCCGGGGCGTGATCCTTGCGCTGCCGCACTCGGGCAACTGGGAGGCGTCGGGGGTGTGGTTGGTCGCCCATCACGGCCCGTTCGCCACCGTGGCCGAACGGCTCAAGCCCGAGTCGCTGTTCGACCGCTTCGTCGCCTACCGCGAGAGCCTGGGCATGGAGGTCCTGCCCGCCACCGGGGGCGCGCGTCCGCCGGTGGAGGTACTGGGCGAGAGGCTGCGCGAGAACAAGGTCGTGTGCCTGGTCGCCGACCGCGACCTGTCCCGCCGGGGCATCGAGGTCAACTTCTTCGGCGAGCCCACCCGGATGCCGGCCGGGCCCGCGCTGCTCGCCCAGCAGACCGGTGCCGCGCTGCTCGGCGTGCACGCCTACTTCGTCGGCGACGACAGCTGGGGCCACTCCATCAGCGCCCCGCTCACCGCCCCTGACGGCAACCGTGTCGAGCAGGTGCAGCAGCTGACCCAGCGGCTCGCCGACCGCTTCGCCGCGAAGATCCTCGACCACCCCGCCGACTGGCACATGCTGCAGAAGCTGTGGCTGGCCGACCTCACCCCGCGCCGGGCCCCGGTCGCGACCTGACGCGGCCCTGATCGGCATGCGCATCGGCATCGTCTGCCCCTACTCGTGGGACATCCCCGGCGGGGTCCAGACGCACGTCCGTGACCTCGCCGAGCAGCTGCTCGCCCTCGGCCACACCGTCTCGGTGCTGGCACCGGGCGACGACGACATTGCCGGCCTGCCCCCGTACGTCGTCGTGGCGGGCAAGGCGGTGCCCGTGCCGTACAACGGTTCGGTGGCGCGCCTGCAGTTCGGGCTCGTGTCGGCGAGCCGGGTACGTCGCTGGCTGCGCGACGGCGCGTTCGACGTCGTCCACGTGCACGAGCCGGCACCGCCCAGCCTGTCGCTGTTGACCTGCATGATCCACGAGGGGCCGCTGGTGGCGACGTTCCACGTCGCCACGGTGCGCTCGCGGTTCCTGTCGATGTTCGACACCGTGCTGCAGCCGTTCCTGGAGAAGATCACCGGCAAGATCGCGGTCTCGCCGGCGGCCCGGAAGGTCATCGTCGAGCACCTCGGCGGCGACGCCGTGGTCATCCCGAACGGGGTGGCCGTCCGGCACTACACCGACGCCCGGCCGCTGCCCGGGTACCCGCGCGAGGGCGGGACGATCGGCTTCATCGGCCGCTACGACGAGCCCCGCAAGGGCATGGACACCCTCGTCGGTGCGCTGGAGCTGCTCGCGGCGGACCACCCGGCACTGCGCGTGCTGGTCGCGGGTCGCGGCGACGCCGAGGACTTCCTGGACGGGCTGCCGGCGCACCTGCGCGACCGGTTCGTCCTACTGGGCCAGGTCGGCGAGGACGAGAAGGCACGGATGCTCGCGTCCGTGGACGTGTACTGCGCGCCGAACACGGGCGGCGAGAGCTTCGGCGTCATCCTGCTCGAGGGCATGGCGGCGGGTCGCCCGGTCGTGGCCAGCGACCTGCCCGCGTTCCGGCGGGTGCTCGACCAGGGGCGCGCCGGGAGGCTGTTCCCCACCGGCGACCCGGTGACGCTGGCCGACGCGTTGCGGGACGTTCTCGCCGACCCCTCGCTGCGGGCCGAGCTCGCCGCCGCCGGCATGCGGGCCGTCGCGCCGTTCGACTGGTCGGTCATCGTCGCCGACGTCCTGCGGGTGTACGAGCTGGCGATCGCCGGAGCGGGCGCCCCGGCCTGAACCGCGCTCGCCTACAGTCGCTGCGTGCTTCCGATCGGCTGGTTCGTCGTCGCGGTCGTGCTGGCCATCCTGCTGACGATGTGGGTCACCTTCACCCTGACCCGCCTGGACCGCCTGCACGCCCGGGTCGACGCCGCCGAGGCCGCGCTGGACGCGCAGCTGGTGCGGCGCGCGGTCGCCGTCGGGCACCTGATCGACGCGTCCCGCGCACATCTCGGCGAGGACGACCGGGCGGCCCTCGGTGCCGCGGCCCAGCGGGTGGCAGCAGGCACCGTCACCGACCGGGCCACCTCGAACGAGCGTCAGGTGGTCGAGAACACCGTCGGCCGGGCCGTGACCGCCCTGCTCGCCGAGCCCGTACCCCTGGACCCGGCCGCGGAGAGCGAGCTGCGCGAGGCCGCGGCGCGCGTCCTGATCGCCCGCCGGTTCTACAACGACGCGGTGCGGGACACCCGCTCGTTACGGGCCCGGAGGATGCCGCGGCTGCTGCACCTGGCCGGACACCGCGACCAGCCCGAATTCTTCGACATCGACGACACGCTGCCCCCTACGCCGGTCGCCGCGCCCGCGGATGCGAGGCTCGACGCCGCACGTCCGCTCGACGAACGTCTGAAAGAGGATCGATGACCCGCACGACCCGCACCGCCGTCGCTCTGGCCACCACGGTCGCCCTGGTCGCATTGGCCGGTTGCTCCGGCAGCAGCAGCAAGAGGAGCAGCAGCACGCCCACACCCGCGTCGACGACCCCCAGCGCCACCGCCTCGTCCTCGTCCGCCGCGCCCAAGCCGGCGGCGAAGAACCCCTACACCGGGGTCGGCGGCGTCCCCACGACGCCGGTCATCGCGGTCAAGATCGACGACACCGCACCCGGACGGCCCCAGGTCAACATCGACAAGGCCGACATCGTCTACATCGAGGCCGTCGAGGCCGGGTACACCCGCCTGGCCGCGATCTTCGGCACCAACAAGCCCACGGTGGGCTACGTGCGCAGCACCCGGCCCAGTGACCCCGACCTGCTGCTGCAGTACGGCAAGATCACCGAGGCCTACTCCGGCGGGGCGCGGGTGTCGCTGAACATCCGCAAGAAGAGCGGCCTCACCGGCTGGAGCAACGACGCCGGTGCGGCCTACTACGTGCGCAACAACCGCTCCGAGTCCACCTACATCAACCTGACCCTGAACCTGGCCAAGGTCGCGAAGAAGGTCAGGACCAACAAGCCGAAGAGCATCGGCTGGACGTTCGACCCCAGCCTGTCCGGCCTGTCGACCTCGACCGGCACCAACGTGCGCACCACCGTCACGGGCACCTACCCGGTCGGCACCGGCACCCCCGTCCAGTTCAAGTGGAACGCCGGCCTAAGGAAGTACGTCCGCTACATCGACGGGACGGCCCAGCACGCCGCGGACGGGAAGCTCGTCACTGCCACCAACGTCGTCGTGCAGTCCTGCGAGGTGCACACCTACTCGGCGGACCGCGACGTCAACGGTTACCCGGCGCAGTTCACCACCACGATCGGCTCGGGCAAGGTCTCGGTGTTCCGGCAGGGCAAGCGCGTCGACGGCACCTGGTCACGGCGCAACACGTCCTCGGGCACCGTCCTCAGGACGACCGCCGGCAAGGCGCTACCGCTCAACCCGGGGAACACCTGGGTCGTGCTCGTCCGGAAGGGCATCGGCGTCAGCGGCTGAACCCGGCCGTCGCCGCGCGCAGCGGTGGCGAACGTAGAATCGGCACCATGTCCGAGTCTGCAGCTGATTCCCGCCCCGCCGTCGGCACCGCCCGCGTCAAGCGCGGCATGGCCGAGATGCTCAAGGGTGGCGTCATCATGGACGTCGTCACCGCCGAGCAGGCCCGCATCGCCGAGGACGCGGGCGCCGTCGCGGTGATGGCCCTGGAGCGCGTGCCCGCCGACATCCGGGCCGAGGGCGGCGTGTCCCGCATGAGCGACCCCGACATGATCGAGTCCATTGTGTCGACGGTGTCGATCCCGGTCATGGCCAAGGCGCGGATCGGGCACTTCGTCGAGGCTCAGGTGCTGCAGTCGCTCGGCGTGGACTACATCGACGAGTCCGAGGTGCTGACGCCGGCCGACTACGCGAACCACATCGACAAGTGGAACTTCACCGTCCCGTTCGTCTGCGGGGCCACCAACCTGGGCGAGGCACTGCGGCGCATCACCGAGGGAGCGGCGATGATCCGCTCCAAGGGCGAGGCCGGCACCGGCGACGTCAGCAACGCCACCACGCACATGCGCAAGCTGCGGGACCAGCTGCGGTGGCTGCAGAACCTGCCCGAGGACGAGCTGTTCGTGGCCGCCAAGGAGCTGCAGGCGCCCTACGAGCTGGTCCGCGAGGTCGCGGCGCTCGGCAAGCTGCCCGTCGTGCTGTTCACCGCGGGCGGGATCGCCACTCCGGCCGACGCCGCCATGATGATGCAGCTCGGGGCCGAGGGCGTGTTCGTCGGCTCGGGCATCTTCAAGTCGGGCAACCCCGCCCAGCGCGCCGAGGCCATCGTCAAGGCCACCACGTTCTACGACGACCCGGACGTCATCGCCAAGGTCTCCCGCGGTCTGGGCGAGGCCATGGTCGGCATCAACGTCGACGAGATCCCGCAGCCCCACCGGTTGGCCGAGCGGGGCTGGTAGCCGTACACCGACCGCCCGATCGAGGCTGGTAACCGGACCGGAACACGATCGGCCTAGCCTCGGCGGTATGTGCGGCATCGTTGCCCAGTACGGGCCCGGCGACCCGGCCGAGCTCGAGCCCATGCTCGACCGGCTCGTCCACCGCGGCCCGGACGACGCCGGCACCGTCGAGGTCGGCGGTCACTGGCTGGGACACCGGCGGTTGTCGATCGTCGACGTCGAGGGCGGTCACCAGCCGTTGCGGCTGCCCGACTCGTCGGCCCTGCTCGTCGGTAACGGGGAGATCTACAACCACGCGACGCTGCGGCGGGTGCTGACCGGGCGCACGCTGCTGACCCGGTCGGACAACGAGGTCGCGCTGCACCTCATCGACCGCGACGGCCCGGACGCGCTCGCGCGCACGAACGGCATGTTCGCCCTCGTCTTCGCCGCGCAGGACGGGCGCTTCGTCGCCGCCCGCGACCCGGTCGGCATCAAGCCGCTGTACTGGGCCCGGCGCGGCGCGACGATCCGGTTCGCCTCCGAGCTGCACGCCTTCGACCCGGACTGGCAGGGCGCGGTCGAGCCCTTCCCGCCGGGCTGCTACTGGACCCCGGAGACCGGCGTCCGTCGCTTCGCCGACTCCATCCCGCGCGTGACCGGCCCCGTGCCGGGCGACCCGCTGCGCGGCGCGCGCGACGTGCTCATCGATGCGGTCGACCGGCAGATGATGGGCGACGTCCCGGTCGGCGTGTTCCTCTCCGGTGGCCTGGACTCCTCCCTGGTCGCCGCGATCGCCGCCCGGCACTGCGCGGAGCAGGGGGAGACCCTGCAGACCTTCGCGGTCGGCACGGTCGACAGCCCGGACGTCGCGGCCGCCCGCCGGGTCGCCGAGCACATCGGCAGCGATCATCACGAGATCGTCTACGACGCCCGGCAGGCGCTCGAGGCGCTGCCCGTGGTGGTGCGCACGATCGAGTCGTTCGACCCCGCGCTCGTGCGCAGCGCCGTGCCGAACTACTTCCTGGCCCGCGAGACCGCCCGGCACGTCAAGGTCGTGCTCACCGGTGAGGGGGCCGACGAGCTGTTCGCCGGTTATGAGTACATGCGCGACATCCACGACGCGCAGACCCTGCACGACGAGCTCGAGCGCACCGTCGACGGCCTGCACAACCTCAACCTGCAGCGCGCCGACCGGGTGACGATGGCCCACTCACTCGAGGCGCGGGTGCCGTTCCTGGACCTCGAGGTCATCGACTGGGCGATGCGCCTGCCCATCGAGCTCAAGGTGCCGGCCGAGGGGGAGATGGAGAAGGCGTTGCTGCGCGAGGCCTTCACGGGCTGGCTGCCCGACGACCTGCTGTGGCGGGTCAAGTCGCAGTTCGGCGACGGGTCCGGTGCGCGGGGTGTGTTGTCCGAGGTGGTGAGTGAGGACGTCACCGACGCCGAGTTCGAGGCCGAGCGCTACGAAGTCACGCCGCCGATCCGCACCAAGGAGGAGCTGGCGTACTACCGCGTGTGGCGCGCCTGGCTCCCCGACGTCGACCCCGCCCGGACGTTGACGAGGTTCGCGACAGCGTAGGACGGTGCGAGCGCGACAGCGTAGGGCGGTACGGGCGCGACAGCGTAGGGCTGTACTAGCGCGACAGCGTAGGGCGGTTCGGGCACCCGGCCTCGTCCTCGCGACGGACCGATGGGCTCGCCCGAAGGTGTGTCACAGCGTGTTACGTCGGTGCGTAACACGTTGTGACACACCTTCCGGCACCCGCTGGCCGTCATCAGCAGAAAGGTTCTGTCGGAAGCCCTCGCTACGGTCCGCGCATGATCGATACCACTGGCCTGTCGCCGGCGTCCGTCATGGCCATCGAAGCCGTGGAGCGCCAGCTCGCCGCGTTCGAGGCCGCCGATCGAGCCGCCGACGAGGCGGCCGAGAAGATCCAGCTGCGTCCCGCGCCGACCAGGCCGTCGAAGCGTCAAGCAACCGGCAGCTCCGTCGTGTTCACGGTTCGACTGGACCCAACGGAACTCACCGCGCTGAACGAGCGCGCCGCAGCGCGAGGCCTGCGGCCCAGTGTGCTGGCGCGCAACCTCATCCGGATCGGTCTTGCGCCGCCGCGTGACAACGACGAGCTGGCCCGGGCGGTCGACCGGCTGCGGGAGGCACTCGTCGCGGTCAACGACGCTCTGGGCGGACAGTAGCCTGGATCATCGTGCTGACGATCGGTGTGCTGGGCCTGCAGGGTGACGTCCGTGAGCACCTGCGGGCTCTCGAGGCCGCCGGCGCCGACGCCCTGGTCGTCCGCCGCCCCGCCGAGCTCGAGCACCTGGACGGGCTGGTGCTGCCGGGCGGCGAATCGACCACCATCGTCAAGCTGGCGCGCACCTTCGAGCTGCTCGAGCCGCTGCGGGAGCGCATCGCCGGCGGGTTGCCCGTGTACGGGTCGTGCGCCGGCATGATCCTGCTCGCCGACCGGGTCGATTCCGGCGGCGACGCGATCGAGGCCACCTTCGGCGGCATCGACATCACCGTCCGGCGCAACGCCTTCGGCCGTCAGGTCGACAGCTTCGAGGAGGATGTCGCCATCGACGGCGTCGACGGGGCCGCGGTGCGGGCGGTGTTCATCCGGGCACCGTGGGTCCAGCAGGTCGGCCCGCGGGCCACCGCGCTGGGCACCACCCGCAGCGGCCATGTCGTCGCGGTGCGCCAGGGCGCACTGCTGGCCACCTCGTTCCACCCCGAGATGACCGGCGACCTGCGGGTCCACGCCCTGTTCGTGGAGATGGCCCGCGCCGCCCGCGGCTGAGTAGGCCTATGCCGCCCGCGGCTAGGATGCCGGTGTGAGCGGTCATTCCAAATGGGCGACGACCAAGCACCAGAAGGCGGCCAAGGACGCCAAGCGGGGCAAGTTGTTCGCCAAACTGATCAAGAACATCGAGGTCGCGGCGCGCATGGGCGGCGGCGACATCGACGGCAACCCCACGCTCTACGACGCGGTGCAGAAGGCGCGCAAGAACTCGGTCCCGATCGACAACATCGACCGTGCGGTCAAGCGCGGTTCGGGCGCCGAGGCCGGCGGTGCCGACTGGCAGACGATCATGTACGAGGGTTACGGCGCCAGCGGCGTCGCTCTGCTCGTCGAGTGCCTCACCGACAACCGCAACCGCGCCGCCATGGAGGTCCGCACCGCCATGACCCGTGCGGGCGGCTCGCTGGCCGACCCGGGCTCGGTCTCCTACCTGTTCAATCGCAAGGGCCTCGTCATCGTCCCGCAGCCCACGGCAGGGGAGAAGCTCGCCGAGGACGACGTGCTGCTCGCCGTCCTGGACGCCGGTGCGGAAGAGGTCAACGACCTCGGCGAGGCCTTCGAGGTCATCTGCGAGCCCACCGACCTGGTGGCGGTCCGCACCGCGCTGCAGGACGCCGGCATCGAGTACGAGTCGGCGGACCAGTCGTTCCTGCCCACCCTGCAGGTGCCGCTCGACGAGGACGGCGCCCGCAAGGTGCTCCGGCTCGTCGACGCCCTCGAGGACCTCGACGACGTGCAGAACGTGTACGCGAACTTCGACGTCAGCGACGAGGTGCTCGAGGCCGTCGGGGCCGACTGAGCGGACGCGCTCATATTGGGCTCAGAGCGGGTTCTTCGACCAGAACCTGAAGAACTCCCGCCCCGCCGCCCACAGGAGCTGCGAGGTTCCGGTGAGTCCGGCCAGCCAGTCGACGAAGCGGAAGAAGTAGTGGTTGAGCTGGCCGACGTACAACAGGACGACGATCACGCCGAGCATGCCCCACGGCTTGATCTTGTCGCCGAGCCGCTGCGTCTCGGGTGCGAGATAGGGCTCGATGATCGCCCAGCCGTCGAGCCCGGGCACGGGCAGCAGGTTCAGCGCGGCAGCGGTGATCTGCAGGAAGCCGAGGAAGGCCACGCCCGACCAGAACCGTGCGTGCCCGACGTCTCCACCCGGGGTGAAGACGAACGTCGCGACCTGGCCGTCGTGCGACTTCGCCACGAGGAGCAGGACGATTCCGAGGACCAGGTTGACCGCCGGGCCGGCGAAGGACGCGGCACTCTGCATGGCCCGGCTGCGGAAGGCGTGGCGGTGCAGGTAGACGGCACCGCCGGGCAGGCCGATGCCGCCCTGCACGATGAAGAACAGCGGCAGCAGGATCGACAGCACCGGGTGGGTGTACTTGAACGGGTTGAGGGTCAGGTAGCCCGCCTGCTCCACGCTGCGGTCGCCGGCGCGGTACGCGGTGTAGGCGTGCGCGAACTCGTGGAAACACACCGACACGATCCAGCCGCCGAGCACCAGCAGGAGCACGCCGAAGTCGCCGAGCCGTGACCCACGGTCGGTCTCGAACCAGGCCAGCACGCCGCCCAGCACGGCGACGCCGACGAAGGCCAGGAACAGTGGGCTGGGCCGGATGACGCCGCGCCGCTGGCCCAGGTTGTAGACCGACATGGGCGCGACGGTACGGACCTGACCTGTGTATGGCGGTGCCGAGACCTGTGCCCGGCGGCGCCGAGACCTGTGCTCGGCGGACTCGAGACCGGTGTCCGGCGGTGTCCGGCGTGTCCGGGGGGACGCGCGTCCGTCGCGTCCTAGGCTGCTCGAACGACCGTTCGATGACCGGACCGAGGTGGGCAGTGCGCGTACTGGGTGTCGACCCGGGTATGACCCGCTGCGGCATCGGCGTGGTTGACGGTGCGCCAGGCCGCCCGCTGTCCCTCGTCTTCGTCGACGTCGTCCGTACCCCGCCGAACGCCGAGATCGGTGACCGGCTGGTGGCCCAGGCCGACGCCATCGCCCACGCGATCGCGACCCATCGCCCGGACGTCGTCGCCGTCGAGCGGGTCTTCAGCCAGCACAACGTCCGCACCGTCATGGGCACCGCCCAGGTGGCCGGTCTCGCGATCGTCGCCGCCACCCGCGCCGGACTGCCCGTCGTGCTGCACACCCCCAGCGAGGTCAAGGCCGCGGTCACCGGGTCGGGCACGGCGGACAAGGCGCAGGTGGGGGCGATGGTCACCCGGTTGCTGCGTCTGACGCAGCTGCCGAAGCCCGCGGACGCCTCGGACGCGCTGGCGCTGGCCATCTGTCACGTCTGGCGCGGCACCGCCCAGGCACGCCGCACGGCCGCGGTTGCGAGGATGAGGGCATGAGCGAGCCGGCCGAGCCCCTGGTCCCCACCGTCGACCCCGAGACGCTGCGCGAGAGCTACCCGGACCCGGCGGCGGCCCGAGCCCGCGCCGACGAGCTGCGTGCCGAGATCCGCACCGCCCCCGACGAGATCGGTGAGCTGGTGGCCCGCGGCGACCTCGTGGACCTGCTGATCGGCCTGGAAGAACCGGACGAGGCCCTGCACGAGGCGAACGCCGCCGCCGACCGTGCCGAGATCGCTGGCAACGCGGCCATGCAGCACACCGCTCGGCTGCGGCTGGCGCGCGCGCACCAACGTCGCGGGGACGCCGACTCGACGGTCATGGTCACCGAGCTCCTTCCGGCCGCCCAGCAGTTCGGCCCCGTCATCGAGGCCTACACCCACCACTACGCCGGCCTCGACGACTTCGAGCAGGGGCACTGGGCCGACGCCCGCGACCATTTCGCTCGCGCCCTCGCCATCCGCGACGAGCTGGAGCTGCCCGACCCCGACCGGGCCGCGTCGCGTCTCGGTCTCGAGGCCGCCGCGCGCCGGCTCGGAGCCGACGAGTGATCGCCAGCGTGCGCGGCACCGTGGCCGCGCTCGCCCCCGACGGCGCGGTGGTCGAGGTCGGCGGGGTGGGGCTCGCCGTGTCCTGCTCACCCGGCACGCTGGCCCGGTTGCGGCTGGGGGAGCAGGCCCGCCTCGCGACCAGCCTGGTCGTGCGCGAGGACTCGCTGACCCTCTACGGCTTCGCCGACGACGACGAGCGGGCGCTGTTCGAGCTGCTGCAGACCGCCAACGGCGTCGGCCCGAAGCTGGCCCAGACCATGCTGGCCGTGCACCCGCCGCGCGAGCTGCGCCGGGCCGTCGCCACCTCCGACCTGGCCAGCCTCACCGCGGTGCCGGGGATCGGTCGCAAGGGCGCCGAGCGGATCGTGCTGGAACTGCGCGACCGCATCGGCGCCATCGACGGCTCCGACTCCGGGGTCCAGACCGGGGCCGGCGTGGTCGCGGTGGCGCCGTGGCGCGACCAGCTGGCGCACGCGCTCGCCGGTCTCGGCTTTTCGGGAAAGGAGGCCGGCGACGCCATCGAGGTGGTCGCCGCCGACGTCACCGACGACGCCCCGGCCGACGTGCCCGCCCTGCTGCGCCGGTCCATCCAGCTCCTGGGGCGCAACCGATGAGCGACGCTCGCGGAGCGAATCATGGGCACAGCGTCCTCCGGCGGCCGAACGGAGTGAGGGCGTGAACAACTTCGACGACGATGTCGTGGACGCCGAACAGCTGCCGGACGAGCGTGACGTCGAGAACTCCCTGCGGCCCAAGCAGCTGACCGAGTTCGTCGGGCAGCCGAAGGTCCGCGAGCAGCTGCAGCTCGTACTGGAGAGCGCGTTGCGCCGCAGCCGCCCGCCCGACCACCTGCTGCTGTCCGGGCCGCCCGGCCTCGGCAAGACCAGCCTGGCCATGATCGTCGCGGCCGAGCTGAACGCCCCGATCCGCGTCACCAGTGGGCCCGCCATCGAGCGGGCCGGGGACCTCGCCGCCCTGCTCACCAGCCTGGGCGAGGGCGAGGTGCTGTTCATCGACGAGATCCACCGCATCGCCCGTCCGGCCGAGGAATTGCTCTACATGGCCATGGAGGACTTCCGGGTCGACGTGGTGGTGGGCAAGGGCCCCGGCGCCACTGCCATCCCGCTGGAGCTCGCCCCGTTCACCCTGGTCGGCGCCACCACCCGCGCCGGGCTGCTGACCGGCCCGCTGCGCGACCGGTTCGGCTTCACCGCGCACATGGACTTCTACGACGCCGGCGAGCTCGAGCAGGTCCTGCGGCGCTCGGCCGCCCTGCTCGGGGTGGACCTGCGCCCGGACGGCGGCCGCGAGATCGCCGGCCGCTCGCGCGGCACGCCCCGTATCGCCAACCGTCTGCTGCGTCGGGTCCGCGACTACGCCGAGGTCCGCGCCGACGGTGTGGTCACCGAGGCGATCGCACAGGCCGCCCTGGCCGTCTACGACGTCGACGAGCTCGGCCTGGACCGCCTGGACCGCGCCGTGCTCGACGCCCTGGTGCGGCGTTTCGGCGGCGGACCGGTCGGCGTCGGCACCCTGGCGGTGGCCGTCGGCGAGGAGATCGAGACGGTCGAGGAGGTGGCCGAACCGTTCCTCGTCCGGGCCGGGCTGCTGGCCCGGACCCCCCGTGGCCGGGTGGCCACCCCCGCCGCCTGGGAGCACCTGCACCTGGCACCGCCCTCAGCGAACGGCGGCCCCACGCTGTTCGACGCGTAGGCTCGCCCGACATGAACTATCTCCCGTTCGTCATCTTTGCGGTGATCATCGTCGGCATGCTGGCGCTCGCGGCACGCAACCGCCGCCGCACCGCACTCGCCGAGGTCGAGCGGTCCGAGCGCATCGGGGTCGGTTCGGACGTCATGACCACCTCCGGCCTGCACGGAACGGTCGTGGCCAAGAGCGACGACGGCACCGTCACGCTGTCCATCGCCCCCGGCGTCGAGGTGCGCTGGGAGCTCGCGGCGCTGCGCGACACGGCGTCGCTGCCCGATCGTTACGTCCGCGACGACGACACCACGCACTCGGTCGATCTCGACAAGAGCGACCCCACCACCTGACCCGCCCGCCGCACCGTCCACGGCGAACGCCGGGAGCGGTCGGTCATACTGTGCGACGGCTTGCGCCGGACCACTGTCATCGAGAACGCCGAGGAGATCGACCCCGTGGCACCACCACCCGGAACGCTGCGCGTCGGGCGCTACTTCGCTGCCCTGATCGTGTTGCTGGGTCTGCTCTACCTGGTCGTCGGCTTCCCCGGGGCCCGGCACACCCCGAAGCTCGGCATCGACCTGGTCGGCGGCAAGCGCGTCATCTTCCAGGCGCGGACCGGGAACGGGACCACGCCCACGTCGTCGTCGATGAACCAGGCACGGCAGATCATCGAGGACCGCATCAACGGCACCGGTGTCACCGGCTCGACGGTGCAGGTGCAGGGCGGCGACCAGCTGGTCGTGCTCATCCCCGGCGGCACCGACACCGACGTGGCCGCGCTCGGCCAGCCGGCCGTGCTGAACTTCCGCGGCGTCGTCGCCCCGGCCCAGATCGTCACGTGCACGCCGCCCGGGGCCAAGACCGGCTCGTCCGGCGCGGCGTCATCAGGTGCATCGGGCACCCCGAGCGCCAAGACCAGCTCGAGCTCGGCGTCCGGGAACTCCGCGCGCGAGCGGCCCCTGGCCGCAGCACCCACCACCCCGTCACCGGGGGGTAGCTCGGGCACGGCATCGGCCACGACGCCGGCCACGACCGGTGCCACCGGTGCGTCCGGCACCGCCAAGCCGACCGGCACGGGCGCATCCACCCCGGCGGCGTCCGCGTCGTCCACCGCAGCGGCGACCCGGTGCACCGGTGATCCGTTCGCCGCGGCGATCAAGGCCGACCCGGGGCTCAAGAACCTCATCCCGAACGCCGAGAAGTGCCCCTCGCCGACCCAGGACGGCGCCTGCCGCGCGTATTCGTCGCTCAGCACCGCACGTCAGCAGGCCGTCACGGCCGCCCTGCGCAACTACGACTGCAACTCCGCGGTCGAGGAACCCGACCTGGCCAACCGCTACTACATCGCCTGCGACAACTCCGGCGGGACGTCGGTGGCCTACTTGCTCGGTCACGTGGTGGTCAAGGGAAAGCAGGTCGACTCGGCCAGCGCCCAGGCGCCCAGCACCGGCAGCGGGGGCAGCAACGCGGACTGGACGGTGGCCCTGACCCTGAAGAGCTCCGGCGGCGACCAGTGGAGCAAGTGGACCAGCGCCTACCACACCAGCTCGACGAGCGTTTCCGCCGTGCAGACGTCGGACACCGCCCCCTGCGGGGTGACGGCGGCGTCGGCGATCCCGTGCTCGGACTTCGTGGCCTTCACCCTCAACGGCGAGATCGTCTCGGCGCCCGTGACCAACGCCGTGCTGAGCACCCAGACCCAGATCTCCGGCGGTTTCAACCAGTCGTCGGCGAACAAGCTGGCCAAGCAACTGAACTACGGTTCGTTGCCGCTGAGCTTCAAGACCGACGCCAACGAGGAGGTCTCGGCGACCCTGGGCTCCCAGCAGCTCAAGGCGGCGTTCCTGGCCGGTGGCATCGGGCTGGCTCTGGTGGTGCTGTACTCGCTGCTGTACTACCGCGGCCTCGGCCTGGTCACCATCGCCTCGCTGGTCGTCTCGGCCGGCCTGACGTACGCCATGCTCGTCATCCTCGGCAAGCAGATCGGGTTCACCCTCGACCTCGCCGGCATCGCCGGCTTCATCGTGGCGCTCGGCATCACCGCCGACTCCTTCGTGGTGTTCTTCGAACGATTGAAGGACGAGGTCCATGAAGGGCGCTCGATCCGGGTCGCGGTTCCGCGCGCCTGGGTGCGGGCGCGGCGCACCATCCTCTCGGCCGACACCGTGTCCTTTCTGGCCGCGGCGATCCTGTACTACTTCGCCTCGGCCGACGTGAAGGGCTTCGCGTTCACCCTCGGCATGTCGACGATCCTCGACCTCGTCGTCGTCTTCCTGTTCACGCACCCGATCGTGTCGTTGCTGTCGCGCAGCGCCACCTTCGGTTCGCCGCGCTTCACCGGGCTGAACTCGGTGCGCATCAGCGGCGTCATCGACGACGAACTGCCGGCGCGCCGCACCCGCAAGCCCACCCGGGCCGGGTCGACCCGCACGACGTCGTCGTCGTCCTCGGGCAGCACCGAGAGCGCGACCGAGCGCGCCCGTCGACGGCGCGGGGCCACGGCGGTCCTGGACAAGCCGGATGCCGACGACACCGACGTGGTGAACGATACCGACGACGAGCCCGTCGAGGTCGACGACGCCGTCGACAGTGACGCCGCAGACACCACTGACGCCGTCTACAGCAATGACGCCGCCGACACCACTGACGCCGCCGACACCACTGACGCCGTCGACACTCCTGAGACCGACGATGTCGTCGAGGAGCCGCGAGTCAGACGCCGTACGACCCCGCAGGCCGGCACGGCCGCCGAACGGGCCGCGGCACGCCGCGCCCGGCAGCGGGAGCAGCGCGAGAAGGGCGGTTCCTGATGTCCAGGTTGACCACGCTGTACCGCGGCGAGACCAAGATCGACTTCATCGGTAGCCGCAAGCGGTGGTACGCCGCGTCGGCCGTGCTGATCCTGATCTGCGTCATCAGCTTGATCGTGCGCGGCTTCAACTACGGCATCGAGTTCAAGGGCGGGACGACCTTCAACCTCACCGGGGTCAAGAACATCTCGATCAGCCAGGTCACGGATGCCTTCGACAAGGCCGGTGCCGAGCCCGAGGGTGCGCCGCAGAGCGTCGGGTCGAGCAACACCATCGTGGTCAACACCCACACCCTGCAGCCCGGCCCGCAGCGAGACGTGCAAAACGCCGTCATCAAGGACCTCGGGATCAGCAACAAGAACATCAGCGCGACCTCGATCGGCAGCGACTGGGGACACGACACGACGATCAAGGCCCTCCAGGGCCTGATCATCTTCCTGGTCGTGGTGTCGATCTACATCGCGCTGCGCTTCCAGTGGCGCATGGCGGTGGGCGGCATGGTCGCCCTGCTCCACGACCTCATCATCGCCGCCGGCGTCTACTCGGTGGTCGGTTTCGAGGTGACGCCCTCGACGATCGTGGGCCTGCTGACCATCCTCGGTTTCTCGCTGTACGACACCGTCGTCGTCTACGACAAGGTCGGTGAGAACGCGAAGGACATCCTGGCCGGTTCTCGAACGACGTACTCCGAGGCCGCGAACAAGGCCGTCAACCAGACTCTGATGCGGTCGATCAACACCTCGGTCATCGCGTTGCTGCCGGTCGCCGGCCTGCTGTTCGTCGGCGCCGGCATCCTCGGCGTGGGCACCATCGAGGACCTCGCGCTGATCCTGTTCGTGGGCCTGCTGTCCGGCGCGTACTCGTCGCTGTTCCTCGCCACCCCGGTCGTCGTCGACCTCACCGAGCGCGAGCCGCAGTACAAGGCGCTGACGAAGCGGGTCATGGCCAAGCGCTCCAGCGAGGCACGCAAGGCCGAGGAGGCGGGCCTCGCCGGCGTGGGTGCCGGTACCGCCACGTCGGCCCGCACCGGTGGGCCGGCGCCCGCGCCGAGGGTCGGCGCCCGACCCGCGCGCCGCAAGCGCACGTGACGGACACGAGCACCTCCGACACCGGGTTGGCAGCCCGGATCGACGCCCTGCTGCGCGACGTCCCGGACTTCCCGCAGCCCGGCGTGCTGTTCAAGGACATCTCGCCGCTGCTCGCCGACGCGGCCGCGTTCGCCGACGTGGTCGAGGCGCTGGCCGCCACCGCCGGCGGCGACGTCGATGTCGTGGCCGGGGTCGAGGCCCGGGGGTTCCTGATGGCCGGCGCGATCGCCACCGAGCTCGGCGTCGGGCTGGTCCCCGTGCGCAAGGCGGGCAAGCTGCCGCCGCCGACCCTGGCCCGCTCCTACGACCTCGAGTACGGCAGCGCCGAGATCGAGGTCCCGCTCGGGCTGCTCGACGGCAAGCGGGTGCTGCTCGTCGACGACGTCCTCGCCACCGGCGGCACCCTGCGGGCCGCCGCCGAGCTGCTCGCGGACGCCGGCGCCACCGTCACCGCGATGGCCGTGATCGTCGAGCTCGGCTTCCTGCACGGCCGTGACCTGCTCGGCGACGCGCTGCCCGTGGTGTCCCTGCTGACGCTCTGACCAAGGATTGCCCGCCGTCCGTAGACTGAGATCCATCACGTCTTCGAGGGAGGGGGCCCGGCCCTGACGAGCGAGACCGGCACCCGGAACGACGAGCAGCCCGCCGACGCGACGACCACCGTGCCGCGGGCCCTCGAGGACTCCCGACCTGCCCCCGAAAGGGCCGGCGCCACGAGCGCGGATCCCGCGAGCACCGATCCCGCGAACGCGGCCCCCGCGAACGCCGGTCAACCGCCGAGCGGCACGAGTGACGGCAGCGCCACCCACCGTCGGCGCGTCCGAGACCGCCTCGCCCGCCGCCTCGTCACCAACACCCAGCGGCAGAGCCCGGTCAAGCCGGTGCTCGAGCCGCTGCTCGCCATCCATCGTGCCGCGCACCCCAAGGCCGACGCCCGCGCGCTCCAGCACGGCTACGACGTCGCCGAGCGATGTCACCGCGGCCAGCTGCGCAAGAGCGGTGATCCGTACATCACCCACCCGCTCGCGGTGGCGACCATCCTCGCCGAGCTGGGCATGGACTCCACCACGATCGTGGCCGCGCTGCTGCACGACACGGTCGAGGACACCGGTCTCACCCTCGACGACGTCACCCGCGACTTCGGTGAGCAGGTCGCGCACCTCGTCGACGGCGTCACCAAGCTCGACAAGGTCAAGTACGGTGCGGCGGCCGAGACCGAGACCATCCGCAAGATGATCGTGGCCATGGCCCGCGACCCGCGGGTGTTGGTCATCAAGCTCGCCGACCGGCTGCACAACATGCGCACGCTGCGCTTCCTGCCACCGGAGAAGCAGGAACGCAAGGCGCGCGAGACGCTCGAGGTGCTGGCCCCGCTGGCCCACCGCCTCGGCATGAACACCGTCAAGTGGGAGCTCGAGGACCTCGCGTTCGCCACCTTGTACCCCAAGCGGTACGACGAGATCGTCCGGCTGGTGGCCGAGCGGGCCCCGAGCCGCGACACCTACCTCGGCCAGGTCATCGAGCGGGTCAAGACCGATCTCGCGAAGGGCGCGATCAAGGCCGACGTCACCGGCCGACCGAAGCACTACTACTCGATCTACCAGAAGATGATCGTGCGCGGCCGCGAGTTCACCGACATCTACGACCTCGTCGGCATCCGCGTGCTCGTCGAGTCCGAGCGCGACTGCTACGCCACCCTCGGCGTCATCCACGCGAACTGGCAACCCGTCCCGGGCCGGTTCAAGGACTACATCGCGATGCCGAAGTTCAACATGTACCAGTCGCTGCACACGACGGTCATCGGCCCGGGCGGCAAGCCGGTCGAGCTGCAGATCCGCACGCACGCCCAGCACCGCACCGCCGAGTACGGCATCGCCGCCCATTGGAAGTACAAGGAACACAAGGACGTCGACGTGTCGACGCCAGCGGGCATGGCCGACGACATGGGCTGGCTGCGGCAGCTGCTCGACTGGCAGCGCGAGGCGCAGGAGCCCGAGGAGTTCCTGGACTCGCTGCGTTACGACCTGGGCGCCACCGAGGTCTACGTCTTCACGCCGCGCGGCGACGTGTTCCCGCTGCCGCAGGGCTCGACCCCCGTCGACTTCGCCTACGCCGTGCACACCGAGGTCGGCCACCGCTGCATCGGAGCGCGCGTCAACGGCAAGCTGGTGGCGCTGGAGAGCACCCTGGACCACGGCGACACCGTCGAGGTGTTCACCTCCAAGTCCGAGAATGCCGGCCCCTCCCGCGACTGGTTGGAGTTCGTCAAGTCACCGCGGGCCCGCACCAAGATCAAGCAGTGGTTCGCCCGGGAACGGCGCGAGGACGCGATCGACGCCGGCAAGGCCCACCTGACCAAGGCCATGCGCAAGGCCGCTCTGCCCATCCAGCGGCTGCTCGGCGGCGACCAGCTGCTGACCCTGGCGCAGGACATGCACTACCAGGACGTCTCGGCCCTCTACGCCGCGATCGGCGAGGGCCACGTGTCGGCGCAGTCGGTGGTGCAGAAGATCGTCACCCAGCTCGGCGGGTCCGAGGGGTCGGTCGAGGACATCTCCGAGGTCATGGTCCCCACCGACGACGTGCCGCAGGCCGGGCGCCGCGGGGGCGGGGACGTCGGCGTGGTCGTCCGCGGGGTCAGCGACGTCTGGGTCAAGCTCGCACGCTGCTGCACCCCGGTGCCGGGCGACGAGATCATCGGTTTCGTCACCCGCGGCGGGGGAGTGTCGGTCCACCGGGCCAGCTGCACCAACGCCTCGTCGCTCACCGGTCAGCCCGAGCGCCTCGTCGAGGTCGACTGGGCGCCGACGGGCGGCTCGAGCTTCGTGGTGTCCATCCAGGTCGAGGCCCTCGACCGGCACGGGCTGCTGTCCGACATCACCCGGGTGCTCACCGAGGAACGGGTCAGCATCCTGTCGGCCAACGTCTCCACGAACCGCGACCGGGTCGCGGTCAGCAAGTTCACCTTCGAGATGGCCGAGGCCAAGCACCTCGGCCACCTGCTGAAGTCGATCCGGTCCGTCGAGGGCTGCTACGACGTGTACCGGGTGCACGCCTCGCACTGACCACTAGCTGGTCGTGGCGGTGATGACCACGGCGACCAACGCGGCGAGCAGCGCGATGCCGACGACCGTGACGACGAGGTTGATCCGCCTGCGACGCGCGGCCTGCTGCTCCCAACGGCCGGCCCGGCGCCGCGCACGGCGCGCCTCGGCGGCGCGGCGCTGCCGGGCGGTGGCCACCGCGTCAGGAGACCGAGACCAGGTCGACCACGAAGACGAGCGTCGAGTTCGCGGGTATGCCCTGCTGAGCCTGCGAACCGTAGCCGAGCTGCGCCGGCAGGATGAGGATCCGACGGCCCCCCACCTTCATCGGCGGGACCTTGCCGGTGCCGGCGATTCCCTGCGTGAAGCCGGGCACGACCTGGGCCAGCGAGAACGAGGCGGGCTTGCCGCCGCGGGCCCAGGAGGAGTCGAACTGCTTGCCGTTCTTGTAGAGCACGCCGGAGTACTGCACCGACACGGTCGAGGTCGCGGACGCGGCCTTGCCCTTGCCGACCACGAGGTCGGAGCACGTGAGCGCCTTCGGCGTCGTGGTCGACGTCGAGGTGACCTTGGGGTCCTTCTTCAGGTTGACGGCGTTGCCGACCCCGACGCCGTCGAAGGTCGCCGAAGCCTTGCCGCTGGGCTTCGCGCACGCGGCCGGCGCGGCCAGGGGCGGGGCCGACGAGGCGGCTGTGGACGGCGACGCGGACGGGGTCGCGGTGGCGCTGACCGCGTCGCTCGAGCCGGCCTGCTTCTTGCCGTTGTCGCTGCCCCCGCCGAGGGTGACGACCAGCACGATCACCAGGGCGATGACGGCGACCGTGCCGACCACGGATGCGATCAGGGTGGCCCGCTTGCGCCGTGCCTCCCGGGCCTGACGCTCCCGCAGCTGCTGCTCGAGCTGGCGGCGGGTGGCCTCACGGCGCTTGCTTCTCGCGTCCATCCGGCAGGGTCCTCCAGAGTGCTGTTCGGCGGCCCCGCGTCAGCCACGGGGTGGATCTCGGGCAGTCTAGGCGACCGCCCTGGGCGGCCCGGGTGCGCGTGCTCGGTAGGCTCGCGGCCGTGCTCATTGCCGGTTTCCCGTCGCAGGCGACGGACACCAACTGCTACGTCGTCGCCCCCGGTGACGGCGAGCAGTGCGTCGTCGTCGACCCCGGCATCGGCGTCACCGGCCAGCTCGACGAGATCATTGCCGAGCACCGCTTGCAACCGGTCGCGGTGCTGCTGACCCACGGGCACTTCGACCACACCTTCTCGGTGCTGCCCGTCTGCCAGGCCCGTGACGTCCCCGCCTGGATCCACCCCCGGGACCGCAGCCAGCTGGCCGACCCGTGGTCGGGGGTGGGTATCCCGCCCGGAACGCCGCTGTTCGGCTCGCTGACCTTCGCCGAGCCCGACGACGTCCGCGAGCTCCCCGCGCACGGCACCGTGCCGGTCGCCGGGCTGGAGTTCGCCGTCACGCACGCGCCGGGGCACAGCGCCGGGTCCGTCGTCTTCCGCATCGAGGGCGCCGACGAGGCGGTCCTGTTCTCCGGGGACGTGCTGTTCGCCGGCTCCATCGGGCGCACCGACCTGCCCGGCGGCTCCATGGCCGACATGCAGGCGTCATTGCGTAACGTCATCCTGCCGATGGACGACGCCACCGTGGTGCGGCCCGGGCACGGGCCGCAGACCACCATCGCCCGCGAACGGGCCGTCAACCCGTTCCTGCTGGACCTGGTCGGATGAGCATCTCCGGCTTCCCCGAACTGCTGCCGGCCCAGCGCTTCGCCGAGCTGGCCGTGCTCGACCGGCTGCGGACGGCGTTCGAGCTGCACGGTTTCGCGCCGATCGAGACCCCGGCCGTCGAGTCGCTCGAGCAACTGCTCCGCAAGGGCGAGATCGACAAAGAGGTCTATGTCCTGCGCCGCCTGCAGGCCGGCGACGAGACCTCCGACGCGGGGCTCGGCCTGCACTTCGACCTCACCGTGCCGTTCGCCCGCTACGTCCTCGAGCACGCGGGGCACCTGGAGTTCCCGTTCCGTCGCTACCAGATCCAGAAGGTGTGGCGGGGCGAGCGCCCGCAGACCGGCCGCTACCGCGAGTTCACCCAGGCCGACATCGACGTCGTCGCCCGCGACGTGCTGCCGTTCCACCACGACGTCGAGGTCGCGCGGGTGATGGCTGAGGCGCTCGCCGCGCTCGACTTCCTGCCCCCGCTACGCCTCCAGGTCAACAACCGCCGCCTCATCGAGGGCTTCTACCGCGGCCTCGGCGCGACCGACGTCCCGGCCGTCATGCGGGTGATCGACAAGCTGGACAAGATGCCCGCGGGGGCGGTCGCGCAGCAGCTGGTCGACGAAGCCGGGCTCATCGAGACCCAGGCCGCGCAGTGCCTCGCCCTGGCCGACATCCGCAGCACCGACACCTCGTTCGTCGACCGGGTGCGTGCGCTCGGCGTCACCCACGAGCTGCTCGACGTCGGCCTCGCCGAGCTGGCGGCCGTCATCGAGGGCTGCGCCGCGATCAGCGGTGCGCAGGTCAGCGTCGAGGCCGACCTGCGCATCGCCCGGGGGCTGGACTACTACACCGGCACGGTCTTCGAGACCCGGATGGCCGGCTACGACTCGCTGGGCTCGATCTGCTCCGGCGGCCGCTACGACGCGCTGGCCAGCGACGGCAAGGTCACCTACCCCGGGGTCGGTATCTCGTTGGGCGTCACCCGGTTGCTGGTGCCGCTGTTCGCCGACGGGGTCGTCGGGGCATCGCGCTCGGTGCCGTCGGCGGTGCTCGTCGCCCTCCCCGCCGACCACGACCGGGCGGCCTGCGACGCGATCGCACAGGATCTGCGCGCGCGTGGCATCCCGGTCGAGGTCGCAGCCACGCCGCAGAAGTTCGGCAAGCAGATCCGCTACGCCGAGCGCCGGGGCATCCCCTTCGTCTGGTTCCCCGGCAGCGACGGGTCCGCCCACCAGGTCAAGGACATCCGCAGCGGCGACCAGCTCGACGCCGATCCGGCGAGCTGGACCCCGCCCGCCGACGACCTGCGACCGCAGGTCGTCCGACGCAGTACACCGAACACCCCACAGGGAAGTTGAGCATGTTGAGGACTCACGACGCCGGCTCGCTCCGCGCGTCCGACGCAGGACAGACCGTCACGCTGGCCGGTTGGGTGGCCACCCGCCGCGACCACGGCGGCGTCACCTTCATCGACCTGCGCGACCGCTCGGGCAGCGCCCAGGTCGTCGTGCGCGAGGACGCGCTGGCGCATGCGTTGCGCAACGAGTGGGTCATCCAGGTCACGGGCGAGGTCCGTCTGCGTGAGGGCCACAACGTCAACCCGAACATCCCCACCGGTGAGATCGAGGTCGTGGCCGCCTCGCTCGAGGTGCTGAACGAGGCGGCGCCGTTGCCCTTCCAGCTCGACGACTACGCGGGCGTCGGCGAGGAGGCGCGGCTGAAGTACCGCTACCTCGACCTACGCCGGTCCGGTCCCGCCGCGGCCATGAAGCTGCGCAGCGACGTGAACCACGCCGCCCGGGAGACGTTGCACGAGCAGGGCTTCCTGGAGATCGAGACGCCGACGCTGACCCGGTCCACCCCCGAAGGTGCGCGCGACTTCCTGGTGCCGGCGCGGTTGCGCCCGGGCAGCTGGTACGCGCTGCCGCAGTCGCCGCAGCTGTTCAAGCAGCTGCTGATGGTGGCCGGCATGGAGAAGTACTTCCAGATCGCCCGCTGCTACCGCGACGAGGACTTCCGGGCCGACCGGCAGCCGGAGTTCACCCAGCTCGACATCGAGATGAGCTTCGTCGACGAGGACGACGTCATCGCCGTGGCCGAACAGCTGATCGTGGCCCTGTGGAAACTCATCGGCGTCGACGTGCCGACGCCCATCGCCCGGATGCCGTACGCCGAGGCCATGCGCCGCTACGGCTCGGACAAGCCCGACCTGCGCGTGGACCTCGAGCTCGTCGAGTGCACCGACTTCTTCGTCGACACCCCGTTCCGCGTCTTCCAGGCGCCGTACGTCGGCGCCGTGGTGATGGCCGGCGGCGCGTCCCAGCCGCGGCGCACGCTCGACGGCTGGCAGGAGTTCGCCAAGCAGCGCGGGCACCGTGGCCTGGCGTACGTGCTCGTCGGCGAGGACGGCGAGCTGTCCGGCCCGGTCGCGAAGAACCTCTCGGACGCCGAGCGGGCCGGCCTCGCCGCGCACGTCGGCGCACAGCCGGGCGACTGCGTCTTCTTCGCCGCCGGTGAAGCCGCGTCGGCGCGGTCCCTGCTGGGTGCCGCCCGGCTCGAGATCGGTCGGCGGCTCGAGCTGATCGACGACAACGCGTGGCGTTTCGTCTGGGTCGTCGACGCCCCGCTGTTCGAGCCGGCCTCGCAGGCCGTCGCCGCGGGCGACGTGGCCGTCGGCACCGGCGCGTGGACGGCCGTCCACCACGCCTTCACCTCGCCCAAGCCGGACTCGATGGACACCTTCGACACCGACCCCGGCTCGGCCCTGGCCTACGCCTACGACATCGTCTGCAACGGCAACGAGATCGGGGGCGGGTCGATCCGTATTCACCAACGCTCGGTGCAGGAGCGGGTGTTCCGGGTCATGGGCCTGTCCGAGGCCGAGGCGCAGGAGAAGTTCGGCTTCCTGCTCGACGCTTTCAGCTACGGCGCCCCGCCGCACGGCGGCATCGCGTTCGGTTGGGACCGCGTGTGCGCGCTGCTGTCGCACGCGGACTCCATCCGCGACGTCATCGCGTTCCCGAAGTCCGGCGGCGGTTACGACCCGCTGACCTCCGCCCCGGCGCCGATCACCCCCGCGCAGCGCAAGGAGGCCGGGGTCGACGCCGAACCCGAACCGGCGTCGGACAGCACCACCGGTGCCGTCTCGTGAGCGAGCCCGACCCGGCTGCCGAGGTCACGAACCCGGCCGTACGGGAGGCGCTCGACGAGTTCGTCGCCGACCCCGGCGCGCGCGGCAGCATCGACGTCCTGCGCTGGTGCCTGCAGGGTTTCCTGCTGCTCGACGTCACCGGCTCCGACATCCGGATGAGTGCGGACGGCACCGAGATCGAGCCCGGCTCGACCGTGCAGATCGCGGTGACGTCCGGCCCCGACGGGGAGTCGGCGCTGGCCGCCTTCACGAGCATGGCCGAGATCGAGAAGGTGCACAGCGGCGACGGGGAGACCGGCGGTGCGGTGCAGTCGCTGGTGCAGCCCGCAGCCGCGGTGCTCGAGCTGGCCGTGCAGCAGGACCACCGATGGGTGTGCCTGGACCCGGCCGGGCCGAGCTGCGCGCTGTCGCGAGACGAGATCGATTTCGCGTTGCGGGTGCCGCGCAACGACGTCGTGCGCCAGGCGCTCGACGTCGTCAACGTCGACCCCGACCAGCGCCCCGTGCTGCTCGACGCGTTGCGGGCCGACGGTGTGTTCGTGCTCGCCGTCGACACCCCCGACGAGCCGGCTGACGACGTACCGGAGGGGACGGTGCGGCTGCGGACGACGACCCTGCCGGACGAGCGCCCGGCCCTGATGGTGTTCACCTCCGGGCCGGAGGCCGCCGCCCGAGCCGGCAGCGACTCGTTCGTGGTGTGGTCCACCGCGGAGGTGCACGACGCGCTGCGTCAGGGCGAGGTCGACGGGCTGGTCGTCAACCCGTCGGGGCCGTGGGCCGCGGTCACCACCGAGGAGCTGCTGGGATCACCGGCGGGGGAGAGCTGATGTCGGACTGGAACGACCAGGTCATCGCCGAGTTCCGCAGCAACGAGGGCCGCGTCGGCGGCAATTTCCAGGGCGCGCCGATGGTGCTGCTGCACCACACCGGCCGCAGCTCAGGGCGCGAGTACGTGACGCCGTTGATGTACAAACCCGACCCGAGCGACCAGGACACGATCTACGTCTTCGCCTCGGCGGCGGGAGCGCCGAAGGACCCGCAGTGGTTCGCGAACATCGTGGCCGCGGGTCACACCACCGTCGAGGTCGGCACGGAGACCTATGACGTTCGCGTCGAGACGCTGTCGGGTGAGGAACGCGAACGCATCTACGGCTCGCAGGCCGAGGCCTATCCGGGCTTCGCCGGGTACGCCGAGAAGACCGAGGGCATCCGGGTCATCCCGGTGGTTGCGTTACACCGCGTGTAACCGCGTGATCGCGTGTCGCAACGCGCTTGAGACCTACCGAGCCGGTAATCGGGAACTGGACGCGCAGGTCCGGCGGCGCGAGCTGGGTCCACAACCAGCTCAGCATCGCCGGATCGGCGGCCCGCCACGCGCGGTAATTGTGCGTGGCCGACGGCTCACGGTGCAGGGTGACCGCGTCGACACCGTGCAACGCGTGGACAAAGGCCTGGGCGGCCACGTAGTCACCCTTGTCCCCCGTCCCGGCCATGAGCCAGAACGACGGCAGCGGGTGGGTGCCGCTCCCTAGCCGGCGCGCGGCGAGCAACGGGTCGTTCGCGTCTTCCGCAGCCCGGTTGAAGTGCAGGGCCGCAGCAGCCGGCCCGTCGCTAGGACGGAAATAGCCGTCCATGATGCCGGCGGCGCCGAACGACGCCCGATGGCGCAGCGCGAGGTTGGCCGCGCAGTAACCCCCCGAGGAAAAGCCGGCGATGCCCCATTCGGCTGGGACCGGGCTGGCGCGGAAGCGGGCCAGCACGTCAGCGCGCACGTCGCGGGTCAGGTACGTGTCATCGAGAGCCTTCGGTGCGTCGACGCATTCCTCGTAGTGTCGACCGGTTGCCATGGCTGGCATCACGGCGATGACCGGTCCCATCCGGTGGTCATCGATGAGTTGGTCGAGCACGTGCGCGACACGCATCTGCACGATCCACCGCAGTGGATCACCGGGTGTGCCGTGCACTAGTTCGACCACCGGGAAGGCGGTGTGTGCGTAGGCGGGTTCCGAGTACTGCGGAGGCAGGTAGACCAGGCCGCGGCGGGTGATGCCGCTGATGGAACCACGCAGCAGCACGCTCTCCACGTGACCGTCGCCCGCGGCCGAGGCGGTACGGATCGCGGCCGGGGTGGCATTGAAGTTCGAGTAGCTGCCGCTGAGGTCGGAGGACAGTTGCGACCACGACTGGTAGTAGGCGTAATAGTCGTTCACGACCGCGATGCCGGCCGCAGCCGACAAGACAATAGCGAGCAGTCCGGACACGAGCCTGACCGCCAGCAGGCGTAGGCGCATCACCCCCACGATGGCCGCCACCGCCAGGACGAACAGCATGACCACGAGAATTCGCGAATCCGGTTCCATGTCGCCCTCCGATCAGCCCGAATGGGTCCAGAACCACGGCAGCGTCGACCTCAGTGACTCCTGCCACACCTTCCACGTGTGCCCACCCGGCACCGTCGCGACCTTGACTGCGCCGACCGTTCGACGGGCGAGCCGGGCCAGCATCGACTGGTCGTTCAGGACGGTCCCGTCGTCGTTTCCGCACTCGAACCACACGGCGAGGTGTGGGTAGCGATGACGTGCCAGCAACAGGGACGGGTCATGCGCGTCGTAGGCGCTCTCGGAACCGCCGAACAGTTCCTTCACGGTGTCGGCCATATCGTCCGTCGGCCCGACCGTGGGCCTCTTCAACCCGGAGAAGTCCCCGACGAACCCCCACCCTGGTGTGCCGCGCAGGCCCAGCATCAGCGCACACGTGCCGCCCTCGGACAGCCCCGCGATACCCCACCTCGCTCGGTCCCTCGTCACCGGCAGGTGGGCAAGGATCCAGGCCGGGACGACGTCGAGCAGGTATTTCTCGACATCGGCGCCGTAGGTCGTCCGTATGCACTCGGTATCCGCGTGTTCCGACCCGTTGACGTCGGGCATGACCACGACCGGAGCCCGACCCGAGTGCGCGGCGGCGAAGGCGTTGAGCGTGGCGCGGGCGTTGCCGGCATTGATCCAGCGGGTGGGCGCGCCCGGGGTGCCGTGCAACAGGACGAGGACCGGGAACCGTTCGTGAGGATGGCTGCGGGCGGCCGGGGGCAGGTAGATGAGGGCCTGTCGCGGCTTGAACCCGCTGGAGCCGCCGGGGATGGCTCTGGTCAGCACCGTGCCGACGGTGGTGTTGACCGCCGATGCGGAGGGCGTGCCCGAGTCGGATGTCCCGCGGGCCGGTGCCGCCGGCGATCCGGGGTGCGCCGACTGCGTCGTCCGATGAACAGGTCGGGCGGGGCTGCTGCTCGAGCACCCGGTCAGCGCGCCGGCCACGACCCCGAAGGCCGCGAGCAGCACGCCGACGGTGCGACCGGCGCTCAACCGCGCCGTGCCAGGCGCAGCAACCGCGGACGGACCAGGAAGGCCTGGGCCTCCAGCCCGGCGATGGCTATCCGGGGCAGGTCACGGGCTCCGGGGTAGCACACGAACCGCGGCAGCCAGGTGGGTTGGAACTTGTCGTTGAAGCGGTAGAGCGACTCGATCTGCCACCAGCGAGAAGCCACGAGCAGCACGGCCCGCCACGCGCGCAGGATCGGGCCGGCCCCGATCCGGGACCCGCGCTCGAGGGCCTCCCGGAACACCGCGAAGTTCAGCGAGACCCGCTGGACGCCCAACTCGGGGCAGGCGCCCAGCGCGGCCACGATCATGAACTCGTTGATGCCGTTGTCGCAGTCCCGGGCGCGGCGCATCAGGTCCAGTGAGATGCCGGTGGGGCCCCACGGCACGAAATGCAGCAGGCCGCGCAGCTCGCCGTCCTGTTCGGCAGTAACCACCACGCAGTCCGGGTCGGACACGTCGCCGAGGCGGGACAGCGCCATCGAGAAGCCACGTTCGACGGCGTCGCAGCGCCACGCGTCGGCCGCGGTACGGAGGCGTTCGAACGCCGCCGGGTCGGCCTCGGCTGCCCGCGTCACCTTCACCCGGTAGCCGGCCCGCTCCACCCGAGCGCAGGCCTGGCGCACGCCGCGCATCGGGCGACCGTCGAGGCTGAAGGTGGCGACGTCCAGGACGGCCTCGTCGCCGAGGGAGAGCGCGGCCAGCCCGTACTCGCGGGACCACACCACCGCGCCGCGTTCGCTGCAACCCATGACCGCCGGGGTCCAGCCGTGTCGCTGCACCAGGTCCCGGTAGGCGGCGATCGCGCCGGGCCAGGCCTCGACGTCGCCGATCGGGTCCCCGCTGGCCAGGGCCACGCCGGCCACCACGCGGTACGTGATCGCCGCCTTGCCGCTCGGCGACCACACGACGGACTTGTCGCGGCGCAGGGCGAAGTAACCCAGCGAGTCGGTCGCGCCGTGGCGGTCGAGCAGCGAGCGCAACCGCTGCTCGTCCTGCTCGGCCAGACCGGCGGCCGGGTGGAATGGCGCGAGGTAGAGCACCACACCGGAGACGACGGCCAGCAGGCCGAAGCCGAGCAGGGCGGCGTGGAAGGCGTCGGCGAAGTCGTCGCCGCGCACCGCGATGTGGCCACCCAGGCCGACCAGTGACCGCACCGTCTCGACGAGCCGGTCGAGGAACGGTGTGCCTGCCGGGACGTGGCCGGGGAGGTAGAGCAGGACGACGCCCAGCAGCACGCCGGCCGCCACGAACTGCGCCGCGACTCGCAGCGCGAAGCCACGTCCGACCGGGTCGTCCACCGCCTGGAACCGCTTGCGCGACAGGACCAGACCGACCAGCAGCACGGTGACCACCGTCGATTCGATCGGCCGCCAGTCGTCCCGGACGATGTCGACGAGGCAGATCGCGACGCAGGCGCCGGTCGCGAGCAGCAGGGCCGACCGCTTGCCGCGACGCAGCCCGGTCGCGACGCGTAGCAGGAGCAACCCGGCCACGGCCACCGCGACCTCGAGGGTCCGGTCACCCGGGTCGAGCTGGATGGGGCTGAAGGCCGAGACGACCCGCCAACGGTGCGGCCAAAGGACGTCGGACAGCGAGAGCAACCCGGCCACGACGGCGACCCACGCGCTGAGCTGGGGTGCCCGTGCGTCGAGGGCGGCCAGCCGGCGCCGCACACCGGACAGACGGGGGTAGGACGGGGCGAGCATGTTCACGAGGACTCCCAGGCCGGACGGACGAGAGGAGCCTCTGGCCGGAGGTTAGGAAACTCCGGTGCGGCTCAGCGAATGCTTGACGTCCTCGCAGCGGCTGCACAGCCCACGGTTCGTCGCGTCGGTTCCAACCCGCTCCACGGGCACAGCGATCGCGCCTGACGCGACCAGGTCGTGGTGGCGGGGCCGATGAGGTCCCGCGTGCAGCCGGTCCTGCCGCCACGCGTGGCACAGCCGACCCGGCGCGCGCCTACGCTGACCCCGTGACGCTGTTCGGAGCCGACGAGGCCGACGCGACGTCGGCGGACGACGGGCACGCGGTCGACACCGGTGCGCCGCTGGCCGCGCGGATGCGCCCGCGCACGCTCGACGAGGTCGTCGGCCAGGAGCACCTGCTGGCGGCCGGTTCGCCACTGCGCAGGCTCGTGGAGGGCGACGCCCCGATGTCGCTGGTCCTTTACGGGCCACCCGGCACCGGCAAGACCACGCTCGCGCTCATCGTCTCCAGCGCGACGAACCGGCGGTTCGCGCAGCTGTCCGCCCTGAACGCCGGGGTGAAGGACGTCCGCGAGGTCATCGCCCGGGCGAAGGCCGAGCTGAACCACACCGGTCGGCAGACGGTGCTGTTCATCGACGAGATCCACCGTTTCTCCAAGACCCAGCAGGACTCGCTGCTCGCCGCCGTCGAGGCGCGCCACGTCACCCTCGTCGCCGCGACCACCGAGAACCCGTTCTTCTCCATCGTGGCGCCGTTGCTCTCGCGCAGCCTGCTGCTCACCCTGCAACCGCTGGACGACGCGGCCGTCGGACGCCTCGTCGACCGGGCCCTGCGCTCCGAGCGCGGGCTCGACGGTGCGGTCACGCTGGACGACGACGCCCGCGCCCACCTGTTGCGCATCGCCGGTGGCGACGCCCGCCGGGCCCTCACCGCCCTCGAGGCCGCCGCGGGGACGGTTTCGGCCGAGGCCCGCGACGTCGTCGACCTTGCCACGCTCGAGCAGGCCGTCGACAGCGCCGCCGTGCGCTACGACCGCGACGGCGACCAGCACTACGACGTCATCAGCGCCTTCATCAAGTCGATCCGCGGGTCGGACGCCGACGCGGCCGTGCACTACCTGGCCCGGATGCTGGAGGCGGGGGAGGACCCGCGCTTCATCGCCCGCCGCCTCGTGGTGCACGCCAGCGAGGACGTCGGCCTCGCCGACCCGACCGCGCTGCTGGCCGCGACCGCGGCGGCCCAGGCCGTGCAACTGATCGGCCTGCCCGAGGCGCGGATCAACCTGGCGCAGGCCACGATCCACCTCGCGCTGGCCCCCAAGTCCAACGCCGTGGTGCGCGCCATCGGCGAGGCCCAGGCCGACGTCAAGGCCGGCCTCGCCGGCGCCGTCCCGCCCGCCCTGCGCGACGCCCACTACGCCGGTGCCGGGAAGCTCGGGGCCGGGGCCAGCTACGTCTACCCCCCGGACACCCCCGACGGCGTGGTCGCCCAGCAGTACCCGCCGGACGAACTCGTCGGGCGCGACTACTACCACCCGGCCGGGCGTGGCGCGGAGCGCGCCGTGGCCGAGCGCCTGGAGCGGCTGCGGTCGGCGGTCCGAGGCCGCCCGGGCGCCGGACGGTGACCCGCTAGGGTCGTCGGGTACGCCGACCCCCCGAACCCGCGGGGACCGCACGTAGACCGTCGCTACTGCCTGGGAGACCCGATGTCCGGAGCCGCCATCGCTGCGTTGATCGCAGCCGGCGCGTTCGTCCTGCTGGTCCTGCTGCTCGCGTTCCCGCTCCTCAAGCTCGGCCGCACCCTGGACGAGGCCACGCTCGCCGTCCGCAAGACCCACGAGGGCGCGGCGCCGATCCTCACCGAGGCGCAGAGCACGGTCCTCCAGCTCAACGCCCAGCTCGGCCAGCTGGAGAGCATCGCCGCGAACGTCAACTCGATGACCACGAACGTGGCGGCCATGACGTCGGTCGTGTCCAGCACGCTCGGCAGCCCGATGATCAAGGCGGCCGCCTTCACCTACGGCGTGCGCAAGACGGTCTCCGACCGCCGCGACGCGGACGCGATCAAGACCGCCCGCCGCAAGCGGCGCACCGCCGGCGCCAAGCACGGGAAAGCCTGATGCGCCGGTTGTTCTGGCTGGCGATGGGCATCACGATCGGCGCCCTGATCGTGCGCAAGATCAGCCGGGCCGCGGAGAAGCTGACGCCCAGCGGCATGGCCGCCGGCATCGGCCAGGGGCTGTCCGACCTCGCCGAGTCGATCGGTGACTTCGCCGCCGACGTGCGCACGGCGATGAGCGAGCGCGAGACGCAGCTGCGCGAGAGCACGGGCCTGGACGGCTCCGCCGGCGGCGTCCAGCGGCAGAGCCCGCCCCAGCAGTAGCCGTTCCGGAAAACCGGACACGGCCCGTCTGGCACAGTTGTCGTCGTGAAATCTGCTGAGATCCGGTCCCGGTTCCTGGGGCACTTCGAACGCCACGGCCACGCCGTGGTCCCCAGCGCGCCCCTGCCCTTCGACGACCCCAACCTGCTGTTCGTCGTCGCCGGCATGACGCAGTTCGTGCCCTACTTCATCGGCCAGCAGACGCCGCCCTGGGCCCGGGCGACGAGCATCCAGAAGTGCATCCGCACCCTCGACATCGAGGAGGTCGGCAAGACCACGCGGCACGGAACGTTCTTCCAGATGAACGGCAACTTCAGCTTCGGCGACTACTTCAAGGAAGGCGCCATCCAGCTGGCCTGGGAGCTGTCGACCAACTCGGTCGAGGACGGCGGGTTCGGCCTCGACGGCGAGCGCATCTGGCCGACCGTCTACCTCGACGACGACGAGGCCTATGACATCTGGCGGCGCGTCATCGGCGTGCCCGACGAGCGCATCGTGCGTCGCGGCAAGGAGGACAACACCTGGGACATGGGCATCCCCGGGCCGGCCGGGTCGTGCAGTGAACTGTTCTACGACCGCGGCCCCGACTACGGACCCGAGGGTGGGCCGGCGGTCGACGAGGACCGCTACATGGAGTACTGGAACCTCGTCTTCATGCAGTACGAGCGCGGCCGGTCGAACGGCCCGCACAAGGGCGACTACGAGATCCTCGGCGAACTGCCCAGCAAGAACATCGACACCGGCATGGGCATGGAACGCATGGCCACCCTGCTGCAGGGCGTCGACAACCTCTACGAGATCGACCAGACCGGCCCCATCCTGCGGCGCGCGGCGGAGCTGTCCGGCAAGACCTACGGCGCGCACTCGGGGCACGCGGCCACCGAGTCGCACCCGGACGACGTCCGGCTGCGCGTCATCGCCGACCATGTCCGCTCGTCGTTGATGCTCATCGGCGACGGCGTGACGCCCGGCAACGACGGTCGCGGGTACGTGCTGCGCCGCCTGCTGCGCAGGGCGATCCGCGCGATGCGGCTGCTCGGTTACGAGGACCCGGCGCTGCCCGCCCTGCTGCCCGTGGCGCGCGACTGCATGGCGCCGTCCTACCCCGAGCTCGCGACCGACTTCGAGCGCATCTCCACCTACGCCTACAACGAGGAGGAGGCGTTCCGGCAGACGTTGCGCGCCGGCACCACCATCCTCGATCTCGCCGTCGACGAGACCAAGCGCTCCGGCGGCACGACGCTGCCCGGTGACAAGGCCTTCCAGCTGCACGACACGTACGGCTTCCCGATCGACCTCACCCTCGAGATGGCAGGCGAGGCGGGCATCGACGTCGACGAGGCGGGCTTCCGCCGCCTGATGGCCGAGCAGCGGGCGCGCGCCAAGGCCGACTCGCAGGCCAAGAAGACCGGCCACCTCGACCTCTCCGTCTACCGCGCCGCCCTGGAGAGCGGGCCCGGCGCCTTCACCGGTTACACCGAGGTCACGCGCGAGGCCACGGTCGCGTCGCTGATCGGGGCGTCCGGGCTGCTGTCCGCGGCGCACGAGGGCGACGAGGTCGAGGTCGTCCTCGACGTCACCCCGTTCTACGCCGAGGGCGGCGGCCAGCAGCCCGACTGGGGACGGCTGACGGTCAACTCCGGTGACCGCGAGGCCGTGCTCACCGTCGTCGACGTGCAGCAGCCGCTGCCCGGGCTCATCGCCCACCGCGCCACCGTCCTGTCCGGCGAGGTGCGCCCCGGCGACCTCGTCCTCGCCGAGGTCGACGTCCGGCGACGTGCCTCGGTGTCGCGCAGCCACTCGGCCACCCACCTGCTGCATTCGGGTCTGCGCCGGGCGCTCGGCGACACCGCGGCGCAGGCCGGCTCGCTGAACGCGCCCGGACGGCTGCGCTTCGACTTCACCACGCCCGGGGCGGTGCCGCCCAGCGTCCTCGGCGACGTCGAGGCCGAGATCAACGAGGTGCTGCTGCGCGACCTCGAGGTGCGCTGGTTCGTCACCGACCAGGAGGAGGCCCGCCGGCTCGGTGCCATCGCCATGTTCGGCGAGAAGTACGGCGAGCAGGTGCGCATCGTCGAGATCGGCGACTACTCGCGCGAGCTCTGCGGCGGCACACACGTCCCGCGCAGCTCGGTCATCGGCATGGTCAAGCTGCTCGGCGAGGCGTCCATCGGCTCGGGCGTCCGGCGGGTCGAGGCGCTCGTCGGCCTCGACGCGTTCTCCTACCTCGCCCGCGAGCACACCCTGGTGCAGTCGCTGGCCACCGAGTTCAAGGCCCCCGCCGAGGAGCTTCCCGAGCGCATCGCCGGTGTCCTCGACCGGTTGAAGTCCGCCGAACGGGAGCTCAATCAGTTGCGGGTGGGCCAGGTGCTCGCCGGCGCGGGGTCGCTCGCCGAGCAGGCCGAGCAGGTGGCGGGCGTGCAGCTCGTCGCCGCCCAGGCCCCGCCGGGCGTCGGCGGCAACGACCTCCGCTCGCTGGCGCTCGACGTGCGCGGCCGGTTGCGGGCGTCGGACCCCGCCGTGGTGCTGCTGGCCTCGCCCGACGACAAGGGCGGCGCCGCCTTCGTCGTGGCGGTCAACGAGCGCGGGCAGGCCGACGGGCTCAAGGCGGGCGACCTCGTGCGCTCGTTCGCGCCGGTGCTCGGCGCCCGCGGCGGTGGCAAGGCCGACCTGGCCCAGGGCGCCGGCGGGGACGCAGCCAAGCTGGCGGATGCCTTCGCCGCCGTCCGCGCCGAGCTGGCCGCCGTCCGGGCCTGATGTCGGACGGCGACACGCCCGGTCCGACCGGGGTCTGGATCGCGGTCGACGTGGGGACGGTGCGGGTCGGCGTGGCGCGCAGCGACCCGCGCGGCGTGCTGGCCGTCCCGGTGGCGACCCTCGCCCGGGACGTCCGTGGCGGGCGCGACCTGGCGCAACTGCGGGACCTGGTCACCGAGTACGAGGCCGTGGGCGTCGTCGTGGGGCTGCCGCGGACCCTGGCCGGACGCGAGGGCGCGTCGGCCGAGATGGCCCGTGACTACGGCGCGCAGCTCGCGGCCCTCGTCGCGCCACGTCCTGTCGAGTTCCTGGACGAACGCCTGACCACGGTGTCCGCGCAGCGTAAGCTCCACCAGAACGGGGTGCGGGGGCGCGCCGGTCGCACACTCATCGACCAGGCCGCCGCCGTGGAACTGCTTCAGCACTGGCTCGACGCTCGGCCGTGAGCGCTGTGACACGATGTCCGGATCTGGTGGAGCGACACAGCAGAAGGGGACGGGCAGGCGCGTGAGGCAACGCGACGTCGAGTCGGCGACCGACTCCGACCCGCACGGCCTGCTGTTCGGCACCCCCGGCGAGCACCCCGACGACGCCGAGGTCGCTGACGACCAGCGCGACGACGGCGGTGCGACGCGCTCCGAGCAACGCCCGTCCCGGGTGGCGAAGCGCCTGGACTCCCGCCGCCGACACCGCCGTCGCCTGCTGGTCTTCCTCGCCTTCCTGCTCGTCGTCGTGGTCGGCGTCTCGGGCTGGCTCATCGGCGTCCCCGTCTACCGCTACTTCAACCCGGCCGACTACGGCGGCACCGGCACCGGGACGGTGGTCGTCACCGTCCGCGCCAACGACGGCGCGGCGCAGATCGGCAAGACGCTGCACGACGCCGGTGTGGTGGCCAGCCAGCGGTCCTTCACCGATGCCGCCAAGGACAACAGCAGGTCGGCGAACATCCAGCCGGGCTCCTACCGCCTGCGCCACCACATGTCGGCCAAGAGCGCGGTCGCGCTGCTGCTCGACCCGTCCGCACGGGTCAACTCGGACGTGGTCGTCACCGAGGGCGCCACCAGCCTCGACGTGCGCAACCGCCTCGTCGCCGCTCCGTGCACCGCCGGCTCGCCCTCCGGGACGGTGTGCGGGCTGGGGCTGCCCGCGGCCCAGGTCGACAAGGCGCTGAAGAACGTGGGCGCGCTGGGCCTGCCGACCGACTTCACCGTCAACGGCAAGGTCCCCACCTCGGTGGAGGGGTTCCTGTTCCCGGCGACGTACCCCTTCGACGAGACCACCTCGGCCGGTTCGGCACTGCAGCAGATGGTCGGCAAGTTCACCGACCAGGCCCGGACGACCCGGTTCAGCGCGCAGGCCAAGGCGCTCGGCCTGACCCCGTACCAGCAGCTGATCGTGGCCTCGATCGCGCAGGCCGAGGCCCGCTTCCCCGCCGACATGGCCAAGGTGGCGCGGGTCATCCTCAACCGCATCAAGGCCGCGCGTCCGCTGCAGATCGACGCGACCAGCGCCTACGCCTGCAAGGTGGCCGGGACGCCGGCGACCAAGTGCGTCTACGCCCAGGTCGACAGCCCGTACAACTCCTACACCCACGCAGGTCTGCCGCCGACGCCGATCAGCAACCCCGGCACCGAGGCGATGGCCGCCGCCGCCGCCCCCACGGCGGGCAACTGGCTGTACTACGTCAACTCAGACGCGGCAGGCCATCTGTTCTTCACCAACAGCGAGACCGCGTTCGCGAAGGCCGCGGCGACCTGCCGGGCCAACAACTGGGGCTGCGGCTAACGCATGGCCACCTCGACCGGGCGCCGCGCCGGGGTGCTGGGGCAGCCGGTCGCGCACTCGCTGTCGCCCGTCCTGCACCGAGCCGCCTACGCAGCGCTCGGTCTCGACTGGACCTACGAGGCGATCGAGTGCGGCGCCGAAGACCTGCCGGGCGTGCTGTCCGAGCGCGCGGACTGGGCCGGGTTCTCGTGCACCATGCCGCTCAAGCATGCCGCGCTCGAGATCGCCGCGGAGGTGCGCCCGCTCGCGGGCGCCGTCGGCTCGGCCAACACCCTGCTGCCCGGCCCCGACGGCTGGGTCGCTGACAACACCGACGTCGCCGGCATCGTGGCCGCGCTCGCCGAGTTCGCGGTGGCCCCGCGGACGGTGACCGTCCTGGGCGCGGGCGGCACGTCGCAGGCCGTGCTCGCGGCGCTGCTGGCGCTCGGGGTGCCGGCGTGCACCGTCCTCGTGCGGGACCCGGCCCGCATCGACCGTGCCCTGGACACCGCGGGGCGGCTCGGCGTCGCGGTGGCCGTCGAGACCCTGCACCCCGACGCGGCGGCGCTGGGGGCGGACCTCGTCGTGTCCACGCTGCCGAGCGGGGCGGCGGACCCGTTCGCGACCCGGCCCTGGGCGCCCACGCAGACGCTGTTCGACGTCGCCTACGACCCGTGGCCGTCCGCCCTCGCCGAGGCGGCGGGTCGGGGCGGGGCGAGGGTGATCAGCGGGGCCCTGCTGCTGCTGCACCAGGCCGCCGTCCAGGTCGAGCTCATGACCGGCCAGGAACCACCCGTCGACGAGATGCGCGAGGCGCTGCGCGCGGCGACCCCGCACGCCGGCCTGTAGGACCGACTGTCGGTGGCGCGGGCGAGAATGGCGCGGTGACGCAACAGGCCGGCTCGTTCGCGGTGCGCGACGGGCGCACCGTGCGCCTGGACGCAGCAGGCGGGGCCGAGGCTGTCGCGGACACGCCGGAACTACGTGCCCTGATCGACCTGCGCGACGCCGCGCTCGCCCTGCTCGCCCTCGAGGCCGACGCCACGCTCGACGACGTGGCCATCGCGCCGACCCGCGCCCGGGCGCTCGGGCTCTACACCGCCTACGTCGAGCGGTTCGGTCCGTTGAACCGCGGAGAGCTGCGTGAGCTGCGCGGCGGCCGTCCGGACCCGCAGACCGGCGAGCCCGACCTGGTCTGGCGGCGTCCCGATCTCGGTGGGTTCCGCCTCGACCCCGACTACCACCCGGTGATGGCGCTCGAGGTGTTCGACTCCGCCACCCGCGCGGCCGAACCCGCCCCCATCCTGCTGCGCCGCGTGCACGGGCGTCCCGAACCGGTGCGCCGCGCCGCCGACGCGCACGAGGCGCTGCTCGTGTGCCTCGGCGAGGGCGGCGACGGTGTCGACCCCGCGCGGGTCGCCGAGCTGCTCGGCCTGCGCACCGCGGCCGACGCCGTGGAGGCGCTGGGCGATCTCGTGTTCCGCGACCCCGACTGCGACGGACGGTGGGTCAGCCGCCGCGACTACCTCACCGGCGACGTCCGGGCCAAGCGCGCCGTGGCCGAGCGGGCCGCCCGCGACGACCGCCGCTACCGCCGCAACGTCGCGGCGCTGGCCGAGGTCGAGCCGGCCGACCTCGGTCCGCTCGAGATCTTCGTGTCCCTCGGCGCGCGGTGGGTCGCCGCAAGCGACGTCGAGGCGTTCGTGCACGAGGTGCTGGGCGGGCGGGTCAAGGTCTGGCACCTGCCCTCGGCCGCGTCCTGGAAGATCGTCCCGCTCGGCAAGACCCCCGTCGGCGGCTTCGGGCTCTACAGCACGCCGCGGATGGGTGCCTACGATCTGCTGACGGCGGGCCTCAATGGGCGGGCCCCCGTCGTCTTCGACACCGTGCACATGACCGGGCGCCGGCTGCGGTTGCGCAACGCCGAGGCCAGCCTGGCCGCCGTCGAACGGCTCACTGCGCTGCAGGAGCGGTTCCGCACCTGGCTCTGGGAGGACGCCGAGCGCACGGCACGGCTCACCCGCGAGTACAACCGTCGCTTCAACACCCACCTCGTACGCCGGCACGATGGTTCGGCGCTGACCTTCCCGGGGCTCGCCGACGGGCTCGAGTTGTGGCCGTGGCAGCGCGACATCGTGGCGCAGATCGTGTCGTCGCCGGCCACCTTGTGCGCCCACGCGGTCGGGGCCGGGAAGACCCGCTCGATGGTGTGCGCCGCGCTGACCGCCCGGCGGCTCGGGCTGGCCGCCAAACCGCTCATCACGGTCCCCGCCCACCTCGTCGAGCAGACCGCGCGCGAGGCCCGCCAGGCCTACCCCTTCGGGCGCTTCCTCGTGCACGGCGGCACCGACGGCACCGACGAGCCGCGACATCGCGAGCAGCTCGCAGCCCGCTGCGCGACCGGCGACTGGGACGCGGTGATCGTCTCGCACGGCACGTTCAGCGCCCTCCCGGTGCAGGCCGACTCCGAGATCGCGCACCTGCAGGACGAGGTCGCGGTTGCGCAGCGTCAGATCGCCGCCGGCCAGGGCGGGCGGCACGGGCGCTCGGTGCTGCAGCGCCGGGTCGCCGCACTGGAGGCCAGGATCGAGCACCTGCGCGTCGCGCCGCGTCCGGCCATCACCTTCGACGACCTCGGCGTCGACCTGCTCCTCGTCGACGAGGCGCACTACTTCAAACGGCTGCCGATCGCGTCGCGCATGGCCGGCATCTCGCTGGGCTCGTCGCGCCGCGCGGCCGACCTCCACCTCAAGGCGCAGCTCCTGCGCCGTCGCCGGGGCCGCCGCCCGACCCTGGCCCTGTTCACCGGGACCCCGTGGTCCAACACCATCGCCGAGACCTTCGTCTGGCAGACCTACTTGCAGCCCGACGCGCTCGCCGCCGCCGGCGTCGAGCACTTCGACGCGTGGGCGGCGGTGTTCGTCGACTACGCCACGACCGTCGAGATCACGCCGGACGCGTCGGCCGTGCGGCTGGTGCAACGGGCCGCGCGCATCCGCAACCTGCCCGAGCTGCGCCGGATGCTCGCCGGCTGCTCGGACATCCTGCGTCCGGAGGAACTGGGCCTCGAACGCCCTGAGCGTGCCGAGCAGACCGTCGTGTGCGCGCCGGGCGACGGGCAGCTGAGCTACGTCCGTTCCCTCGGCGCACGCGTCGACAAGATCCGTCGCGAACAGGTCCGCTCCGAACCCGGCGGTGACAACATGCTGGCGGTGTGCGGCGACGGCCGGCGCGCCGCCCTCGACCCGCGGCTGGTCGGCATCGACGAGCCGTCCGCGAAGCTGGCCGCCGTCGCCGACGGGGTTGCCGAGATCCACCACGAGCACGCCGGGCACCGCTTCCCGGGCAGCGACGTCCCGGGCGTGCTGCAGCTGGTCTTCTGCGACCAGGGCACCCCGGGGTCGGACGGTCCGCAGAGCTACGGCCGCCTGCGCATCCTGCTGGCGCAGCGCGGCGTCCCGGCCGACCGGGTCCGCTGGGTCCACGAGGCGCGCACGCCCGAGGCCCGTGCCCGGTTGTTCGCCCAGTGCCGCGACGGTGCGGTGTCGGTGCTCATCGGCTCCACCGACAAGCTCGGCGTCGGCACCAACGTCCAGCGTCGGCTGCGGGCGGTGCACCATGCCGACGCCCCGTGGCGCCCCTCGGACATCGAGCAGCGCGAGGGCCGCGCCTTCCGCCCCGGCAACCTCAACCCCGTCGTCGAGGTGCGGCGCTACGTCACCAAGGCCACGTTCGACGCGTACATGTGGCAGGCGCTGCAGCGCAAGGCGGCCTTCGTCGAGCAGCTCTACCGCATCGACCCGGGCGTCCGCACCGTCGACGACCTCGGCGACGCCGTGCTGACCTACGCCGAGGTCAAGGCGCTGGCCACCGGCAACGCGCTGCTGCTCGACCAGGCCCAGGCCGCCGCCGACGTCGCCCGGTTGCGCCTGCTGCGCTCGATCAACCGGCAGGAGCTCACCGGTGCGCGGGCGCGCCTGGAAGGGGCCGAGCAGGACCAGTACCGCCTGTACCAGCAGCTGACGTTGCTCGCCGAGGCCCGTGAACGGCTCCGGCGCGCCCCGGAGGTGAGCGATCCCGAGGCCGACGTGCGCCTGGCGGCGCGGGCGTTGCGGGAGCGGCTGCTGGTGGCCGACGGGTCGGACGACCCGGCTCCGGTGCGGGCGCCGTGGCGGGGGTTGGGCGTCGAGCTGCTGCCCGACGGCGGTTGGCACGCGCAGGCCGCCGACGTGGTCTCGCTGCGCATCACGGTCGCGCACCGGCGGGCCGACGAGATCCCGCTGCCACTGTCCCTGCTGCGCGGCAGCGCGGCCGCCTGCGCAAAATCGGTCGTGACCCAGCTACGCCGCTGGGTCGCCCGCCTCGACGAGCGGATGCTGGCCGTCGAGCAGGAGGCGCTGGACGCACACCGGGCGGGTGAGGACGCGAAACGACTGATCGACGCCCATCGCTTCACGCGTACGGACGAGCTGGCCGCCGCCGAGGCGCGGCTGGCCGAGATCGATACCGCGCTCGAGGCGTCGGTCGGTCACGGGGCGACAGCTCTCGCCTGACGGTCAGCGCTTCTCGCAGGCAATCCCGTCGTGGTCGCGGTCGCTGCCCCGGTTGGCGTTGTACAGGGCGTTGCTGCGCTTGAAGGTGGTGACCGGCTTCGTGTGTCCGCTCACGTGATCGCGGGCCCCGACCTTGCCCACACCGTGCTTGTAGGCCTTGTTCAGCGCGGTGCAGTTCTTGTAATGCTTGGCGCCGGTCGAGGCGGCGTGGGCGGACGCAGCCTGGGCGGGGACGGGGAGCAGCGACAGGCCGAGCGCACCGGTGGCGAGCAGGGTCCGGGTCAGGGGAGTGGGCACGGTCGGTCCTCAGGGTCGCGGACTCCGGGCGGCCGACCGGCCGGACGTCGTGTGAAGAGAGGGTAAACCACGCCGTCGAAACCGCGCCATGCCGATGCGTCCGACGCGGCCTGCGCGGCCGACTGC
>NZ_CAXUNP010000037.1:0-40602 GCF_964252635.1 uncultured Jatrophihabitans sp.
GGATCAGGGGACGGGGACGCCCCGCAGCACGACCGACCCCTTGGTGGGATCGAGCTCGGTCGCCTGGCTGACGCCCGTCGGGGTGATCGTGTCCATCACCTTCGGCACCGTGTTCGGGTCGGACGAGCAGATCGCCGCGGTACCGCCGGCTGCGCAGACCCCGAAGTTGTACGGCTGCGGCGTCGGCGCGAAGGTCCGCGCCTGGTCCTGGCCACCCTGGCCGTCCTGCCCGGTGAGGGCCAGCGTGAACGTCCAGCCGCTGGTCGGGGTCCCGAACACCGACTGGGGCACGGAGATGGTGATCGTCTTGGAGGCCTGGGAGGCCACTACCGCGGCCGAGCCCACCTGCCCGCCGCTCGCGTCGACCCACACGGGTGCCGCGAAGCCCTGCACCTCGAGGCGCTGGGTCCACGCGTCGGCCGGCGCGATCGTGTAGTTGCGCGAGCTGGCCGTCGCCGCGGTCGACGTCGTGCCGGTGGGCTGATGGACGTAGACGTCGAGCAGCTGGGCGCCCAGCGAGCTGCCGAAGGTCGGGGTCAGGTCGCGCAGCGTCGTGCGCAGGTAGACGGTGCTGTCCTTCGTCACCACCTGGAAGCGGGTGATGTCGAAGGCCCCGTCGTGGAAGTCGCCGGCCGTCGGGTACTGGTACGTGCCTGGGCCGTGGTCGTCGCCCGTCGGGTCGGCGGTGTCGAGCACCGTCTTGCCGCCCACCAGGTCACCGACGACGCTGGTCTGCGCGTACCCGGTACCGGTCGACGTGGTGGCCGTGGCGGTGATGACGTCCGCGCCGAAGCCCACCGGCACCGACACCGAGTACGCCCCGGTGCTCGCGGCGGTGGTCGCCGCGAACGACGTCGTGCCGCCGGAGTCGGTGGCCGTGGAGCTGACCACGACGCGCGCGCCCGGCGCGGTCGTGCCGGTGACCGTCACCGTGCCCGACGCGCTCGCCCCGGAGGCAGGGGAGGTGATCGTGGTGGGCACGTTGGCAGGCGGCCCGTGCCGGACGTAGCGCTGCGTGGTGATGTCGGGGCGGTCCCCGATGCGGCCCCGTCCGAGGTCGCCGATCAGGCGCAGCTGCTGGGCCTGCGCCCAGGTCAGCGGGGACGCCGACCCGGCTGCGTGGCCGTCCTGGAAGCCGATGGACGCGGTGGTCGGGTCGCTGCCGTACGGGTCGGCCGCCACGTCGGCGTTCTCCCAGGCCTGCTCCGGCACGAGGCCCACGCCGGACGCGGAGCGCCGGATGAACGCGAGCTGCGAACGGGCCAGGCCGGTGTCGCCCAGCGCCAACGCCGACTCGGCCCGCTCACCCGACAGCACCGGCCACAGGTGCCCGCTGCCCGAGTCGGTCGTGGGCCAGGGCTGGCCCTCCTTCGGGCAGTCCGTCGGGTCGGCGACGTGGCAGTCGCCGTACCCGTCGACGCTGCCGTTCTTCGCGTCCTGCCCGTAGCGGTAGTAACCCGTGCCGCTCGGGGTCGTCTTGGCGAGCTGCTTGTCGAGCACGGCCAGGGAGTTGACGACGTCCGGGTCGGAGGCCGGCAGCTCGCCGAGCCGGACGAGTTCCTGGAAGCCGCCGTCGACGACCGAACGCTGGTCGGCGGTCACGCTGCCGTTGCCGAGGCCGTAGGTGGTGGCCGCGTTCGGGTCACCGTCCTTGGTCAGGCGCAGGAAGTACGGCTTGGGGCTGTACGGGCCGGTCGTGGTGACGGTCTGCGACTTGATCGTGCGCTGGAACTGGTCGGCGGTGGCCTGGTAGACGCGAGCTCTGGCGAGATCGTCGGTGTCGCCGAAACCCTTCGCGATGGTGGCGGCTGCGGTCAGCCCGGCGATCTCGGCGGCGATGGTGGACGGCGAGTAGCCCGACTGCTCCTCCCACCGCTCGTTGCCGAACGACGGGCCGTGCGCGACGAGGAAGTTCGCCGCCGGCACCACGTGGTCGCGGTACAGCGCGCGGTCGCGGGACAGTCCGGTCAGGTAGGTCATCAGGATGGGGTAGGCGGTCTCGTCGAGCTGGTCGCCGCCGGTGTCGGGTGCGACCTTGCCGTTGAGCAGCGAGTTGCGCGGCATCCGCCCGTCGGGCTGCTGCTGGCGCTCGAACAGGAAGCGGGTGGCGGCGCGTGCGCTGGCCACGTCGCCGTCGGCGAGGAAGCCGGTGACCCCCTCGTACAGGTCACGCGCGAAGACCTCGCGGTAGGACCCGAAGTACACGGGTTTGCCGCCCACCAGGTCTCCGGCGCTCACCGCCTGGCCCCAGGGGCTGGCCAGCGAGGCGACGAGGGCGCCGGGGAAGGTCTTGTCCTCGCTCGCCTTGAGGACGTTGGCGCTGAGGTAGTAGGACCGCAGGTCCGCGCGTGAGACGTGGCGCCCGGGCCGCCGCAGACCCGCGTCGTAGCGCGACCAGCCACGCAGGTACCGGGCCGCCGTGCGCCGGTAGGGATCGCGCAGCGACGCGGCCGCCGTCGAGCGGGCGCCGGACTGCGTGCGGCCGAACCCCAGCCCCAGCGTGATGTCCCGGCCGCCCCGCGGGGTCACGTCGGCAGTGGCGACGACGTGCCCGTCCGGCGCGTTCGCGTACGTCGGCGACAGCCGGTGCGTCGCGTCCAGCTGGGTCAGCCCGTCCGAGGCCGAGCCCGCGTAACCGACCGACGCCGAGCGCAGCGACGGCGAGTCCAGGGCCATGAAGGTGGGCACCGCGTAGTCGCGGTTGACGGCCTGGCTGACAACGCCGGTGTCGCCGACGACCGGAACGCCGCGGGCCACCGCGCCGGAGTCCGCGCCGCCGTTCGCGCTCCCGCCGCCGCCGTTGCCGTTGACGTGCGCGTCGAGCCGCACGTAGACGTTGAGGTGGGCCCGGGACCGCACCGACGTGTGCACGAGGACCGTGTCGCGCTCGGGGTCGGCCAGGTAACTGGTGGTCAGCCGGTAGCCGTGGGCCTTGCTGGTCGCGACGACCGTGCACTCCATGCCGGACGGGTCGGCGTGCACGGTGTAGGTGGTGTCGCGCTGCTGCAGGTCGGTGAAGGTGCGCCCGTCGGACACGACGTACTGCATCGACTGCACGTTCGTGTTGTCGATGGTCGGCTCGTAGACGTCGGACAGCACGCCGTCGGCCACGGTGAACCACACCTTGGAGCCGGTGCCGTGCGCGGTGCCGACGCAGTCCTTGCGGGCGAGGTCGAAGCGGGACAGCTGGCCGGGCCCACCCGGCGCCGCGGCCGGGGCCGCAGCGGCGGTCGTGGCCTGGGCCGTGGTCGGGACGGTCACCAGGCCGGCGACGGCGACCACCGCGGCGAACAGGGCGAGCGCGCGACGGCGCACGGGAACAACAGGCACGGGGGGCTCCTCGACGTCTACGGCGCGGCCCGCTGATTGTTCGCGCGCCGAACTTGCCAAGTCAATGGGTCAGGGTGTCTCGTCCCGAGCACCACGGTGGCGCCGAGCTCGTCGTTGCTCTCGACGCGTGACGCCAGCCCCGCGGCGGCCATCAGGGCGACCGCCGTGTCCTGCTGGCGGTCGCTCACCTCGATGTACAGCGTGCCGCCGGGCGCGAGCCAGCGCGGCGCACCGGCAACGACCCGGCGGTGGACGTCCAGGCCGTCCGGGCCACCGTCGAGGGCCGTGACGGGCTCGTGGTCACGGGCCTCGGCGGGCAGCAGCGGGAGCTCGCGGGCGGGCACGTACGGTGCGTTCGCGAGCAGCACGTCGACGCGGCCGTGCAGCACCCGCGGCAGCGGCTCGTACAGGTCACCCTCGTACAGCTCCGTACCTTTTGGTACGTTACGGCGCGCGTAAGCGAGCGCGACCGGTTCGAGCTCGGCGACGTGCAGTTCGGCCACCTGTTGCGGCGTGCGTTTCGTCAACGCGGCGAAGGCGGCGCCCAACGCGCCCACGCCCGCGCACAGGTCGAGCACGACCGGTGCCGGCGGGCTGATGCGGACGGCGGTGCGCACCAGGAACTCGGTCCGCCGTCGCGGTACGAAGGCCCCGGGAGCGACGGCGAGGCGCAGCCCGCAGAACGCGGCCCAACCCAGGACGTGTTCCAGCGGCGCCCCCGCGACGCGCTGCCGGACCAGGTGGTCGAGCTCGGCCTCGGTCGTCGCCGCGTCGAGCAGCAGCTCGGCCTCGTCCTCGGCCCACACGCACCCGCCGACCCGCAGGCGGTGGACCACGACGTCGCGGTCCACCGGGCGGGCTAACCCTCGCCGATGCGGTGCAGGGCGAGCACGGTGGTGTCGTCGGTGATGGTCGCCCGACCGACCGCAGTGAAGATCTCCCGGGCGGACGGACGGCTGTCGAGGCCGCCGATCAGAGCACCGACGCGGCTCAGGCTGTCGTCGATGTCCTCGTCCCGACGCTCGATGAGACCGTCGGAGTACAGGATCAGGCCGCCGCCCATCGGCACGTCGAACTCGCGGGAGCGGTACGTCGCTCCGCGGACGCCCAGCGGCGGGCTGATCGTCACGGGGGCGCCGACCGGCGCGTCGGACCCACCGGAGAGCAGGTACGGACGCGGGTGCCCGGCGATGACTCCCTCGGCCTGCCCCGTGGCCCGGTCGATGCGCGCGACCGCAAGGGTGGCGAAGGCGCCGGGCAGCGTGTCGATCGCGAAGGCGTTGAGCCGCTCGACGGCGTGCTCGAGAGCAGTGTCGTCGAGCAGGTAGGCGCGCAGGGCGTTGCGCAGCTGCGCCATCGTGCCGGCTGCTCCGATGCCGTGGCCGGCGACGTCGCCCAGGACCACGGCCAGCCGACCGTCGCGCAGGACGATCGCGTCGTACCAGTCGCCGCCGATGCGCCCGCCCGCGGCCGGCTCGTAGTGCGCGGTCAGCTGCCAGCCGTCGACCCTCGGCATGGGCGGCAGCAGGCTGCGCTGCAGCGTCTCGGCCAGGCGCGACTCGGTGCGCATGCGGGCGTACAGCGACTCGACGAGGTGATGGCGCAGATCGCCCACGACGGCGGACTCGCTGGGTGCCCAGGCCACCGAGCGGCCCTTGACGACCTCGCGCCAGCGCTCGAAGGACTTGCGCGGGCTGAGCCGGACGTGATCGCCCTCCTGCTCGGCGATGGCCTTGTTGTGCGGGTCGCCGCCCCAGTCGATCGAGTGGGCGTACTCGCCGCGCAGCCACAGGATGAACTGCCCGTCGGGCAGGTTGACGGCCATCAGGCCGCTCACCTCGGACGGGTCGACCTCGACGTCGATCGCGCTGTGGATGACCGAGTCGGTCGCCACGACGTCGTCGCCGACCCCGCGTGCCCACGACGCGAGCGTGCGCACGACGGCGTCCGGCGGCACGCGGCCGGCCGACCGGGTCTCACCCTGCACGAAAGCCACGACGCCGTCGGCGGGAACGAGGTCCAGCAGGTCTGGGGCACCGAACAGACCCTCGAGCAGCGGCACGGACTCGTCGACGGTGGTGGCCGTCAGCTTGGCCAGAACCGCCTGCCCGGCCAGCCGCAGCCGCAACTCGTCGTCCTCGGCCTGGTCGACCAGGCGCAGCGACAGCGCGGACCCGAGGAACTCGGCCGCCGCCCGCACGCCGTACGGCGGGGTATGGGTGGACGAGTAGTGGTGACAGGCGATGAGGCCCCACAGCTTGCCGTCGCGAAGCAGCGAGATCGACATCGAGGCGCGCACGCCCATGTTCTGCAGGTACTCGACGTGGATCGGCGAGACGCTGCGCAGCGTCGAGTGGGTGAGGTCCTGCGGACGGTCGGTCGGCGGGACGATCGGGGCGGGCGTGTAGTTGACGTCCGAGATCAGCCGGATCCAGTTCTTCTCGTACAGCGCCCGGGCCTGCGGCGGGATGTCCGAGGCCGGGTAGTGCTGGCCGAGGAAGGAATTCAGGTCGTCACGCTTGGCCTCGGCCACGACCTCGCCGTTGTACTCGTGGTCGTAGCGGTAGACCATGACGCGGTCGAACCCGGTCAGCCCGCGGATCGAGGCGGCCGTGATGTCGTAGAGCTCCTGCAGGGACGCCGCGCGGTTGAGGTCGCCGACGGCGCTGCGCGCGGCCTGGTAGGTGTTCGGGAACGAGATCGGGCGTGGCCCCTCGGCCGGCTCGAACTCGACCAGCAGCTCACCCTCGCCGCGGTACAGGATCGCGTCGAAGAGGATCGAGCGGCCGCGGACCTCGATCTCGACCTCGACGGGGTTGCGTTCGCGCAGGTCGCCGAAGGCGGACGTGACCCGTCCGAGTCGGGTGCCCACCCGCTCGCCGAAGGCCTCGCCGATGGTGTGACCGACCACGTCGTCGAGCTGACGGTCGAGCAGGTCGGCCACGTTGGACGACACCTGGCGCACCGTGAGCGACGGTTCGCTGACGACCAGCAGCACGCCCCGCGGCTGCACGCTGCCGGGGATGTGGATGGGTTCGCGCGCGCAGTTGTCGAGGTCGATCGGCGTGCCCACCGGCACGAAGACCGGCGGCTCGTCACCCCTCGGCACACCGCCCAACCCCGTGCTCATGCCACGGCCTCGCGAGCCAGCGGAGCAGTCCAGGCCTCGAGCGCGCCGAACGCCGCGACGCCCGCGTTGACGACCCGCTCGGTGCGCAGCTCGTCACCGCCCGCCCAGCTCTCGAGCCGGTCCTGGAACTGCTTCCACATCGGGCCGGGCCCCTCGTCGTACGGGGCGAAGAACTCGAGGTGCAGATCGGGGTGACGCCGGCGCAGCGCGCGGGTGATGACCGCGCCGCCGAGGGTGGAACCTTCGGCGACGTACAGCCAACCGAGGACGGCGGCGGTGTCGGCGACCTCGACGAACGGCGGCGCGGCGACCTCGGTGCTGCCGCCGAGCACCTCGACGTCGCGGGCCAGCCGGTGAGCACGCCGCCGGCGCGACCAACGCAGCGACGCCGACTCGTCGAGATGCTGGGCGGCCCAGCTGTCGATCACCGGTTCGGTGCCGGCCCAGAACGCGTGCAGGGAGGTCAGGACGTCACGCAGACGCGCCGGATCGAGCGCGTGGTCCGCCAGGTCCAGACGGGCTTCCACGCACTCGTGGGTGGCTGCAGTTCGCTCCTTGAGCAACCGCGCGACCGTCGTCAGCCCTGCCTCCTCGTCCGGTTCGTTCACCGAGAGTGACAGCGTAACCGGACGAGATCGAAAAGGATGCGTCTTGCTCGCCCTCGTCAGCCGGTGACGGCGGTGACCAGGCTGTAAGCGGCCAAACCGACCATCACGATCGCCGCGAACCGGACAATCCAGGCGATGGGCAGTACGCGCAGCAACGACTTGCCGCCCCAGATCGCCACGAGCGCCACCGCCCACAACGCCAGCACCGCGCCCACCCCGACCGACACGGGGTCGGCGTACTTGGCGGCGAGGTTGGCCGTCAGGATCTGCGTGAGGTCGCCGAACTCGGCAACCATGATGACGCCGAAGCCGACGCTCGCGATCTTCCAGAACCCTGCCCCCTCGGGCACGTCCTTCGCGTCGTCCTCCTCGTCGTCGCCGCCGGACGCCTCGCGCCACAGCAGGACGGCGCCGAGCAGGAACAGCACACCGACGACGGCCTCGACGGGCCGGCGTGGCAGCAGGGCGATCAGCGACCCGGCGGCGACGGCGATGACGACGTGGACCACGAACGCGGCGGCGATGCCGCTGAACACCCAGCGGGCGGGGTACTTGGTGGCGAGAACGAGGGTCGCGACAGCGGTCTTGTCGGGCAGTTCGGCGACGAAGATCAGGCCGAACACCGTGGCCGCCACGGCGACATCGAACACGACAGCGGCTCCGTTCGGGGGCGGCGTGGGCGCCAGACACGACGGCCGGCCCGGGAGGGTCCCGTTCGGAAGAGACTTTACTGTCGTGTCAGTCGACCGCGAACTCGCGGGTGAGGCCGTCGAAGGCGCGCAGGGCGCCGCCCCGTTCGCGTGCCGTACCGAGATGCCGCAACCGGTACCAGCCGGGTCGCACGTCACCCGGCACGTCCCACGTGATCGTCACCCGCGAGCCGTGGCGGCCGACGCGCTGCCACCGCACCCGCGTGCTCCAGTCGCCGTCGTCGGCCACCGTCACCCAGCCGTCCGCCTCGTTGCGCTGCACCTCGAGGAACGTGTCGCCCCGACGTACGTCGTTGGCCAGGTGCGCACCGACGAAGACCGCGGTGACCGTCTCGCCGGGGGCGTAGCGCGTCCGGGGCTCGATGACGACGCGGCCGTAGTCACCCGCGATCGGTTCGTCGTGCGCGGGCCGGCGTCGCCACCGCGCGGGCCGCCGGGACGCATCGCGGGGCGCCGGACCGGCAGGGGCCGGCACGCCGTCGACCATCGCGCGGGCGAGACCCACCGCGGTCTGGGTGAAGGCGCCGAGTTCCCAGCGCCCGAACATCGTGCTTCCGGCCTCGTAGCGCTGGCCGTCGTACTCCTCGGGCGTGGTGACGTAGTGGATGTAGGCGTTGACGTAGCCCGCGACGAGCACGTCGCCCACCTCGGCGCCGACCACCTCGGCCACCGCGCGGCGCAGACGCAGGCCCGCGACGATGGTCACCTCGCCCGGGATGCCGATCAGGTAGAGCCGACCGATGCGCACGAGGTGGACCGGCACCCGCTCGGCGACCATCGGGTGCACCTTGTTGACCCACTAGGCGGGCAGCACCACGGCCTTCGGGGCGTGCGCCTCGCGCAGCCGGCTCGAGGCGCGGAACCAGACCCCTCGGGACACCGCGTTCCACACCGGGTTGGCGGTGCCCTGGCGGAACCCGGCGAAGCCCGGCCCCTCGTCGGTGCCGGCGAACTGTGCCGCCGCGGCGACGACAGGTCCGGTGCGGTGCGCCCGCCCGTCGCCGGTGAACTCCGCCGCCACCTCGACGTCACCGAGGTCGACGTAGGTCATGCGCGTGTCGATGAGCGCCTCGAGCGGGTCGGCATCCTCGCAGACCAACGCGGCCGCCGCCTCGTACTGTCGCAGGCCGATGAGCCGGGTGTTCTCGACCTCGTCCTCGGTGGGACCACTGCCCGGCGCCAGGTTCAGGTTCGGCGACATGTCACCGGCGTTGGTCTGGGCGAACGCGGTGACGATGCCGGGGTCGGCGTCGGCGCGGTAGTCGACGCCGGCGACCAGCCGTTCCCAGTGGTACGCGGCGTAACCCTTGTTGTCCGAGCTGATCAGGTCGTTGGTGTTGGTCATGCTCGTGCCGTGGGTGGCGAACCAGTTGATCAACCCGACGAGCACGCCGCCGCGTTCGACGCGCAGCACCGTGGTGAGCGGGTCGACGGCGTCCGGGAAGTGCGCCCGGTCCGCGGGTGGATCGAGGTCGAAGGAGCTGCGCGAGCGGTTGGTGCTGGCGCCGTGCAACTCGCCCTGGGTAAGCCGCAGCTCGGCCGGAGCCACGTCGTCGTGCGCGCGGGTGATCGCCGCCATCGTCCCGTCGACGACGGCCGCGAACGTGACGGGCCGGAACCCGCCCGTGTTCGAGTTGTAGGTGGCGTGGTGCGAGTAACCGCCCGGGCCGCAGTGCGTGTGCGTGGCCGCGAGCAGCAGGTTGTCCTCGCCGTAGAGGTCGCCGTACCGCGCGGCCAGTCGACGCAGCACTTCCCGGGTGACGCTGTCCATCGGCAGCGGCATCTCGTTGACGACGAGCAGCAGCCGGACGTCCCCCGCCACCAGGACGAAGGCGCGTGAGCGCAGCCGCAGGTGGATACCGGCGGTCTGCTGGTCGGCCTTGCCGTACCCGAGCATCCCGCACTCGGCGGCCTCGCCGGTGATGTCGGCGACGCCTCGTCCGGCCAGGAAGGTCATGCAGACTGCCTACTAAAGCCGGGTGGCCTTGTCGATCCGAAGCTCCCGCACCTGCACTACGGTCGTGGCGTGCCCGCCACCATTCCCCTGGACGAGGTGCAACCGGCCCGGTCGAACGACTTCGCCGCACTCACACGCGCCACGGCCGACCTCGACCCGCCGTACGCGGTCGTCGACCTGCCCGCCCTGCGGCGGAACGCTCTGGACCTCGTGCGGCGCGCCAGCGGGACGCCCATCCGATTGGCGTCGAAGTCGGTACGCAGCCGGGCGTTGACGACGTCGGTGCTGGCCCTGCCCGGCTACCAGGGCGTGCTCGCCCTGACTCTCGCCGAGGCGTTGTGGCTGGCGTCGGGCGACGACGGCGTCGAGGACGTGGTCGTGGCGTACCCGACCGCCGACCGCGGTTCGCTGCGCCGCCTCGCAACGGACGAACTGCTCGCCGCACGGGTGACGTTGATGATCGACTCGACCGAGCACCTGGACTTCCTGACCGATGTCGTCGGCAGGACCGGGCCACCCCTGCGCCTCTGCCTGGATCTCGACGCGTCGTTGCGGCTGGCCGGTGGCCGCGTGCACCTGGGCGCGCGGCGTTCGCCGTTGCACAGCCCCGCCGACGCCGCGGCGCTGGCGCGCGAGGTCGTCCGTCGCCCGCGGTTCCGGCTCACCGGCCTCATGTCCTACGAGGCGCAGATCGCCGGCGTCGGCGACGACCCGGCGGCGTCGCCGGTGCGCAAGGCCGCCATCCGGGGCATGCAGCGCGCCTCGATCCCCGAGCTACGGACCCGCCGTGCCGAGGTGGTCGCCGCGGTCCGCGAGGTCGCACCACTGGAGTTCGTCAACGGTGGCGGCACCGGCTCGCTCGAGACCACGTCGGCCGAGCCGGCCGTGACCGAGGTCGCGGCGGGCTCCGGGCTGTACGGGCCGGCGCTGTTCGACACCTACCGGCACTTCCAGCCCGTTCCGGCCGCGTTCTTCGCCCTCTCCGTGGTGCGACGCCCGTCGCCCACGATCGCCACGGTCGGCGGTGGCGGTTGGGTCGCGTCCGGGACGCCCGGCTTCGACCGGCTGCCCGTCCCCGTCTGGCCGGCCGGCCTGCACCTCACCGCCACCGAGGGCGCGGGCGAGGCGCAGACCCCGCTGTTCGGCGACGGTGCGGCCGGCCTGCGCGTCGGTGACCGCGTGTGGTTCCGGCACACCAAGGCGGGCGAGCTCTGCGAGCACGTCGACGAGCTGCATCTCGTGGACGGCGACCGCGTCGTAGCCACCGTACCGACGTACCGCGGCGACGGCCATGCGTTCCTCTGACCCTGCATCGGCCTGACTAGGGTCGAGGCGTGTCGACCGCTCCGGACCTCGAGCCGCTGACCTTCCGTGCCGCCACGGCGGACGACGTCGCCGACGTCCTCGCCCTCGTACGCCTCGCCTACCGGGGTCCGGAGTCACGTCGGGGCTGGACGAGCGAGGCCGAGCTGCTCGACGACGAGCGCATCGACACCGCCGGCGTGCTCGCCAAGATCACCGCCCCGTCCGGGCTGGTGCTGCTGGCCGCCGCGCCCGCCGACCCGCTCGTGGCCTGCTGCGAACTCGTGCAGCGCTCGGCGTCGGTTGCGTACTTCGGCATGTTCGCCGTCCGGCCCGCCGCGCAGTCCGCCGGTCTCGGTCGGGTCGTGCTGGCCGAGGCCGAGCGTCACGCGCGCACGACCTTCGGCGTCTCGACGATGGAGATGACGGTGATCGGGCAGCGGGTCCCGCTCATCGAGTGGTACCTGCGACGGGGTTACGTCCTCACCGGCGAGCACCGGCCGTTCCCCTACGACGAGCTGGTCAACGGCCGCGCACTGCGCGACGACCTCTATTTCGAAGTCCTCAGCAAGACCTTGTGACCGTAGGGAGTCTGTCGTGCAGGCCGTGCAGTTCAGCCGCTTCGGCGGCCCCGAGGTCCTGGAGATCGTCGACCTGCCCGATCCGCACGCGGGCCCGGGCGAGATCCGCATCCGGGTCCGGGCCGCAGGAGTCAACGCCAGCGACTGGCTGAAACGCCAGGGCCTCATGGACCCGGACCTCCCGCAGACCCTCGGTTACGAGGCGGCGGGCATCGTCGACGAGGTCGGCGACGGCGTCCCGGCCGTGTCCGCGGGCGACCACGTCTTCGGGGCCTCGATGTACGGAGCGGCCCAGGCCGAGCTCGCCGTGCTCTCGTACTGGGCCGCGGTCCCCGAAGGTCTCGCCTGGGCCGAGGCGGCGGCCATCCCCGCCGCGGCCGAGACCGCGGCGCGCGCACTCGACCAGCTCGAGGTGCAGGCCGGTGACACCGTGCTGATCAACGGGGCCTCCGGCAGCGTCGGCAGCGCCGCGGTGCAGCTGGCCCGCGAGCGCGGCGCACGCGTCATCGGCACGGCCAGCCCCGCGACGCACGACATGCTGCGCACGCTCGGCGCCGAACCGGTCGCCTACGGCGACGGGATGCTGGCGCGCATCCGCGACGTCGCGCCGTCGGGCATCGACCGGGCCCTGGACGTCGCGGGCAACGGCGTCCTGCCGGAGTTCGTGACGTTGACCGGGGCGACGGCGCGGGTGCTCACCGTGGCCGACTTCGCCGGCGCGCAGCAGACCGGCGTCCGGTTCAGCCGCGGCGACACGGGCCGGGCCACGTACGCGCTCGCCCAGGTCGCGGGGCTGGCTGCGCAGGGCCGGTTCTCCGTCCCCGTCGGCCGCACCTTCCCGCTCGCGGACGTCGCCGAGGCCCATCGGGTCGGCGAGGCCGGCACCGTCCGCGGCAAGCTGGTGCTGCTCGTCGGGTGAACCGAGGATGCCGAACGCGGAACGCGGAAAGTCTCAGACGGGTTCGGCGACGAACACCGGGATCAACCGGTCGGTCTTCTCCTGGTAGTCGGCGTAGTCCGGGTAGGCCTCGACCGACCGGTTCCACCACTGCGTGCGCTCGTCGCCGTCGACGAGGCGGACGTGGTAGTCGTGCGGCTCGGGTCCGTCCTGGATCTCGACCGTCGGGTTGTCGCGAAGGCTGAAGAACCACTCGGGGTGTTCCGGCGCCCCGCCCTTGGACGCGACGAGCGCGTAGTTCCCGCCGTCCTCGACGCGCATCAACGCGATCTTGCGGATCTTTCCGGACTTGCGACCGAGGTAGGTGACGACGACGACCGGCAGTCCGCGGTCGAGCAGCGTGTTGGCCTGCGTTCCGCCGGACTTCTCGTAGGTCTCGACCTGCTCCCGTACCCAGTCGTTCGGGCTGGGCTCGTACTCACCTGTCAGCGGCATCGCGTCCTACCTTCGTCTCGTCCTCGACCTCGACCCGGCCTGCGCCGGGCCTCGTCCGACCCTACGTGCATGCAGTCGGGGGTCGGCGACGTCACCCGCTGCGTCAGTGCGTCCGTGCGTACCGTTGCTCCTGTGACCGGTTCGGCGACGTCCACCCTGCACCTGGGCGACCGGTTCGCCCGCGACCTGCCCGAGCTCGCGCTCCCGTGGCAGGCGGAGGACGCCACCGACCCGAACCTGCTCGTACTGAACGAGGCGCTGGCCACCGAGCTCGGCCTCGACCCGGACTGGCTGCGCAGTCCCGACGGGGTGCGGCTGCTCGTCGGTGCCGCCCTGCCCGAGGGCGCCGCCCCGGTCGCGCAGGCCTACGCCGGCCATCAGTTCGGCAACTACAGCCCGCGGCTCGGGGACGGGCGGGCCCTGCTGCTCGGTGAGTTCGTCGACCCGGCGGGCCACCTGCACGACCTGCACCTGAAGGGCTCCGGGCGCACCCCGTTCGCCCGTGGCGGCGACGGACTGGCCGCGGTCGGGCCGATGCTGCGCGAGTACGTCATCAGCGAGGCGATGCACGCCCTCGGCATCCCCACCACCCGCGCCCTGGCCGTCACGGCGACCGGCGAGCACGTGTTCCGGGAGACCGTCCTGCCCGGAGCCGTCCTGGCCCGCGTGGCGAGCAGCCACCTGCGCGTCGGCACCTTCTCCTACGCACGGGCGACGGGCGACCTCGAGCTGCTGCGACGGCTCGCCGACCACGCGATCGTCCGCCACCACCCCGAGGCGGCGTCCGCCGAGCGTCCCCACCTCGCGCTGCTCGAGGCCGTCGTTTCGGCCCAGGCCGAGCTGGTCGCCCGCTGGATGCTGGTCGGGTTCGTCCATGGGGTCATGAACACCGACAACGTGACCATCTCCGGCGAGACCATCGACTACGGGCCGTGTGCGTTCATGGAGGTATACGACCCGGCCACCGTCTTCAGCTCGATCGACGCGGGCGGGCGGTACGCCTACGGCAACCAGCCGGGCATCGCGCAGTGGAACCTGGTCCGCCTCGCCGAGGCGCTGCTGCCCCTGCTCGGCGCCGACCAGCCACAGGCGGTGGCCGTGGCGCAGGAAGCGCTGAGCGGGTTCGTGGGTCATTACAACCGGGCCTGGACGGCCGGCGTCCGCGCCAAGCTCGGGCTGGCCGACGAGGTCCCCGTCGAGGTCGTCACCGCCGTGGCCGACGACCTGCTGACCTTGCTGCACGAGGGCCACGTGGACTGGACGTCGTTCTTCCGCGCGCTGGGCACGGCCGCCCGGGGCGACGTCGAACCGGCCCGCAGTTCGGTGCTCGACCTCACCGGGATCGACGGGTGGACGCGCCGCTGGCGCGCGCTGGGCCCGGACGCCGACGCGATGGACCGCGTGAACCCGGTCTACGTCCCACGCAACCACCTGGTCGAGCAGGCGCTGTCCGCGGCGAGCGACGCCGTCGACCTCGGGCCGTTGCGGCAGCTGCTGGTCGCCGTCCGTGACCCGTACACCGCACGACCGGGTCTCGAGCGCTTCGCCGAGCCCGCCCCGACCGAGTTCGGCGCCTACCGCACCTTCTGCGGCACCTGAGGGTCTGCCGGTCAGTCGAGGTCGGTGCTCGCGTCCTCGAGCCAGCGGGCGAGGTAGGACGCGAACGACGAGCGGACGAGCAGCAGGATCGCCTCCGGCTCGACCAGGACGATCACCCCCGTCTGCGCGAGCAGGGTCGACACGCACGTTCCCACCGGTGCGACCGACGGGTCGAGGTCGATGGCGCACCCGCGCGCGAGCACGTCGCGCGCCCGGGGGCCGGTGAGTTCGACCGCCGTGCGCTGCCCCGAGACGTCGGTGACCACGCCGAACTCGCGCAACGTCGTGGTCCGCGACCCAAGGTCGGCCGTCGGGGTGAGGACCAGCCACTCGTCCGGGCCGAGGCGCAGCACCTGCTCGACCTGGCGCCGCTGGCTGGCGTGCGAACCCTCCGCGCCGAGCACGAGCCGCCGCAGGTCGCGCGGCGTGCGCACGCTCAGCTGCCCGAGCAGCGGACGCTCGCGCGCCGCCACGCCGTCGGCGTGCAGCTGCCAGTCCGCGAGTGGGCTGCGTGCGACCAGGTCCAGGTCAACCGTCACGGCGGGCGTTCTCCTTGTCGAACAGCACCGGTTCGGTGACCGTCACCGGGGTCAGCACGTCCTGCGACCAGGCGTACAGGCGCTCACCGATCCGTTCACGGCCCGACCGGACGAGGGCGAGGGCGAACGTGGACCCGAGGGCGACGCTGTCGTAGCTGGAGCTGACGTGTCCGAGCATCGGCACCGGTATCGCGGTGACGTCCGCGTCGGCGATCACCTGCGCGCCCTCGTCGATGGACACGGTCGGGTCGAGCGGTAGCAGCCCGACGAGGTGCTTGCGGTCCGGACGCAGGTTCTCGGGTCTGCCGAAGGACCGCTTGCCGACGAAGTCCGGCTTCTTCTTCGACACCGCCCACGCCAGCCCCAGGTCGTGCGGCGTCACCGTGCCGTCGGTGTCCTGGCCGATGATCGGGTACCCCTTCTCGGCCCGCAGCACGTGCATCGCGTCGGTGCCGTAGGGCGTGATGCCGTACGGGGCGCCGGCCGCGACGACCGCCTCCCACAGGGCGAGCCCGTACCAGGACAGCACGTTCAGCTCGAAGGCCAGTTCGCCGCTGAAGCTGATGCGAGCCACCCGCACCGGCACGCCGCCGATCGTGGTGTCCTGCCAGCTCATGAACGGGAACCCCTCGGCGGTGACGTCGAGATCCGGTGCCAGCGCCCCCACCACGGCCCGCGACTGCGGGCCGACCACGGCGATCGTGGCCCAGTGCTCGGTGACCGATGTCAGCGAGACGGACAGCGTGGGCCACTCGGTCTGGGCGAGGTCCTCCATCCAGTCCAGTACCGCCGCCGCGTTGCCGGTGGTCGTCGTCAGCACGTACTCGGTCTCACCGGTGCGCATCACGGTGCCGTCGTCGAACACCATGCCGTCGAAGCCGCACATGACGCCGTACCGGCAGCGCCCGACCTTCAGGGTGCTCATCATGTTCGTGTAGACGCGGTCGAGGAATTCACCGGCGTCGGCACCCTGCACGTTGATCTTGCCCAACGTCGAGGCGTCCATCATGCCGACCGTCGCACGCGCGGCACGCGTCTCGCGCAGCACCGCGGCGTGCGCGTCCTCACCCGGTTGCGGGTAGTACTGCGGACGCTGCCACTGCCCGACGTTCTCGAAGGCGGCGCCGGCATCCACGTGCCACGCGTGCATCGCCGTCGTGCGCACCGGGTCGAACAGGTCACCCCGGTCGCGGCCGGCCAGCGCCGCGAAGGCCACGGGCGCGAAGGGCGGCCGGAAGGTGGTGTGGCCCAGCTGGGTGACGTCGAGCTGCAGCGCCTCGGCGGTGATGCCGGCAGCGAGCAGGCCCGAGGTGCGGCCCTGGTCGTGGGCCGTGCCGATGGTGGTGTAGCGCTTGACGTGCTCGACGGAACGCAGGCCCGCCCCGGTGGCGCGCAGCACGTCGCCGACGGTGGCGTCGCGCTGCAGGTCGACGAAGCGGCTGTCCGGGCCGTCCGGATCCGGCAGGGGCACCGACCACACCGCCGCGCCGCCGGTCGGCAGCCCGTCGCCGTTCGCCGCGCCGACGACGCGCACGCCCGGCACCGTGGTCGCGGGCCGCAGAGCAAGGAGGTCCGCGTCCCACGCCAGGGCACCGCGGGCCTGGCTGTACAGCTGCGCGGCCGGGCTCCAGCCGCCGGACACCAGCAGCGCGTCGCACACGAGCTGCTCACCGCTGCTCAGCCGGACGCCGGTCACCCGTTCGGTGCCCAGCGCCTCGCTGACCAGGACGCCGTCGCGTGCGTCGACCACGCGGACGTGCGCGCCCGCCGCACGCAGGTCGTCGACCACATCGACGGTTCCGTCGTGGGCGGTGAACACGACGACCCGGTCGCCCACCAGCACGCCGAACCGATGGAGATAGGTGCGGGCGGCGCCGGCGAGCAGGACGCCGGGCAGGTCGTTGTTCGCGAACGCGATCGGCCGCTCCTGCGCACCGGTGGCCACGGCGACCTCGCGCGCGCGGATGCGCCACACCCGCTGGCGGGTCGCGGCGGTCTCCGGCCTCTTCTCCACGGCCAGGACGAGGTTGTCGTCGTACCAGCCGAAGGCCGTCGTGCGGGTGAGCACCCGGACGGCGGTGAGATCGGGCAGGTCGGGGCCCGCGGCCGTGCCGAGGGTCGCGCCGCCGAGCTCGGGCTGGTCGTCGACGAGCAGGACGCGACGACCACCCTCCGCGGCCTCGCGGGCGGCGGCGGTGCCGGCCGGTCCACCGCCGACGACGAGCACGTCGCAGTGCGCGTGCACCGAGTCGTAGCGGGCGGGGTCCTCGACGTCGGCCAGCGCACCGCGACCGGGCAGCCCGCGGGCGACGACGCCGTCGACGAGTTCGACCGTGGTCGCGGTGAGCATCGGTTCGGGGAACGGGGTGTCGACCTGCACGAGAGCACTGGCCTCGTCGCTGCCCGCGGCCATGACGCCGCGCGGGCGCCCGAGCGCGACACTCGTCGCGATGCGCGTGACGTCGTTCGCCAGCAGCGCCGACGCCAACGTGTCGCCGTGGAAGCCCTGGTACCGCACACCGTCGAAATCGAAGGCGATCTCGGCGGCACGATCGACCCGCCCGTACCCGTCGACCCGCCGCATGCTCATGCGCGCAGCTCCGGACGCGGCTCGCCGATGCGGTAGACGGCGAGGAACTGGTGGGTGGCGGTGTCGCGGACCGCGTTGAACCAGCGGCGGCAGCCAGCGCTGTGCATCCAGCGCTCGGCGAACGGCCCACGGGGGTTGTCGCGGAAGAACAGGTACTGCGCCCAGTCCTCGTCGCTGAGGGCTGCGGGGTCCTCGGGGTAGGCCACGTGGGCCTGCCCGCCGTAGTGGTACTCGGCCTCCTCGCGCGGGCCGCAGTACGGACACTCGATCAGCTGCACGGCGTCCCCATCAGTGGGCCACCGCGGCGGCGCCGTGCTCGTCGACCAGCGCGCCGGTCGTGAACCGCTCCAGGGTGAACGGCGCGACGAACTCGTGCGGCTTGTCGTGGGCGATGGTGTCGGCGAAGCACCAGCCGACGCCCGGCGTGGCCTTGAAGCCGCCGGTACCCCACCCGCAGTTCAGGTACAGCTCGTCGACCGGCGTCTGCCCGACGATCGGAGACGCATCGGGAGTGACGTCGACGATGCCTGCCCAGGTGCGCAGCAGGTGGGCACGGGCGAAGACCGGGAACAGCTCCAGCGCCGCGGCCATCTGGCGCTCGATGATGTGGAACGCGCCGCGCTGGCCGTACCCGTTGAAGCTGTCGACGCCGGCGCCCATGACCAGCTCACCCTTGTGCGCCTGAGACACGTACACGTGCACCGCGTTCGACATGACCACCGTCGGGTGCACGGGCTCGAGCAGCTCGGACACCAGCGCCTGCAGCGGGTGCGACTGCAACGGCAACCGGATACCTGCCATACCTGCGAGTACGGACGAGTGGCCGGCCGCCGCGAGGGCCACCTTGCCGGCGGCGATGGGTCCGCGGTCGGTCTGCACGCCGACGACCCGACCGCCCTGCACGTCCAGGCCGGTGACCTGGCAGTTCTGGATCAGGTCGATGCCGTACTCGTCGGCGCGGCGGGCGAAGCCCCACGCCACGTAGTCGTGCTTGGCGATGCCCGCCCGCGGCTGGTACGTCGCACCCATGACGGGATACCGCACGTCGGGCGAGGTGTTGACGATCGGGCACAGCTCCTTGACGCCGGCCGCGTCGACCCATTCCGCGTCGACGCCGTTGAGCCGGTTGGCGTTCACCCGGCGCACCGAGTCGCGCACGTCCTGCAGCGAGTGCGCGAGGTTCAGCACGCCGCGCTGGCTGAACAGGATGGGGTAGCCGAGGTCGTCCTCGAGGCCCTCCCACAGCTTGAGCGAGTGCTCGTAGATGGCCGAGCTCTCGTCCCAGAGGTAGTTGGACCGGATGATGGTGGTGTTGCGGGCCATGTTGCCGCCGGCCAGCCAGCCCTTCTCGAGCACCGCGACGTTCGTGATGCCGTGGTTGCGGGCCAGGTAGTAGGCGGTCGCCAGCCCGTGCCCGCCGCCGCCGACGATCACCACGTCATAGGACTTCTTGGGCTCGGGATTGCGCCAGAGGAAGTCGGGCTGCTCGGGCAGCGCCTCGGGCCGGCTCGGCTCCGCCAGGTGGCTGCTCATGCCCGGATGCGGGTCATGTCGGGGTCGACCAGCGGCTCGGCCGAGACGACGGCGGGCACATCGCGATCGAAGTAGCGGATGGTCAGCGCGGTACCGACGGCGGCGTGTTCGACCGGCAGCCAGGCGTAGGCGACACCACGGCCGATGGTGTAGCCGTACGCGGCGCTCGTGACATACCCGATGGTACGGTCACCCGCGAGCACCGGCTCCTTGCCCAGGACGTGGTCGGCCGGGTCGGTCAGCGTGAGGCAGGTCAGCGCGCGGCCGACGTTGTCCTTGCGCTTGGCCACGGCCTCCCGCCCGACGAACTCCTCCTTCTCCAGACGCACCGCGAATCCCAAGCCGGCCTCGTAGGGGTCGTGCTCGAAGGTCATGTCGGTGCCGAAGGACCGGTAGCCCTTCTCGAGGCGCAGGCTGTTGAACGCACCGCGACCGGCGGCGATCACGCCGTGTTCCTGGCCCGCGTCCCACAGCGCGTCCCACAGGGCCGCACCGTGGTCGGCGCTCGTGTAGAGCTCCCAACCCAGCTCGCCGACGTAGGACATCCGCAACGCGGTGACCGGCACCGTGCCGACGTCGAACCGGGCGGCACGGAAGTACTTCAGACCGGTAGCAGAGATGTCGGCGTCGGTGAGCGGCGCCAGCACGTCACGGGCCCGCGGGCCCCACAGGCCGATGCAGCACGTACCTGGCGTGACGTCACGGACCTGCACCGAGCCGTCGGCCGGCAGCCGACGCGAGAGCCAGTCGAGGTCGAGGTGGCCGTTCACGCCGATCTGGAAGCTGTCGGCCGTCAACCGGGCGACGGTGATGTCGCTGCGGATCCCGCCGTCGTCGTCGAGCAACAGGCAGTACGTCACCGAGCCGACGGACTTGGCGACGTTGCCGGTGACCAGCCGCTGCAGGAACTCCACCGAACCGGGGCCGGTGACCTCGAGCCGCATGAGCGCGGTCATGTCGTACATCGCGACGCGTTCCCGCGTCACCTGCGCCTCGGCGGCGACGATCGGCGACCAGTGCTGCGCCGCCCACGCGTCCGGCTCGACGATGTCGCGGCCCGCCACCAGGTCGGCGTTGGCGTCGTACCACTGCGGCCGTTCCCAGCCGTTGGCCTCGAGGAAGTACGCGCCCAACGCCTGCTGACGGGAGTAGAAGGGTGACGTCCGGATCGGCCGCAGGTCCACCGCCGGCTCCAGCGGATGCAGGATGTCGTAGACCTCGTCGAAGTTCCGGCACGACCGGGCCATCACGTACGCCGGCGCGAGCTGGTGCTCGACGAAGCGGTTGAGGTCGCACTCGTGCAGATCGAACGACGAGCAGTACCCGTCGACCAGCAGCTCGGCCACGGCACGCCCGACCCCGGCGGAGTGGGTCACCCACACGGCCTCGGCGACCCAGAACCCCGACACCGTCGGCGATTCGCCGATGAGCGGCAGGTTGTCGGTGGTGAACGAGAACAGCCCGTTGATGCCGTCGGCCACGCTGGTCTCGCGTGTCGCCGGCAGGAGGGCCTGCGTCTCGGCCCACGCCGGCTCGAAGTCGGCCGGGGTGAAGTCGAGAACCGACGGCATGGGCGTGCTCGCCTCCGCGGACCAGGCCGCGATGTCCTGCGCACGCACCGGCATCGCCTTGTGGCCGTAGTAACCCACGACCAGCCGCTCGCCGTCCTCGCGGTAGTAGAGGTCCTCGTCCTGGTGACGCAGGATGGGCAGCGTCGCCTCGCGGGCCGCGCCGGCCAGGGCGGGCACGGGGCCGGTGCGGGCGAGCTGATGGGCCAGCGGCACCAACGGCAGGGTGAGGCCGACCATCGCGGCCACCTTCGGCCCCCAGATGCCCGCACAGCACACCACGACGTCGGCCGGCAGCTCCCCGTGGTCGGTGACCACCCCGGACACCCGGCCGTCGTCGACGGTGATGGAAAGGACCTCGTGGCGCGGCAGCAGCACCGCTCCGCGGGCGGCGGCCTGACGGGTCTGCGCGTCGACCGCGCGCACGGCCTTGGCCAGACCGTCGGTGGGGATGGACAGGCCGGCGAGGACGCGGCCGCGATCGAGCAACGGGTACGCCGCCGCCGTCTCGTCCGCGGACAGGATCCGCGACTCGACGCCCGCCGCGGTGAGCCAGCCGTGCCGCCGCCAGAGCTCGCGCTCGCGCTCCGGGGTGGTCGCGATCTCGAGGCCGCCGACGGGCAGGAAGCACGGCTCGCCGTCGACGTCGAGGCCGTTGAGCTTGTCGACGGTGTAGCGCGCGAGCTGCGTCATGGTGCGCGAGCTGTTGGCCTGGAAGACCAGGCCCGGCGCGTGCGAGGACGAGCCGCCGGGCGCCGGCAGGTCGCCCTGATCGACGACGGTGACGTGCGTCCACCCACGCGCGGTGAGCTCGTCGGCCAGGGCCGCGCCGACGACGCCGGCGCCGATGATGACGACGCGGGTGTCGGCAGGACGGTCGTACGTGGTCATCGGGACCGCCTCGATTTCGTGCAACGTTGATCAACCCATACGGTGCTGGCGTGAGTGGTGACGGCGGTTCGGCCCGCGGTGAGTCGGGTGGCCTGCAGTCCGTCGACCGCGCCCTGAGCGTCCTGGAGATCGTCGCCCAGTCGGTGCAGGGAGCCACCGTCGGAGACGTCGCCGCCGAGCTGGGCGTGCACAAGTCCACCGCGTCGCGGCTGCTGAGCACCCTGGAGGGCCGCGAGCTCGTCGAGCAGGTCGGTGAGCGCGGCCGGTACCACCTCGGGTTCGGCGTCCTGCGGCTGGCGAGTGCGGTGCTGAGCCGGCTGGACCTGGTCAGCGAGGCACGCGAGGTGCTGCGGGACGTCGCCGTGACGGTCGGCGAGACGGTCAACCTCGCCGTGCTGCGCTCGCACTGGGCGGTCAACGTCGACCAGGCCCGCGGCCTGGCCGCGGTCGTCGCGCAGAACTGGACCGGTCAGCTCACGCCGTTGCACGCGACCTCCAGCGGCAAGGTGCTGCTCGCCCACGAGAGCCCGGCGAGCCGTCAGCTGCTGCTCGACTCCGGTGGTCTCGCCCGTTTCACCCGCTACACGCACACGTCGCGGCCGGCGCTGCTGACCGAGCTCGACCGCATCGTGGAGAGCGGCTACGGGGTCGCGCTGGAGGAGTACGCGGAGGGGCTGAACGCCGTGGCGGCGCCGATCCGCAACCACACCCGGGCGGTGGTCGCGTCCCTCAGCGTGTCGGGGCCCGCGTTCCGGCTCGACCGGCGGCGCATCGACGCCATCGTGCCGGACGTGCGCGAGGCGGCGCGACGCGTCTCCGAACGCCTCGGCCACGTCGAGTGATGCGGTGACGGTCACGACGGCACCGTTCCGGCGTCGTCGGTGAGGTGGGCGCGCAGCCAGTCGTGGAACCCGGCGATGTGGTGCTCGCTGGGCACCAGCACCCCGCCCTCGGCGTAGAGCCGCGACGACATCGCCGGCTGGCAACGCTCGCAGGCCTCGAAGTCCTGCCGGTTGACCCGGTCGAACAGCTCGACCGAGCGGTCGAGGTCGGCGCCGGACTCGACCACCGAGGGCAGGTAGAGCCAGTCGCACTCGACGACGGTGCGGTCGGGCGCGAGCGGGAACATCCGGTGGACGATCACGTGGTCGGGCACGAGGTTGACGAACACCTGCGGCTTGATGGTGATCGCGTAGTAGCGGCGGTCCTGCTCGACCGTCACCCCGGGCAGCCGTTCGACGCCGGCCGACCCGTCGACGGTGAAACCGTCGACCTCCGCCCCGAACTCCGCACCGTGGCCGACGTAGTACTGCGCCGCGTATCCGTCGGCGAACTCGGGCAGCACCTCGGTGAGCTCGGGGTGGATCGTCGCGCAGTGGTAGCACTCCATGAAGTTCTCGACGATGAGCTTCCAGTTGGCCGCGACGTCGTAGCTGATGCGCCGGCCGAGCTCGAGCCCGTCCACGGCGTAGGCGTCGATGGCGGACAGCTCGCCCAGCCGCTCGGTGACCTCGCGCTGCACGGTGTCCTCGAACGAGGGCGGCCCCCCGTCGGCGTCGGTCGCCAGGCACACCCAGACGTAGCCGAGCCATTCACGAACGGCCACCCGGACGAGGCCCCACTCGACGCGGTCGACGTCGGGCATGCTGGTGAGGTTCGGCGCGGCCAGCAACGTGCCGTCGAGGTCGTAGGTCCACGCGTGGTACGGGCACTGGAAGGCGCGGCGGACCTGGCCCGCCTCCTCGGTGCACACCCGCGCGCCACGGTGCCGGCACACGTTGAGGAAGGCACGGATCTCCCCGCGCCGGTTGCGCGAGACCAGGACGCTCTCGCGGCCGACCTGCACGGTGCGGAACGCGCCGGGGGCGTCGAGGTCGCCTGAGCGGACGGCGCAGAACCACATCCGCTCGAAGACGCGCTGCTGCTCGAGCGCGAAGACGGTCTCGTCGGTGTAGTAGAGCCCGGGCAGCGTCCGCAGCAGGCTCTCGGGCAGTACCTGGCCACCTTCGGGACTCGTGCGGGGACCTCCGGGACTCATGCGGGGACCTTCGAGACGGCAGCGTCGTGGCGGGCAGCGAGGTGCTTGCGCCAGCGCATGAACTCGCGGCTGCGACCCAGCGCCAGTACGGCGATCGGGTCGCCGTCACGGCGGTAGACGGCGAGGAAGTCGCGCTCGTCCAGCGAGCCCTCCTCGACGGTGACCTGGTCCGCGCCCGATGGGTGCCCGGCGACCTGCAGGGTCAGCCCGTACTGGTGGGACCAGAAGTACGGCGGGCGGGCCGGGCGCCGGGTCGTCCCGGCCGTCAGCAGCGTGGCGGCGGCCACCGCGCCGCGCTCCTTGGCGCTGCTCCAGTGCTCGAGCCGGTGGTGACGTCCCAGGGCGTGGTCGAACCAGGTGGCGCAGTCGCCGACGGCGACGACACCCGGCAGGTCTGTGGCCCCGAACGCGTCGCAGGCCACGCCTCCGACACCGTGGGTCAGGTCGAGACCGCTGCCGGCGAGCCAGTCGACGTTCGGGACGACCCCCATGCCGAGCACCACGACGTCGGCGTCGACGACGCGGCCGTCGGCGAGCTCGACGCCGGTGACCCCGCCGCGGCCCGACCCGGCAGCACGCAGTCCGCTGACCGCGACTCCCGAATGCAGGCGAACGCCGTGCGCGCCGTGCAGCCCCGCGACGACCGCGCCCAGTTCGGCGCCCAGGGCGCCGCTGAGCGGGGCGGGCGCGGCCTCCAGCACCGTGACGTCCACGCCGAGCCCGTGGGCGGTCGAGGCCACCTCGGCCCCGATGAACCCGGCGCCGACGACGACCAGCCGGGCGCCGGGGACCAGGTCGGCCCGCAGGGCGATCGCGTCGTCGAGGGTGCGCAGCGTGTGGACGTGGTCCGGGACCACCGCCCACGGGCGTCGGGGCCGGGCACCCGTGGCGAGGACCACCCCGTCGCAGACGAGCTCGGAGCCGTCCGCGAGACCCACCGAGCGCCGGGCACGGTCGAGACCGACCGCCGCGATGCCGGTCCGCCACTCGATGTCCAGAGCCTCGTCGTCACCCAGCAGGTCGAGGTCGGCGCGGTCGGCCGTGCCGGCCAGGAAGGCCTTCGACAGCGGCGGGCGGTCGTAGGGGAAGTGGGCCTCGTCGCCGACGACCACCAGTCGGCCGTCGTAACCCTGGGCGCGCAGGGCACGGGCCGTGGACACCCCGGCCAGGGACGCCCCCATGACGCCGATCGTCCTCATGCGCGTTCCTGGGCGACGTGCGGTGGCAGGTTCGGCGCCTCGGTCGAGAGGGTGAGGAAGACCTCCCCGTCGACGACCGTCACCTCGTGCGTACGCACCGGTCGCTTGGCCGGCGGGGCGTCCACCCGCCCGGTCCGCAGGTCGAAGCGCGAGGCGTGCAGCGGGCACTCGACCTCGCAGCCCTCGAGCCAGCCGTCGGCGAGCGAGGCGTCCTGGTGACTGCAGGTGTCGTCGATGGCGAACACCTCACCGTCGTCGGTGTGGAACACGGCGACGGCAGGCTGCAGGTCGATGCGCAGCGCCTCGCCGCGTGCGACGTCGTCCAGAGCGCAGACCCTGATCATCGGACTACCTCGCTCACTGCGGGAGAACCCTGCGGGCTATAAGTCTCAAACCCTACGACCGCTATTGCGCAGGGAACAATGACGTTGCGCTGACTGCAACTATTCGGCGTGTCGCTAACGAGGTGGTTAAGCAGTGACGAAGTCGACTCATTCGATAACGGTGCAGTCACGGGGGCAGAACGATCACGGCAACGGCCCGGCCGGCAGCTATAGTCGGGCAACTTTGCGACCGAGAGAGGTACGGACGAAAGTGAACGAATCGAACATCCTGCGCGCATCAGAGGCCCTCGCCCGGTGAGCAGTCCCAGCGCGGCCCCGCTGGAGTTCCAGAACGTCACCAAGCGATACGTCGGTACGGAGACGCCGGCCATCGGCGATCTCAGTTTCACGGTGCCCGCGGGTGAGGTCTGCGTTCTCGTCGGCCCCTCCGGTTGCGGCAAGACGACCGCGATGCGGATGGTCAACCGGATGATCGAGATGTCCGGCGGCGACATCCTGCTGGGCGAGAAGAGCGTGAACGCCCAGTCCGAGGTGACCCTGCGCCGCGAGATCGGCTACGTCATCCAGAACGTCGGGCTGTTCCCGCACCTCACGATCACCAACAACATCGGCACCGTCCCCAAGCTGCTGGGCTGGGACAAGAAGCGGATCCGCGACCGCTCGGCCGAGCTGCTCGAGCTCATCGGCCTGCCGGCCGAGATGGGCAAGCGGTACCCGAGCCAGCTCTCCGGTGGCCAGCGCCAGCGCGTCGGGGTCGCCCGCGCGCTCGCCGCGGACCCGCTGCTGATGCTGATGGACGAGCCGTTCGGGGCCATCGACCCCATCAACCGCGACAACCTGCAGAACCAGTTCCTGCGCCTGCAGCGCGACATCCGCAAGACGATCGTCTTCGTCACCCACGACATCGACGAGGCGATCAAGATGGGCGACCGCATCGCGATCCTGCGCGAGGGTGGCGAGCTGGTGCAGTACGACACCCCCGACAACATCCTGGCGGCGCCGGCCGACGACTTCGTCGCCCAGTTCGTCGGCGCCGACCGTGGCCTCAAGCGGCTGGCCCTGTCGCGGCTGTCCGACATCGACCTCGACCAGGGTGCCGACGCCGGCGGCCACGGCCAGACCATCTCGGTCGACGCCACGCTGCGCGACGCGTTGTCGCTGATGATGACCGACTCGCTGCGGCCGCTGCAGGTCCAGAACGGTGAGGGCCAGCGGGTCGGCTTCGTGTCCATCGAGCTGATCAACCAGGTGCTGCACCGCGGCCGGACGAACACGGTCGCGCCCGACCTGGCGAAGGGCTGACGCAGTGGTCGCCGCGACGATCGCGCTCGCTGACGGGCCGGTCATCCCGACCTTCGGCACGACGTCGAAGTGCGTCAAGGACAACGACACCTTCTGCACCGACTGGCTCAAGACGAACTGGAGCCCGGTTCTCAAGCCGGCGCTGATCCAGCACATCGAGCTGACGCTGATCGCGCTCGTCATCGGCTTCGCGATCTCGTTCACCCTTGCCGTCGTGGCCCACCGTCAGCGGTGGTTGGCCGCCCCGGTCACCTTCCTGGGCAGCCTGCTCTACACCGTCCCGTCGTTGGCCGCCTTCGAGATCCTCGTGCCGATCACCGGCATCAACCGGCTGACGGTGGAGCTGGCGCTGGTGTCGTACACGCTGCTCATCCTGTTCACCAACACCCTGGCCGGGCTGGCCGGTGTGTCCCCGGAGGTACTCGACGCCGCCCGCGGGGCCGGCCTGACCGACGGTCAGATCCTGCGCAAGGTCGAGCTCCCGCTCGCGCTGCCCACGATCATCGCCGGCATCCGGGTCGCCGCCGTCACGCTCGTCTCGCTCGTCACCGTCGTCGCCTTCGTCCTGCCGCAGGGGCTGGGCAAGCCCATCTTCGACGCGCTGAACAAGGGCAACTTCAACACCGAGTTCATCGCGGCCGGCACGCTGTGCGTCCTGCTCGCCCTGGTCGCGGACGCGCTGCTCGCCGGTTCGCAGCGCCTCGTCACGCCGTGGGCCTCGGCCCGGCGGAGCAGGTGACCGGCCGGTGAGCAACAACTTCGTCAAGGCGTTCAGCTTCCTCAACGACCGCCACACCTACGTCGTCAACCGGTTGGTCTCCCACATCGAGATCTCGGCCGAGGCGGTGGCGATCGCGATCGTCATCGGGGTACCGCTGGGGATCCTGCTCGGGCACCTGCACCGGTTCTCGTTCCTGGCCATCAACGTCTCGAACATCGGCAGAGCCCTGCCCAGCCTCGGTGTGCTGGCCCTGCTGCTGCCCCTGGTGGGCATCGGCGAGACCGACGTCATCATCGCGCTCGTGGTGCTCGCCGCCCCGCCGATCCTGACCAACACCTACGTGGCCATCGACCAGGTGGACGCGGACACCGTCGACGCGGGGAAGGGCATCGGCCTACGCCCGTGGCAGGTGGTCACGAAGGTCGAGCTGCCGCCGGCGCTGCCGCTGATCTTCGCCGGCATCCGCACCGCCACCGTGTTCGTCATCGCCACCGCCACGCTGGGCGGCATCTTCGGCGGCGGCGGCCTCGGCGACATCATCTCCAACGAGGCCTCCTACGGGGCGGCCGGCGTCATCGGCGCGTCCTACGTGCTGATCGTGCTGGCGTTCGTCTCGCAGGGCCTGTTCCTGTTGATCGAACGGCTGGTCACGCCGGCCGGCATGCGCATCTCGTCCGGTCGTGGCCGACGTCGGTTCGGCTCGTCGACCCAGACCAAGACGATCGTCGCCGCCGGCGGCGGCGACGCTCTCGAGTCCACGTCGGACGACGAACAGAACTCGACCGAAAGCGACGAGAACCCGTCGCTGCAACTCGAAAAAGGGAGATCCACCTGATGAAGAAGAACAGAGCGCTGACCCGGATCGCCGCTCTCGGCGCGGGTCTGGCCCTGGCTGCCACCATGGCGGCGTGCGGTTCGAGCGGAGGCGGCTCGGGGAGCTCCAAGGGTGCAGGCGCCTCGGGTGCGGGGTCGGCGTCGGCCAGCTCCGGCGGCGACACCACCGACTACCTCAAGACCCAGCCGGGCAAGGGCAAGTCGTTCATCCTCGGTGACAAGAACTTCGCCGAGCAGTACCTGCTCGGTGCGCTCTACCAGCAGGCGCTGCAGGCCGCGGGGTACAACGTCACGCTGAAGGGCAACCTGGGCAGCTCCGAGATCGCCGACAAGGCCCTGCAGTCGGGCAAGATCGACGGCATCCCGGAGTACACGGGTGTCATCTACACCGAGCTCGCGAAGCTCGGTGACCAGCCGAAGAGCGCCGCGATCACCCTCGCCGGTGCCACCAAGTACGAGAACGGTCGCGGGTTCGCCGTGCTCAAGCCCACGCCGTTCCAGGACGCCGACGGGTTCGCGGTCAACAAGTCCTACGCCGAGAAGAACGGTCTGAAGACCATCGGCGACATGAGCAAGGTGGGCTCGTTCACCTACGGCGGCCCGCCGGAGAACGCCACTCGCTTCCAGGGCGTCAAGGGCCTGAAGCAGGCGTACGGCCTGAACAAGATCCAGTTCAAGCCGCTCACCATCGGCACCCAGTACCAGGCCATCGACCAGGGCAAGATCAACGCGATCGCCATCTTCACGACCGACGGTCAGCTGGCCGGCGGCAAGTACGCGGTGCTCACCGACACCAAGGGCATCTTCGGGTTCCAGAACGTGGTCCCGGTGATCAACCAGAAGAAGCTGGCCCAGATGGGCCCGGCGTTCACCGCGATCTGCAACAAGGTCAGCTCGCTGCTCACGACCAGCGCGATCATCGCGCTGAACAAGGCCGTCCAGATCGACCAGAAGGAGCCGGCCGTCGTCGCCAAGGCGTTCCTCCAGGCGAACGGGCTCGTCAAGAAGTAACTGCACGACCACCATCGACGCCGGTCGACCCTCCGCGGGTCGGCCGGCGTCGCTGCGTCTGGCGGCCGCGCCGTCGTAAAATCGACACGGTGACCACCCGCAAGCCGTCGGACATGTCGGTCCCGGACTGGGTCGAGCTGCAGATCCGCGACGCCGAGCGCGCCGGCGCCTTCGAGAACCTGCCGGGCGCCGGGCGACCGATCCCGGGTCTCGGGCAGCCGCAGCACGAGCTGGCGTGGGTGGCGGCCTACCTGCGTCGTGAGGACACCGACATCACGACGGTGCTGCCGCCCGCACTCGCGGTCGCCAAGGAGGTCGAGACGCTGCCCGACCGCCTCGTCCGCGAACGCAGCGAGGTGCGGGTCCGCGAGATCGTGGCCGAGCTCAACACGCGCATCGACGTCGAGCACGCCCGTCCGCAGACCGGCGTCCCGTTCCGGGTCAAGCGGGTGCCGGTGGAACCGGCGGTCGAGCAATGGCGCGCCCACCGGGCCGCGCTCGACGAGGTACGTGCCGCGGCGGTCGCGGCCGAGACCTCCCCCGAACCGCCCGCCCGTCCGCGCCGGTGGCGCCGCCGCCGCTGATCGCGCTGCACCTCGCTCCGTACGAGGTGCGTCAACGACCAGACGATTGTTCCTCGAGGATCGCCACCGTGGCCGGGTCCTCGGCGCCGTCGAAGAACTTCGCGAGCACGACCGCGAACACCGGCTCGGCGCTGTCCGCGTGCAGGAACAGCGTCATCGACGAGCGCAGCTTGACCGCGTCGACGTCACCGAACACCACCGGTGCGCTGCGGCCCGTCAGCTCGGTGAGCGCCGTCGCGCTCTCGAGCAGCCGCGGGCCCAGCACGTCGTGGGCGAGGTAGGCGCGCGCCTCGGCCAGCGACTCGAGCGCGAAGTACTGCGCGGTCGCGCTGTGGCCGAGCCCGGCCACCTGGGGGAAGACGAACCACATCCAGTGGGTGACCTTGCGCCCGGCGCGCAGTTCGGCAAGGGCACGTGCGTAGGTGCCGCCGTCGTCCTGGGCCGTGACGAAACGGTGCAGGTCGGCTCCGATGCTCACCCGGACAGCCTGCCCGCATCAGGTGCGTCTCGATCGTCCGGCCATGATGGAGCCCGTGCCCACGCCCCGGACGGAACGTGCGGCGTGGGTCCGGGCCGCAGTCGCCATGTTCGCCGTCGGCTGGGGCGCCAACCAGTTTGCGTCGCTGCTGCTGGCCTACCGCGAACACGCCGGCGTCTCGGCCGGCGCCGCGGACGCGCTGTTCGGCAGCTACGCGGTCGGGCTCATCCCCGCCCTGCTCATCGGCGGCCCGCTGTCCGACCGCTACGGACGCCGCCCGCTCGCCCGGTGCGCGGTCGTCGTGTCGATCGTCGCGTCCGGCGTGCTCATCGCCGGCGTCGACGGGCAGGTGTGGCTCTACGTCGGCCGGTTGCTCGCCGGGCTGGCCTCCGGTCTGGTCTTCGCGCCCGGGACGGCCTGGGTCAAGGAGCTGTCGGCGCGGGTGCCGGACGGCGCCGACGCCGGCGCCCGCCGAGCCGCGATCGCGCTGTCGGCCGGGTTCGGGCTCGGCCCGTTGGCGGCCGGCGCGGTGTCGCAATGGGCACCGGGTCCGCTCGTGACGCCGTACCTCGTGCATCTCGTCGTGATCGTCGCCGCCGGCACCGTCGTGTGGACGGCACCCGAGACGGTCACCCCACACCGCGGATCGGTGTGGGCTCGTGTCGTCGTGCGGTCGGCTGCGGCACCGCGCTTCCGCGGTGTCGTCGCCCCGCTCGCCCCGTGGGTGTTCACCGCGGCGTCGATCTCGCTCACCGTGGGGCCGGCCCTGGTCAGTGCCCACACCGGTTCCTTGAAGGTCGCGTTCGCCGGATTGCTCGCCGGCCTGACGCTCGGCACCGGCGTGCTCGTCCAGCCGTTGGCCCGTCGCCTGGATGCCGACGACGACGTGCGCACCATGACCGTCGGTCTCGCCGCGTGCGTGGCGGGGTGCGCGGTCGAGGCGATCACTGCCGTCACCGGTCAGCCGTTGTTCGCCGTGGCCGCGGGCCTGCTGCTCGGAGCGGGCTACGGGTTCTGCCTCGTCGCGGGGCTGCTTGAGACCCAACGCATCGCACCGCTGGACGAGCTGGCCGCTCTCACCGCGGTCTACTACGCGCTGACCTACCTGGGTTTCGCGGTACCGATCGTGCTGGCCGGCCTGCACGGGTTCGCGTCGTACCGCGACCTTCTGCTCGCCGCTGCGGCGCTGGCCGCCCTCACCCTCGCCGTCGTGCTGATCAATGCCCGCCGGACCGCAGCCGGTTTGGGTGCGTCCGAGGCCGCCTCCCGCCGTTGATGACGCCGACCCGCTCGTCGTAGGTCGTCGGCCGACGCCAGGCTCCTGGCCGATTCCGACAACGCGGCGCGAACGCCGCAGGTCATCGTGTCTCTCGGTCTCAAAGTCCCGACGTCTCGGGATCAAAGTCTCTCGCCGACGCCATCATCCCGCCAAAGGTCCCGACTCTTTACAGAGACTTGACGTGCCCACTCCGCGTCAGTCATTGTTTTCTCAACCAAACACGAACTTCACTTCCACCCGAAAGGAGCCGGTCCCATGACCGACTCGGCCACCCCGAAGCCCCGCCGCATCCGCTTCGTCCCGCTCGCCTGGATCAGCGGCGTGCTCGCGGCCGGCCTGCTCGTGCTCGGCGCATCCGGCACCCTGTCGAGCTGGACCGCCGCCATCCTGAACAACAACAACAACACGGTGGCCACCACCAACGCCGTCGTCCTGCAGGAGGTTGCGACCGGCGCGAACCCCACCGTGTACGCCGACTGCCAGTCGTCGAACAGCGGGTTCACCAACACCTCTACGTGCACGGAGATCAACAAGTACGGTGGCACCACGACGCCGCTGGCCCCGGGTGGATCTCAGGCGTCCTCCGTCACCCTGACCAACATCGGTTCGGGCCCGGCGAGCAAGCTCATCCTGTCCGCACCGGCAAGCAGCTGCTCGCAGACTCCCGCAGCCGGCAGTGTCAGCACCGGGAACCCTGCGAACCTCTGCCTTGCCACGGCTACCGACCTCAACCTGGCTGTGAGCTGCGTGGACGGTTCGTCCGCCTCGGCCACCGGCGCATACACCGACCTGGCCTACAACGGGGCCGCGAGCGCCTTCACGTCCAAGACGCACACCGCGACCATCGCCAAGAATGCCTCGATCACCTGCACCTTCACCGTGTCCCTCAGCGCCACCGCTTCGCCCCTCGACGGCGGGATCACGGTCACCCAGGGCCTGCGGTGGGAGCTCGACGCCTGAGACACCGCTTGATGTACGGCGGCCTTGCGGGCAACCGCAAGGCCGCCGGCCACGTAGAACCAGCCCCCCACCAGGAAGCCAGGCATGGACCTCTCGCGCAGGATCACCAGGACGGCGACGTCCCTGTTCCTAGCCGCGGTCGCGCTGGTCTGGCTGAGCACGTCGGGAACCCTCGGCGGGTTCACCAAGGCCTACCTGAACAACACGAACAGTTCGGCCCGGACGGCAAAGCTGGCCATCACGAACAGCGCTGGCGGCAGCGGCTGCACCGCGACCGCGAGCGGCGCGACCGTCCCCACCGCATGCACCGACTCGCTGTATCCGGCCTCGGCCACCACGGCCGGCGCGGCCGGTCCGACGAATTCCATCACCAACAGCGGCACCGCGCCGGCCGCGGCGATGGTCTCGAGCTACAAGGTGGCCGGCTGCGGCGTGGTGTACGGCGCAAACACGGTGAGCGCCGGCGCGAACGGCATCATGTTCCCCCGCAACGGCGCCGCGTTCGTCGCGGGCAGCGGCAAGTTCGCCAGCAACGGCCTGCTCCTCGACGGCTCGACAGGTTACGCGGCCAGCGCCACGGCCAGCACCGAACCGACGAACAGCGGTTCGTTCACCACCAAGAACTACGGGCTGGGCATCTGGTTCAAGACGACGTCGACGTCCGCCAGCCCGCTGTTCAGTTTCAGCGCCAGCCCGCTCGTCGACACGACGATGACATCGGATCGAACGCTGTACCTGGACGCGGCCGGAAAAATCGGGTTCGTGCCCGAGTCCGGTAAGACCACGACTCCGGGCCTCGGCAGCGGGGTGTCGCGGTACAACGACGGCGCTTGGCATTTCGCCTACGTGGCGATCGCCGCCAGCATCGTCAGCTACTCGATCACGGTGTCGGTCGACGGCAAGTCCGCTAGCACCGGAAGTGCGAACTATCCCGCAGCTCTTGACAGTTACTCCGGATACTGGCACCTCGGCTGGGCTCCCAAGGCACCCGCCGCCGGCTATTTCGCCGGGTCGCTGGCCGGGTTCGTCGTCGATGATGACGGATCCGCACCGACGGGCGTCGTGGCGACACCGACGACCTACAGTTTCGATTCCGCACCGACCGAGCAGTGGAATCTGTCCGACTCGGGTGGCTCGTTCGACGGTGCTACGGTCAGCGGCGTCTACACGGCCAGCTATCCATCCGGTACCACCAACCCCTGCGCGACTGTGAACATCAGCTGGACCATGGCGAACCCACCAGCCACGGTGTTCCCCGGGTCGCCCACCTTGGCGTCGCTGCCCTCGTCCGGCTCGATTGCCGACCCCGAGCCCAACACCTCGCAGAGCTCGACCATCACGCTGAGCCACGCGTCGACCATCAGCCCCAACCTCGCCGGGCTGATCATCTACGCGCCGATCGTGGCCACCTATACCACCGGCTCGTGGCAGGTTTCCTTCATGTGGAACGCACCGACCGCCGGGTCGACGTTCGTGATCCGATGACCGGGACGACCGCAGCAGGTACACCTGCGCACCGCTTCCGGGTGCGGCAGGTGCTGACGGGCGCCCTGCTGCTGGTGGTGCTCGGCTTCACCGCGTTGGTCGGCTACTGGGTCGCCACGGGCGGCACCTGGTTCGTCGTCCGTACGCCGTCGATGGGCACCGCGGCGCCGGTCGGGACGCTGGTGTGGGTCAAGCCGGTGTCGCCGCACGACCTGCACGTCGGCGAGCTGATCACCTTTCATCCGCCCGGCTCGAAGGAGACCTACACGCACCGCATCCACGCGATGCACGCCGACGGCACGATCACGACCAAGGGCCAGATCACGTCACCCGATCCGTGGCGCATCACCCCGCGCAACATCGTCGGCGCGGTGCAGATGCGTTGGTGGGGGATCGGCTGGCTCGTCCGCGCGGCCCCGCTGCTCATCCTGGGCGGGCTGGCGGTGTGGTTCCTCGCCACCCGGCTGGCGACGGTGCGGTGGCGACAACCCGTGGCGGTGCTCGGAGCCTCGCTCGTGCTGTCGGCCGGCGTCATCATCTACCGGCCGTTGACGGGGGCGGTGGCGCTGTCCCTGGCGCCGCACGCCGGTGGCGCCCGGGCCTCGTACGTGTCCACCGGCCTGCTGTCACTGCGGCTCAGCGCACCGAGCGGTGCTCACGCCGACATGCGCCCTGGTCAGATCGGTACCGTCGTCTCGACGCACGTCCGCAGTGACGGGAAGTTCCCGGTGACCCTGCAGCCACACATCCCACTGTGGTTCTGGGTCGCGATCGTGCTCGCGTGCCTGCTCCCCGCGCTCTGGACCACAGTGCGAGGCCCACTCGGGACCGCACCGGGCCCGGCGCTGCAGCCTGCCGGCTGACCACGCAGCGCAATCAGATCTGCGACGATCTGTAACCGATATCATCGCCTGATCAGCCGACGGCATCGGCTCCGTGGGGTCGGCTGGCCTTACTCTCGCCTCCGTCGCGTCCGAAATGTTCGCCTTTCTCCTGACGACTCACGCGAATCGACGCGGCGTGGACAGCAGCGGGACCAAGGTCCCGGTTGCGTGTTTCAAAGGTCCCGATAGCGGGCATTACCTCACAGTCACTTAACACCAGTGGCAGGGGAGGTAGTCATGACGATCATCGGTACCGTTCTCGCCTCAATCGTCGCCGGCGGCAAGGCACTCACCGTCGCGGGCGCCTCGGCGCTGACCCTGGCCGCCGCCCTCCACGCGGGCACCGCCTCGGCGACCCCGACCGACGCCCCGTCCATCGCCCTCTCGCAGCACACGGGCGGACGGATCGAGCACTGCGAGAGCCAGGCCACCGAGATCGACCCGGCCGGATGTGCCGGCATCGACCTGCTCGGTGGCGCCCCGCTCGCCCCCGGCGCGTCGCACACCAGCGTCGTGGTGGTCCGCAACAGCGGGCACTCCTCCCTCGGCAGCCTCGAGCTCACCGCAGCTCCGTGCACGTCGCGAGCCGTCCGGCTGTGCTCGCTGCTGCACCTGCGAATCACGGAGAGCCCTACCGCCCGCGGCACCCAGACCACGCTGGTCGACCTGCCCCTGGAGGGCCTGCACACCCGGGCGCTGCACCTCATTGCCCCCGGCAGCCCCGGCCAGACGCGCACCGTCCGCTTCACCGTCACGCTCGACCGACGCACGCCGATGCACCTGCTCGGCGCCTCCGTGGCGACGCCGGTCAGCTGGCAGGCCGCGCACTGACGAACCCTTCGCGCCGATCGGCCCGCGGCGGATAATGGACACATGACGTCGCTCGCCCTGCCCACCGGTATCGACATCCGCGAGGTCGGCATGCGCGACGGGCTCCAGCTCGAAGCGCCCGTCCCGCTCGACGACAAGCTGGCCATGCTCGAGGCCCTCGTCGCGACCGGCGTCCGCCGTATCGAGGTCACCAGCTTCGTCTCGCCCAAGGCCGTCCCGGCGCTGGCCGACGCCGACGAGGTCGCCAAGCATCTGGGGTCGTGGCCGGACGTGCACTGGTCGGCGCTCGTGGCCAACACCCGCGGGGCCGTCCGGGCGGTCGACGCGGGCGTCCCCGATCTCGAGTACGTGGTCTCGGCCGCCGACTCGCACAGCCTCGCCAACGCCGGCCGTCCGACCGACGACGCCGCCGCCGCGATCGGCGAGATCGCCCGGCTCGCCCACGACGCCGGCGGCAGCCTCGAGGTCATCGTCGCCACCGCCTGGGACTGCCCCTTCGACGGACGCACGGACCCGGCCCGCACGCTGGACGTAGTGCGCCGGGCCGCGGAGCAGGGGGCCGATCAACTCTGTCTCGGCGACACCATCGGCACGGTCACGCCGCGCCGGGCCGTGGACCTGCTCGACGCGGTCCGCGACGCGGCCCCCGGCCTCGAGGTCGGCGCGCACTTCCACGACACCCGCGGCACCGGACAGGCCAATGCGCTGGCCGCCGTACAGGCCGGCGTGCGCCAGCTGGACGCAAGCATCGGCGGCCTCGGCGGCTGCCCGTTCGCACCGGGTGCCAGCGGCAACATCGCCACCGAGGAACTCGTCTACTGGGCCGAGGACTCGGGCATTGCGACCGGCCTCGACCTGGACGCCCTCGTGGCGGCCGCCCGCGTCACCGAACGCGCCGTCGGGCACCCGCTGCCCAGCTCGCTGGCCCGCGCCGGCGGCCGGTCGGTACCGCTCGGCCCGTACCGGCCGTCGGCCTGACCCACCTGGTCGCGCACGTCCGACGAGCCGGGTCAGCGCCCGAAGGGCCGGATCTGGTAGTCGCCACGGGTCCGCGCCACGACGACGCCGGCGTCGTCGGTGACCTCCGCGACGAGCTCGAAGTCCACCTTGGCATCGGGCGTGGCGGCCGATCTGATGGTCGCGATCTCGTCGTCGGTCAGGGACGTGGTGGCGGTGAGCGCACCGGTGCCCGGCTTGAGGAAGTCGATGGTCATCGACTTGACCAGCGGGTAGTGGGTCGTCGCGTCGAAGGTGGCGAGGTGCAGGGCGCCGCCCAGGGTCTCGGCCACCGTGAACGTCACCCCGGCGTAGATGACGCCGAAGTGGTTGCCGTTGCCCTCGAAGGGGACCTGGGCGCGCGCCAGGCCGGGTCGCAGTTCGAGGAAGCGGACCCCCATGTTCCAGGCGACGGGGATCGTGGTCTGCAACCTGGTGTTCGCGGCGTCGACCACGGATTCGCTCATGGGTCGGGAGCCTAGCCGCGCGTAGGCTCTGCGCCCGTGACGAGCACGCGCGGGCCGGTCATCGGGGTGCTCGGTGAGGCGCTCATCGATCTGGTCGAGAACGGCGACGACGAGCCACGCCTGGCCCGTCCCGGCGGCAGTCCCTACAACGTGGCCATCGGGCTCGCCCGGCTCGACCGCCACGCGGCGTTCATCGGCCGCCTGTCGCAGGACCCGCTCGGCACCCTGCTGCGACGGCACGCAGAACGTTCGGACGTCGACCTGACGCTGACCGTCCCGGCCCGCGAACCGACGACCGTCGCGCTCGTCGACCTCAGCGCGGGCATCGCCGACTACACCTTCGGCATCGACGGCACGGCCGACTTCGTGTTCACCGACGCCGAACTCGACCGGGTGCCCGCGACGGTGGACGCGCTGCACTTCGGATCGCTGACGTCCTGGACCCCGCCCGGCGACGCGGCCGTCGAGCGCCTGGTCGGTGCTCTGCACGGCCGGTTGCCGATCAGCTATGACCCGAACGTCCGCCCGAGGCTGCAGACCGATGCGCGGCTCGCTCGGGAGCAGGTCGAGCGGTCGCTGGCGTTCGCCGATCTGGTCAAGACCAGCGAGGAGGACGTCGCCTACCTCTATCCGCGGCGCGCTCTCGACGACGTCGCCCACGACTGGCTCGACCGCGGACCGAGCGTCGTGGTCGTGACCCGGGGCGGCGACGGCGCCTCGGGGTACTGCGCGGGCGGCGGCGTCGCCCGCCCGGTGCGCAGCATCGCCATGGTCGACACGGTGGGCGCCGGCGACGCCTTCATGACCGGACTGCTCGACGGTTTGGTGGCCCGGCAGCAGCTGAACACCGACGGTCTCGCGGGTCTCACGCCGGACGGCCTGGGCGAGCTGCTCGACGACGCCGGGTGGGTCGCCGCGATCACCTGCGCGCGGGCCGGCGCGAACCCGCCGCGACGGGCCGAACTGGACGCGGCGCTCAGGCAGGGCCTTCGGATGTCGTGACGCCGGCGTCACCCGTCGGGTGCGGATAGCGACGGTGCCCGGCGTCGAGCACGAAACCGACGAGAACGCCGGCGACGATAGCGGGGATCCATACCCAGATCAGATGGTGCACGGTCAGGTTGCCCATGACGGCGAGCACGACGACGTACACCGCGAACGGCACGACGATCGCGGCGATCGCACGGGCCCGCACGTCGCCGTGGCGCTTGATCAGGGCGAGGTCGTGACGGGTCGCGTGGCCGCCCGTCCGCGCGGGCTTGCCCTCGCGGCCGGCATCGGAGCCGGGGGAGGGCACGGCTGGGTCGTCGGTGACAGATTCGGACGGCTGCGGACGGGGCCGGTCGGCGCCGCCGGTGACCGGCGCGATCTTGGCGGTGGTCTCCTCGGGCAGGGCGCGGTCGTGCCGGGCGATGTCGGCGAGCCGGATCTCGGTCGTCGGGGCGTCGTGCCGGGGGACCTGCTGGGCCGACGACTCCTCCGGCCCCTGCTCGTCCGCCTGCTGCGGCTCGTCGGGCGCGCCCGCGTCGAACGCGTCGTGCAGGACGGACAGGCCGTCACCGTGCTCGGGCTCGGGCTGCTCGGGCTCGGGCTGCTCGGGCTCGGGCGGCGCGTCGTCCGCGCCGTCCGGCGACGGAGCGGTCGCCGCGGGGTCGCCGTCGCGGGAATGGCGCCCGCTCTCGCGCTCCGCGACCGCAATGCCGGCGCCGTCGGGGTCGACGCCGGGCTCGGCGAGGTCTGCGCTCTCGTCGGCGTCGTCGGGTGCCGAGTGCCGTCCCATTACGTCAGTCTTGCAAATCGGCGCTGGAGCGAGCGGCAGCGCGCCGCGTCCGTTTAGACTCCCGCCACGTGATCGGCACCGATCACGCTCCGCGTCCTCGTGGGTTGGGAGTCGCCGTGCGGCGTCGAGTGCACCGTTGGGTGAGAGCCACCGCCATCGCCGGGGTCGCGGCGCTGTGCCTGAGCGGCTGCGCGTCGGCGCTGACGGGTGAGCCCGCCGCCGTCAACGCGCCGAACTCGAACCTCAAGGTCATCGGCAGCGATTCGAGCAGCAGCTTCGACCAGACGGTCAAGAACGCGCTCAGCGACGTGATGGCCTTCTGGAAGACGGAGTACCCCAAGGTGTCGGGCGGGAAGCCGCTGGAGCCGCTCAAGGGCGGGCTCTACTCCGTCGACGGGTTGAAGGTCGCGACCACGGGCGAGGTCACCGGTCCTGCATCGCAGGAGGGCTGCATCAAGCGCAGCTCCAGCTTCATCGTCGACAACGGCGCCTTCTGCATCATCGACGACTCGATCGCCTGGGACCGTGCGCAGACCCACTTGTTCGCACAGCTCGCCAAGCAGTACGGCAGCCTGATGGTGGCGCTCATCTTCGCCCACGAGTTCGGCCACGCGATCAGCTACCGGCTCGGCGTCTTCGACCGCTCGCCGCGCCTGCAGACCATCTACACCGAGTCGCAGGCCGACTGCGCGGCCGGCGCCTGGGCGGCGTCGGCCCTGAAGCGGCAGTCCGCGCACTTCGTCGACACCACGCCGGAGAAGCTCGACAACGCGCTCGAGGGTTTCCTCGACGGCCGTGACCAGACGCCCGGCACAATCAACGAGATCTCGCACGGCAACGGGTTCGATCGGCTGTCGGCGCTCGCCGACGGGCTGCAGAACGGCGTCAAGTACTGCTACTCGGACAACTACTTCAAGCGTACGTTCACCGAGCGCCCGTTCAACGACCCGGCGGACTACGCCGCGGGCGGCAACCAGCCCCTGAGCGACGTGATCGACACGAGCAGCAGCAACGGGTTCGTGGCCGACCTCAACCGGTTCTGGAAGGCGGCCGGCAAGACGATCAACAAGACGTTCAAGCCGGTCTCGCTCAAGCAGGCCGACCACCCGAAGTGCGGCGGCACCCCGTCGAGCGAGTTCGGCTACTGCCCGAGCGACAACACCGTCTATTTCAGCAACAGCTTCGCCCGCGCCGCGTACTACAGCCTGCCCGGTGTGCAGTTCGACGAGGACAACGGCAACGTCACGCTGGTCTTCAACCAAGCGGCCGACTACGCGCTGGGCGAGCTGATCTCGGTCGGTTGGGGCCTGGCAGTGCGCCACCAGTTCTTCGGCGCGGACATGGACTCGACCAAGGCGTTGAACGCCGCGGTCTGCTACAGCGGCGCGTACGCCAAAAACGTCAACGTGCCGGCCGGGACAGCGGGACACAACTTCTACCTCTCGCCGTCCGACCTCGACGAGGCGGTGTCTGCGCTGCTCGACCTCGCCGGGCAGGACCGCGCGTTCGGGGCACGCGGCACCACCGGTCTCGACCGGATCCAGGCATTCAACCGCGGCTACAAGCAGTCGCTCTCCTCCTGCAACTACTGAGACTGTCTCCCGGCACGTCTCTGATCAGACGGGAATGGGCGTCTGGGTCGGGTCGATGGTTCTGGGTGGGGTCCATTGGGGTCGGG
>NZ_CAXUNP010000038.1:0-38042 GCF_964252635.1 uncultured Jatrophihabitans sp.
GCGCGGCCACCGAGGTCGAGCTCAAGGAGCGCAAGCACCGCATCGAGGACGCCGTTCGCAACGCGAAGGCGGCCGTCGAGGAGGGCCTGCTCCCCGGTGGTGGCGTGGCCCTGGCCAACGCAACCGTCTCGGCCTTCGAGAAGCTCGACCTGACCGGCGACGAGGCCACTGGCGCCAACATCGTCAAGGTCGCGCTGCTCGCCCCGCTGAAGCAGATCGCGATCAACGCCGGCCTCGAGGGCGGCGTCGTCTCGGAGAAGGTGCTCGGTCTGCCCGTGGGTCACGGCCTCAACGCCGCGACCGGCGAGTACGTCGACATGTTCAAGGAGGGCATCGTCGAGCCGACCAAGGTCACCCGCTCGGCGCTGCAGAACGCGGCCTCGATCGCCGCGCTGTTCCTGACCACCGAGGCCGTCGTGGCCGACAAGCCGGAGAAGACCCCGGCCGGTGCCCCGGGCGGCATGCCCGGCGGGGACATGGACTTCTGATCTGACGTCCTAGTACCAGCAACGTCCGAGGGGGCGGTCCGCGAGAGCGGGCCGCCCCTTCGTCGTCCCCTCACCCCGTGAGTTGTCCGCGCGTCGACGAGCCCGAGCGCGTTCGGGAGCGGACAACTCGCGCGTGGCTCGAGAGTTGTCCGCGCGTCGACGACCCCGAGCGCGTTCGGGAGCGGACAACTCGGGGCGGGTCAGCCGAGGAGTTCGTCCACGAAGCACCAGCGCCACGCCTCGCCGGGCTCGATCGAGCGCATGACGGGGTGGTGGTCCTGCTCGTAGTGCTTGACCGAGTGCCGACCGGGTGAGGAGTCGCAGCAGCCGACGTGCCCGCATTCCAGGCACAGACGCAGGTGCACCCAGCGCGTGCCGTCACGCAGGCACTCCTCGCAGCCGTCCGGCGTGTTGGCCCGCATGACCTTGGGTGCATCCCTCAGGTGCTCGCAGTCCCCGGCGCGCTGACGTGCAGTGACGAGCTCGTCGTCGACGCGGCCGGCGGCGTCGTCGATGCGGTCGAGCAGCGACTCCTCGAGGTCGATGGCCTGCAGCGACTGGCGCACGACCTCGTCGTCGTAGACCCCGCTGTCGCGGGCCTCGAGGATGGACCCGCGTTCGGCGGAGAGCATCTGCAGGCGCAGCCGGCGATAGACCGCCGACGGCGGCTCGACCTCGCTCTGCGAACGGCCCAGCTGCTCCCAGATGCGGTTGCTGCGGGTCATCGCCCGCTCGCGCAGATCCTTCATCACCTCGGGGGACTCGTCGTCGGATGCCACCTCCTCGAGGGCGGCGAGGCCGGCGTTGGCCGCGGCGTTGACGAGTTGCGCGCTCTGCAGCGCGTCCTCGGCGGCGTCCGGCGCGGGCAACCGCAGCCGACGCACGAGGGTCGGCAGGGTCAGGCCCTGGATGAGCAGCGTGCCCGCCACCACCACGAAGGCGCACAGGGCGATCAGGCCGCGCTGCGGGGTCTTCAGGGGCAGCACGAACACGGCAGCGAGCGTGACCACCCCGCGCATGCCGGCCCACGACACGACGGTGGAGGTGCGCCAGTCCCAGGTGCGTGTGCCCAGCAGGCGCAGCAACCCGGCCGCGCCGAACACCCAGACGATCCGCACCACCATCGTGGTCACGAGCACGACGGCGCACGGCACCACGACCTGCGTCCACGTGAGATCCGAGTCGATGACGGTCTGCAGCAGCCGCCGTACCTGCAGCCCGATGAGCAGGAACACCACGTTCTCGAGCAGGAACTGCACCGTGCGCCAGTTGCCGTTCTCGGCGATCCGCGAGCTCGCCGTCTGCAGCACCTGGGCCTTGTGGCCCAGCAGCAGGCCGGTGACGACGACGGCGAGCACGCCCGAACCGCCGATCTCCTCGGCGGGCAGGAACGCGAGGTAGGGCGCGGCGAACGACAGTGTCGTGTCGAGCACCGTGTCGTCGATGCGCCGACGGATCTTGGCGAGCACGAACGCGGCGGCCAGACCGACGAGGATGCCGCCGCCGGCCGACCGGACGAAGTCCCAGCCCACCTCGAGCGGCGTCACGGAGGCGGTGATGGCCGCGACCGCCGTGTTCAACGCCACCAGGGCGGTGGCGTCGTTGACCAGGCTCTCGCTCTCCAGGATCGACACGATGCGCCGGGGCATCCCGACCTTGCGCGCGACCGTGGTCGCCGCGACCGCGTCGGGGGGCGCCACCACGGCACCGAGCGCGAAACCGGCCGACAGCGTGGCCGCCGGCACGACCCACCACGCGACGAGGCCGACCGCAAGCGTCGCGAACGCCACCAGCCCGACGGACAGCAACAGGATCGGCCTGCGGTTGGCGCGGAAGTCGACGAGCGAGGTCTGCAGGGCGGCCGCGTACAGCAGGGGCGGCAGCAGGCCGATGAGGACGATGTCCGGTGTCAGCGTGATCTCGAGGACGTGCGGCACGAAGGACAGACCGATACCGACGACCACGAGCAACAACGGTTCGGGCCAGCCGAAACGCCGGGCAACTGCCGCGCCGAAGCCGACGACCGCCACCAGGGCGAGGATGTCGAGCGCGACGTTCACCTAATCATTCTGCCGAAGAATGAGAGGCGGCGTGACCACTACCGCGTGCTGACCTCGTCCGACGGAGGTGCCGTGACCGTCACGGGGGCGTTGTAGTCCGACAGGACGATCGTCGGCGTCACCGACTGGCCGCTGATCGAGAACGTCCCGCTGACCCGCCGTGGGCGGCCGGACGCGTCGAGGTACATGTCGACGGGGACCGGGGACTTCCCGCCTCCCGTGATGCTGCTGGGCACCGAGGACGGCAGCGTGCTCGTGTCGACCGTCACCCGGTAGTGGGTGGTGGCGACGCCGGACGTCGTCGCCCTGCCGAGGTCGGTGACCGACGACGCGGAGCGGGCGAAGGTGACCAGGCTGGCCGGCGCGGCAACGGCCAGCACGGGCGCGACGGTGGACGCGAGCTGCGACACGACGAGGCTCTTGCTGTCCGGGTCGAGCAGCACCCACGGCTTGCCCGACGTGTTCAGCGCGCCCGGCAGCTTGGCGTACGTCCGGTCGCCGACCACGACGATGCGCAGGCTCCCCAGGCCACTGGGCAGCTGCTGCTGTAGATCCGCCCGCGAGATGGTGCCGTTCGACAGGCCCACGTCGCCCGAACCGCGCAGTGTCTGGGAGCCCAACGTCGACGACACGACCAGACGCGCGGACGTCGCACCGGACAGGCCCTGCTGCAACGTGGCGGCCAGCGTGGCGGGGGCGACGGACCGCCCGCCCGCGGCCGGCCGGGCGGCAGCAGATGCGGTGCCGGCGCTACGGGTCTTCCCGGCGTGCGACGAGCCCGACGTGCACGACGTCAGCCCGATCGCCCCGGTCAGGGCGAGCAGGGGCAGGACGAGGACGACACGTCGGCGGGACGAGAACATGCCGCTACGTCTACCACCCGCACCTGGTCGCTGCGGGTCGTCGCTCAGCGCGGCGCCGGGCGGCGCTCAGTCGTCCTCGACCGGGAACTCCGGCAGGGGACGCCCGAGCAGGTCGTCGGCGTCGACGATCGTGTACGCGTAACCCTGCTCGGCCAGGAACCGTTGCCGATGCGCGGCGTACTCGGCGTCCAGGGTGTCGCGGGCGACGACGGTGTAGAAGTGCGCCTGCCGTCCGTCGGCCTTGGGGCGCAGCACGCGACCGAGCCGTTGCGCCTCCTCCTGCCGGGAGCCGAAGGTGCCGGACATCTGCACCGCCACCGCCGCCTCGGGCAGGTCGATGGAGAAGTTCGCCACCTTGCTGACGACGAGGACGCGGGACTCGCCCCGCCGGAACTCGTCGTAGAGCCGCTCGCGTTCCTTGGTCGTCGTCGAGCCCTGGATGATCGACGCGCCGCCGAGGGTCTCGGAGGCGTGTTCGAGCTGGTCGAGGTAGGCGCCGATCACCAGCACCTGGTCGTCCGGGTGCTGGTCGACGATGCTCTTGATCACCGGCAGCTTGGTGCGGGCCGTCGCGGCCAGCTTGTAGCGGTCCTCGGGCTCGGCGGTGGCGTAGGCCATCCGCTCGGCGTCGGTGAGCGTCACGCGGACCTCGGTGCAGTCGGCCGGCGCGATGTAACCCTGGTTCTCGATGTCCTTCCACGGCGCGTCGTACCGCTTCGGGCCGATGAGGGAGAACACATCGCCCTCGCGCCCGTCCTCGCGGATCAGCGTGGCCGTGAGCCCCAGGCGGCGGCGCGACTGCAGGTCGGCAGTGAGCCTAAAGATCGGCGCGGGCAGCAGGTGCACCTCGTCGTAGACGATCAGGCCCCAGTCCCGTGAGTCGAACAACTCGAGGTGGCGGTACTCGCCCTTCCGCCGCGTCGTCATCACCTGGTACGTGGCAATGGTGACGGGGCGGATCTCCTTCTTCTCGCCGCTGTACTCGCCGATCTCGTCCTCGGTGAGCGAGGTGCGGGCCAGCAGCTCGCGCTTCCACTGCCGTCCGCTGACGGTGTTGGTGACGAGGATGAGCGTCGTGGCCTTGGCCCTGGCCATGGCCGCCGCGCCCACGAGCGTCTTGCCGGCGCCGCAGGGCAGCACGACCACGCCCGAGCCGCCGGCCCAGAACATGTCGGCGGCCTGCTGCTGGTAGTCGCGCAGGTGCCAGTTCTCCTCGTCGAGGTCGATCTCGTGCGCCTCGCCGTCGACGTAGCCGGCCAGGTCCTCGGCCGGCCAACCCACCTTCAGCAGGGCCTGCTTGAGGTGGCCACGCTCGGAGGGATGGACGAGGACGGTGTCGTCGTCGACGCGCGCGCCCAGCATCGGAGCGATCTTCTTCTGCCGCAGGATCTCCTCGAGTACGGCGCGGTCGAGGCTGACCAGCGCCAGCCCGTGGACGGGGTGCTTGACCAGCTGCAGCCGGCCGTAGCGGTCCATCGTGTCGGCGACGTCGACGAGCAGCGCGTGCGGAACGGGGTAGCGCGAGAAGCGGACCAGGGCGTCGACCACCTGCTCGGCGTCGTGCCCGGCGGCGCGCGCGTTCCACAGGCCCAGCGGGGTGAGGCGGTAGGTGTGGACGTGCTCGGGCGAGCGCTCGAGCTCGGCAAAGGGCGCGATGGCTCCGCGTGCCTCGACGGACTGCGGGTGGTCGACCTCCAGCAGCAGGGTCTTGTCGGACTGGACGATCAGGGGGCCGTCAGACACGCCCTCACTCCGTTCGGGCGCCGGAGGCGCCATGTTGTCGGTTCACTCCGCAAGCGTCATTCACTGGTCTCCGAGGCTTCGAGCGACTCTCGATTGTCTCAAACAACCGGACGCCGCGCCGCGTTCCCGGCGGCGTCGATCAGCTGCCGCCGAGGCCGTTGCGCCACGCCCAGGCCACGAGACCCGACCGCCCGTCGACGGCCAGCTTCGAGAGCACGTGGTTGAGATGGGTCTTCACGGTCGCCTCGCTGACCACGAGCCGCCGCGCGATCTGGGTGTTGGACAGCCCGTCGGCCACCAGCCGGACGACGTCGACCTCGCGCCGGGTCAGGCCCTCGGCCTCCTCGGACGGAGCGCTTGGCGAGTCCTGCGGGGACGCCGTGCCGGGCGGCGGCGGGGCGGCGCGCAGCAGCTCGACCAGCCGCTTCTGCACGCCGGGGTCGAGCACCGTGTGGCCGGCTGCGACGTCGCGGATCGCGCCGACGAGCTCCTCGCCGGTCGCGTCCTTCGTGAGGTACCCGACAGCGCCCGCCCGCAGGGCCGGCAGCACGGCGTCGTCGTCGGCGAACGTGGTGAGGATGAGGACCGCGACGTCGGGGCACTGTCGGGTCAGGGCGGCGGTGGCCTCGGCGCCGTCCATCACCGGCATCCGCAGGTCGAGCAGGGCGACGTCGGGGGCGTTCCGGACGACCTGCGCGACCGCCTCGGAGCCGTCGGCCGCGGTGCCCACGACGTCGATCTCCCCGCTGGCGGTGAGCAGCAGGACGAGCCCGTCGCGGACGACCGCCTGGTCGTCGGCCAGGACGAGCCGGATCACCGGTCGGGCCCGACCGTCGCCGGGACGTCCATCTCGACCTGCCAGCCGGCGCCGTGCGGGCCGGCCCGCACCGTGCCGTCGACCGCCGTGAGGCGCTCGGCCATGCCGGCCAGGCCGAGGCCGGTACCCACACCGGGCACCGCCTCGCGCCCCGCAGCGGGTCCGGTGTCGAGCACGGTCGCCGTCAGCCGGCCCGGTGCCCAGGCCAGGGTCACGTGCACGGTGCCTCCAGGGGCGTAGCGGGCGGCGTTGGTCAGCGACTCCTGCACGGCGCGGTAGACGGCGTGGCCGGCCTCCGCGCTCACCGTGCCCGGGACGCCCTCGCGACCGAACCTGGCGTCGCCCGGGAAGCGGTCGACGAGGTCGGGCACCGCGTCGAGGCCGAGCCCGACCGGGTCGCGCAGGGTGCTGACCGCCGCACGCGCCTCGGCCACGCCGTCCCGGGCGAGGGTGGCGGCGCGGTCCAGCGGTTCGAGCACGGCGGGCCCGACCTGCTCGCGGGCGGCGACGGCCCGCACGGCCTGCAGCTGCACCGACAAGCCGGCCAGGCTGTGGGCGAGTACGTCGTGCATCTCGCGCGCGATCCGGCCGCGCTCCTGCAGCGCCGCGGCCTGCGCCTCCGACTCACGGCCCCGCTCGACCTCGGCGAGCAGGGCGGTGGCGCGGTCGCGTTCCCGCACGAGGTCGCGATGCTCGACCGAACGCTGGACGACGACCGGCACCCCGAGACCGACGAGCGCACCCGGCACGCTGTTCGTGATGACCGCGAGGACGACGCCCGTGGCGACGGCGTCGACGGTCACCAGTCCTGCCAGCAGGCGGCCGTCGAAGACCTGCGGGAAGCGGGCCGCGGCGACGAAGATCAGGATCTCGGCCAGCCCGCGCGGACCCGCAAGACACGCCGCGAGCCCGGCGACCGTGGCGATCAGCACTGCGCACCGCTGCACGAGAACGTCGTCCACCGACACGAACTGCAGCGCGATCGCGCCGACCGCCATCACCGCTCCTACCGTGATCTTGGCTGTCCGGTCGTGCGTGTCGTACACGCTGACCGCGATCACCACGGCCCAGAGCGGGACGCGCCACCACAGGGGGCTCCAGCGCCCCGTGTGCTCGTTCATCCCGGGAGCAGCCAGCTGGGTCACGACGACCCGTCCGGGCGTGCCACGTCGTCCTCTCCGAGGCTCTGCGCCTCGTCCTCTCCGAGGCTCTGCGCCTCGTCCTCTCCGAGGACGCGGATCGCGGTGATGCGGTGCACGGCGTAGGACGCCAGGCCGGACCGCCCGCGCTCGTAACCGCGCAACGTCCCCGCGGCCAGCGAGATCGGCTGCAGGGTGTGGGCGGTCGTCGACCCGTCGGCCTCGGCCGCGCCGAACCACACCACCTGCGCCTCGCGCACGGCGCGTCGCAGGGTCTCCATGGTGGCCGCGGACGTGACGCCGGGGACGTCCCGGGCGATCGCCTGCACGCGCGTGTCGGCCCCGGCCAGGGCGTCGCCGGATCGCAGGCGCCGCACCAGCTCGGTGGCCTGCGCGTCGGGGTCGATCGCGGCCCGTACGCCCGACCCGCGACCGGCCGGACGCGCCGGTGCCCGTGGCGGGTCGACCTCCAGCGTCACGACCTCGCCGTCCGGGGACTCGGCCGCCGGCGCGAAACCGGCCTCGCGCAGGGTGTCGAGCAGATCGGTGACCGGTTCGGAGGTGATCAGGACGGTGGGGGCGAGACGGCGCAGGTGCAGGCCCGCCGTGCCGCGCTCGGCCAGCACGCGGTCCAGGAGGCTGACGTCGTCGCACCGCAGGTACGCCCCGGCCACCCCGGCCCGCAGCACACCGTGCCGGCGGGCGGCGTCGTCGATGAGGTAGGTGAGGGCCTGCGGCACCGGCGTGCGGGAGTGGGTGGTCACGAAGGCGGCCAGCTGCCCGCCGGTCCGTCCCGCGTCCAGGGCGCGACGGACCGAACGCTCGGTGATCCGGTAGACGCTGGCGCCGCCCGTGGACTCGAGGTCGGCGACGAGGCCCAGCTCGACGCCGAGCGCGGGCACGGGCGGCCCGGGCACGACGACGGTGAGGTCGGGCTGCACGAGGAAGTGGTCGACCGGTGCCGGGAGCGCGATGTCCAGTGCCCGCTCCACGGCCGCCACCGACCCGGAGATCATCGTGCGGGTGTAACCGGTCAGGCCGCCCGCCGCGGTGACGCCCAGCAGGTCGGCCTCGGCCAGGACCGCGGCGACGAGCGGCACCTGCCCGGCGGCCCGGCGGGGCTGGTGCCAGGCGAACAGGGCCAGCACCTCCTCCCGATCGGCGGGGGCGGCGCCGGGGGCGAGGTCGGCGAGCAGCCCGAGGGCCTGACGCCGCAGTGCGGGCATCGTCCCGCGCTCAACGTCCGGACCCAGGGCGGTGATGACGCGGTCGCGGTCGCCCCGCTGCCCGACCAGGCCCGGCTGGCGGGTCATGGCCAGCCAGGCCGAGCCCAGGGCCAGCCAGCGCGCCGCGGGGTTGCGGGCGCGCCACTCGTCGAAGGTGACGCTGGGCAGGTAGACGGGTTCCTGGCCGGTCGTGGCATTGAGCAGGCCGGCCGCGTACATGGTCTCGACGACCACGGCGGTGGTGTCCTCGTCGACCCCGAGATCACGGGCGGTGCGGCGCAGCTCGCGCACCCCGAGGCCGCCCGAGCGCAGGGTCGTGGGCGGCTGCGCGCTCCACGACTCGGCGACGCGGTCGGCGAGGCGCAGCACCTCCAGCACGGCCGTGGTGCCGATCTGGTCCAGGGCCAGCGGCTCGCGCTCGACGAGACGCACCGCCGGGGCCTCGGGCCGGACCGACACCTGCCGGTCACCGCGCCGGTCCTGCCGCAGCGCCACCCCGACCTCGCGCGGCAGCTCGACGCGCTGCCCGTCGATCGGGACCAGGAGACCGCGGTCGATCAGCCGCGCCGCCGCGGACGGCGCGTCGTCGTCACGGGTCCGGCGCACGGTGCCCACGGGCGGCCCGGCGGCGAGGCGGTCCAGGGTCTCGTGCTCGTCGTCGTCCAGGCTCTCCAACTCACGGGCGAGGCGGTCGGGGTCGGCCATGACCGCCGCCGCGGCCTGGCCGCCGCGGGGTTGGGCGGTCGGCGGGATGCCGAGGTGGCGCAGCACGGGGACGAGCTGGATGTCGGCCACGCCGGCGAACAGACGGGACGCCGGGCGCCCCAGCCCGGCCGGGTAGAGGCCCACCGCGTCGCGCACGGCCGGGGTCAGGTGGACGAGGTCCGCGTCGCCCCACACCAGGGCGCGGTCGAACAGGGCCTCGAGGGCGTCCAGGTCGTCCTCGACGACGCCGTCGGACACCGCGTCGTCGGCGCCGGCGGCCAGCACGAGGTTCTCGAGCAGCCGCAGGGTCAGCGCGTCCAGCCCGTCGACGCTGCGCTGCGTCGACGTCCGTACTCCCAGGCGGGCGCCGAGGGCCGCGAGGTCCGGGGCGGCGGGCAGGGCCAGGTCGGGACGTAGCCGGAGCAGGGCCGCGAGCTGGCGGTCGTCACGGCGGCGCAGCCACTCGGTGAGCGAGGACGTCCGCGAGGTCGACGACGCAGCGCGGGAGTCCTGCGGAACCGGCGAGGCGGTCACGGGGTCGGGCAGCTCAGCGCCCGTCGGCGAGGTGGGGGCGGTCCTCGGGGCGCGGGTGCTGGTAGAAGGACAGCTCCTCGGCCGGGATCGGGTACTCGATGTTGCCGAACGGCGAGTGTGCGCCGGACGCGTCGGAGACCAGTTCGGAGACCGAGAAGTCGTCCTCGGGCTCGTTGCGGAACTGCTCGGGAAGACGAGGCGAACTCATGCTCAGGACCTCTCGGGCGCTGGGTGTCGACGGGCGTCGTGGGGGACGCCGCGGCGCGATGGAACCGGACGCTCCAGTGTGCCACGGTCGGCGGACGGCCGCCGATCGGTGCGTGGTGTTCCCGGGTGGCGGTGACCAGTAATCTGGTCCCGACGGGGCGCAGCCGCAGGTGCACGTCTCGCCCGTCGCGTCCCCCCACTTCCCCCGCAGGTCGATCGAGGAGTATCCGGTGCCTTCCGGCAAGGTCAAGTTCTTCAACACGGACAAGGGCTTCGGCTTCCTGTCCAACGACGAGGGCGACGACGTCTTCGTGCACAAGGATGCGCTCCCCGACGGCATGACCGAGCTCAAGGCCGGGCAGCGCGTCGAGTACGGCGTCGTCTCCGGGCGCAAGGGGAACCAGGCGATGCAGGTGCGGGTGCTCGATCCCGTGCCGTCGGTCACGCGCAACGTGCGCATGCCCGCCGAGGAGATGGCCCCGCTCGTCGAAGACCTGATCAAGCTGCTGGACAACACGTCGAACTCGCTGCGCCGCGGCCGCTACCCCGACCGTCCCGAGGCCCGAAAGATCGCCGGGCTGTTGCGGCGCTTCGCCGACAACCTCGAGGCTTGACCGCCTCCCCGGCACTTCTCTGCTGTCGTCGCGACCCAGCGTCTCGTTCGGGTCCCGTCGTTGCCGGCCGCACCAGCGGACGGTCGCGTCAGCGCAGAGCAGGGTTGGAGGGGGTGAGACCTGCCCGGTGAGCTCGGTCCAGGAGCCTGGTGACGGCGGCGTAGCCCTCGTCGCCGAGGTCGCGGGTGAACTCGTTGACGTACAGGCCGATGTGCTGCGCCTGCACGTCCGGTGACATCTCGTCGGCGTGGGCGGCGACGTACCCGGCGGACGCCGACGGGTCGGCCCACGCGTACTCGACCGACGCGCGGGCGGCGCGCGTCAACGCCCCTGCGTCCAGCGTGCGGCGGGCCAGGATCGCCCCCAGTGGGATGGGCAGGCCGGTGTCGGACTCCCACCACGCGCCGAGGTCGACGAGCGAGGTCAGCCCGAAGCCGGGGTAGGTGAAGCGCGCCTCGTGGATGACCAGCCCCGCGTCGTACCGCCCGTCCCGGACGGCCGGCATGATCGAGGCGAAGGGCACCACGTCGATGCGGGCCGGCCGCTGCCCGGTCGCCCACAGCCGGAACAGCAGGTACGCCGTCGAGCGCCTGCTCGGCACGGCCACCGTGCGCCCGTCGACGCTGTCGATGTCGCCGCGGGAGAGCACGAGAGGCCCGCAGCCGCGGCCGAGCGCGCCGCCGCTGGGCAGCAGCGTGTAGTCGTCGAGCAGCCAGGGCAGCGCCGCGTAGGACACCTTGACGACGTCGAACTCGCCCCGTTCCGCGGCGGTGTTCGTCACGTCGATGTCGGCGAAGGTGACGTCGACGGACGGCGCACCCTCGATGAGCCCGTGCGACCACGCGTGGAAGACGAACGTGTCGTTGGGGCAGGGGGAGTGGGCGAGCTTCACCCGGTCGTCCTTTCCTGGGGGTCGGTCTCGGCGTCGAGCACCGCGGCGACCGCGGTGCCCAGCGCCTGCAATGCGGCGGGGAGTTGCCACGCGGAGCGGTCGCGCGGGCCGACCGAGTTGGACACGGCCCGGATTTCGCCGACGGCGATGCCGCGGAGCCCGGCGGCGGCGGCGACACCAGCACCCTCCATCGCCTCGGCCCGGGCGTCGGGGTGGCGCCGCACCAGTTCCTGCGCGGTCGCGGCGGTCCCGGTGACGGTGCTGACGGTGAGGATAGCGCCCAGGTGGCCGCCGGTCCGGTCGGCGAGCTCGACGCCGAGCTTGGCCGCGACGTCGTAGGAGTCGGTGCCGAAACCCAGGGTGCTCATCGGCAGGAACCCCTCGGCACTCTCGGCGCCGAGGTCGGCGTGCACGATCCGGGTGGCGACGACGACGTCGCCGACACCGACGGGGGCGAACCCGCCGCCGACCCCGGCGCACAGCACCAGGTCGGCGGGCTGCTCGTCGAGGGCCCGCGCCGTCCCGGCTGCAGCCGCCGCGGGACCCACCCCGACGGTGACGACGCGCGCGCCCGGGCCGGCCGCGCCCACGATGGCGTCGCGCTCGGCGTCGACGGCGGTGACGACCAGGATCTGCATCAGCGGACCCGCATCAGTCGAGGCTGCGCGGGAGGCCGGCGCCCGACGCGTTGTCGAGGCGCGGCCCCGTCCGCTGCCGGGTCGAGGCGCGGGTGCGCAGCACGACCAGCGCGGCGACCGCGCCAGTGATCACGGCGGCGACGACGAAGGCGATGGTGCCGTCACCGCTGTCGGAGCTGGGCAGGGCCACGCCGATCGCCGCGCCGATGACCCACGCCAGCTGCAGGAAGGTCTCGGACTTGCCGAACGCACTGGAGCGCAGCGTCTCGATGACGTCGTTCTGGATCAACGAGTCCAGGGCGATCTTGGACAGCGAGTTGAGCGCGGAGATGACGAGCATGGCGACGATGGCCACCAGGATGCTGAAGATGAGCGCGGAGACGAGCAGGGTGGCGAAGCCGATGACGGTCGAGACCACGATCAGCGACTCGGGTTTGGCCATCCGCAGCCGCGTGCCGATGGCGATGCCGAGGAAATTGCCGAAGCCGGCCGCGCCGACGACGCCGCCGAGTTCGACCACGCCGGCCAGCCCGTGCTTGGTGCCCTCGACGTAGAAGGCCAGGTAGATGGTGAGCATGCCGGACAGCAGGCGCAGCACCGACTGACCTTGCAGGGCGATCACGAGGTGGGCGCCGAAACCGCGCCGTGCCCATTGCTGGATGCGCGCCAGCGGCGGCACCTTGTCCTGGCGCTTGGGGCGTACCGGTTCTTCCGGGTGCCGCGGTGCGGGTTGCGCCGAGTCGACCTGCTTCGGCAGCTGAAAGGCGAAGAACGCGCACGCCGAGAAACCGACGGCCGTGACGACCAGCCCGACGCTGTAGGACCCGGTGAGGTTGATGATCGCCCCGACCAGCCCGCCCAGCACGATGGTCGAGCCCAACCCGAAGATGGTCAGCTTGGCGTTGGCCGCGGTGAGGGTCATGCCGGCCGGGACGAGTCGCGGCGCAGCGGCAGCCCGCAGGACGCCGTAGGCCTTGGACAGCACCAACGACCCGAGCGCGCACGGATAGAGCACGAGCAGGTCGGTGGGATGCATCGCCATGATCAGGGCCAGCACGGCGCGACCGATGGCGGTGCCGGCCATCGTCCAGCGCCGACCGTGCTGCAGCCGGTCCAGCGCCGGGCCGATCACCGGTGCGACCACCGCGAACGGCGCCATCGTCACCAGCAGGTACAGCAGCACGTTGCCGCGCTGGGCGTCGGCGGACGCCCCGAAGAACACGGTGCCGGCCAGCGCGACCGTGATCATGGCGTCGGTGCCGTAGCTCAGCACCTGGTTCCAGATCAGCGCGGTGAGGCCGGACTCCTTGGCGCCGTCGGCCTCGCTCAGTGAGATGACCTTGCGGGTGACGGTGCGCGCGGCGCGGTTGGTGCCGCGTGCGGTGGCCTTGCCCAGGTGCAGCGCCGCACGCCCGACGGTCGGCGTCGACTGCGGGTCGACGGCGGTGCCGGTGTGGTACGTCGAGTCGCTGTACGGATCGGCGCCGGGGGGCGGGCTGCCGGGCGGTGGCGGGTAGCCGTGGCTCTCGTAGCCGTAGCGGTCGTCGCGGTACGGGCGCTCGTCGCGGTAGCCGTAGCGGTCGTCGCGGTACGGGCGCTCGTCGCGGTAGCCGTAGCGGTCGTCGCGGTACGGGCGCTCGTCGCGGTAGCGGTCCTCGCGGTAGCCGTAGCGGTCGTCGCCCCGCAGTACCTCGTACTCGCGGGTGTGGGTCGGCGGACGGACGTGGGCCTCGGTGTCGTCGGACCGGAAGTCCTGCGCCCGGTCCGGGTCGAACCCGGGTCGAGGGCTCGCGTCCGGGTAGCCGGAGATGTGGTGCGTCGTGTGGCCCGACCGCCCGAACCGCCCGTGCGGTCGCTCGTCCTTGCGCTTGCCCACCCGTCCATCCTGCCTCACCGCGGACCTCGTCACCGGGGGGGCGCGAGCGTCGCGGGCCCACGTCGGCGAGAATGGGGGGGTGACGAACCCCGAGGACACGCTCACCGCGCCCCCCGCCGACGATCCCGGCGTGGCCGCGGAGCCCGACGCCGAGCTGGCCGCGTCGGTCGAGCTCGCGCGGGCCGCGGCGCGGGACCTCGGGGGTGACCACGTCGGCGAGCACCTCGGTGTCACGGCCGAGCCGGCGAGCGAGTACAGCTCGGTGGCCACGCACGCCTTCGCGACGACGCTGCCGGGGTACGTCGGCTGGCACTGGGCCGTCACGCTGGGCCGGGTCGACGCCGAGGGGGTCGACGACGAGGTCACCGTCGACGAGGTCGTGCTCCTGCCCGGTCAGGGTGCGTTGCTGGCCCCGCCGTGGGTGCCGTGGGAAGAACGCGTGCGCCCGGGTGACCTCAGCCCCGGCGACCTGCTGCCCGCACGTCCGGACGACCCGCGCCTGGTCCCCGCCTACGTCCAGTCCGACGACCCGGCCGTCGAGGCGGTCGCGTTCGAGCTGGGCCTGGGTCGCGAACAGGTGCTCTCCCGTGACGGACGCCTCGACACCGCCGAGCGCTGGTACGACGGCGACCACGGACCGGACACCCCGATGGCCCGCCAGGCGCCCGCGCCGTGCGGCACCTGCGGGTTCCTGCTCCCGCTCGCGGGGTCGCTGTCCGGGGCCTTCGGGGTGTGCGCGAACGACGTCGCCGACACCGACGGTGCGGTCGTCAGCGTCGAGTACGGCTGCGGCGCGCACTCGGGCGTGGTCGCCGAACCGACCCGGCTGGGCGAGGCGCCCGAGGTCGTGTGGGACGACGGCGACGAGATCACGCCGAACGAGGTGTCGACCGCTCCCGGGTCAGAGGCCGCTCCCGAGCCGGAGGCCGCTCCCGGGTCAGACGGTACGGCCGAGGCGTCGGTGGCGCAGCATGATGGCGTAGCCGCAGAAGCCGAGCCCGAAACCGGCGACTGACGACCACAGCGTGATGCGGTGTCCGTGGTCACCCAGCCAGCCGTAGAACGGCAGCTGCACGACCACGGCGACGAGCCACAGCGCGGTGCCGATCGCCACGATCCGGCGGGTGTTCATCTGCACCGGCGGCGGTTGCACGAGCTGGCGGTCGTCAGGCACGGCCTGAGCGTACGGGTCTCGCGCATTCGCTGCGCAGGTGTTGGTTAGCTAGACTAACTATCGTGACGACGGCGATCAGCGACTCGGTGGCGGCTCTCGCCTCCCTGCTGCGCCCGTCCCTGCTGCGCTTCACCCGCCTGGTGCGCAACCAGCGCGTCGACACCTCCGTCACGCTCACCCACCTCTCGGCCATGAACACCCTGGTCCAGCACGGCCCGATGAGCGCCGGCGAGCTCGCGACCTGCGAGAAGGTGCAGCCGCCGTCGATGACGAAAGTGCTCGCCACGCTCGAGGAGCGGGGTCTGGTGTCACGGCAGCCGCACCCAGACGACAAGCGCCAGGCGATCATCACCATCACCGAGGCCGGCCAGGCGTTGCTGATCGAGGAACGGCGTTCACGCGACCGGTGGCTGTCGCTGCGGCTGGCCACGCTCAGCCCGGAGGAACGGGACGTCCTGCACCGCGTGGTGCCGATCCTGGACAAGCTGGCCGACCAGTGACGTCGGTGGCGTCGCGCGCGACGCAACCGAACACCGAGGCCCCGCCACCGTCCCGCGGCGTGTTCCGTGCCCTGCGCACCCGCAACTTCCGGCTCTACGCGGGTGGTCAGCTGGTCTCGCTGACCGGCACCTGGATGCAGCGCGTCGCGCAGGACTGGCTGGTGCTGCAACTGACCAACTCGGGCACGGCGCTGGGCGTCGTCACTGCGTTGCAGTTCGGGCCGCAGCTGCTGCTCGGCCTCTGGGGCGGCGTCATCGCCGACCGCGGCGACAAGCGGCGCATCCTGCTCGCCACCCAGTCGGGCCTGGCGTTCGTGGCTCTGGCCCTCGGGCTGCTCGACATCGCCGGCATCGTCGCCTACTGGCAGGTGCTGGTGCTCGCGCTGGCACTCGGCGTGGTCACCGCGATCGACACCCCGGTGCGGCAGTCCTTCGTCATCGAGATGGTCGGCCGGGACGACCTCGCGAACGCCGTCGGCATCAACTCCACCGTCTTCAACACCGGCCGGATCGTCGGGCCGGCCGTCGCCGGCGTGATGATCGCGGCGGTGGGCACCGGCTGGGCGTTCGTGGCCAACGCCGCCTCCAGCGCCGCCGTGCTCGCCGGGCTGCTGCTCATGCGCCGGGACGAGCTGTTCCCCGCGCCGGTCGTGCAGCGCGGGCCGGGGCAGCTGCGGGCCGGCGTCACCTACGTGCGCGACCGGGCCGACCTCGTCCTCACCATGGTGCTGATCTTCATCGTCGGCACCTTCGGCCTGAACTTCCAGATCACCTCGGCGCTGCTCGCGAAGGACGTGTTCCACCGCGGGGCCAGCGGTTACGGCCTGCTCTCGACGGCGCTCGGCGTGGGCGCGGTGATCGGCGCGGTGTTCGCGGCCCGGCGGGTACGGCGCCCGTCACCGGCCTTCCTGCTGCTCGCCGTCGTCGGCTTCGGAGCGGTGGAGATCGCCAGCGGGCTGATGCCGACCTTCCTGCTCACCGCGCTGCTGCTCGTCCCCACGGGCGTCGGCATGCTCACGGTGACCACCGCCGCCAACAGTTCGGTGCAGCTCGGCGTCAGCCCCACCATGCGCGGACGGGTGATGGCGCTCTACCTGATGTGCTTCCTCGGCGGCACGCCGCTCGGCGCCCCCATCGTGGGCTGGGTCGGGGAGTGGGCGGGCCCGCGCTGGGGGATCGCCGGCGGTGGGCTGGTGTGCGTGTTGAGCGCGCTCGCCGTGGGTGTCGTGTTCGCCCGGCGCCGCGGGATCACGCCCGGCAGGCTGCCCGCGCGGGCCGTGGCCCGCTTGTCCGGTTCGTAAGGGTCGGCCGCGACTGCTTCGATGGGCGGCGTGCCGTCGTCTCCGATCACCCTCACTGACCCCGACGACCCGGCGTTCGACGACTTCCGCGATCTCACCGACGCGGACGTGCGGCCGGACCGTCGCGGCGTGGTCATCGCCGAGGGCGTCAACGTGGTCGAACGGTTGCTGCACTCGCCGTACCCGGTGCGAGCCGTCATCGGGGTTCCGGCCCGGCTCGAGGCCCTGGCACCGGCCCTGGCCGGCCACGACGTACCGGTCCTGTCGGTCGACAAGTGGTTGCTCTCGCAGGTCGTCGGCTTCCGCGTCACCCGCGGGGTCCTGGCCTCGGCCGACCGCCTGCCCCCGCGCGACCCGGACGAGCTGATCGCGGCCTCGCCCCGGCTCGCGGTGCTGGAGTCGCTCAACGACTTCGAGAACCTGGGCTCGCTGTTCCGCAACGCCGCCGCGTTCGGCGTCGACGGCGTGCTGCTCGACCCGCAGTGCGCCGACCCGCTCTATCGCCGCAGCGTGCGGGTCTCCATGGGCCACGTGCTGCGGGTGCCGTTCGCGGTGCTGCCGGGCGCGTGGCCGGAAGCGCTCGACCGCGTGCGGGCCGGCGGTCACCGGGTGCTGGCCATGACGCCACGGGGCGAGGTCGACCTGCGGCGCGCGGAGGTACCGGCCCGGTGGGCGCTGCTGCTCGGTGCCGAGGGCCCCGGGCTGTCGCCGGCCACGCTGGCCGCCGCCGACAACCGCGTGCGCATCCCGATGGCCGACGGCGTCGACTCGCTGAACGTGGCGACGGCCGCCGCGGTGGGGTTCGCGCGCCTCTGCTGACCGGCCCGCCCGGGCGAGCAGGCACACTGGCGTGGTGAGCCCACGGCGAGCACGACGGCTGCTCGCCTGGCTGACGGTCGCCGGCGTGGCGCTGGCGGCCTGCTCGTCCGGGTCGGACCGCCCCGGCGCGGCCGAACCGGCCACGGCCCCGCGCACGACGGCCGCCGCCGACGGCAGCGTCCGAACGGTCGGCGCCGCGCCCGAGGGCATCGTCTACGCACCCCGGGCGGGGCTCGTCGCGGTGGCCGTCCGCAAGCCGGACCGGCTGCTGCTGCTCGACCCGGACTCGCTCGCCGTGCGGCGGAGCGTGCCGCTGCCGGGCGACGTGCGCCACCTGCAGGTCTCGGTCACCGGCGACGAGGTCCTGGTCCCGGCCGAGAGCGCCCGCAAGATCGTCGAGGTCCCGCTGCCCACCGGGGCGATCCGCGCCACCACGGTCGGCAAGCAGCCGCACGACGCGGCCCGCGCCGCCGACGGCGATGTCGTCGTGGGCAACGAGTTCGGCCGGTCGATCTCGGTGCTGCGCAACGGGCGGGTGCTGCGCACGATCCGCGACCTGACCCAGCCCGGTGGCGTCGTGGCCGCCGGCGACACGGTGGCGGTGGTCGACGTCGGCGCCTTCACGGTCAGCACCTACGACCTCGCCACCCTGACCCGGCGCGGCCGCATCGACGCCGGGAAGGGGCCGACGCACGGCGTGCTCGTGCGCCCGAACACCGTCCTGGTCTCCGACACGCGGGGTGATGCGCTGCTGCTCGACCGGTTGTCGCCACTGAAGCAGGTCGGGCGGCTGTCGCTGCCGGGCACGCCGTACGGGCTGGCGGTCGACGCGACCACCGGCACGGTCTGGGTGACGCTCACGGCGCGCAACGAGGTCGTCGGCGTACGGGTCGTCGGTGATCGCATGTCCGTGATCGCGCGCTACCCGACGGTGCGCCAGCCCAACACCGTCGCCGTCGACCCGGGCAGTCACCGGGTGTGGGTCACCGGCACCGACGCCGGCGTGGTGCAGCTGATCCGGCGCTGACGGTCAGACCAGCGAGTCGGCCCAGGACGCGTGCAGGTCGGCGAACTGCCCCTTGCCGGAGTCCACCAGGTCAGCGGGCGTCCCGTCCTCGACGATGTGCCCGTCGTCGAGCACGAGGACGCGGTCGGCGATCTCGACCGTGCTCAGCCGGTGGGCGATGATCAACGCCGTCCGGCTGGCCAACACGGTGCGCAGCGCACGCTGCACGGCCCGCTCGGCGGGCACGTCCAGCGACGACGTCGCCTCGTCGAGGATGAGCACCGCCGGGTCGGCCAGGAACGCGCGCGCGAACGCGACCAGCTGCCGCTGCCCGGCCGAGAGGCGTCCGCCGCGCTTGCGCACGTCGGTGTCGTAGCCGTCCGGCAGCGCAGTGATGAAGTCGTGCGCGCCGACAGCTTGCGCCGCCGCCTCGATCTCGTCACGGGTCGCCCCGAGCCGGCCGAAGCCGATGTTGTCAGCGACCGACCCCGAGAACAGGAAGCCGTCCTGCGTGATCATCACAACCGCCTCGCGCAGCTGCGTGTCGCGAACGTCGCGCAGGTCGACGCCGTCGAGGCGGACGCTGCCGGCCACCGGGTCGTAGAAGCGCGCGAGCAGCTTGGCGATCGAGGTCTTGCCGGCGCCGGTGGCCCCGACGAGCGCGACGGTCTGCCCGGCCGGCACGTGCAGGTCGAGGTGCTCGAGCACGAGGTGGTCGGCGTGGTAGCCGAAGGACACGTCGTCGAGGTCGAGGGCGCCGCCGACCGGCGCCGGCAGCTCACGCGGCTGTTCGGGCTCCGGGACGCCGGGCGGCACGGCGAGCACGCCGGCGATCTTCTCCAGCGCCGCGGTGGCCGACTGCAGCGAGTTGTAGAAGACGCCGAGGTCCTCCATGGGGTCGTAGAACTGGCGCAGGTACAGCAGGAACGAGGTCAGCACCCCGAGCTCGAGGCCGCCGCCGATGACGCGGTAGCCACCGATGAGCAGCACGGCGACCGTGGCCAGGTTGCCGATGAGTGCGGTGCCGGGGATGAACCAGGCCTGCAGGGTGAAGGTGCGCCGGTTGGCCTCGCGGTAGGTCTCGTTGAGGTCGGCGAAGATGGCGTCGTTGCGCTTCTCGCGACGGAACGCCTGCACGGCGCGGATGCCGTTGAAGGTCTCGACGACGTTGACGATCATCGTCGCGACGTTCTCGCGGGTGCGCCGGAACGCGACCGCGGCCCGTTCGGAGAACCAGCGGTAGAGCAGGTACAGCGGGACGAGCGCGCCGATCGCGGCGAGGGCCAGCGGCAGGTCGAGGATCAGCAGGATGACGGCGATGGCCACGATGTTGAACACCGCCGTCAGCAGCCCGTCGAGCCCGGCCTCGAGCAGCTCGTTGAGCGTGTCGACGTCGGAGGTGAGGCGCGAGATGACCCGGCCCGACGTGAAGCGTTCGTGGAAGGCCACCGACAGCGCCTGCACGTGGTTGAAGCCGCGGCGACGCAGGTCGTAGATGACGGCCTGGCCGATGCGTCCGCTGCGGATGACGAAGACCGACCGCAGCCAGCCGCCGGCCACGGCGCTCACGGCGAGGGCGATGCCGACCGCGGTCAGCGAGGTGTAGTCGCCGCGCCGCGCGTCCGGCAGCGAGTCGTCGATGGCCACGCCGACGAGCCAGGGCCCGGCCATGGTGGCCACGACCTGCACGAGCGCGATGCCCAGCACACCCCAGACCTGGGCCCGGTACGGGCGGAGCAGGTCGCGCATGAGGTCACGACCGGCGCCACCGAGGCGCGGCCGGCCGCTGGGGTCGACGGCGTCGACGGCCCGTTCGGCCCTGGCCTCCTCGGTGAGCTCGCCCTGCCAGTCGGCCTGACGCTCCGCCGGCGCCTCGCTCATCGCCCGGCCTCCTCGAGCTCGGAGGTCTGGTCCAGCTCGGAGGTCTGGTCCAGCTCGGAGGTCTGGGCGAGCAGGTCGCGGTAGACCGGGACGTCGGCCAGCAGCTCGCGGTGCGTGCCCACCGCGACGATCTTCCCTTGGGCGAGCACCGCCACGCGGTCGGCGAGCAGCACCGTCGACGGCCGGTGCGCGACCACCAGGGCGGTGGTGTTCGCGAGCACGCGGCGCAACGCAGCCTCGACCTGGGCCTCGGTGTGCACGTCGAGCGCCGACAGCGGGTCGTCGAGCACGAGCACCCGGGGCCGGCCCAGCACGGCGCGGGCCAGCGCGAGACGTTGTCGCTGCCCGCCCGACAGCGACAGCCCCTGCTCGCCGATGCGGGTGTCGAGCCCGAAGGGCAGGTCGTGGACGAAGCCGGCCCGGGCGACGTCGATGGCCTCCGCGACGTCGACGTCGTCGATACCGGCGCGCCCGAGGGTCAGGTTCTCGCGGACGCTGGCCGAGAAGAGGGTGGCGTCCTCGAAGGCGGTCGTGACCGCATGGCGGAGCTGGTCCAGGCGCAGGTCGCGCACGTCCACCCCGCCGATCAGCACCCGTCCGGCGGTGACGTCGTAGAGCCGGGGGACGAGCGCGGTGAGGGTGGTCTTGCCCGACCCGACGGCGCCGACCAGCGCCATCGTCTCGCCGGGCTCGACCGCGAGGTCGACGCCGCCCAGGATCTCGCGATCGCTGCCGGGATAGCTGAAATGCACGCCCTCCAGCACCAGGCTGGTGCCGGCCTCGGCGGCCACCGGGGTCTCCGGGTCCAGGATCGCGGGGCGGGCGTCGAGCACCTCGAAGATCCGCCGGGCCGCGCTCGCGGCCTCCTCGGCCAGGGCGAGCAGCCAGCCCAGGGAGATGATCGGCCAGATGAGGCGGAGGTAGAGCGCCACGAAGGCCACGAGCGAGCCGAGGCTCATGGCCCCGTGGCTGACGGCGAGCACGCCGCCCACCGTGGTGCCGGCCAGCACCAGCTGGGGGTGGCCCTCCAGCAAGGCCCAGAAGTGCCCCAACGTGCGGATCTTGGTCAGCTCGGCCTGCCGCAGCCGCCCCGCGTCGCCGCTGAAGCCGGTGAGCATGTGCGGCCGGCGGCCGTAGGACTTGATGACGCGGATACCGAGTGCGGACTCCTCGACCGAGGTGGCGAGGTCGCCGGTGAGGTCCTGCACGCGGCGGGCCTCGCGGCTGTAGCGCAGCTCGAAGCGCCGCGTCATGACCATCAGCGGCACCATGGCCACGACGACGAACAGGCCGAGCCAGAACTGGATGTGCAGCAGCAGGATCACGACGACCACCGACGCCACCGTGTTCGCGAACAGGAACACGGCGGCGAAGCCGACGAAGCGGCGCAGCGTCGACAGGTCGGTGGTCATCCGGGAGAGCAGCTGCCCGGACGGCCAGCGGTCGTGGAAGGCCACCGGCAGCCGCTGCAGGTGGGCGAACAGGTCGCGGCGCAGGTCGGTCTCGATACCCAGGGCGGCGGAGGCCATGGACTGTCGACGCGCCCAGAACAGTGCCGCCTCGGCCACCCCGAAGGCCAGCGCCAGGCCGGACAGCTTCCACAGGCCGCCGTCGTCGTGGTGGCGGATGGGCCCGTCGACGACGGCGCCGACGACGAGCGGGATCAACGTCTGGGCCAACATGGCGCCGGTGGCCGTCGCGACCATGATCGCGAACGAGGTGCGGTGCGGGCGGGCCCAGTGCCGCAGCCGGAGCACGGTGCGCAGGGTGCTCGTGTCGGTGTCCGACGACGCCACCGGTGCGTAGGGATCAGGCGTCGTCACGTTGACCTACGGTACGTCCACCCCCGGACAGCGGCGAACCAGTTTCCGCACAGCGAACACCTCGGTCCAGGTGATCAATACGCGTTCTGCCGGTCCACAGCCCTGCAGAACGCGTGTCGATCACCTGTGTGATCAGGTGGCGGTCAGTCCTGCTTGCGGCGCACCCCGAGCAGGATGTCGTCCCAGGACGGCACCTTGACGCGGGCGGCCCGCTCGTCCTCGGACTCCTCGCGCTTGCCGCCCCCGATGTTGCGCACGGACGTGAGCCGGTTGACGGCCGCCGGTCGGGTCGAGGGGTCGGTGATGCCGAGCGGCAGCGGCGGTGCGTCGAAGTCCAGCTCGGCCTCGGCGGAGTCGTCGGACAGGAAGCCCAGTTCCTGCAGGCGGTCGGGGGCCTCTTGGTCGAAGACGTGCTCGACCACGGGCAGCGGCTCGGTGGGCGCCTCGGGCATGGGCGGCGGGAACGCCACGACGCCCGGGGCGAGCGGCGGCGCGGCCACGAGCGACGGGCGCTCCGGGGCCTGCGGCACGACGGGCCGGATGGGGCGGTCGCTGAGCAGGTCGGAGGCGGTGTCGTCGAGTGCGGTCACCGACCGCGACGAGCGGCGGAAGGCCCACTCGGCACCGTGCGTGCCCTCGCCGCCACGCCAGTCGGCCCGCACGACCCACTCGCCGTCCTCGCGCCGCCGCGAGGACCAGGCGACGGTCGTGGCGTCGATGCCGTGGGCGGCGAACCGCGCGTCGACGGCCTCGCCGAACACGACGAGGACGCCCTCGCCGGCGTCGCCCTTGCTGCGCCGGGCGCGGGCCCGGCGGGCCTCGTCGGCGATGCGGACGCGTTCCTCGAGCACCGGCGCCGCGAAACGCATGATCCGTTCAACCGCGACGCCGTAGGACTCGGCGACCTCGGCGGGCGACTCGCCGGCCCGTACCCGGACCTGGATCTCGCGCGGGCCGAAGGGCAGCTCGCGGGACGGATCGGGAGACGACACCGACGCCACTGGCTCGGCCGGTGCGGACGCCGGCACAGCGGGTTCGGCCGGCGCCGACGCGGCGGCCACCGAACGCAGCGCCGCATCGAGGCCGGAGTCCGGCAGCAGCGCGAACCGCTCGGGTCCGTCGGCCGTGTCGAGGACGACGTGGGAGTGGTCGTCGGCGATCCCTACCAGGCGCAGTTGACGCATGCGCCGACGATAGGTCGACATCCGCGACCGGCCCGGCAGCACACGCCGGGGGCGACGGGCCCGGTCCGGATCAGGCCGCGGCGCGCGGCCAGAGGATGGCCTTCCGGCGCCGGTAGCGGGGCCCGAACCCCCACAGCAGCAGGTACCGGGGCACGAGCGGGACCTCGTGCAGCACGGTCTGGCGGCGGACCGGGTCGACGTCGTCGATGAGCCAGTGCCCCTCGAACCCGAGCTGGGCCGGCTTCTTGGACTTGACGTTGTGGGCCTGGTCCCACTGGTGCCACTGGCGCTGGGTGATGGCGCGTGAGGTCACCGGCATGGCCTCGGCCTCCTCGCGCTCGAGGTAGGGGCCCAGCACGGCGTCCAGGCCGGCCAGGGCGTCCAGCACGGCCGGTCGCCGCTCGTCGCCTCCCGTCCGCCAGGCGGCCGCCGCCTCGCGCAGGGCGCGACGGGCCCGACGCCGTCAGAGGCGTTCGACGACATGATCGACGCACCGGGTGAGCGCCTCGACGTCGTCGGGGTCGACCGCCGGGAACATGCCGATCCGCAGCTGGTTGCGGTTCAGGGCCCGGTAGGAGTCGGTGTCGACGATGCCGTTGGCGCGCAGGACGGCGATGACCGTCGCGGCGTCGACGGCCGGGTCGAGGTCGATCGTGCCGACGACGGGGCTGCGCAGGACGGGGTCGGCGACGAACGGCGTGGTGTAGGCCGTGGCCTCGGCCCACCGGTAGAGCCGGCCCGACGAGTCCTGCGTGCGGGCGGCCGCCCAGGGCAACCCGCCGGCGCCCAGCAGCCACTCGACCTGGTGCGCGAGCAGCCACAGCGACGCGACGGCGGGGGTGTTGTACGTCTGGTCCTTGCGGGAGTTCTCCAGCGCCAGGGTGAGGTCGAGCGTCGGCGGCGCCCACCGCTGCGCCCGCAGTTCACCGATGCGCTCGATCGCGGCCGGCGAGCACAGCGCCAGCCACAGCCCCGCCTCCGCCGCGAAGGCCTTCTGCGGGGCGAAGTAGTAGACGTCGGTCTGCGCGAGCTCGACCGGTACGGCCCCGGCGGCCGAGGTCGCGTCGACGAGCGCCAGCGCCGCGGGGTCGGCACCATCGGGCCGCCGCACCGGCAGCACGACGCCGGTCGAGGTCTCGTTCTGCGGCCAGGCGTACACGTCGACGCCGTCGTCGGCGACAAGTGCCGGCGCGCTGCCGTACTCGCTGGCGTGGACCACCGGCTCGGCCAGGAACGGCGCGCCCCGGGTGACCGCGGCGAACTTGTTCGAGAACTCGCCGCACACCAGGTGCGCGGAACGCTCGCGCACGAGGCCGAAGGCCGCGGCGTCCCAGAACGACGTCGAACCGCCGTTGCCCAGCAGCACCTCGTATCCCGCCGGGGCGTCGAACAGCGCGGTCAGCCCGGCCCGGATCCGCGCCACCAGGGCCTTGACCGGCGCCTGGCGGTGGCTGGTGCCGAGCAGGGTGCCGCCGGTGTCGCCGAGAGCGTGCACGACCGCTGCCGGCACCTTCGACGGGCCCGACCCGAACCGGCCGTCGGCGGGTCGCAGGGCGTCCGGGATCACGATGTCGGGTGCGGCCACCCCATGATCCTGTCAGCTCCCGGCTCGCCAATTGCCGCGATGGTGACGACTATGGAGCTGTGCAGGACCATCTCGTGGGCGATGTCGTGCGGCTCGTCGACACGTCGAGCGTGGGTTGGGCGGGGTTGCGCCGGTGGCGCCTCGACCGCGGGACCCCCGCCGCGGCGGCCGGCGAGGTGCGTCAGCACGCCGGCACCGGGGGTTACCGCGCGCGCCGAATGCTCGCAGGCAGCGCGCGCCTGGCGGCCCTGCCGGCGGTGTACGACGTGCTGGACACGTCGGGTCAGGCCTGGCTGCGGATCGACCTCGAGAAGTGCGCCTTCGCCCGGACGGCGGCGGCGACGGTCAGCGCGGGCGACGCCGTGCTCGGCGTCGTGCCCCCGGTCCGTCGCATGCCGCTGGGGATCGGGCTGACGGTCACCACCGAGGACGACGCGCCGCTGCTCGTCGTGCCGGACGAGCGGGGGCTGTCGTGGTCGGCGCTCGACCCCGCCGGCCTGCCGGTCGCCCGCGTAGAGCACATCGCCACCCGCACGGGATGGATCGACCGGCGCGTGCGGACCACCGGCCCGGCCCGGGCCGCGGCGCGGCCGGACGACGACCCGTCGCTGTCCGGGGATGTCATCAGTTTCGAGCGGTCGTCGACGCCGCTGCAGCGCGGCCTCGTGCTCGGGCTCGCCGTGTGCCGTGCCCACCCGCGCTACTGAGCCGCAGGCTCAGCTGCCCAGGACCTGCACCAGGTAGTCGTTGCCGAAGGTGCGGTGCGGGTCGAGGGTGTCGCGCAGGGCCGCGAAGTCGCTCAGCCGCGGATAGGTCGTGGCCAGCGACGCCGCGTCGCGGTGGTGCAGCTTGCCCCAGTGCGGTCGCCCGTCGAACGCGCGGGCGATGTCCTCGACGGCGCGGAAGTATGCGTCGTGGTCGCGGCGGTGGTACTGGTGCACGGCGACGTAGCCGGTGTCACGGCCGCTGGCCGTGGAGAGCCACAGGTCGTCGCCCGCGGCGAAGCGCACCTCGACGGGGAAACCGATCAGCTCGCCGCTGCGGCGCAGCCACTGCTCGATCCCGGCCAGCAACTCCGGTACGGCGGCCCGCGGCACGGCGTACTCCATCTCGCGGAAGCGCACCGTGCGCGGTGAGGCGAACACGCGGTAGGAGCGGTCGACGTACCCCCGCGCCGACAGCGCACGCGACGCGATCTCGTTCACCCTCGGCACCAGCGACGGGCGGCGGGTCGTCAACCGGTTGACGCCCTCGAAGAGGGTGTTGGACAGGAACCGGTCGTCGAGCCAGTGGCGGGCCCGGCCCAGCGGCTGCAGGGCGGTGCCGGGCAGGACGCGGTTGTTCCGTTTGGTCAGTACCCGCCGGGTGTGCGGAAACCAGTAGAACTCGAAGTGGTCGTTGCCGGTGACCTCGTCGTCGAGGTCGGCCAGCACGGTGTCGAGCGTCGACGGCGCCTCCGCGGCCGCCAGCGCGAACGCGGGCTCGCACTGCAGGGTGACGGTGGCGATGACGCCCAGCGCGCCGAGCCCGACGCAGGCCGCGGCGAACAGGTTCGGGTCGTCGGCGGCCGAGCAGCGGCGCAGCGAGCCGTCGGCCAGGACGAGCTCGAGCGCGTGCACCTGGGTGGCCAGGCCACCCAGCTTCGCGCCCGTGCCGTGGGTGCCCGTCGAGATGGCGCCGCTGATGGTCTGCACGTCGATGTCGCCGAGGTTGGCGAGGCTCAGCCCGAGCTGCCACAGCGCGTCGTTGAGCTCGTGCAGGCGGGTGCCGGCGAGCACGGTGACGAGCCCGCAGGAACGGTCGGCGTGCACGATGCCGCTGAGCCGGTCCAGGCGCAGTTGCACGCCGTCGGTGGCGCCGATCGCCGTGAACGAGTGCCCGGCCCCGATGGCCTTGACCCGTTGCCCGCGTGCGGCCGCCCCGGCGACGACGGCCTGCAGCTCGGTGACCGTCGCCGGGCGCGCCGGCGTGACGTCGGCCTCGACCGTGCCGGCCCAGTTGCGCCACAACGTCATGCGGAGGTCCTTTCGCTCACCACGTCGTCGTGTCTCAGGCGGGTACCCGGAACGTCCGGCGGTAGGACGTGGGGGACGTGCCGACGATGCGGGTGAAATGGTGCCGCAGCATGGCGGCTGTCGAGAAGCCGCAACGGTCGGCGACGGCGTCGACGGAGTCCGTGCCGGACTCGAGCATCCGCCGCGCCAGCAGGACCCGCTGGTGGGTCAGCCACAGATGCGGGCTCGTGCCCGTCTCGTCGTGGAAGCGGCGGGCGAACGTCCGCGGGCTCATGGCGCTGCGCGCAGCGAGCGAGTCGACGCTGTGGTCGTCGGCCAGCTCGTCGAGCAGCTCGTCGAGCAGCGGCGCCAGGGTGTCGGCCGGACGGGCGCGGATCGGCACCTCGACGTACTGGGCCTGGCCGCCGTCGCGGTGCGGCGGCATCACCATGCGGCGGGCGACCTTGCGGGCGACCTCCTCGCCGTGGTCCTGGCGGATCAGGTGCAGGCACAGGTCGAGCCCGGCCGCGGTACCGGCCGACGTCAGGACCGGGCCGTCGCACACGAACAGGACGTCGCGGTCGATGCGGGCCAGCGGGTGGCGCGCGGCGAGCTCGTCGGTGTGCCGCCAGTGCGTCGTGCACTCGCGCCCGTCGAGCAGCCCGGCCGACCCGAGCAGGAACGCGCCGGAGCAGAAGCTCATGACGCGGGCCCCGCGGGCCACCGTGCGGCGCAGCAGGTCACGGATCTGCTCGAGCTCGGCGTCGTAGTCGGGGTTGTCGACGGGTTCGGTGTCGTAGAAGGCGGGGATGACGACCAGGTCGGCGGTGTCCGCAGCCTCCAGCCGGTGCGGAGTCCTGATCGTCCAACCGGCACCGGTGACGACCTCGGGCGTCACCGACACGAGGATGCAGTCCTGCCGGGGGATGCCCTCGTCGGTGCGGTCGACGCCGAAGCCCTCCCAGGCGATACCGAGCTCGAACGGGGCGACCCCCGGCACTGCGACGATGGCGACGCTGCGGATCGTCATGGCGGCTCCTCCGGTGCTGTGGCAGGAAATCGACGAACGTTGACAACAAGTCGCTCGCGTCAGGATATCGCTGATCGCAGACTTGGTGCCATGACTCCCTTCTTGATCCTCGTCCTGATGTTCGCGGCGCTCGTAGTCGCAGCCCTGCGGGGTGCGACGGCCGACTCCCGTGACGTCCGCTTCGACCTGGGCCGGCTGGACCGGCCGCGGGGCGGTGCGGCATGAACGCCCTGCGCACTTTCTTCGCTTCTGTGTCCGAGGCGAACCAGCGCGTGGCGCTGATCCAGCAGCCCTGGCTCGAGGACTTCGTCCACTGGTGCGGTGACGGCGAGGACGCCGTCCTGCACGGTCACCGCTCGTTCCGGGGGAAGCGCTCGCCGGCCGTGACCTCGTCCGGCTGGTGCCTCGGGATGTCCCGCTCAGCGCGCCGCGTCGACGAGGTGCCCGAGCACGCCCGCTAGCGCCGCTCGGGCGTCGGCGTCGTCCACCAGACCGTCGGCGCCGATCAGCTCGTGGTGCACGGGCACGCTGATGCACGCCTCGGGCACGACCCGGGCCTGTACATAGCCGAGCACGGTGGCCAGCTGGTCGTTGGCGCCGTGCCCGCGGCGCGGGTCGGCGGCGGCGTTGACCCAGGCCACCGGCTTGTCGGTCATGACCGTGCTGCCGACCGTCCACTCGAGCAGGTTCTTCAGGGCTCCGGGCATGCTGCCGGCGTACTCGGGCGTGCAGAACAGCAGCGCGCTGGACGCGGCGACCGCGGCGCGCAGCGACACCACGGCCGGGGGCAGCGGCTCGCTGTCGTCGTCGGGGTTGAAGTAGGGCAGCCCGGTCATGCCGTACCGGACGGTGGCGACCCCGTCCGGCGCGCAGGCCAGCGCCGTCCGCACCAGCGCCGAGTTCGTCGACCCCGCCCGCGTACTACCCGAGACCAGGAGAATCCGAGAGGTTGCGCTGGAACGCTCAGGCAACAGCAAGTCCCTCACCGACGCTGGGAGGAATTGACAACAGAAAAGTCCCGGGGAGGCGGGTCAGTCGCGGACTAGGCGTGGGCGATGTCGTCCCAGCCCTCGACGTCCTGGGGCTTGCGCGGGTCGGGGCCGATGTAGCGGGCCGACGGGCGGACAAGACGCCCGGTCTTCTTCTGCTCCATGATGTGGGCGCTCCACCCGGCGGTCCGGGCGCAGGTGAACATGGCCGGCATCATGTGCGGCGGGACCTCGGCGAAGTCGAGGATGACCGCGGCCCAGAACTCGACGTTCGTCTCGATCGGGCGGTCGGGGCGGCGCTCGCGCAGCTCGGCCAGGGCCGCCTGCTCGAGGGCGTTGGCGGCCTCGAAGCGCGGGGCGTCGAGCTCCTGACAGGTGCGGCGCAGCACGCGGGCGCGGGGATCCTCGGCGCGATAGACGCGGTGCCCGAAGCCCATGAGGCGGTCGTGGCGGTCGAGGATGTCGGTGACGACCTTGCGGGCGTCGCCGGTCTTCTCGACCTCCTGGATCATGGGCAGCACGCGGGCCGGGGCGCCGCCGTGCAGCGGGCCGCTCATGGCGCCGATGGCACCGGACATGGCGGCGGCGACGTCGGCGCCGGTCGAGGCGATGACGCGGGCGGTGAAGGTGGAGGCGTTCATGCCGTGCTCGGCCGCCGAGCAGAAGTAGGCGTCGACCGCCTTGGTGTGGCGGGGGTCCGGCTCGCCGCGCCAGCGCACCATGAAGCGCTCGACGATGGTCTCGCTCTGGTCGATGCGCGACTGCGGGATGGCCGGCGTCGACAGGCCGCGGGCGGACTGTGCGGCGTAGGAGAGGGCCATGACGGCGGCGCGGGCCAGCTGCTCGCGGGCCTCCTCGTCGCTGATGTCCAGCAGCGGCCGGTAGCCCCAGACGGGTGCCAGCATGGCGAGTGCGGCCTGGACGTCGACGCGGACGTCGCCGGTGTGCACCGGGATCGGGAACGGCTCGGCCGGCGGCAGGCCCGGCCCGAACTTGCCGTCGACGAGCAACGCCCACACGTTGCCGAAGGTGACGTGCCCGGCGAGGTCCTCGATGTCGACGCCGCGGTAGCGCAGCGCGCCGCCGTCCTTGTCGGGCTCGGCGATCTCGGTCTCGAAGGCGATGACGCCTTCCAGTCCCGGGCTGTAGTCGTCTGCCATGGACGTGCTCCGATCCAGTCGCTCTCGTATGAACGTGCGCGGTCACGCGTCACGGTCGGTGCGCCGCGGCGTGCGTCCCATTCTGCTCACACGCCGCCCGCGCGTCGCGAGTCAGGTGCGAGGATTGTCTCGATGACTGATCCGGCCGGTTTGCGGCGTCGCTACGCGCGGGGCCATCTCGACGACGACGCCGTCGCCGATTCGTGGTTCCCGCAACTGCGGTCGTGGTTCGACGAGGCGGTCGCCGACCCCGACGTCCTCGAGGCGAACGCGGTGCAGTGGGCGACGGTGACCCCGGACGGGCGGCCCGCGGTCCGGACCGTGCTCGTGAAGGGGCTCGACGAGCGGGGGATCGTCGTCTACACCAACTACGAGTCGGCGAAGGGCCGGGACGTGGCGGCGCACCCGTACGCCGCGGCCGTGCTCCTCTGGCCGACGCAGGAGCGCCAGGTCCGCCTCAGCGGCACGGTCGAGCGGGCGACCCGGGCCGAGACGGAGGCCTACTTCGCCTCCCGCCCGCGTGAGTCCCAGCTCGGCGCGTGGGCCTCACCGCAGTCGCAGGTCGTCGAGTCCCGTCATGCGCTGGACGCCCGCGTCGCGCAGGTCGAGCAGCGCTTCGGCGACGGCCCGATCCCGGCGCCGCCGTTCTGGGGCGGCCTGCGGCTCGTCCCGGACGCGGTCGAGTTCTGGCAGGGCCGCCCGGGTCGGGTCCACGACCGGATCCGCTTCCGGCTCGACGGCGACGCCTGGGTCCGCGAACGGCTTGCCCCGTGACCGTCCCATCATCGCGAGTTGTCCGCGCCGCCACGTGTCCTGGCGCGTTCGGCCGCGGACAACTCGGGGCCGAATGGCGCGACCTGGATCTGTCGGCTTCTCCGACGCGGTGGTCAACTCGTGGCCCGATTTCGCGCCACGGTGTCAGAGAAGCGAGCCCCACCCGGTCCACCTGGGCGCAGCCGTGAGCGGCACGGACGGACGCACCCCTGCCGGCGCGGGCCCAGGACCGGACGAGCTGATCGATCCGACACCCGACCCCGCCGAGGCGCCGGACCAGGCCCGGACGTTAGGCCGGTTACTGCGCCGGCAGGCCGTCGACACCCGCCCGCTGGCCATCCCCGCGTACAAGCGCCTGCTCATCGGTCAGGGCACGTCGTTCATCGGCTCGATGCTCACCCAGGTCGCCGTACCCGTGCAGGTCTACGCGATCTCGCACTCGTCGCTCTATGTCGGCCTGGTCGGCCTGGCCGGGTTGGTGCCGATCGTCGTGTTCGGGCTCTACGGCGGCGCCATCGCCGACGCCATCGACCGTCGCGTCCTGTACTTCTGGTCCTCGATCGGCACGTGGCTGGTGACGCTGGCCCTGCTGGCGCAGACGCTCGCCGGCCTGAACAACGTCGGCATCATCCTGGGCCTGGTCGTCGTGCAATCGGGGTTCTTCGCGGTGGCGTCCTCGGCGCGCGGGGCGATCATCCCGCGCATCGTCGACGAGGATCTGGTTCCGGCCGCGAACACGTTGAACTTCACCGTCGGCAACATCGGCCAGGTCGTCGGGCCGCTGATCGCGGGCGTGCTCGTCGCGCTGCCGCACGGCTTCGAGTACGCCTACTCCATCGACGGCCTGCTGTTCACGGCCGCGCTGTACTCGGCGCTGAAGCTGCCGTCCATTCCTCCGGACGGCACCGGGCAGAAGCTCGGACTGCGCTCCGTCGTCGAGGGTCTCGCCTTCATCGCCACCCGGCCGGTGCTGGTCATGTCGTTCGCCGTCGACATCTGCGCGATGGTCCTCGCCATGCCGCGCGCGCTGTTCCCCGAGGTCGCCGACCAGCGCTTCGGCGGCAACGTCGGCCCGCTGTACGCGGCGATCGCCATCGGCTCGGTGGTGGCCGGCCTGTCCAGCGGCTGGATCGGCCGCGTGCGCAGGCAGGGTGTCGCACTGACCATCGCCATCGTCGGGTGGGGTGGCGCGGTCGCCCTGTCGGGTCTTGCGCACCGTCTGTGGTTGGCCGTGCTGCTGCTGGCCGTGGCGGGCGCCGCCGACCTCGTCAGCGCCGTCTACCGCCAGACCATCCTGCAGACCTACGCACCCGACGAGATGCGGGGCCGCATGCAGGGTGTGTTCATCGCGGTGGTGGCCGGTGGCCCGCGTCTCGGTGACCTCCGTGCCGGCGGCACCGCAGCGGCCACGGGGCCGACGTTCTCGTGGGTCGGCGGTGGGGTGGCCTGCATGGTGGTGGTTGCGATCGCCGGCGTCGCGGTGCGCTCGTTCTGGCGCTACGACGCCAAGGCCGAGGTGCCGGTGGACCCCGAGCCGCTACCGTCCACGGCATGAGTCTGTGCGGGCAGGTCTGGACGATCACCTCGGGTGAGCACCGTGCCGAGATCGCCGAGGTCGGCGCCGGGCTGCGCCGCTACACGGTCGGGGACGACGACGTCACCTGTCACTACGGCGACGACGAGCTGCCACCCAAGGGGTGCGGCACCACCCTCGTCCCGTGGCCCAACCGCATCCGCGGCGGGCGGTACACCCTCGACGGGGTGTCCCAGCAGCTCGGCCTGACCGAGCCCGACAAGGGCAACGCCATCCACGGCCTCGGACGCTGGGCGCGCTGGTCGTTGCTCGAGCAGGCCGCCGACAGGGTGCGGCTGGGGCTCGACGTCGTGCCGCAGAAGGGTTACCCGTTCGAGGTCCACGCCGAGGTGCACTACGCCCTCGACGCCGACGGCCTGTCGGTGGAGCTGTCGGGTCGCAACGACGGGAGAACCCATGCGCCGTTCGGCATGGGCTCGCACCCCTACCTGTCGACGCGGGGGACGCCGCTCGACGACGTGGTGCTGACGGTCCCGGTGGGCGAGACGTTCGAGGTCGACGACCAGCAGATCCCGCTGCGGCGTCGACCGCTCGGCGACGACGAGGACTTCCGCGCTGGGAGCCGGCTCGGCGACCGCCGCTTCGACCAGGGGTTCACGGATGTCCGCTTCGAGGACGTCGACCCGCCGGCCGAGGCGCAAGCCGTGGCCCGGCTGCGCGGCGACGGCTTCAGCACGTCGCTGTGGCTGGACGACGCGTTCGGGTTCCTGCAGGTCTACACGGTCGACGAGGTCGCGCCCGGACAGTCGGGTGTCGCGTTCGAGCCCATGTCGTGCGCACCCGACGCGTTCAACTCCGGCGACGGGTTGCTACTGCTCGAGCCCGGTCAGACGTGGTCCGGCCGCTGGGGCATCGCCCCGTCCTGACCGGGCGGGCCCTCACGTCGGCGCTCGTCACCGTCGGATCGCGCCTGGTCGTAACGTCGACCGCGATCAGAGGGTGACGGGCGCTCGGAACGGATCAGCCGTCCCGCGGGATCATCGTAGGTTCGACAGGTGCGGCCTCGTCAGTCGGCAGGCTATGCCGGCCAGCGTCGTCCGCCTCACGACGAGCTGTGCGCGCGGGCCGCCTGGTAGCGGTCGAGGGCCACCTGGCGTTCCTTCTTGTGGTCGACGATCGGCTCGGGGTACTTCGGCGGCGGGGCGTCGAGCTCCCAGGGGGTGTGCGCCTGCTTGCCCTCGACCTCGCGCAGTTCCGGGATCCACCGTCGGACGTAGTCGCCGTTCGGGTCGAACTTCTGGCCCTGCGTGATCGGGTTGAAGATCCGGAAGTACGGCGCGGCATCGGTGCCGGACCCGGCCACCCACTGCCAGCCGTGCTGGTTGGAGGCCAGGTCGCCGTCGACCAGGTGCTTCATGAAGTGCCGCGCGCCGTGCTGCCACTCGATGTGCAGGTCCTTCACGAGGAAGGACGCGACGATCATGCGCACCCGGTTGTGGATCCACCCGACCGCGAGCAGCTGGCGCATGCCGGCATCGACGATCGGGAAGCCGGTCTCACCCTTCGTCCACGCCTCGAACGCCTTGGTGTCGGCGCGGGCGTAGTCCATGCCGGCCAGCTCGGGGTTGAAGTACTCCCGCGCCGACTCCGGCCAGGTCGCCAGGATGGTCGCGTAGAAGTCGCGCCAGGCGATCTCGCCGCGGTAGGTGTCGTCGCCCGGCCCGAGGTCGGCCAGGATGGTGCGCGGGTGGATCGCACCCCACTTCAGGTACATCGACATGTGCGACGTGCTGTCGAGGTCCGGCCGGTCGCGCTCGTCGCCGTAGTTCTTCAGCGCGTTGTCGTGGTACTTCTTCCACGTTTTGCGAGCCGCGTCCTCGCCCGCGTCCGGAAGCTCCAGCGTGGCGGGCAGCTCCGGGTCCTTGGGGATGTCGTCGCTGCGCACGTCGGTGTGCCAGTCGACGCGGCCGCTGATGGTCGTGGCAGGAGAGTGCCAACCGCGGTCCTTCCAGGCCCGGTAGTAGGGCGTGTACACCTTGTAGACCTCGCCGTCCTTCTTCGCGAGCTGGCCCGGCGTGACGGCGTAGGGCGACCCGGTGCGCACGAAGCGGACGTCGTCGCCCAGCGCCTTCTCGACCGCCTCGTCGCGTTTGCTGCCGTACGGGCCGAAGTCACCCGTGACGTGCACCGCCGACGCGTTCGCCTCCTTGACGACCTTGGGCACGACGTTCACCGGGTCGCCGCGTCGGACGATCAACCGCCCACCGTGCGAGCGGAGGTCCTCGTCCAGGGCGCGCAGCGAGCGGTACAGGAAGGCGATGCGCGGGGCGCCGGCCGGTTTCAGCAGGGCGGGGTCGAGGACGAACAGGGCGACCACGGGGCCGTCGCCGGCGGCTTCGTGCAGGGCGGGGTTGTCGCGCAGACGCAGGTCGCGTCGGAACCAGAGGACGGACGTCATAACCGCAGCCTGCCCGTGACACGTCCGTAGGAACCGGGAAGGGTGATCGACGTGACCGAGAACGATTCCGACGACCTGTACGTCGGCACCGAGTTCAGCGCCGACCAGGGGACCAGCGAGACCCTCACCGGCGACAACACCCAGGACCCGTTGGAGGCCGGCTACACCCCGCCGGAGCGCCCGAACAAGAGCTGGCGCGGCGAGACCGCCGAGGAGGACCGCGACGGCGAGAGCCTGGACGAGAAGCTCGCCGAGGAGGAGCCCGAGGTCAGCGAGGCGGACCTCGAGAACGCGTGGGAGGACGACCGCGCCGGGCGTCTGGTGGCCCCGGACGAGGGCGCGCACGCCGACGAGGAGGCCGACGAGATCGCCACCGACGTCGGACGGGCCGGTTACGCAGCGACGGCCGAGGAGGCCGCCATGCACATCTCGGACGGGCCCGAGGACGAGGGCTGATGGAGCTCACCAAGTTCACCCACTCCTGCGTCCGGCTCGACGACGGCGACCGCACGCTCGTCCTGGACCCGGGATCGTTCAGCGAGCTCGACGAGGCGCTCGACGGCGCCGACGCGGTGTTCGTCACCCACGAGCACATCGACCACCTGGAGCCCGACCGGCTGCGCACCGCGTTGTCGGCCGACTCCCGGCTGCGGCTGTACGCACCGGCGCCCGTCGCCGAGATGTTCGGCGAGTTCGGCGAGCAGGTCGAGACGGTCGAGACCGGGCAGTCCTACGAGGTCGCCGGCTTCCCCGTACGCACCTTCGGCGGGCAGCACGCGGTCATCCACCCGACCATCCCGGTCATCGCCAACGTGGCCGCGTTCGTGGCCGACACCGTCTACCACCCCGGTGACTCGCTGATCGTCCCGCCCGTCGACGTGCCGGTGCTGTTGGCTCCCATGCACGCACCGTGGTCCAAGACGTCCGAGGTCATTGACTTCGTGGTGGGCGTGCGCGCACCGAAGGTGACCGGCATCCACGACGCGTTGCTGATCCCGCCGGGCCTGGCGATGGTCGAGGGCCACGTCGGGCGGCTGGGCGGCGAGCACGGCAGCGAGTTCGTGCACCTGTCCCCGCGCGAGACCCTGACCGTATGAGCGCAGCCGCGCGCGAGCTGCTCGCCCGGCACCCCGTCCTCGACGGCCACAACGACCTGCCGTGGGCGATGCGCGACGCCTTCGGATACGACCTGGCCGCCAACCCGCTCGACGTACGGGGTGATCGCCTCGCCACCGACCTCGTCCGCCTCGACGAGGGTGGCGTCGGCGCGCAGTTCTGGTCGGTGTTCGTGCCGTGCGCACTCGGCGAGGGCTCGGTGGCGGCGACGATCGAGCAGGTCGACTTCGTCCTGCGCATGATCGCGCACTACCCCGACCGCATGATGCTGGCCCTGACGTCCGGCGACGTCGAGCAGGCGCTCGCCGAGGGACGCGTGGCGTCGCTGATGGGCGCCGAGGGCGGGCACTCGATCGGCGGCTCGCTGGCCGTGCTGCGCACGCTGCACGCGCTCGGTGTCCGGTACATGACGCTCACGCACAACGACAACGTGCCGTGGGCCGATTCGGCCACCGACGAGCCGGCGGTCGGCGGGTTGTCGGCCTTCGGCCGCGAGGTCGTCACCGAGATGAACCGGCTGGGCATGTTGGTCGACCTTTCGCACGTGGCCGCCACGACGATGCGCGACGCGCTCGCCTGCTCGCTGTCGCCGGTGATCTTCAGCCACTCGTCGGCGCGGGCCGTCACCGATCACGTGCGCAACGTGCCCGACGACGTGCTCGACACGCTCACGACCAACGGCGGGGTGTGCATGGTGACGTTCGTGCCCGCGTTCGTCTCCGACGACGTCCGTGAGTGGGACGAGGCCGTGCTGGCCGGGATGGCGGAGCGCGGCGAGGACCGCCGGGACTGGGCGGCACACACGGCAGCCGCGGAGCGTTACGCCCGCCGGGTGCCGGCGCCCGAGGCGACGGTGCCGCAGATCGCCGACCACGTCGAGCACGTCCGCGAGGTGGCGGGCCTCGAGCACGTGGGGATCGGCGGCGACTTCGACGGCTGCGACCCGATGCCGGCCGGCATGACCGACGTGTCGTGCTACCCGGCGCTCGTCGACGAGCTGCTCTCGAGATCGTGGTCGGAGGCGGAGCTCGCCGCGCTCACGTACGGCAACGCGCTGCGCGTGCTGCACGACGCCGAGCGGGTCGCGACCGGCTGAGTCCGATCAGCTCGCGCAGACCGACGGCGTGCTGTTCGGGAACGGCGCCGACTTCCAGAACTGCGTGAAGATCGTCTCGCTGCTGATGTTCGACCCCGACGGTGCGTAGAACTGCACGAGGAACGTCGGGATCGAGCAGACCGAGCTGGTGACGTCGCCGAACCCGGCCGACGACGGCGCCTTGTACAGCAGGCCGCGCCGCATCTGCTGGATCGTCCAGTACTGCTTGGTGTACTTGTGGTCGGTGACCAGGCCCGAGCCGTAGGCCGTGACGTCGCTGGCGCTGGCGAAGCGGCCGACGTTCACCTCGATCTTGGTGCCGCTGAGGTTCTTGCAGTTGATCTGGTCGACCATGCCTTTGACGGTCGAGTCGGGCCCGGTCAGCGTGCACGTGGCGCCCTTGTAGGCGCCGGCCGTGTCGTCGGAGTGCGCGCCCACGAGGTCGGTGAACTGCGAGTACTTGTCCCAGCCCGGCGTGGTGGTCGACGCGCTAGTGGTGGAGGCCGAGGCCGACCCGCTGGTGTCGCCGCTGGCCGACCCGGTGCCGGAGGACGTGGGGCCGGTGGAGCCGCTGCGCTCGGCCGACGAGCTGCTGCCGCCGCTGGCCACCACCACGATGATGATCACGGCGATGATGACGACGACCGCCGCGATGGCGATCGGGATCGACGTCTTCCGGTTCGTGACCAGCCCGCGGAACCCGGACGGCGTACCCGCACCCTGCGTCGCGCCGCCGGTCGGCCCGGTGGGTGGGCGGTTCGGCGGGCCGGCGGCGAACGCCTGCGGGCCGCTGGGCGGGCGTTGGCCGGGAGGGGT
>NZ_CAXUNP010000039.1:0-4207 GCF_964252635.1 uncultured Jatrophihabitans sp.
ACTCGACGTCGACGGGCCGGCCGTCCCACGTGTGCGGACGGGCGTCGCCGAGCGCGGGGCGGAGCGCGGCTCGGGCCTCGGCCGCGCCGGCCGGGCGCCGCGCCGGGTCCGGCGAGGTCAGCGCCCGCACGATGTCGGCGAGCGGGCCGGAGCCGTGGGTCGAGGGCGCGAACCCGTCGGGTTCGGTACCGGTCAGCAGCGTGCCGGCCACCCGTCCGGCCGCGTACAGGTCGTGCCGGGGTTCGGGAGCGACCCCGCCGCGCAGCAGCTCGGGCGCGAAGTACCCGGGCGTCCCGACCATGAGCCCGGCTTCCGTGAGCCGGGGATCGGCGTGGTGGATCGTGAGCCCGAAGTCGGCGAGCATCGCGTACACAGGCCCGGTGCCGGTGGCCCGGAGCAGCACGTTGGCCGGCTTCACGTCGCGGTGGACCATGCCGGCGTCGTGGACGTGGCCGAGCGCCTCCAGCAGCTGGTCGAGCACGAGCGCGACGGTGGCCGGCGCCAGCGGGCCGGTGCGGCGCAGCAACCCGGCCAGCGACCCGCCCTCGGCCAGCTCGCTGGCGATGACGACGTGCTCGTCCTCGGCGGCCCACGAGTAGGGCGACAGCACGTGCGGGCCCGCGATGCGCACCGACTGCTCGCGCACGAACCGCAGCAGGTCCCCGGCGTCGCGCTGCCGCAGCACCTTCGCCGCACACAGGCGGCGGAGCTTGCGGTCGTGGGCACGCCAGACCGTGCCGCTGCCGCCACGCCCGATCGGATCGCACAGGGCGAAGCGCCCGGCGATCAAATCGGTCACCGGGGCATTATGGCGCCGGCCCGTGTGGAATCGGCGTTCCGGGGCCGCCGTTGGTAGACTTCTGTGCGTGGCGGCCCGTCCGTCGCGACCCTGAATCGCAATCAGAGAGTTGAGTCGTGTCCGAATCCGTCTCCACCGCCGAAGGCATCACCAACCCGCCCATCGACGAGCTGCTCGAGCGTGCCCAGTCGAAGTACGCGCTGGTGATCATCGCGGCCAAGCGGGCGCGCCAGATCAACGCCTACTACAGCCAGCTCGGCGAGGGCCTGCTCGAGTACGTCGGCCCGCTCGTCGAGACCGCGCCGCAGGAGAAGCCGCTGTCGATCTCGCTGCGTGAGATCAACTCCGACCTCATCGAGTTCAAGCCCTCCGAGGGCACCCCCACCGCCTGATCCAGGCCGGATCAGCCATGAGCCGGGTGGTCCTGGGCGTAGGCGGCGGCATCGCGGCCTACAAGGTCGCCAACCTGTTGCGCAAGCTCACCGAGGCCGGGCACGACGTCACCGTCGCACCCACGGCGTCGGCCCTGGAGTTCGTCGGCGCCCCGACGTGGGCCGCCCTCTCGCACCGGCCGGTCGCCACCGACGTCTGGACCGACGCCGACCGCGTGCCGCACGTGCGGCTGGGCCGCGAGGCCGAGCTGGTCGTCGTCGCGCCCGCCACCGCCGACCTGCTCGCGCGGGCCGCCCACGGCCTGGCCGACGACCTGCTCACCAACACCTTGCTCACCGCACGCTGTCCGGTGCTCTACGTCCCGGCCATGCACACCGAGATGTGGGAGCACCCCGCCACCGTCGACAACGTCGCCGTCCTGCGTCGGCGCGGCGCGACGGTCATGGAGCCGGCGAGCGGCCGGCTCACCGGCACCGACACCGGCAAGGGCCGCCTGCCCGAACCCGTCCAGATCGCCGAGCTCGCCGAGCTGCTGCTGCACCGGCCCGACGCGCTGCCCCATGACCTCGTCGGCCGCCGGGTCGTCGTCAGCGCCGGCGGCACGCGCGAGCCGCTGGACCCGGTCCGCTACCTGGGCAACAACTCCTCCGGCCGTCAGGGGTACGCGGTGGCCGCCGTCGCCGCGGCCCGGGGCGCGCAGGTGACGGTCGTGTCGGCCAACGTCGAACTGCCCGACCCGGCCGGCGTCGACGTCGTCCGCGTGGGTACCGCGCTGGAGTTGCGGGAGGCGGTCGAGAAGGCCACCCAGGACGCCGACGTCGTCGTCATGGCCGCCGCGGTCGCCGACTTCCGTCCTGCGCAGCACGCCGCCCACAAGATCAAGAAATCGGGCGCGCCCCCCGAGCCGGTGACCCTGGAGGAGAACCCCGACGTCCTGGCCGGCCTGGTCGCCGGCAGGCGTCCCGGGACCGTCGTGGTCGGGTTCGCGGCCGAGACCGGTGACGATCGGCACAGCGTGCTCGACCTGGGTCGCGCCAAGCTGGCCCGGAAGGGTTGCGACCTGCTGGTGGTGAACGAGGTCGGGCCCGACCTGGCCTTCGGACAGACCCACAACGCCGCCGTGCTGCTCGGCCGCGACGGCACCGAGACCGTCGTCGGACACGGCCCGAAATCCGCCCTGGCCGCCGCGCTCTGGGATGCCGTGGCGGCCCGTTTCCTGCCCGCCGGATAGACTTTCGCGCGACCGCCAACCGCAACTTTCCGGAGATCTTGTGAGCCGACGTCTGTTCACGTCCGAGTCCGTCACCGAGGGACACCCGGACAAGATCGCTGACCAGATCAGCGACTCCATCCTCGACGCCCTGCTGGCTGACGACCCGCAGAGCCGCGTCGCCGTCGAGACCCTGATCATGACCGGCCAGGTGCACGTCGCGGGTGAGGTCACCACGTCCGCGTGGGCCGACATCCCCAAGCTGGTGCGCGACCGGATCATCGAGATCGGCTACGACAGCTCGCGCAAGGGCTTCGACGGCGAGTCCTGCGGCGTCAGCATCTCCATCGGCGCGCAGTCGGCCGACATCGCGCAGGGCGTCGACACGGCCTACGAGAAGCGTGTCGAGTCCTCCGAGGACGAGATCGCGTCGCAGGGCGCGGGCGACCAGGGTCTGATGTTCGGCTACGCCAGCGACGAGACCCCCGAGCTGATGCCGCTGCCGATCTGGCTCGCGCACCGCCTGTCCGAGAAGCTCACCGAGGTCCGCAAGAACGGCACCGTCCCCTACCTGCGTCCCGACGGCAAGACCCAGGTCACCATCGAGTACGTCGACGGTGTCGCCACGCGTCTGGACACCGTCGTCGTGTCGAGCCAGCACGCCGAGGACATCGACCTCGACACGCTGCTCAAGCCCGACATCGAGGAGCACGTCGTGCGCCCGGTGCTGGCGCTGGTGCCGCAGCTCGACACCTCCGACTATCGGCTGCTGGTGAACCCGACCGGCCGCTTCGTCATCGGTGGCCCCATGGGCGACGCCGGCCTGACCGGCCGCAAGATCATCGTCGACACCTACGGCGGCATGGCCCGCCACGGCGGTGGCGCCTTCTCCGGCAAGGACCCGTCGAAGGTCGACCGCTCGGCGGCCTACGCCATGCGCTGGGTGGCCAAGAACGTCGTCGCCGCCGGGTTGGCCAAGCGCTGCGAGGTCCAGGTCGCGTACGCGATCGGCAAGGCCGAGCCCGTCGGCCTGTTCGTCGAGACCTTCGGCACCGAGACCGTCGACCCCGACAAGATCATCGACGCGATCAACCAGGTCTTCGACCTGCGCCCCGCGGCGATCATCCGGGACCTCGATCTCAAGCGGCCGATCTACGCCAAGACCGCGGCCTACGGCCACTTCGGTCGGGAGGACGCCGACTTCACCTGGGAGCGCACCGACCGCGCCGAGCAGCTGACCAAGCTGGCCAAGGGCTGACCGCCGCACCGAGATGACGTACTACCCGGGCGTGCCCGTCCGCGACCCTCGGGTGGGCACGTCCGGTGAACGCTCGGCCCGGGTGGTGTGCATCGTCATCACCGCGATCGCCGTGGTGGTCAGCGCGCTGATCGCGGTGACGACGCAGACGTCGGTGTCCCACGAGAGCGCGACCGCGCCGCCCCGTCCAGGTCAGCAGTTGGGGAATCGGCTGCGCGCCGATTTCCCGTTGCCCGCGGGCACGACCGTGGTGAGCACGGAGCAGTACGCCAAGGTGTATCGCGTCCGCTCCAGCCTTGCTGTCGTCAAGGCCTTCTACCTGAACGCACTGCGGGCGCGCGGCGCGGTCTGGCAGGGGCCGACGCCGGAGCAGGGCACGACCGGCACGACCGGCTGGGACGGGATCATCGTGGCCAGCGGTTCCGGCGACACCACCGGCCTCCGGCTGACCATCGGGTCCTACTTCCCCGACAGCGAGCCGGCGGGAACCGTACCGATCAGGCTGGACGGATGAGCACGCCGCCGCAGGGGCCGTATCCGCAGGGGC
>NZ_CAXUNP010000039.1:4307-37380 GCF_964252635.1 uncultured Jatrophihabitans sp.
CGTACCAGCAAGGTCCGTACCAGCAAGGTCCGTACCAGCAAGGTCCGTACCAGCAAGGTCCGTACCAGCAGGCCGGCTATCCGGGTCACGGGGCCGTGCCCGGGGTCGGACGGGTTCGGTACGCGCCGGGCGTCGGTCTCCTGATCGGCCTGATCGGCCTGGTCGCGGTGGCCCTGAGCCTGTTCGCGCTGTCCTGGGTCAAGGGCAACAAGGGCGGGTTCACCGACCTGAGCTCGGCCGTCCGCAAGGCCGGCGGCGAACACCTGAACGCCGCGTTCTACCTGTACGCGGCATGGGGCGGTTACGTCCTGTTCGGTGTCGTGCTGGTGCTCGGTCTGCTCGCGCTCCTGCCCGTTCCGCCGTCGGCAGCGGGCAACACCTTCGCCCGGATCGGTGCGGCCGTCGCGGCCGGCGTCGCCGCGGTCCTGCACATCTGGACGATGCACAAGCTCGCCACCGGCGACACCGTGCTGCACGTCGGCGCGTGGTTGGGACTGCTCGGCTACCTCGCGGTGCTGGTGGCGACGATCGTGGGGGCACGCAGGGTGCTGCGCTGAGGTCGGCACCGCGGAAACCGTCGCCGACCGCTGATAGGAACCTTCTTATGACCACCCGCCGACCTGCTGCGCGCCCGGCGGCCGCGCCGACGGCCGGCCGGGAGCCCGCCGAGCGCGACCCGGTCGCCCGGCTGCACGTCGACGTCCCCCTGCCCCATCTCGACCGCCTCTTCGACTACCTGGTGCCCGCTACGCTCGACGCCGAGGTCACGGCCGGTTCCCGGGTGCGGGTGCGCTTCGCCGGCCGCCTGGTCGACGCGTTCGTCCTCGAGCGGGTCGCCCGCACCGAGCACGAGGGGACGCTGGCCTTCGTCGAGCGGGCTGTCGGCACCGAGCCGGTGCTCACTGCCGAGACCACCGCGCTGTTCCGCGCCGTCGCCGAACGGTGGGCGGGCAACGTCGTCGACGTCGTCCGCCTCGGGGTGCCGTCGCGGCACGCCCGTGCCGAGACGTCGACGCCCAAGCCACCGGGGGCCTTGCCCGAGCTCGCCACCGACCTGTCGGGGTACCGGGCCGGGCCGTCGTTCCACGCCGCGGTCGCCGAGGGTCGGGCGGCACGCGCGGTGTGGACGATGCGGCCGGGCGACGACTGGCCGGCCCGGCTGGCCGAGGCCGCCCGCGTGGCCCATGACGCCGGTCGCGGCGCCGTCCTCGTCGTCCCCGACGCGCGGGACCTCGCCCGGGTCGACGCCGCGCTCACCGCCGCGCTGGGCACCGGGCGGCACGTGGCGCTGTCGGCCGATCTCGGCCCGGCCGAGCGCTACCGGCGCTGGCTGGCCCTGCGCCGCGGCGTGGTGCGCGTCGCGGTCGGCACCCGGGCCGCGGCGTATGCGCCGGTCGCCGACGTGGGCCTGCTCGCCATCTGGGACGACGGCGACGACCTGCACGCCGAGCCGCGGGCGCCCTACCCGCACGCCCGGGACGTGCTGGTGCTGCGCTCGGCGCTCACCGGGTCGGCCCTGGTCCTGGCCGCGCACGCGCGCACCGCCGAGGCCCAGCAGCTGCTGGAGAACGGGTGGGCGCACGAGATCGTCGCCGAGCGGGGCGTGCTGCGTGCCTCGGCGCCGCGGGTACGCGCCGTGGCCGACGACGTCGAGCTCGCCCGCGATCCTGCGGCGGCCGCCGCCCGGCTCCCGACCCTGGCGTGGCGCACGACGCGGGAGTCCCTGGCCGCGGGTCACGCCGTGCTGGTCCAGGTGCCGCGCGGGGGGTACGTCCCGTCGCTGGCGTGTGCCCGCGACCGCACCCCGGCGCGCTGCCCGGTGTGCTCGGGTCCGCTGGCGGCGGCCTCGGAACGCTCGGCCCCGGTGTGCCGGTGGTGCGCCCGTGCGGCGCCGGGCTGGACGTGTCCCACGTGCGGCGGCCAGCGGCTGCGCGCCACCGTCGTCGGCTCGGCCCGTACCGCCGAGGAGCTCGGCCGGGCGTTCCCGGGCGTCCCGATCCGGTCGTCGGGGGGCGACCACGTACTCGCCGACGTCGGCGACGAGGCCGCGGTCGTGGTGGCCACGCCGGGCGCGGAGCCGGTTTGCGGCGGGGGGTACGGCGCGGCCCTGCTGCTCGACGGGTGGGCGCTGCTGTCGCGCCCCGACCTGCGCGCGGGGGAGGAGACGCTGCGTCGGTGGGCGAACGCGGCCGCGCTGGTGCGGCCGGGCGCGCCGGTGATCGTGGGCGCCGACGCCGGGGTCCCTGCGGTTCAGGCCCTGGTGCGCTGGGACCCGGGCGGCTTCGCCGCACGCGAGCTGTCCGAACGCGCCGAGCTGGACTTCCCTCCTGTGTCCCGCATGGCGTCGGTGACCGGGCCGGCCGCGGCGTTGTCCGAGCTGACGAGCGCCCTGCACGCGCCTGAAGGCCTGCAGACCATCGGCCCGGTGCCGGTCGGGCACGACGGGCAACGCCTGTTGCTCCGGGTGCCGCGGGCCGCCGGTGCCGACCTGGCGCACGCGCTCAAGACGGCGGCGGCGGGTCGTTCGGCCCGCCGCTCCGCCGACCCGGTGCGCATCCAGCTCGATCCGCTCGAGCTGCTCTGACGCGCCGGATCAGCCCGGCCGGGCCGTCTTCTCCAACCGGCCGGACACCGCGTCGTCGTACGCGACCTCCTCGGCGGGGACGGCCGGGCTGGCCAGCGCATCGCCCTCGCGGGCCAGGGCCTCGAGCGGGGTGTCGTGATGGGCCGAGCCGTCGGCGTCGGTGTGCACGAACTTCTCACCGCGCATCAGCGACGCACCCGCGGCGATCAGCAACATGACGATGGACGCGGTGAACGCGATCGTCAGCCCGTGCATGAACGGCCCCGAGATCAGGCCGGGGAAGAAGTGCCCGTCGTAGATCTTGGCGCCGACCGCGGGGGAGGCGTGCGGGACGAGTTCCTTGATCGGGTTGCCCCCGAGGAACGCGGCGAACAGGATCCCGACCGGCGAGGCGTGCGAGGCCTGGGTCGCGGTCGCGTTGTCGACGCCCGCGCCCGTCAGCCCGCCCTGCAGAGCCGCCGGCAGCCGCGATGCGAGGCCGACGGCCATCAGCGTGAAGAACCCGCCGAGCGAGATGACCATGCCCGCGTTCATGCCGGTGGCCCGGATGCCCGAAGCGGCGCCGCGTGAGGTCGACGGCACCGCGTTCATGATCGCGGCCGAGTTCGGTGCGGCCATCAGGCCCATCCCGATGCCGTTGAACGCCAGCAGGACGGCGAACAGCACGTAGTTGAAGTTCGCGGGCAGCAGGATCAGTCCGCCGAAGGTGCAAGCGGTGAGCAGCAGCCCGCCGGTGGCGAAGGCCCGCGCACCGAACCGGTCGGAGACCGCGCCGGAGGCCGGGCCCGCGACCAGGAAGCCGAGGGTCAGCGGCAGCATGTAGATACCGGCCCACAGCGGGGTGTCGGCGAAGTCGTAGCCGTGCAGCGGCAGCCAGATGCCCTGCAGCCAGATGATGAGCATGAACTGCAGGCCGCCGCGTGACATCGCCGCGAGCAGGTTCACGGCCTGGCCGGCGCTGAACGCCCGGATGCGGAACAGCCGCATGTCGATCATCGGGTCGCTGACCTTGGTCTCGATGATCACGAAGGCGACGAGCAGGACCACGCCGCCGATCAGGCCGGCCAGCACCTTCGGCGACGTCCAGCCCATCGGATGCCCGCCGTAGGGCTGCAGGCCGTAGGTGACGGCGACGAGCGCCGAGATCAGCCCGACGCCGAAGGTCAGGTTGCCCCACCAATCGATCGTGACGCGCTTCGAGCGGTCGCGAACCGGGTCGTGCAGCGTGCGGTAACCCATCCAGGTGCCCCAGGCCCCGATCGGGACGCTGACCCAGAAGACCGCGCGCCAGTCCCACTCGGAGAGGATGCCGCCGATGATCAGGCCGAAGAACGAGCCGGCGATCGCGGCGACCTGGTTGACGCCCAGCGCGAACCCGCGGCGTTCGGCCGGGAACGCGTCGGTGATGATCGCCGTCGAGTTGGCCATGACCATCGCGCCGCCCACGCCCTGGATGATGCGCAGGATGATGATCTCGAGCGCCCCGGTGCCGCCGGAGTTCGGGACCAGCGCGCAGCCGATCGACCCGATCGTGAAGATCAGGAACCCCAGGTTGAAGATCTTGGCCCGGCCGTACTGGTCGCCCAGGCGACCGAAGGTCACCACCAGCACCGCGGTGACGAGCATGAAGCCCATCAGCATCCACAGCAGGTAGGAGATGTTCGACGGAGCGAGCGGGTCCAGGCCGAGCCCACGGAAGATCGCCGGCAGCGAGATCAGCAGGATCGAGGAGTTCAGGGTCGCGGCCAGGATGCCGACGGTCGTGACCGACAGCGCGATGCGGCGCGCATGGGTGTCAGAGGTGGGCACAGAAGTCCTTTCGTTCGTTAGCCATCCTAACTAGTTCACAGACCGGACGACCCCACGGGGGCCGACTAGACTGGCCGGTTGTGAGCGACGGCACCCACGACGACCTCCTCGGCACCCGGGCATGACGGTCCAGCCCATCCGGCTGTTCGGGGACCCGGTGCTGCGCACGCCGGCCGACGTCGTCACTGATTTCGACAAGCAGCTGCGGACGCTCGTCGCCGACCTCGAGGCCACCATGCTCGACGCGCCCGGTGCGGGCCTGGCTGCGCCGCAGATCGGCGTCGGCCTACGGGTGTTCGTCTATCACGTGGCCGGCGAGGGCGAGGGTCACCTCGTCAATCCCGTCCTGCACTTCCCGACCGACGAGGAGCAGGACGGCCCCGAGGGCTGCCTGTCCATCCCCGGTCTGCAGTTCGACTGCACGCGACGCGAGCACGTCGTTGCGCACGGCCAGAACATGTACGGCGACCCGATCACCATCGAGGGCGCGGCCACCCTGTCGAGAGCCATCCAGCACGAGACCGACCACCTCGACGGCGTGCTGTTCGTCGACCGTCTCGACGCCGAGACCCGGCGCGCGGCCATGAAGGCCATTCGTGAGGCGGAATGGAACGGCGAGCCCGTCCCCACGGTCAAGGTCAGCCCGCACGCCGGTCGCCTCGGGTGACGCGCCGATCATGAGACTGGCCCTCGCCGGCACCCCGTCCGCGGCGGTGCCGACCCTGCGCGCGCTGCTCGACGCGCCCGCGCACGACGTCGTCGCCGTGATCACCCGGCCGCCGGCCCGTGCCGGGCGCGGTCGGCAGGTGGCGGAGTCACCAGTCGCCACGCTCGCCCGCGAGGCCGGCGTCCCGGTCCTGACCCCGGCCAAGCCGTCCGAGCCGGCCTTCCTCGACCAGCTCCGCGAGCTCGCCGTCGACTGCTGTCCCGTGGTGGCCTACGGGGCGCTGCTGCCACCGAGCGCGCTCGCCGTGCCCCGGCTGGGGTGGGTCAACCTGCACTTCTCGCTGCTGCCGGCGTGGCGCGGTGCCGCGCCCGTGCAGCATGCCGTCCTGCACGGCGACGACGTCACCGGCGCCTCGACGTTCCTCATCGAGCAGGGCCTGGACACCGGCCCGGTGTACGGGGTGGTCACCGAGACCATCCGCGCCACCGACACCAGTGGCGACCTGCTCGAGCGGCTCGCGGTCAGCGGCGCCGGGCTGATGGTGGCCACGATGGACGGCCTGTCCGACGGCAGCCTGGTCGGCGTGCCGCAGTCGCCCGACGGCGTCTCGCTCGCCCCCAAGATCAACGTGTCGGACGCCGAGGTCGACTGGACGTCGCCCGGCCGCCACGTCGACCGGCTCGTGCGGGCCTGCACGCCGGCTCCGGGCGCGTGGACGACGTTCCGGGGCGAGCGGCTCAAGCTCGGCCCGGTCACCCTGCGCGGGGGCAACGACCTCGAACCGGGGGAACTGCGGGTGGAACGCGGGAGCGTCTCGGTCGGCACGGCCAGCCTGGACGTCGGTCTGGGTCTGGTGCAGCCGCCGGGGAAGCGGCCGATGCCGGCGGCGGACTGGGCGCGCGGCGCCCGCCCGAACCCGGGGGAGCGACTCGGTGCCTGACGCACGCCCCGGCGGAACCGGCGGAACCGGCGCAACTGGCGGAACTGGCGGCCGCGGCGGACCGGGTGGCCGCCGGCCGGCCCGCCGTACCTCGGGTCGACCGCCGGGCGGTCCGGCCGGTGGTCGGGCGCGCCGCCCGGCCCAGGTCGACCCCGCCCGGTCCGTCGCCTACCAGCTGCTGCGCGCCGTGGACGAGCACGACGCCTACGCCAACCTGGTGCTGCCCCGCCTCATCGCCGACGCGGGTCTCGACGGCCGCGACGCGGCGTTCGCCACCGAGCTCGGCTACGGCACGGTCCGCGCCGCGGGCACGCTCGACGAGGTGGTCGGGCGCTGTCTCGACCGCCCGCTGAAGGATCTCCAGGCCGGCGTGCGCGACCTGCTGCGCCTCGGCGCCTACCAGGCGCTGCGGACCCGCATCCCCGCACACGCCGCCGTGGCCACCACCGTCGACCTCGCGCACACCAGCGGGCACGGGCGCGCGGCCGGGCTTGTCAACGCCGTGCTGCGCAACGTGACGGCCCAGGACTGGACGGGGTGGACGGACACGCTGGCGCAGGGGCGCAGCCCCCTCGGCGCGCTGGCGGTCCGCACCGGGCACCCCGAGTGGATCGCCGACGCGTTCGCGCTGGCTCTCGGCGAACAGGTCGACGGGCCGCTGGAGGACACCGCACGCGCCCTCGCCGCCGACGACGAGCGCCCGCTCACCCACCTCGTCGCGTGGCCCGGGGCGGCGACGGTCGACGAGCTGCTGGCCGCGTTGCCCGCCGCCGAGCCCGGTCCCTACTCGCCGTACGCCGTCCGGATGTCCGGCGGCGACCCCGGTGACCTGCCGGCGGTCCGCGACCGTCGGGTCGGCATCCAGGACGAGGGCAGCCAGCTGTGCGCGCTCGCCCTGGCGGTCGCGCCGCTGGATCCACCCGTCGACGGCCGCGGCGAGCGCTGGCTCGACCTGTGCGCCGGCCCGGGCGGCAAGGCCGCGTTGCTGGCCGCCCTCGCCGCCGAGCGCGGTGCCGTGCTCACCGCCAACGAGCTGCGCCCGCACCGCGCCGAGCTGGTCCGCCGGGTGACCGCGCGGTGGGACGTGCCGGTCGAGGTCGGCGACGCCCGCGACCTGCCACGTCCCGAGGGCGGCTACGACCGCGTGCTGCTGGACGCGCCGTGCACCGGGCTCGGCGCGCTGCGCCGCCGGCCGGAGAGCCGCTGGCGGCGCGACCCCGACAACGTCGCCGAGCTGGCGGCGCTGCAGCGCGAGCTGCTCGCCGCGGCGTTGCGGCTGACCCGTCCCGGTGGGGTGGTCGCGTACGTGACCTGTTCGCCGCACCCCGCCGAGACGGCCGCGGTCGTCGCGGGGCACGAGCTGGTCGACGCCCGGCCCGCCTTCCCCGGCGTCGACGGCCTCGGTGACGGCCCGACCGTGCAGCTGTGGCCGCACCGCCACGGCACCGACGCCATGTTCTGCGCGCTGATCCGCCGGTGACCGCGGACACCGATCCCACCCGTCATCGCGTCGAGTGAACGCCGATCCCACCTGTCATCGCGTCGAGTGAACGCCGATCCCACTTGTCATCACGTCGAGTGGTGGGGGGGGGGGGGGGGGCGTGGGCGTCGGGGGTGTCCCCCCCCGCCCCCCGCCCCCCCCCCCCCCCCCCCCCCCCCCCCCCCCCCCCCACCACTCGATGGAGGGGTCCGGGTTCCCGCCGCGACCGCTACGGGGGAAGACTCCCCGCTCCCTAGACTCGGGCTGTGACCTCCAGCGGATCGCCCGAACCCATGATCGCGCCGAGCATCCTGTCCGCGGACTTCGCGAACCTGGCCGCCGCCGCCGACGCGGTGGCCGGCAGCGACTGGCTGCACGTCGACGTCATGGACAACCACTTCGTCCCGAACCTGACCCTCGGGCCGCCGGTCGTGAAGAGCCTCAAGGCCGCCACGGACCTGCCGTTGGACTGCCACCTCATGATCGACGACCCGGACCGCTGGGCCCCCGGGTACGCCGAGCTCGGCGCCGCCAACGTCACGTTCCACGTCGAGGCCGCCACCGACCCGGTGCAGACCGCCCGCGCCATCCGCCGGGCCGGTGCGCTGGCCGGGCTGTCGGTCAAGCCGGGTACCCCGATCGAGCCGTACCTGGAGATCCTGCGCGAGTTCGACACCCTGCTCGTCATGACCGTCGAGCCCGGCTTCGGCGGCCAGGAGTTCATGGCCGAGGTCCTGCCCAAGGTGCGCACGGCGCGCGAGCAGGTCCGGTCCGGTCACCTGCGACTGTTCCTCGAGGTCGACGGCGGCATCGCCCAGGACACCATCGAGGCAGCCGCCGAGGCGGGCGCCGACGTGTTCGTGGCGGGCTCGGCCGTCTTCGGCGCCGACGACCCGGGCCGCGCGGTCGAGGCGCTGCGCGCCCAGGCCCGCGGCGCCATGACCGCATGAGCGACGCTTGCAGAGCGAACCGACAGCATGGCGTCTCCGCATGCCCGAACGGAGTGAGGGCATGAGCGACGCTTGCGGAGCGAACAGACAGCATGGCGTCTCCGCATGCCCGAACGGAGTGAGGGCATGAGCGACGTCGACCCCACGGGTGCCACCGAGGCCGAAGAGGCGGCCATGCACCGAGCGCTGGCGCTGGCCGAGACCGTGCGCGGCACCACGAGCCCGAACCCCGCCGTCGGCGCCGTCATCCTCGCGGCCGACGGCAGCCTGGCCGGGGAGGGCGCCACCGCGCCGGCCGGCGGCCCGCACGCCGAGGTGCAGGCCCTGCGTGCGGCGGGTCCGGCGGCGCGGGGCGGCACGGCCGTCGTCACCCTCGAGCCCTGCGCGCACACCGGCCGCACCGGCCCCTGCACGGAGGCGCTGCTGGCCGCCGGCGTCGAGCGGGTCGTCTACGCCGTCGACGACCCGAACCCCGAGGCAGCCGGAGGCGCCGAGCGGCTGCGCGAGAGCGGGGTCGACGTCGTCGCGGGCGTCGAGGCGCACGCTGCCGCGTCCGGGGCGTTGCGGCCCTGGTTGCACGCGGTCCGGGCCGGGCGGCCCTTCGTCACCTGGAAGTACGCGGCCACGCTGGACGGCCGGGTCGCGGCCGCCGACCTCACCTCGCAGTGGATCACCGGGGTGACGGCGCGCGCCGACGTGCACCGCCTGCGGGCCGAGGTCGACGCCGTCCTGGTCGGCAGCGGCACGGTGCTGGCCGACGACCCGCAGCTCACGGTGCGCGACGACGACCGGCTCGGCCCGCGCCAGCCACTGCGTGTCGTCCTCGACCGGCGGCACCGGGTGCCCGACGACGCGCGGGTGCTCGACGACAGTGCCGAGACCCTCGTCCTGGACACCGCCGCCCCGCAGTTCGCGCTCAAGGCGCTGCACGACCGCGGCGTACGCCACGTGCTGCTCGAGGGGGGCCCGACGCTGGCCGGCGCGTTCGTCGAAGCGCACTGTGTGGACGAGGTGGTGGCCTACCTGGCGCCCACCCTGCTCGGCGCCGGCCCGAACGCCCTCGGCGACGCGGGCATCGGAACACTGGCCGACGCCGCACTGTTGGACGTGGAGTCGGTCAGCCGGCTGGGTGACGATGTGAAGATCGTGGCCCGCCCCCGCTGGGCGGACGAAACCACGACGACAGAGGACGGATAAGGCATGTTCACCGGCATCATCGAAGAGGTCGGCGAGGTCACGGACATCGCGCCTCGCGGCGACTCGGCCGTGCTCACCGTGCGTGCCGCCGGGATCGTGGACGACCTCGTGCACGGCGCCTCGATCGCCGTCAACGGGGTGTGCCTCACCGTCGTCGGGTGGGACGTGGCCGCCGAGGGCGGCAAGGTCACCCTCGACTTCGACGTCATGGGCGAGACCCTCGCCCGTTCCGTCATCGGCACCCTGGCGGTCGGCGATCCGGTGAACCTCGAGCGTGCCGTCCGTGCCGACGCCCGCCTCGACGGACACGTCGTCCAGGGCCATGTGGACGGCACCGGCACCGTGATCTCGCGCACACCCGGCAACGCCTGGGAGTCCGTCCGCTTCGGCCTGCCGGCCGAGCTGGCCCGCTTCGTGGCCGAGAAGGGGTCCGTGGCGGTGGACGGTGTGTCGCTGACCGTCAGCGCCGTCGGCCCCGACTGGTTCGAGGTCGGGCTCATCCCGGAGACGCTGCGCGCGACGACCCTGGGTGGCCGGGAGGCCGGTTCTGCTGTCAATCTGGAGGTCGACGTGCTCGCCAAGTACGTCGCGCGACTGATGGAGACCTCATGACCGCCACCCTGCGCCTCGACACGGTCGAGCGCGCCATCGCCGACATCAAGTCGGGCAAGGCCGTCGTCGTCATCGACGACGAGGACCGCGAGAACGAGGGCGACCTCATCTTCGCCGCCGAGCTGGCCACCCCCGAGCTGATCGCGTTCATGGTCCGTTACACCTCCGGCTACATCTGCGTGCCGATCACCGAGGCCGACGCCGACCGTCTCGACCTCCCGCCGATGTTCCACACCAACCAGGACCGCCGCGGCACCGCGTACACGGTCACCGTGGACGCACGCGAGGGCGTCGACACCGGCATCTCGGCCACCGACCGCAGCCACACCATCCGGCTGCTGGCCGACCCCGACTCCAACGCTGCGGACTTCTCGCGTCCGGGACACGTCGTCCCGCTGCGGGCCAAGGCCGGCGGTGTGCTGCGGCGCCCCGGGCACACCGAGGCCGCGGTCGACCTCGCGATGCTCGCCGGCCTGCACCCGGCCGGCGTGCTGTGCGAGGTGGTCAGCGAGAAGGACCCCGCGGGGATGGCGCGCAGCGAGGAGTTGCGCGTGTTCGCCGACGAGCACGACCTGGCCATGATCTCCATCGCCGAGCTGATCGCCTACCGCCGGCGCTTCGAGAAGCTCGTCGAGCGAGTCGCGTCGGCCCGCGTACCGCTGCGTTTCGGCGAGTTCACCGCGGTCGGTTACTCCTCGAGCTACGACGACCGCGAGCACGTCGCCTTCGTCTACGGCGACATCGGCGACGGTGAGGACGTCCTGGTGCGGGTGCACTCCGAATGCCTGACCGGCGACGTGTTCGGCTCGCTGCGCTGCGACTGCGGCCCGCAGCTCGACGCCGCGCTCGCCGCCGTGGCCCGGGAGGGGCGCGGCATCGTGCTCTACATCCGCGGCCACGAGGGCCGGGGCATCGGCCTGCTGCACAAACTGCAGGCGTATCAACTGCAGGACGCCGGCGCCGACACCCTCGACGCCAACATCGAGCTGGGCCTGCCCGCGGACGCGCGCGACTACGGCACCGGCGCGCAGATCCTCGTCGACCTCGGCGTGCGCTCCATGCGGCTGCTGACCAACAACCCCGCCAAGCGGGCCGGGCTCGAGGGGTACGGGCTCACCGTCGTCGGCCGGGTGCCGCTGCCCGTGCACGCCAACCCCGAGAACCTGCGCTACCTCGAGACCAAGCGCGACCGGATGGGTCACGACCCGGACTTCATCATCGAGGAGCAGCCCGACCTCTTCGTCGAGGAGCAGTAGGCGGTGGCCGGTCACGGCGCGCCCACGCTGGCGGTCGAGGGCGCGGGACAGCTGTCCGTCGTCGTCCTCGCGAGCCGCTGGCACGACACGGTCATGGGCGGTCTGCTCGACGGCGCGCGCCGGGCCCTCACCGAGTCCGGTGTCACCGACGCCACGGAGCTGCGCGTACCCGGCGTGTTCGAGCTGCCCGTCGCGGCGTCGCGGGTCGCGACCCGTGGGGGCGTCGACGCCGTCGTCGCGCTCGGCGTCGTCATCCGCGGTGGGACGCCGCACTTCGACTACGTCTGCCTGGCCGCGACCAACGGGCTCACCGCGGTCGCCGAGCGCACCGGCGTTCCCGTCGGCTTCGGCGTGCTGACGTGCGACACCGAGCAGCAGGCGCTCGACCGCGCCGGCCTGCCGGGCTCGGTCGAGGACAAGGGCCACGAGGCGGTCACCGCGGCCCTGGCCACCGCCCTCACCCTCGCGGACTGGCCCCGCCCCTGACGCGTCCGGCCCGTCGTGCTCCGGCCCGGCGTCCCCGGCACGACAGGCGGCGGCCCGCCGGTCTGGATAGGGTCGCACCCGGGCCGCCCCGCCCGCTGCCACGCGCCCGCGTGGACCACCGCGTGTGAAGGAGGAGCAGATGAGCGCCTACCGCACCGTCGTCGTCGGCACCGACGGGTCCGACACCTCGTTCGCCGCCGTCGAACGCGCGGCGTCGCTGGCCGCCGACAGCGACGCCACCCTCGTCATCGCCTGCGCCTACCTACCCGACAAGGTCGACACCGCGGCGCAGGACCAGCTCGGCGAGGACGCCTACCAGGTGGTGGGCTCGGCGCCCGCCGACGACACCGTCAGCCGGGCCCGCGACCGTGCGGTCGCCGCCGGCGCCACCAAGGTCGAGCTGCGCTCGGTCGAGGGCAAGCCCGCCGCCACGCTGGCCAAGGTCGTGTCGGACACCGACGCCGACCTGCTCGTCGTCGGCAACGTCGGCCTCAACACGCTGGCGGGGCGCATCCTCGGCTCGGTCCCGCTCGACGTCGCCCGGCACGCCCGCACCGACGTGCTGATCGTGCACACCACCTGAACGCCGTGGCCGAGAACACCGACCACTCGACGGACGAGCCGCCGGCGCCCGATCTGTCGGAGCTGCTCGACGCGGTCGAGGAGAACCTCCTCGGCGGGCCGCGGGAGTACACGCGCCTGCAGATCGCCGACGAGTCCGGCATGCCGCTCGACGAGGTCCGGGCGCTGTGGCGGGCCATGGGCTTCGCGGTCGCCGACGACGACGACCGGGCGTTCACCCGGGCCGACATCGAGGCGCTGGGCAACGTACGAGCGCTGCAGTCGATCGGCGACATCGACGACGAGCTGATGCGGGCGATGACACGCATCATCGGCCAGACCTTCGCGCGGCTGGCCTCGTGGCAGGGCCAGGTCGTGATGGAGCTCGTGGAACGGCAACCGGAGCTGATCGAGGGCAGCGAGGGCATCACCGGGCTCATCGACGAGATCACGCCCGTCGTCAGCGAGCTGCACAACTACGTCTGGCGCCGCCAGCTCGCCGCCTACTTCTCCCGCACCGCGTCCAACGCCGGAGCCGGCAGCCAGAAGAGCTCGCGGCGCGGCATCGGGTTCGTGGACATGGCGGGGTTCACGACGTTCACCCGCCAGTCGTCCGAGGCCGAGCTGCGTCACGTGCTGACCGCGTTCGAGACGCTGGCGAACGAGGTCGTGTCCGAGCACCGCGGGCAGATCGTCAAGACCATCGGCGACGAGATCCTCTACGTGGCCGAGACGCCGGCCGACACCGCGTCGGCGGCCCTGGACCTCGTCGAGCGAGCCGCGGACGACGACAGCCTGCCGGCGCTGCGGGCCGGGGTGGCCTTCGGTGAGGTCGTCGGCAGGATGGGTGACGTCTACGGGCAGACCGTGAACATCGCCAGCCGGCTGACCTCGGTGGCGCGCCCGGACTCGGTGCTCATCGACGAGGGACTCTACGAGGCGCTCGCCGACGACGACGGGTTCGTCCTGCGCCCGATGCGGCCGGTGTCCGTGCGCGGGTACCGGCACCTGCGTCCGTGGCGCCTGAGACGTGCCGCTGACGCGCACGGGTCCGGCTGAGCGCCGCCGGTAGGCTCGGAGGCGCGATGAAGACCTTCGACCAGCTGTTCGCCGAGCTCACCGACCGCCAGCGTGATCGCCCGGCCGGTTCGGGCACCGTCGTCGCCCTCGACGCGGGCGTCCACGAGCAGGGCAAGAAGGTCGTCGAGGAAGCCGCCGAGGTGTGGATGGCGGCCGAGCACGAATCAGGGGAGCGGACGGCCGAGGAGATCAGCCAGCTGCTCTACCGCATCCAGGTCATCATGCTCGGCAAGGGCATCGGGCTCGATGACGTCTACCGACATCTGTAGGCGCGCCGACTCCCGTCCACCGCTTCCGAGGTAGGTCCCATGCTCCGCATCGCCGTTCCGAACAAAGGCTCGCTGGCCGAGCCGGCCAGCCAGATGCTCGTCGAGGCCGGCTACCGCCAGCGCACCGATTCCCGCGAGCTCGTCCTCAGCGACACCGACAACGACACCGAGTTCTTCTTCCTGCGCCCCCGCGACATCGCGCTGTACGTCGGCAGCGGGCAGCTCGACGTCGGAATCACCGGCGAGGACCTGCTGCTGGACTCCGGCGCGAAGGCCGAGGCCGTGCTGGCGCTGGGCTTCGCCCACTCCACCTTCCGCTTCGCGACGCTGCCCGGCGCGGCTGGTTCCGTGGCGGATCTCGGCGGAAAGCGCATCGCCACCGCCTACCCCGGGGTGCTGCAGGCCTACCTGTCCGAGCACGGCATCGAGGCGGAGGTGATCCGGCTCGACGGCGCGGTGGAGACGGCGGTGCCGCTGGGCGTCGCCGACGCCATCGCGGACGTCGTGTCGACCGGCACCACGCTGCGCAACGCCGGGTTGGAGATATTCGGCGAGCCCCTGCTGACCAGCCAGGCCATCCTCATCAAGCGGCACGACGTCGAGCAGCCGCAGCGCATCGAGCAGCTGGTACGGCGGTTGCAGGGCGTGATCATCGCCCGGCAGTACGTGCTGATGGACTACGACATCGCCGCCGACCTCGTCCCGCAGGCCGTGGCCGTCACCCCCGGCATCGAGTCGCCGACCGTCTCGCCGTTGCACGAGCAGGGGTGGTGCGCGGTGCGCTCGATGGTGCCCAAGCGCGACACCAACGCGGTCATGGACGAGCTGTACCACCTGGGTGCGCGCGGCATCCTCGTCACCGCGATCGCGGCGTGCCGGCTGTGACTGGCTCCACGCCCGATCCTGTGCCGGAGGCGATGAGCGCCCGGCCGATCCGCACGGCGCGCATCGCCAACATCAGCGCGGCCGTCGCCCTCGTCGTCTTCGTCGTGGCCGCCCTGCTGCAGCGACGGGACAACGCCGGCGCCTACTTCGGCCACACCGACCAGATCTTCACCGTCGTGATCGGCCTGGTCGTCGCGGGAGGTCTGCGCCTGCCGGCCCGCCCACGCATGACGGCCGACCTGCACGGCGTCCGTACCCGCGGGTATCTCGGCAACTGGCGCAGCATCCCGTGGGCTGCGGTGGTGGCCGTCGAGTTCCCGAGCAACGTCCGGTTCGCACGGCTGCGGCTGCCCGGTGAAGAGACGCTCGCCGTCTACGCCATCCAACGCATGGACCGTGAGTACGCGGTCGCGGCGATGCGCGACCTGCGCGCGCTGTTCGCAGCCAGCCGCGCCGACGCCGGCTGACCGTCGTGGGCGCCCTGGCCGACCTCCTGCGCGCGCTGCGTGATCTCCACCCGCCCGACTGGCGCCTGGACACCCTGCTCGGCGAGGCCGCCCGTCGCGGCTGGCGCTCGGGCGTGGAGGTCGACGACGGCGAGACGGTGCGCCATCTCGAGGTCGCCGGGATCCGGGGCGTGCTGCGCGAGGAGACCGACGAGCAGGCACGAGCCCAGGGTGTCGAGGTCGCCGCGCTGCGGTTCACCGAGCTCGACGGGCGACTCCAGGACGCCGTCGACCTGCTCGGTGCTCCGCCCTCGGTGGTCGACGGCCCGACCCTGCGCTGGTACGCCGACACCGTGCGCGTCGAGGTGTCCGGCCATCCGCTGACGGTGCGGCTCGAGCCGATGCCGTGGGTCGAGGACGAGGAGAACCGGGCCTTCGAGTGGGGCGGACTCGACAGCGCCCCCTACCGGTGGCGCGCGGTGCGCGGCGAACTGCTCCCGGACCGGGTGTACCTCAGCGGTGCCCAGGTCGCAGACGACATCGGCGCGGTGCTGGGCGAGCTCCCGTGGCTGTTCCGCGACCTGCAGCGCGCGGCCGTGACGGTCCCGACGCTGCTGGGTGAACCGACGTGGATCATCGCCCGGGTCGCCGACCCGTCGGCGTTCGTCCAGGGGTACTTCTCGTCGTCGGTCAGTGCGGTCGAACGGCGGTCGGACGGCGACTGTGCCAGCGAGGACTCGTTCGCTCCCACGATGCAGGGCGCCGACCGGGTCAGCAGCATCGTGCGCTCGACGCTGGAGACATGGCGCGTCACCGATCCCGGGGAGTTGACCCTGACCGCCTTCGCCCGGGGGTCGGACTACTGGTTCAACGTTCTCGGCCTCGGGGTGCCCGTCCAACCCTGACCGCATGTCGCCCTTGCCACCTGTCCGATTTGCGTGCACCGTCAGGCCAACGCCGGAGGACGTGCCCACCGGTGACGTGAACGAGGAGCTGCCATGCCTGCGCACCAGAACGACCCCACCGCTTCCCGCACTGCGCCGGCGGCCGCCGGTTTCGGCGCGCACATCGCCGACCCCGGCCCGTTGGGCCTCGCCGGCTTCGCCGGCACCACGCTGTTCCTGTCGGCGGTCAACGCCGGCCTGCTGCCCGAGACCGTCGAGGCGGGCGTCTTCGGGCTCGCGATCTTCTACGGCGGCATCGCGCAGCTGCTCGCCGGGTTGTGGGAGTTCACGAAGGGCAACACCTTCGGTGCCACGGCGTTCGTCTCCTTCGGCGCCTTCTGGCTGTCGTTCTGGTACCTCGTCACGCACGGGGTTCCGGCCCTGGTCGCCGCCAAGGCCTCGCCCACCGACATCAACCATGCGGTCGGCACGTTCCTCCTCGTGTGGACGATCTTCACCGCGTACATGTTCATCGCCTCCCTGCGGACGACGGCCGCCATCGCCGCGGTGTTCCTCGCCCTGACGTTGACGTTCCTGTTCCTGTGCATCGGTGCCTACGGCGCGACGACCGGCATGACCAAGACGGGCGGTTACCTCGGCCTGGTGACCGCGGCGCTGGCGTTCTACGGCTCCTTCGCCGTCGTCACCAACTCCACCTTCCGCAAGACCGTGCTGCCCGTGGTGCCGCTCGTCGGACGAAGCTGAGTTCGGGACATGAGCGAGACACTGTCCAACCTGGCCCACGAGGATCGCCGCTTCGCCCCGTCCCCGGAGTTCGCGGCCGCCGCGAACGTGAAGGCCGACGCCTACGAGCGAGCCGACGCCGACCGGCTGGCCTTCTGGGCCGAGACCGCCGAGCGGCTGTCGTGGGACCGGCACTGGGACGAGGTGCTGGACTGGTCCGAGGCCCCGTTCGCGAAGTGGTTCGTCGGCGGCCGGCTGAACGTGGCCTACAACTGCGTCGACCGCCACGTCGCCGACGGCCACGGTGACCAGGTCGCGATCCGGTGGGAGGGCGAACCGGACGGCGACACCCGCACGGTCACCTACGCCGAGCTCCTGGACGAGGTGTGCCGCGCGGCGAACACGCTGGTCGACCTCGGCGTGCAGACCGGCGACCGGGTGGCCATCTACATGCCGATGATCCCCGAGACGGTCGTGGCCATGCTGGCATGCGCGCGCCTCGGCGCCCCGCACACCGTCGTGTTCGGCGGCTTCTCCTCCTCAGCACTGTCCGACCGGATCATCGACTGCGACGCGCGCGTCGTCGTCACGGCCGACGGCGGGTACCGCCGCGGGGCCGCGTCGGGGCTGAAGACCGTGGTCGACGAGGCCCTGGAGAAGTGCCCTGACGTGCGCTCGGTCCTGGTGGTCCGGCGCACGGGCCAGGACGTCGAGTGGCACGACGGGCGTGACGTGTGGTGGCACGAGAGCGTGACGACGGCGTCCGCCGAGCACGAGTGCGAGTTCCTCGACGCCGAGCACCCGCTGTTCGTCATGTACACCTCCGGCACCACCGGCAAGCCGAAGGGCATCCTGCACACCTCGGGCGGGTACTTGGCGCAGGCGGCGTGGACCCACCACGAGGTGTTCGACCTCAAACCCGACACCGACGTGTACTGGTGCGGCGCGGACATCGGCTGGATCACCGGCCACTCCTACATCGTGTACGGGCCGCTGGCCAACCGCGCGACCTCGTTCATGTACGAGGGCACCCCCAACACCCCGGACGAGCACCGGTGGTTCCAGATGATCGAGAAGTACCGGATCACGCTGCTCTACACCGCACCCACCACCATCCGCACGTTCATGAAGTGGGGCGAGGACATTCCGGCCGCCCACGACCTGTCGTCGTTGCGGCTGCTCGGCTCGGTCGGTGAACCGATCAACCCCGAGGCGTGGGTCTGGTACCGCAAGAACCTGGGCGGTGACCGCGTGCCGGTCGTCGACACGTGGTGGCAGACCGAGACCGGCGCCATGATGATCAGCCCGCTGCCCGGGGTCACGGAGACCAAGCCGGGTTCGGCGACCAAGCCGCTGCCCGGCGTCGGCGCCGAGGTCGTCGACAACGACGGCAACCCGGTCGGCAACGGCAACGGCGGCCTGCTGGTGCTGACCGAGCCGTGGCCGGCGATGGCCCGCGGCATCTGGGGCGACCCGGACCGGTTCCGCGAGACCTATTGGGACAAGTTCTCGGCGCAGGGGTTCTACTTCGCCGGCGACGGGGCCAAGCTCGACGACGACGGAGACCTCTGGCTGCTCGGCCGCGTCGACGACGTCATGAACGTCTCCGGGCACCGCATCTCCACGACCGAGGTCGAGTCGGCGCTGGTGTCGCACCCGTCGGTCGCGGAGGCGGCCGTCGTGGGCGCCATCGACCCCACCACGGGGCAGGGCATCGTCGCCTTCGTCATCCTGCGCGGGCACGTCACCGAGGCGGCCGAGGGCGAGCAGCTGGTCAAGGACCTGCGCAACCACGTGGCCAAGGAGATCGGCGCCATCGCCAAGCCCAGGCAGATCATGGTCGTGCAGGAGTTGCCCAAGACGCGTTCCGGCAAGATCATGCGACGCCTGCTGCGCGACGTCGCCGACCACAAGGAGCTCGGCGACGTCACCACCCTGACCGACTCCAGCGTCATGGACCTCATCGGCGAGAACATGAACAACGCGCCGGCCGAGGACTGATCAGGCCAGGCGCTGCGTCATCGCGAGCGCGTCGAACGGCGCGTGCACCTTGACGTCGTTGTCGAAGTGCACCTGCACGTCGTGCCCGTCGGCCAGCCAGCCACGGATCCGCTGCGCCCACTCGTCCAACGCGGACTCGGTGTAGCCGCTCGTGTACAGCTCGACGTCGCCGTGCAGCCGCACGTAGACCAGGTCGGCGGTCACGTCGAACATCCGCGGCCACCGTCCGGCGGTGTCGGCCACCACCAGGCTGACCGCGTGCTCGCGCAGCAGGTCGACGAAGGCGGGCGTGGCGAACGACGCGTGCCGGACCTCCAGTGCGTGACGCAGCGGCCGGTCGGCGTCGCTGGTCACGAGGGCCCGACCGGTCATCCGGTCGTCGTGGTGACGGGCCAACCACGCCGCTTCGTCGGTGGAGCGGGGGAGCCGGGCGAAGAACGCGGCGAGCCGGGCCGCGTCGAACCCCAGCGTCGGCGGGAGCTGCCACAGCAGCGGGCCGGTCTTGGCCCGGAGCGCCAGCACGCCCGAGGCGAAGAAGTTGGCGAGCGGGACGTCCACGTCGGCGAGCTTCTTCATGTGGGTGACGAAGCGCGGCCCCTTGACGGCGAACGTGAACCCGTCCGGCGTCTCGTCGTGCCACCGGCGGAACGAATCGGGCCGTTGCAGGCTGTAGAACGTGCCGTTGATCTCGACGGTGGACAGCCGGCTGCTCAGGTACTCCAGCTCGCGACGGTGCGGCAGGCCCTTGGGATAGAACACGCCGCGCCACGGCGGGTACAGCCAACCCGACGTCCCGACACGGGCGCGGGCGACCGGCAGCTGCATGGGTGCGGTCTACCCGCGATCGAGCCGGGCCGCCAGCCGGTCCCGCGCGGCGGGCCAGTCGTCGTCGGTCATCGAGTACTGCACCGTGGTCCGCCACGAGCCGTCACGGCGGATCTTGTGCTTGCGCAGCTCGCCCTCACGCAGGGCACCCAGCCCGGCGATCGCCGCCTGCGAGCGCTCGTTGTGGATGTCGGTGTGCCACACCACGCGGGCCGCTCCCAGCGTGTCGAAGGCGTGGGTGAGCAGCAGCAGCTTGGACTCGGTGTTGTGCCCGGTGCGCCACCACTGTCGGCCGAGCCAGGTGTGGCCGATGGCCAGCGACCGGGACGCGGGCGCCACGTCGTAGCAGGACGTGGTGCCGGCGAACCGGCCGCTCGCGACGTCGATCTGCGCGTAGGCCAGGCGCTCGCCGTGCGCGCGGGCGGCCAGTGCCGCGACGATGTCCTTCGTCGCGTCGGCGAGCCCGCGCGGAGCCCCCGTCGTCGAGCCGGGCGTGTTCAGCCAGCGGAAGACGTCCTCGTCGTCCTGCCCGGCGTCGAGGTACCCGGACGCGTGCTCGACGGCGAGCGGTTCCAGCCGGATCCGGCCGCCCTGCAGGACGGGCATCGTGTACCAGGAATCGGGGCCGTCCACCCCGGCATCGTGTCAGGCCCGGCCACCGGTTTCGGTCACCGCCCATGGCTGCCTACTGTGGTCGGCGTGCGGTTGACGGAGTTCTGGCGACGGATGGACGAGCGCTTCGGGGCGGGCTACGCCGCGAGTCTGGCGGCCGACTACCGGTTGCCCGTGCTGGGCGCGACCATCGACGACGCGCTGGCGGCGGGGGTCGAGGCCAAGCAGGTCTGGCAGGCCGTCTGCGCCGAGTTCGAGATGCCGGCCCAGCTGCGCTGACCGGGTAGGCCGCGGGTCGACGGACATTCGGCGCGACACGCGGACGGGATCGTCGCTGTCGAACACGTGTTCGTCTACCGTGTTGGTAGGCGCGGACGTCGTTGTCCACAGCCGGCACGGGAACGACGCGATTCATCCACAGATCCGCGCCGTGCCGCAGTTCTGTCGGTACCCGGCTCTAGCGTCGTCCGCAGCACAGCACACGACCGTCCGACCACTGAACGTCCTGAACTGAGGGGTGCCGCCATGGCAACGAGCTTCGACCGCGACAAGGCGCTCGACGTCGCGCTGGCCCAGATCGACAAGCAGCACGGCAAGGGCGCGGTCATGCGCCTCGGCGACCGGGTGGCCGCGCCCATCGAGGTCATCCCCACCGGGTCGATCGCCCTCGACGTCGCGCTGGGTATCGGCGGGCTCCCACGCGGCCGGGTGGTCGAGATCTACGGCCCCGAGTCCTCGGGCAAGACCACGGTCGCCCTGCACGCGGTGGCCAACGCCCAGGCCGCGGGCGGCGTGGCGGCGTTCATCGACGCCGAGCACGCTCTGGACCCCGACTACGCCCGCGCGCTGGGGGTCGACACCGACTCCCTGCTGGTCAGCCAGCCCGACACCGGTGAGCAGGCCCTCGAGATCATGGACATGCTGATCCGTTCGGGTGCGCTCGACATCATCGTCGTCGACTCGGTGGCCGCCCTGGTGCCCCGCGCCGAGATCGAGGGCGAGATGGGTGACAGCCACGTCGGCCTGCAGGCCCGGCTCATGAGCCAGGCCCTGCGCAAGGTCACCGGTGCCCTGAACAACTCGGGCACCACGGCAATCTTCATCAACCAGCTGCGCGAGAAGATCGGCGTCATGTTCGGCAGCCCGGAGACCACCACCGGTGGCAAGGCCCTGAAGTTCTACGCCTCGGTCCGCCTCGACGTGCGTCGCATCGAGACGCTCAAGGACGGCGGTGACGCGGTCGGCAACCGCACCCGGTGCAAGGTGGTCAAGAACAAGGTGGCTCCGCCGTTCAAGCAGGCCGAGTTCGACATCGTCTACGGCGAGGGCATCAGCCGGGAGGGCTCGCTCATCGACGTCGGTGTCGAGCAGGGCCTGATCAAGAAGTCCGGTGCCTGGTACACCTACGAGTCCGACCAACTCGGCCAGGGCAAGGAGAACGTCCGCAACTTCCTGCGCGACAACCCCGACCTCGCCGACGAGATCGAGAAGCGGATCAAGGAGAAGCTCGGCATCGGCGCTCGCGTCGACGGTGAGGTCGCGGGCATCGAGCCGTTGCCGGCACCGGTCGACTTCTAATCGTGGGTCGGGCACGTCCTGCCACCCCGGCCAGTCCCGAGGACGACCAGGCGCCGGGTGATCCCGAGGCCGTGGCCCGGACCGTGTGTCTCCGGATGCTCGATCAGCGGGCCCGCAGCCGTGTCGAGCTGGCCTCGGCGCTGGTCAAACGGGGCGTCCCCGACGACGCGGCCGGGCGGGTGCTCGACCGGTTCGCCGAGGTGGGGCTGATCGACGACACCGCTCTGGCCAGCACACTGGCCGGCGCGGTGCACCGAGAGCGCGGGTTGGCGCGTCGTGCGGTCGCCGCCAAGCTGCGCCAGCGCGGCCTCGACGACGAGGTGGTCGCCGAGGCGCTGACCGGCATCGACAGCGACGACGAACGCCGCCGGGGCCACGAGCTCGTGGCGCGGCGGCGCCGGGCCCTGTCCGGGCTGCCGATCCCGGTGCAGACCCGCCGGTTGGTCGGCCTGTTGGCACGCAAGGGCTATCCCTCGGGGATGGCCTTCGAGATCGTGCGGACCGAGCTCGCCGACGCCGGCGCCGAGGACCTGGGTGAGGATTCCGGCGGTATCTGACCGGCTCGGGCCCGGGACCGAGGACGCGGCCGCACGGCGGGGCCACTTGCTTTGGTTGCCTCACGTTCATAATGTCGTGGACACCAGGAGTAACGCCCGAACACATACAGCCCGCTGGACAGCCTGTCCGGCGAGCACCGGAGCATCGACGCTTCGATAGACGCATCTGTCCGCACCCAGTCCGAAGGAGCTGCCGCCAGGGGTTTCGGCCGCGTCGGCCGTGCCCTACCACTGCACGTACCCGCCGTCGCTGAGCCGTCGGCGAACCCGTGTTCCGCGGGTCCTGGTCTTCGACGTCCGCATGGGCGTCCACAGGTCAGGAGGCACGCATGCACGGGGTCTGGTACGCAGCGATCGGCGCCGCCTTCGTCCTCGGCCTGGTGTTCCTCCGGCTGCACGCACGGCGCGGCGCGGCACCGGCCGGGCGACACGGGCCGGCCGACCCCGACGGGTCCGTGGCTCCCCGCGCCGAAGCCGACGTCGCCGCCTCCGGACATGCCGCCGAGACCGCCGACCTCGACCAGCGGCGAGCCGACGCCGAACGGGACACCGACCAGCTCCGCGAGGCCGCCCGTACCGAGGCCGAGCAACTCCGCGAGGCCGCCCGCGTCGACGCCGACGCCGCACGGGCCCAGGCCGATGCCGCCCGGACCCAGGCCGACGCGGCCCGCCTCGAGGCCACCGCCGCCCGCGCCGAGGCCCAGGGCATCCTCACCGCCGCGCGCGAACAGGTCGCGGAGCTGCGCGCGCAGGCCCGCCGGGACGCGGCCGACGACACCGAGAACCGCACCGCCGAGCTGACCAGGGCGCAGGCCGCCCTCGCCGCACGCATGAGCCGCCTCGACGACGTCGAGGCACGGCTGGACGCGCAGGAGACCCGGTTGCACGAGCGGGCCGAGGCGCTGCAGCGCCACGGTGCCGACCTCGCCGCCACCAAGGCCGACCTGGACAGCCAGGCCGCCGGCCTCGACGCCCAACGTCAGGCCGTGCAGGCGGAGGCCCGAGCCGTCGAGCGTGAGCTCGAGCGGGTCGCCGGGCTGAGTGCCGAGGACGCCCGCGCCGAACTGCTGGCCGCGGTGGAGGCCACCTCACGCCGCGACGCGGCCACGCTGGTGCGGTCGATCGAGGGCGAGGCCCGGGCCGAGGGCACCGAACGTGCCCGTCGCATCGTGGTCGAGGCCGTCCAGCGGGTGGCGAGCGCGCAGACCGCCGAGGCGGTGGTGAGCGTACTGCACCTGCCGGCCGAGGAGATGAAGGGCCGGATCATCGGCCGCGAGGGCCGCAACATCCGCGCCTTCGAGTCCGTCACCGGCGTCAACGTCATCATCGACGACACACCCGAGGCGGTGCTGCTGTCCTGCTTCGATCCGGTCCGCCGCGAGACCGCGCGGCTCACCCTCGACAAGCTCGTCCAGGACGGGCGGATCCACCCGCACCGCATCGAGGAGGCCTACGAGCAGTCCCAGGCCGAGGTCGAGGAGCTGTGCCTGCGCGCGGCCCGGGACGCGGTGGCCGACGTCGGCGTCGGCGCGATCGACGAACGGCTCATGCCCTACCTCGGTCGCCTGAAGTACCGCACGAGCTACGGCCAGAACGTCCTCGCCCACCTCGTCGAGACCGCCCACGTCGCCGGGGTCATGGCGGCCGAGCTCGGCGTCGAACCGGTGCTGGTCAAGCGCTCGGCGTTCCTGCACGACATCGGCAAGGCGCTCACGCACGAGGTCGAGGGCAGCCACGCCATCGTCGGGGCGCAGCTGCTGCGCAAGTACGGCGAGGACGAGGCCGTCGCCCACGCCGTCGAGGCCCACCACAACGAGGTGCAGCCCCGCACGGTCGAGGCCGTCCTGACCCAGGCCGCGGACACGTGTTCGGCGGCCCGGCCGGGTGCCCGGCGGGAGTCCGTCGAGGCCTACGTCAAGCGGCTCGCCCGCATCGAGGAGATCGGCGCCGCCCACGACGGCGTCGACAAGGTCTTCGCCATGCAGGCCGGGCGGGAGGTGCGGGTCATGGTCGCACCGACCGAGGTCGACGACCTCGCTGCGTCCGTGCTGGCCCGCGACATCGCCAAGCAGATCGAGGACGAGCTGACCTACCCCGGCCAGATCCGCGTCACGGTGGTGCGGGAGTCCCGCAGCACCGAGATCGCTCACTGACCGCGTACACCGAGGCCCACGCCGGCACCGTCACCCACGCGCGGCCAGCCAGTCCGCGCACAGCAGGCCCATCCGCAGCTCGTCGTCGTAGTGGCCCCGGATCCACGCGTGTTCGCGCAGGCGACCCTCCTCGACGAACCCGGCCTTGAGGTAGGCGCGGCGGGCCGGCTCGTTGGACGCCAGCACCACCAGGTGCAGGCGGTGCAGGTTCCAGCGCTCGAACCCGAACGCCACCAGCTGCGCCACGGCCGCCGTGCCGATCCCGCGTCCACGGGCCTCCTCGACCAGCGAGATCGAGATCTCGGCGTGCCGTGCCAGCGGGTCGACGTTCACGATCGCGCACCGGCCGACCGGTCGGCCCGCGGCCTCCACCACGAACTCCGCCTCCTGGGCGTCGGCGGCCCGCGCGGCCTGCCGGGCCTGCCACTGCTCGCGTGTCACGGGCCTGGGCGGGGCGGGCGAGCGCTGCTCCCAGGCGTCCAGATCCGTCTGACAGCGGTACACGACGTCGTCGTCGCCGTCCTGCATCGTGCGCAGGACGACCTGCTCCGGTGTGGTCATGGGTGTCAGTACACCGTGAGCAGGCACGTATTCTCCAGAGCGTCATGAGCGCGCGCACCTATGAGATCCGCACCTACGGGTGCCAGATGAACGTCCACGACTCCGAGCGGCTGTCCGGCCTGCTCGAGCAGGCCGGTTACCAGCGGCACGCCGCCGACGGCGCCGCGGCCGACCTGGTCGTGTTCAACACCTGCGCGGTCCGCGAGAACGCCGACAACCGCCTCTACGGCAACCTGGGCCACCTGTATCCCGCGAAGGCCGCGAACCCGGACATGCAGATCGCGGTCGGCGGTTGCCTGGCCCAGAAGGACCGCGGCCGCATCGTGGAGAAGGCGCCGTGGGTCGACGTCGTGTTCGGCACGCACAACCTCGCCGCGCTCCCGGTCCTGCTCGAACGGGCCCGGCACAACCGGCAGGCCGAGGTCGAGATCGTCGACGCGCTGCAGAACTTCCCGTCCGACCTGCCCACCCGGCGCGAGTCGCCGTTCAGCGCCTGGGTGTCGGTCAGCGTGGGCTGCGACAACACGTGCACGTTCTGCATCGTGCCGAGCCTGCGCGGCGCCGAGACCGACCGGCGTCCGGACGACGTGCTCGCCGAGATCCGCGCCCTGGTCGACGGCGGCGTCGTCGAGGTCACCCTGCTCGGACAGAACGTCAACTCCTACGGACGTTCGTTCGGCGACCGGCTGGCCTTCGGGCGGTTGCTGCGCGCCTGCGGCGACATCGACGGTCTCGAGCGTGTCCGGTTCACCAGCCCGCATCCGCGCGACTTCACCGACGACGTCATCGAGGCCATGGCTGCGACGGCCAACGTCATGCCGCAGCTGCACATGCCGCTGCAGTCCGGGTCGGACCGGGTCCTGAAGGCCATGCGCCGCTCCTACCGGCAGGAGCGCTACCTCGCCATCATCGACCGCGTCCGGGCCGCGATGCCGGACGCGGCGATCAGCACCGACATCATCGTCGGCTTCCCCGGCGAGACCGAGGACGACTTCGCCCGCACCCTCGACACGGTGCGCGCGGCCCGGTTCGCGAACGCGTTCACATTCCAGTACTCGCCGCGCCCGGGCACGCCCGCCGCCACGATGCTCGACCAGGTGCCGAAGGACGTGGTGCAGGAGCGGTACGAGCGGCTGATCGCGGTGCAGGAGCAGATCGCGGCCGACGAGGCGCGCGCCCTGGTCGGCCGCGAGGTCGAGGTGCTGGTCAACGCCACCGACGGGCGCAAGGACGGGACGACCGGGCGGGTGTCGGGCCGGGCCCGCGACGGGCGTCTGGTGCACGTCGCCGCCGACCCCGGGACGGTGCGGCCCGGCGACGTCGTCGTCTCGACCGTCACCTACGCCGCCCCGCACCACCTGGTCGCCGATGCGGGCGTGCGCGAGCACCGTCGCTGGCGGGGCGCGGGGGAGCCTGCCGCCGGACCGTCCACGCCGGCGAACGGCAGGCCTGCGTTGCTGACCATCGGCGCCCGCCCCGCGTCCTGAGGCGCGGACAACTGCTGCCCGCGTCCTGAGTTGTCCGCGCCCGGACGGGTTCGGGCGCGACTGAGCGCGGACAACTCGGAAGAGGCGTCGCGGCGGTCAGTGGTGCTTGGGCCGGCCCGGTGCGTCCGATCCTGTGGGCGGGGTCGGGCGCAGCGACGGCACGGCGAGCCCGGCCAGCCCGCGCACCGCGGACCGCAGCAGGTCGAGGTAGTCGAACGAGTCGCGCCACAGCGTGATGAGCCCGTCCGTGACGTCGAAGCGGCCGGACACCCAGAACTGCGAACGGAACCGGCCGAGGCTCAGCACGTCGGTGCGCTCCGTGAGCACGGTCGGCCCGTTCGCCGAGATCGCGTGCAGGTAGACCTCGAACGACGCCGACGGGCGATCCATCACCGACAGCGCACGGAGCACCTTCTCGCGCCCTCGTATGGCCGGCAGGCCCACGTTGATGTAGTCGATGTCCTCGGCGATCAGCTCGCCCGCGCGCTCGAGATCCGAGTCGGCCAGCGCGTCCAGGAACGCCTCGACCACATCACGCGGGGCGGTCGGCGTGGTGAGCGGATTGCGCATCGTCGAGGGCCTCATCACCATCGCCCGAGCATAGGGCGATTCGGGACGTTCGTCCCATTGGATCAACGAGGTCGTCGCGGGGTCTCCGGAACGCGATCTCAGTCGGGAAGGAGCGCGCGGCGCTCGGCCACCTCGGCCTCGGCCCGTGCGATGCGCGCCTGGTCGCCCGCCTTCAGCGCGCGCTCCAACTTGGCCTCCGCCTCGGCGAGGCGGTCCTTCATGGCCGCGAGGAACGGGTTCGACTCGACGCTCGCCTGGCGCCATTCGGCGTCGACGGCGTCGCGTACGCGCTGCTCCGCGGCGCGCATGCGGTCGTCGAGGCGGCGCATGGCGTCGCGCGGGACGTGGCCGATCTCGTCGTAACGCGATTGGACGTCGCGCAGCGCGCTCTGGGCCGCCTTGGGGTTCGCGACGTCGATCGCCTCCGCGGCCGCGATGAGCTCTTCCTTCTTGGCCTGGTTGGCGACCTGCTCGGCGTCGCGCTCCGCGAACACCTCCGACCGGCGGGCGAAGAACGCGTCCTGCGCGGCGCGGAAGCGGGCCCACAGGCCGTCCTCGACGTCGCGCCCGGCCCGACCGGCCGCCTTCCACTCCGTCATGAGGTCTCGCATCGCGTTGCCGGTGTCGCGCCAGTCGGACGACCCGGACAGCTCCTCGGCCCGCGCAATGAGCCGCTCCTTGACCTGCTTGACGGTGCCGCGTTCGGCGTCGAGCTGGGCGAAGTGCTGGCCACGACGGCGACCGAACGCGTCGCGGGCGGCGGCGAACCGCTTCCACAGCGCGTCGTCGGTGCGGCGGTCGACGCCCTTGATCTGGCGCCATTCGTCGACGATCGTCCGCAGCCGGTCGCCGGAGCTCTTCCACGACGTCGCGGACTCGGCGATCTTCTCGGCCTCCGCGACCAGGCTCTCCTTGGCCGCGATGGCGTCGGCGCGCGCCTGCTGCTTGGCCGCGGCGGCCTCGCCGGCCTTCTCGTCGGCCGCGCCGCTGATGGCGTCGAGTCGGGTCGCGAGCGCGTCCAGGTCCCCGATCGCCGCGACGCCCGCCAGCGACTCCTTCAGGGTCACGGCCTGCTTGCGCGTGCCGGCCGGGTCGCCGGCGCCGGACTCGAGGCGTTTCTCGAGCAGCGTCACCTCGGTGGCCAGGTCCTCGTAGCGGCGCGTGTAGAACGCGAGCCCGGCGGCGTGGTCGCCGGCCTGCCAGGACCCGATCGCCCGCTCGCCGTCTGCCGTGCGGACGTAGACGGTGCCGTCCTCGTCGATCCGTCCCCACTCCATGACTGAGCATTGAACACGATCGGGCCGTGGGCCAGCACGGACGGGCGCCGCGACGACCGCCCCGACTAACCTCGCGCACATGACCTCGGCCGTCGCGTTCTGCCCGCAGGCGCCGGTCCTCGTGCCGGATCTCGCCCGGGGTGCGGCGCCGGAGCTCGAGGAGCTGCGGGCTGCGTGCCGCACCGCGATCCGTCGTCTCGCCGCCCCTGGACGGCAGCTCGTCGTGCTCGGTGGGGGAGAGCGGAACGCGTCTTTCGAGCCCTCCTCGCGCGGCTCGTTCGCCGGGTTCGGGCTCGACCTCGAGGTGTCCCTGGGCTCGGACGAGCCGGGGCCGACGGAGCTGCCGCCGTCGCTGACCGTCGGGGCATGGCTGCTGCGCGACGCATTGGGCCCGGGCTCCGGCGCCGTCGGCCACTCGGTCGGTGACCCAGCCGCGCTCCCTACCGATTGGGAGGAGCGACATGGTGACGACGTCGGCGTGCTCGTGCTGGGCGACGGCAGTGCGCGACGCAGTCTCAAGGCACCGGGCTATCTCGACGAGCGGGCCGGACGGGTCGATGCCTGGATTGCCGAGACACTCGGCGCCGGCAAAGGATGGCGCCTGCACCGCAGCCTGATCGACGACGACGACGAGCTGCTGATCAGCGGGCTGGCGGTCTGGGACGAGCTGTCCTGGACGGTCGAGCCTGTGGAATGGGAGGCCGAGCTGCTCTACGACGGGGCACCGTATGGAGTCGGCTATTTCGTTGCGTCGTGGCTGTTGGACAGGTCCAGCGTGCGAACCGCGCACCTCGAGATGCCTGAAGGCGCGTCCTGGACGGCGCGGATCGTTGGCTGAGCCGCAGCGGCACATCCGGGTGCTGGCGGTCGTCGGCCCGACGGCCACCGGCAAGTCCGATCTCGCGGTCGCCCTGGCGCAGCGCCTCGGCGGCGAGATCGTCAACGCCGACTCGATGCAGCTCTACGAGGGCATGGACGTCGGCACCGCCAAGCTGCCGCCCGACGAACGCGGCGGCGTCCCGCACCACCTGCTGGACGTCTGGCCCCTGGCCAAGTCCGCGGCGGTCGCCGAGTACCAGACCCGCGCCCGCGCCACGATCGCGGAGATCCACGGCCGCGGGCGGCTGCCGGTCCTGGTGGGCGGTTCCGGGTTGTACCTGCGCGGCGCGCTGGACGACCTCGAGTTCCCCGGCGAGAACCCGGCGGTCCGGGCCGGGCTGTATGCAGCGCTGGACGAGATCGGGCCCGAGGCGCTGCACGCGCGGCTCGCCGAGCTCGACCCGGTGGCCGCGGCGGCGATCCTGCCCACCAACGGGCGGCGCATCGCCCGCGCGCTCGAGGTCATCGAGGTCACCGGGAGGCCGTTCATGGCCCGGATGCCGGGCTTCGACTCGATCTACGACACCGTGCAGCTCGGCCTGGACCGCACCGATCTCGACGACCGGGTGAAACTGCGGGTGCAGCGGATGATCGCCCACGGCCTGCTCGACGAGATCCGCGCGCTGCTGCCGCTGGGGCTGCGCGCCAGCCCCACCGCCGGGAAGGCGCTGGGCTACCAGCAGCTGCTGGCCGTGGTCGACGACGACGGGGCCGTCGTCGGCGACTTCGACGACGCCGTGGCCCAGACGGTCCGGGGGACCTTGCGCTTCGTGCGCCGCCAGCGCCGCTGGTTCCGGCGCGACCTGCGGGTGCACTGGCTCGACGGCGCCGCCCCCGACCTGACGGACACGGCTCTGGCTGCCGTGCGGTCCGTATCCTGAGCCGTATGCACCTCGTCAAGGGCCACGGGACGGAGAACGACTTCCTGCTCCTGCCCGACCTGGACGGTGAGGTGTCGCTCACAGCCGGAGCCATCCGCGCGCTCTGCGACCGTCGCTCCGGTCTCGGTGCGGACGGCATCCTGCGCGTCGTCCGCAGCGAGAACGACCCGGAATCCAAGGGCTTCGCCGACGACGCGCCGTTCTTCATGGACTACCGCAACGCCGACGGCAGCCTCGCCGAGATGTGCGGAAACGGAATGCGGGTTTTTGCACGGTATCTCCAGCGCGAGTCGCTCGTTGGACACAGTGCGGCGGTGGCGACTCGCGGCGGGATCCGACGTGTGCGGGCCAGCGGAGACGGAGACGTCACTGTGTACATGGGCCTGCCCCGGCTCCTTGCCGACCGGCCGATCGCCACCGCCGCCTCACACTCCGGGCGCCCCGTGCGGGCCCCGGGGCGCGTCCTCGAGGTTCCCAACCCCCACGTGGTGGTCGACGTCGCGGACCTCGACACCCTGGCCGGGCTCGACCTCACCGGCCCGCCGTCCGTCGAACCGCCGCTGCCGCACGGGCAGAACGTCGAGTTCGTCGTACGCCTGGGCGAGCGGCACCTCCGCCTTCGCGTGCACGAGCGCGGCTCGGGCGAGACCCGGTCCTGCGGCACCGGCATCTGCGCCGCGGTCGCGGCCGCCGCTGCCGACGACGGTCTCGAGCGTGACGGCCTGCCCTGGCGCGTCGACGTCCCGGGCGGGACCTGTGAGGTGGTCTGGCAGCCCGACGGCGAGCTGCTGCTGACTGGCCCTGCGGTGCTGGTCGCCGACGTCGAGGTCGACGACGCGTGGCTGCGGGCGGCGGCCGGGTCCGCCTGACCCGCCCTGCGACCCGACCCGCCGAAACACGCTCGGCAGGCGCCGCCGCGCGTGCCACCATGGACAGCACGATGACTGATACCGATCTGCCCGCCGAGTCGGCCGGCTCTCCCGCGTGGGACACCACGGACGCCGAGTGGGACACCACGGACGCCGAGTGGGACACCACGGACGCCGCGTGGGACACCACCAGCGCGGTCGAGGAACGCCAGGCCCTGCGCCGCGTGGCCGGCCTCTCGACCGAGCTGCAGGACGTCACCGAGGTCGAGTACCGGCAACTGCGCCTCGAGCGCGTCGTCCTGGTGGGTGTGTGGACCACCGGCACCCTCACCGAGGCCGAGAACTCACTGGCGGAGCTGGCCCGCCTGGCCGAGACCGCGGGCTCGCAGGTCATGGACGGGCTCATCCAGCGCCGCGACAAGCCCGACCCGGCCACCTACATCGGCTCGGGCAAGGCCAAGGAACTGCGCGACATCGTGGTGGCCGAGGGCGCCGACACGGTCATCTGCGACGGCGAGCTCGCGCCCGGCCAGCTGCGTCAGCTCGAGGACGTCACCAAGGTCAAGGTCGTCGACCGCACCGCCCTGATCCTTGACATCTTCGCCCAGCACGCCCGCTCCCGCGAGGGCAAGGCGCAGGTCGAGCTCGCCCAGATGCAGTACATGCTGCCGCGCCTGCGTGGTTGGGGAGAGTCCCTGTCACGCCAGGTCGGCGGGCGCGCCGCCAACGGTGTCGGCATCGGCGGGCGCGGCCCCGGTGAGACCAAGATCGAGATGGACCGTCGGCGCATCAACTCCCGCGTCGCCAAGCTGAAGAAGGAGATCGCGGGCATGAAGACGGCCCGCGACGTCAAGCGCAGCCGGCGCGAGACCCGCAGCATCCCGAGCGTCGTGCTCGCCGGCTACACCAACGCCGGCAAGTCCTCGTTGCTCAACCGGCTCACCGATGCCGGCGTGCTGGTCGAGAACGCGCTGTTCGCCACGCTCGACCCGACCGTGCGCCGCGCCGAGACCGACGACGGGCGGGTGTACACCCTGGCCGACACGGTCGGGTTCGTGCGCCACCTGCCGACCCAGCTCGTCGAGGCGTTCCGCTCGACGTTGGAGGAGGTCGCCGACGCCGACCTCATCCTGCACGTCGTGGACGCCTCCGACGCCGACCCCGAGGCCCAGATCCGGGCGGTGCGCGAGGTGCTGGCCGACGTCGACGCTCTTGACGTCCCGGAGCAGCTGGTCTTCAACAAGGCCGACGCCGCCATCCCGGAGACCGTCCTGCGCCTGCGGCACCTCGCGCCGGACGCTGTGTTCGTCTCCGCGCGTACCGGGCAGGGGCTCGACGAGCTGCGGGCGCGCATCGACGCCGGCCTGCCCCACCCGGACATCGAGCTGACCGTCCTGCTGCCCTACACCCGGGGGGATCTCGTGGCGCGGCTGCACGAGCGGGCGGAGATCCTGACGACCGAGCACACCGGCGGGGGCACCCTGGTGCACGCCCGCGTCGGCCCGGCGCTGGCCCGCATACTCACGCCGTTCATCTCGGCCGGCGTGCCCTAGGGCGTACGCTTTGGGTGAGCAATGCACCCACCCGGTTACAGGAGGTCAGGCACGATGGAGCTGTTCACCCCCGGACACCTCGTGGTCCTGGCGGTCATCGCGCTGGTGCTGTTCTTCGGCTGGAAGCAGCTGCCGGACATGACTCGCTCGCTCGGGCGCTCGTTGCGCATCTTCAAGACCGAGATCATGGGCATGGGTCAGGACGATCAGGCCCGCGACGCGGACCGGGCCGAGCGCGGGGCGCAGGAACCGCCCAGGGCCATCGACCCGCCGCCGGCCCAGGTCGTGAAGAACCCTGTCTCGGGATCCCCGGCCTCCGGATCCACGGCCTCCGGCTCGACGGCGCCCGGGTCGGCGGCTCCGCAGGCGACGCCGGCGGCCGCGCCGCGCCCTCGCCCGCGCCCGTCCGCCCGCTGACCC
>NZ_CAXUNP010000040.1:0-32799 GCF_964252635.1 uncultured Jatrophihabitans sp.
CCCCGTCCCCCGGCACCGACGATGGTCCCGTCGGCCCCGAAGGCCTCGAAGCGCCAACCCGCAGTGTGCGCCCCGACCACCGACGCGCTGACCTCGGCCCGCGCCCCGCCGGCGAGCCGCAGGATGAGCGTCGTCGTGTCGTCGGCGGTGACGTCGATCGTGCTGCCGTCCGCCAGCGTGATGGACGGGATCGAGGTGTGCACGTCGGCACAGACCTCGAGCGGCTCGCCGAACATCGTGCAGATCCAGTCGATGTCGTGCGACAGCATGCCGGCCAGGTAGCCACCGCCCTGGTCGACGTCGTACATCCACGGGGACTGCGGCTTGTGACTGGGGTGCCAGTAGCTCGCACTCTGCACGAGGCGGCTGAAGTACGGCGCGCCCAAGTAGCCCGCGCGCACCATGTCCCACACCGGCAGACGGTCCGCCGCCCAGCGCAGTTCGAAGCAAGTCGCCGTCACCTTCCCGCTGTTCTCGGCCGCGTGCACCATGTCCTGGGCCTGGGCTGCGGTGACCGCGAGCGGCTTCTCGCACAGGACGTGCTTCCCCGCGGCGAGAGCGGCCAACGTCATGCTGTGATGCAGCTCGACCGGTGCCGCGACCGACACGACGTCCAGGTCGTCCCGGCGGACGAAGGACTGCCAGTCCGTCTCGGTGTCGGCGACACCCGCGCTCTCGGCCGCCCGGGCGAGCCGCTGCGGGTCGCGGGCACAGAGCGCGACGACCTCGAACCCGTCGACGATCCCGTAGGCCGGGGCGTGGACGAGTGAGCCCCACCCGGTGCCGATGATGCCCACCCTCAGGTTGCTGCTCATGCCCGGCTCCTCTCGCGACGCCGCGTGGCGCCGAGTTCCAGGACAGCCCGCAGCGCGCCGATCAGCAGCAACGGCTGGTCCAGCATCGGGTGGTGGCCGGCGGCCGGCAGCTCCACGACGTCGAGCGACGCCCCGAGCCGCTCGCGCGCCTGCTGCACCCGGCGCGCCGAGAGGATCCCTTGCTCGCTGTGCAGCAGCACGAGCGGACACCGCACCCGGTCGAGCGCGTCGCCGAGCGTGCTGGCGCGGCCGAAGAACCCGGGGTCGAACTTCCACGTCCACCCGCCGTCGACCTGACGCAGCGAGTGCCGCGCGACCCGGTCACGGACGAAGGGCAGGTTGCCGTCCTGCGGAGGCAGCGTCGCCCACCGCGAGACTGCGTCGTCGGGGCCGGGATAGACGAGCGTGGGCCGCCGGCGACGCGCGAGCAGCTCCTCGTCGTGCCGGCGGTCGGCCAGGGGCGAGTCGACGAGCACGACCGCGCCGACCGATTCCGGCCGGCGCGCGGCGCACATCACGGCCACCCGGCCCCCCATGCTGTGCCCGACGACGACGGCGGGGGGCCCGCCCGCGGCGGCGAGCAGGGCCGCGGCCTCGACCTCGTCGGACCACACCTCGGTGCTGTAACTGCCGCGCCATTCGCTGTCGCCGTGCCCGCTGAGGTCCACCGCGACGACGAACCGGTCGACGGCGAGGAACGGCGCGACGTGGTCCCACCAACCGGCGTGCGCGGCGCCGCCGTGCACCAGGACGATGCCCGGCTGTCCGGGCTCGCCCCAGGTCCGCAGGCGCACGCGGCACCCGTCGATCTCGACGTCGCGCAGCTCCGGGGCCTGACCCACCGCACGGAGGAACCAGTCCGGTGACGCCTCGGCCACGGCTGCCGACCTAGATCAACTCGAGGATCGTGGCGTTGGCCAGACCGCCGCCCTCGCACATCGTCTGCAGCCCGTACCGGATGTCGTTGTCGACCATGTGGTGCACGAGAGCGGTCATCAGGCGGGCGCCGGACCCACCCAGCGGGTGACCGATGGCGATGGCACCACCGTTGACGTTGAGCCGCTTCTCGTCGGCGCCGGTCTCGGCCAGCCAGGCCAGCGGCACCGGCGCGAACGCCTCGTTGACCTCGAATGCCCCGATCTCGTCGATCGACAGCCCGGCCTTGGCCAGCGCCTTGGCGGTGGCCGGGATCGGTGCGCCGAGCATCATCACCGGGTCGTCACCGGCCAGCACCGCCGTGTGCACACGGGCCAAGGGCCTCAGACCCATGGCGGCGGCGGTCTCGGACGTCATCATGAGCAGCGCGCCCGAGCCGTCACTGATCTGCGAGGAGTTGCCGGCGTGGATCCGGCCGTTCTCGACGAAGGCAGGCTTGAGCCTGGCCAGCGTGTCCACAGACGTGCCCCGACGCAGGCCCTCGTCCACCGTCAGCGTCGAGCCGTCCTCGAGCGGGACCCCGAGGATCTGGCTCTCGAGCCGGCCGCTGTCGATCGCGTCGGCCAGCAGCTCATGCGAGCGGGCGGCGAACTCGTCGAGCCGCTCGCGACTGAAGCCCCACCTGTCGACCATCATCTCGGCGCCCACGCCCTGGTTGAACTCCGTGTCGTAGCGCGTGCGGATGCCGGGGCTGGTCGGCGTCCCGAGCTCCGGGTTGGACACGCTGGCACCGATCGGGATCCTGCTCATGACCTCGACGCCTCCGGCGACGACCACGTCGTACTGGCCCGACACGAGGCCCGCCGCGGCGAAGTGCACGGACTGCTGCGAGGACCCGCACTGGCGATCGATCGTGGTCGCCGGTACGGACTCCGGCCAGCCGGCGGCGAGCACCGCGTTGCGGCCGATGTTGTTGGCCTGTTCACCGGCCTGCTGCACGCACCCCCAGATGACGTCGTCGACCTGAGCCGGATCGAGGTTGTTGCGCTGCGCGAGTCCGGTCAGCACGTGCGCCGACAGGTCGACCGGGTGCCAGGTGGACAGCGAGCCGTTGCGCCTGCCGATCGGGGTGCGAACCGCGTCGACGATCACCGCGTCACGCATCGCCATGGGACCTCCTCGGGTCGCCGCACAGCCCCGGACGGAGCAGGCGCGGGTCTGAATCAGGTAACTCATTGCACCTTACAACGACCCAACGTCCTGGGGCAGATCCCGCCATGTGCAACTTCGGTGTCGTGCCACCCCCGGAGGAGATGCGCGAGCTGCCCGACGCGCAGCTGCGCTCGATGGCCCTCCGCCTCACGATCGCCGCCAACAAGGGCGGCACCCAGCCGGACGGCATCTCGGCGCTCACGGTGGGCACGGCGCTGGCGCTGGCCGCCCTGATGCAGGCCCGAGGTCAGGGCGGTCGACACCTGCAGACCTCGATGCTGCTGTCCACCGCCCATGCGTTGTCCGAGACCATGCTAGAGAACGCGAAGAAGCCGAATCCCCCGTCCGCCGATCCCGAGACCCTGGGCTAGCACGCGCTGTACCGGTTGTATCCGACGGCGGACGGCTGGATGTTCCTGGCCGCGCCGGGCCGGCGCGACTGGCAGCGGCTGACCGTGGCGATGGCGGACTGGCTGCCCGAGTTGGCCGGCCCGGCATGGCGCTCCCCGCACTACCGCGCCGAGCACGACGCAGAACTCGTGCTCATGCTCGAGAAGGCGTTCGGCCAGCAGGCGGCACCCGCCTGGGAACGGCACCTGCTCGCCGCCGACGTCGGGTGCGTGGTGGCCGAGGACCGGCCGATGGAGTCCAGTCTGCTGGGCGAGTTCGGCCAGCAGTCCGGCTTCGTGCAGAACGCGTACAGCCCGGTCTTCGACGTGTACCCACGGCTGGGACCGCTGGTCGAGTTCTCGCGTTCGACCACCCTGTGCCAGGGCGGTTGCACGGCCGGTCAGCACACCGATGAGATCCTGGCGGCCCTCGGGTACCCGGCCGACCGCGTCGCCGAGCTCAGGCAGCAGGGCGTGGTCGGGTGACCCGGGGGCGGCCCGTCAGGCCACCAGCGCGGCAAGCGCCGTGACGTCCTCGAGCGACCGCAGGGCGTCGTTGAGGTGCGTGCAGGTCGTCGTGCCGTAGAAGTCGGCGCGGACCAGCGCCCGTAGGTCGTGCAGGGTCTGACCCACGAGCCGCTCGCCGCTCGCCGCCGCGCTCGGACACTCGACCCAGGGCAGGACACGTGGGGTGCAGCGCAGCGACAGGATCTGCAGGCTGTCCGGATTGAGGACGGCCGCCAGCTCGTACTCGTGGATGATCGTCTCGGTACCGTCGGCCCGCAGGTAGGAATCCCGGAACATGGCGTCGAGCTCCACCACGACCGAGCCGTCGGCACGTGCAGCCGGGGTCACGTCCAGCCGTCGACGACGTCGCATGGCGCCCGGGGCGAGGTCCGGCATCTCGTGCCATCCCCACGGGTCGTCACCCTCGAGCCGCGGCGCGACCGGCCCCGTCACCACCGGCGCACGACCCCGGCGAAGGACCTCCAGCATGATCGTGGCCGAGTCGGCGAATCCGGCGCACTGGTTGGCCCGACCGGACAGCACGTCGACAGGCACGTGCCGGCTGAGCCTGGCGTCCTCCTCGGGTGTGCCGGCGTCCGCCGCGGCGACGGCGATCGCGTGACCCGAGATGAGGACACACACCGGGATGTCGTCGAGCAATAGGTGCAACGGTGTGCAGTGCTGCGCCTCGGCGGCGTAGGCCTCCTTCATGCGGCCGCGAAAACCCGACCCTGCGGACGCCCCGATTAGGCTCTGCGCGGCCGTGGCGTCGCCGGCGATCAGCCCGACGAGCGTCTGGCCGGCGGGGTAGTCGACAACCGCAGCCATCGTCGCGTCCGCGACGACCCGAGGGCGGCCCACACCCGGAGCGGTGTACAGGTCACGGGCCCGACCACTCAGGTGCAGCACGCCCTCGGGACCGCCGGGCCGCACCATGTCCGTGCTCAACGTGCGACGTATCGAACCCGCCGTGCGGGCCGGCGTCACGGTGGTGGGGTCGTGCAGGCCGTGCCGGGGATGCACCATCTGCGACATGACGCCTCCCCGCTGCTTGCCTTCGATGTGTACGCCGTCTGCCTTCGAAAAACCTACGCCCGTGGCGCTCATGGATCACACGGCGTTGTGACGATCCGAACGACGGGAGGCGTCGTGTCCGACGACATCTTCAGCGAGCGGCCGCAGGAGTTCTTCCAGGCCAGCTTCCTCACCAACGGGTACTGCGATGCGCAGACCATCCTGCCGGTCGACGGCCACTACGCATGCCATTGCACGTGCGGACGGTGGGACGTCGTAGCCGACGACGAACCCGCAGGGCTGGCCCTGGCTCGCGAGCACACGCGCGACCTGACTCAGCGACTGCTGGCGCAACGCTCCGCCTCCTGACGGACCCGGCGGGCCGACCTCGACCGCCCCCGTCGCGGGTCATTCGCCCACGCCGGACCCGCCGTCCTGCTCGGTGTCGCCGGCCGCCTGCTCGTCCTGCTGCGCCGGTTGCTCGTCGGTGGCCTCGGCGTCCGCCCTGGGTCGACTGTGCACGCCGTGCGCCTCGGAGTGCAGGCTCATCTCGTCGGTGATGGCTTGACTCGTGTCCAGACCTGACATGGCACTCCTCGGGTCGAGCCCGGCGTCGGACCGGGCCAAGTGGCATTCCGCTTACCTGGTCAACTGTTCCCGACCTGACGGCTCGCCTACCGACTGCTACACGCGGCGAGTGAACCCGCCGTCGACGAGCAGGGTCTGCCCGGTGACGAAGCTGCTGTCCGCGGAGCACAGGAACAGCGCGGCCGACGCGAGATCGGCCATCCGTCCCGGGCGCCTGATCAACTGCCCCGAGACGAGCTGGTCCTGGACGCCCAGGCGCACGGGATCCTCCATCCAGGCGACCGCGGACTCGGAATCGACGAGGCCGGGGGCGATGCCGTTGACCCGGATGCCGTCGTCGGCGAACTCGGCGGCGAGGGACAGCGTCAAGGAGTTGAGCGCGAGTTTCGACACGCCGTAGGCGCCGTTGGCCGAGTACGCGGCCATCGAGGAGTGGTTGAGGGCGGCCGCGCCCGTACGCCCCGACATCGCAGGTCTGCAGGCCAGCGCGCAGGTCAGCGCCCCCAGCACGTTGACGTCGAGCACGCGCCGCCAGTCGGCCACGGCATCGAGGGTGAAGGGCAGTTGCGCGTGTTCGAGGTGAATGCCCGCGTTGTTGACCAGGACGTCGACACCCCCGAAACGCCGCGTGGCAGCGTCAACGGCCACGGCCGCCTGGTCCGCGTCGGTCACGTCCACGGTGGCCGAGACCGCGTCGGCGCCCTGCTCGCGCAACTCGGCAGCGACCTTCTGGGACAGGGCGCCGTCCAGGTCCGTGATCACGAGCGTGGCGCCCTCGTCCGCGAAGCGGAACGCGTAGTGCCGACCGATCCCGGCACCGCCGCCGGTGATCATGACGACACGGCCGGCGAACCGGCGGGTTCCCGCTCTGACGTCGTGCGTGGAGTTCATCCACCGTCCCTTTCTGCCGACCGTCCCATGGCGAACTTGAACAGTTTACTGATTAACCTCTATGGTCACGACATGTCGGGACGGGTACAGGGCAAGATCGCGCTCGTGACCGGGGCGGCGCGCGGGCAGGGCCGGGCGCACGCCGTGCGACTAGCCGACGAGGGCGCGAACATCATCGCGATCGACATCTGCGCCCCGGTACGCGGCGTCACGTACCCGGCCGCGACCCCGGCGGAGCTGCGCGAGACGGTCGCCATGGTCGAGCAGCGTGATCGACGCATCGTCTCCGTCGAGACCGACACACGCGACTTCGACGCCCTTCGTGCGGCGGTCGACTCCGGCGTCGAGCGTCTCGGCGGCCTCGACATCGTCGTCGCGAACGCCGGGGTGTGCATCCCGGCGGAGTGGCAGGACGTCACGCCGGAGATCTTCCGGGACACGATCGACGTGAACCTGGTCGGGACCTGGAACACCGTGATGGCCGGGGCGCCTCACCTCGTGCGCCGCGGCGGAGGTTCCGTCATCCTGACCAGCTCGGTCGCCGGACTGAAGGGTCTGCCGTTCCTGGTGCCCTACGTGGCGAGCAAGCACGGCGTGACCGGTCTCGCCCGGGCCTTCGCACACGAGTTGGCGAAGGACAACGTGCGGGTGAACAGCGTCCACCCGACGGGCGTCGACACACCCATGGGTGTCACCGACGGCCCCTCGGCGATCGAACTCGGTATCGAGCACAACCCGCGCATCGGAGCCATGTTCACCAACAGCCTGCCGATCGACGTCACCGAGTCGAGCGACATCAGCAACGCGGTGCTCTTCCTGGCGTCGGACGAAGCCCGCCACATCACCGCCGTGGCGCTGCCCGTCGACGCGGGCAACAGCCAATTCTGAAATCTGCGCCGACCGCGCCCGCCCCGCCCAGAGAGGTCACCCGTCATGGATCTCGGCATCGCCGGCAAGGTTGCGGTCGTCTCGGGGGGCAGCAAGGGTCTCGGTCGCGCGGTCGCGGAGGAACTCGCCCGTGAGGGCGCGCTCGTCGCCGTCGCCGCCCGCGGGCGTGACGCGCTCGACGCGACGGTGGCGGCGATCCGTAGGGACGGTGGGAGCGCGATTGGCGTGCAGGCCGACCTCACCGTCAGGGAGGACATCCTGCGCGTGGTCGACACCGCGCGCACCGAGCTCGGCCCGGTCGCGATAGCGGTGTTCAACGTCTACGGCCCGACCCACGGTCGCTACGAGCAGGTCACCGACGACGCCCTGCGCTCGGCGTACAACGACATGGTGATGTCGCTGCACTGGCTGACCGGAGCGGTGCTGGACGACATGAAGGCGGCCGGGTGGGGACGCCTCGTCACGTTGAACTCGATGGCGGCCAAGGAGGTCCACCGTGACCTGCCGCTGTTCACGGCCAACCTCACCAGATCGGCTGCGGTGTCGTTCAACAAGACGCTGTCGGCGGAGGTGGCGCAGCACGGCATCACCGTCAACACCATAGGTACCGGCAGCTTCGTCACCGACCGCTTCAGCTCCTACATGAAGCAACAGGCCGCCGAGCGCGGCATCGCGTACGACGCGTTCGACGCGATGCAGAGCGATATCGTGCCCCTCGGACGGATCGGGTACCCGGAGGAGATGTCGGCGGTGGTGGCCTTCCTCTGCTCGGCCCGGGCCAGTTTCGTCACGGGTCAGTTCGTGGTCGTCGACGGTGGCCAGGTCCGTACGGTCCTGTGACACGCCGCGGCACGCGACGGACGGCGCCGACCTCGCTCACGACGCTGGTCCTGTGCCTGTGCGGAACGGTCGCCGCGCTGCTGCAGACCATCATCGTGCCGGTGCTCGGCAAGCTCCCGCTCCTGCTGCACACCTCGTCCGCGAACGTCAGCTGGCTGGTCACGGCCACCCTGCTGGCCTCGACGGTCACCACGCCCGTCGCCGGTCGGCTCGCGGACAGCTACACGAAACGGCGCATCCTGCTGGCCTGCCTCACCAGCATGACGGCGGGTTCGCTGCTGGGCGCCGTGTCGGGCGAGCTGGCACTCGTCATCGCGGCACGCGCGCTGCAGGGCACCGGGCTCGCGCTGATCCCGGTCGGCATCGCCGCGCTGCGCGACGAGCTGCCCGCCGATCGCGTCCCGTTTGGGATCTCCGTCATGAGTGCCACCATCTCGATCGGAGCCGGCGTCGGGTTGCCGCTCGGCGGGTGGATCGCCGAGCATCTCGACTGGCACTGGTTGTTCTGGGTACCCGCCGGCTCCGGTCTGGTCATGTTTTGTGCGGTCGCCGTCGTGCTGCCACCACGGCGCGGAGGCTCCGGTGGACGGTTCGACGTCATCGGCGCGCTGGGGCTGGCCGGCGCCCTCACGGCTCTGCTGCTCGCGCTCTCCCGCGGTGACCTCTGGGGGTGGACGTCGGGCTCGACCCTCGGCTGTGCCGCCGGCGGAGTCCTGCTGCTGGCCGGGTGGGTGCCGTGGGAGCTGCGGGTGCGTCGACCCCTCGTCGACCTACGGCTCGCCGTCCATCCCGCGCTGGCGGTCGTCAACGTGGCCGCCGCGTTCGCCGGCCTCGGCATGTTCGCCAACCTGCTCGTCACCACGCAGGTTCTGCAACTGCCGACGGCCACCGGTTTCGGCCTCGGACGCGGGACGCTCGCGGCGGGCGTGCTGATGGCGCCGGCGTCGCTGATGATGCTGTTCGTGGCGCCGTTCACCGCCATCGGCATCCGCCGGTTCGGCGCACACGTCACCCTCGCGGCCGGTGCGGGGCTGATGGCAACGGCCTACTCGGTGCGGTGCCTGACAGATTCCAACCTGCACAACCTCATCGTCAGCATGCTGGTCGTCGCGCTGGGGACAGCGCTGGTGTACGGCGCCATGCCGGCGCTGGTGCTCAGGGTTGCGCCACCGGCACAGGCCGCGTCGGCGAACAGCGTGAACACCCTGATGCGCGCGTTCGGGACCGCCAGCACGAGCGCGGCGCTGGCGGCCGCGACCACCGCCCGGCACCAACGGATCGACGGCGTGTCGTACCCGACCCAAGGCGCCCTGACGCTGGTGTTCTGGCTGGCCGCGGCCAGCTGCGGGCTGGCAGCGCTGCTCATGGCCCCCCTCATCGTGCGCCGGACGCTGCTGGCGACCTACGTCGCGAACGACGACCACCCGTCGACCGCGCCGCCCCCGACGCGCTCCCGAGCTCAGGAACCGCTGGCGGCCGAGAGGTAGGCCCGCACCTCCCGCCGCAGGATTTTGCCGCTGGGCAACCGGGGCAGCGACTCCACGAACACCGTCCGCCGCGGCAGCTTGAACCGGGCGAGGGTGCGTCCCGCGTGGTCGAGCAGTTCAGCGACCAGGGCGTCGTCGCCCGTGACGCCGGCGATCGTCTCGACCGCGGCGACGACGACCTGGCCGAGGTCGTCGTCGGGTGCACCGACGACGGCGGCGTCGGCGACGGCCGGGTGCATGGCCAGCGCCTCCTCGACCTCGCGGGGATAGATGTTCACCCCGCCGCTGATGATGAGGTCGGCGCGACGGTCGACGAGGAAGAGGTAGCCGTCCTCGTCGAGGTAACCGAGATCGCCGATCGTGCTCCACCCGCGATGATCGTGCGCGCGGGCGGTCTGCTCGGGATCGTTGTGGTACTCGAAGTCCCGGGGGCTGTCGACCCAGATCTGCCCGATCTGCCCGGTTGCCACCTCCTGCCCGTCCTCGTCGACGATGTGCGGTATGCCCACCAACGCCCGCCCGACCGTTCCCGGGTGCGCCAGCCATTCCCGGGAGTCGACCGTGAAGAACCCGTTGCCCTCGGAGGCGGCGTAGTACTCGTGCACGATCGGGCCGAACCAGTCGATCATCGCGCGCTTGACGGTCGGTGGGCACGGGGCAGCCGCGTGCACGACGACCTGCAGACTGCTGAGGTCGTACGCGGCACGGACGTCCTCGGGCAGCCTGAGCATGCGCGTGAACATGGTGGGCACGAACTGGGCGTGGGTGATCCGGTACTGCTCGATCAGGGCGAGGCAGCTCTCGGGATCGAAGCGGTCCATCAGCACGGCCGTGCCACCCAGCGACTGCGTGCCGAGCGACCAGCCCAGGGGTGCGGCGTGGTACATCGGGCCGGTGGACAAGTACCGGGTGGTCTCGTCGAACCCGAATCGCTCGGCGAGCAGCGGCTCGACGCCGAGCGGGGTGCCGAACGTCGTCGGGGGCAGCGCCGGCTTGACGCCCTTCGGCCGTCCGGTCGTGCCCGACGAGTAGAACAGGTAGTGGCCGTTCGGTTCGGTCGCCGGACGCGTCGGCGACGCGTCGGCCACGGCGTCCGCGAACGCCTCGAACTCGGCGATCGCACCGCCCGCGGCGAGCCGGATCCTGAGCCCGGGACAGGCGTCGGACAGCTGGACCGCGAGACCCGCCAGCGCCATTTCGGTGATAAGGGCCGTAGCGCCTGAGTCGCGTGCGATGTGCACCGCCTCGGCCGCGGTCAGGTGCCAGTTGACCGGCACGAAGTAGAGACCGGCGCGCTGCGCGCCCCACGCCGCGACGCAGAACAGTGCCGAGTTGGGCAGGAGGATCGCGACCGTGTCGCCGGGCACGAGGCCACGGGCCGCGAACAGGCTGGCGAGACGGCGGGACGCGTCGTCGAGCGCGCGGTAGGTCATGGTGGTGCCTCCGGACTCGACGCTGGCAAGCGCGTCGGGCCGCTGGGCGGCGGTCAGGGACAGGTGCACAACGGATCCGTTCGGCCGGTCGCGGGTCGATCCCGCGTTCCATTATCGTCGAATCAGCTGGATAAGCTAGCGGTATAAGGCTCGCCGACCGGGAGACGAGGGATCGACCACATGACCGAGACGCTGCACACGCTGACGGCGAAGTCGCAGATCGGGGAGGCCATCGCCCGCTACGGCCACTACGCCGATCACCAGGACTGGGACGCGATTCTCGACCTCTTCGCCGACGACGCGGTCTTCGACACGTCCACGGTGTACGGCCGGCAGTGGCGGGGCAAGGCCGAGCTGCGCGAGTTCTACGAAGGGGCCAGGATCGCGGTCGCACACCACGTCACTCCCCCGGTCATCGACGTCGCCGACGAGGCGACGGCCCAAGCGCAGGCCAAGATGCTGGTCTTCTGGCGACGACAGGTGTTCTCGGTCGACTACGTCTGGACCTTCGTCGCGCAGGACGGCCGCTGGCTCATCGCGCACCAGTCCATCGAGATCGTGGGCAGGGCGGAGTTCGACGTCGCATCGAGGTCGTCGCCTGACTCCGCGGCGTCGGGCGGACGGTGACGGTCGGCTCCACGATGCCGGCTGCCAGGGGCCGTCTACCCTGAATGCGCTTCACCCGGTCGTTCGCAGAGGCAGCCTGCGCACGGAGGCAGCCTGCGCACGGAGGCAGTGATGGCCGACGACGGCGCACGTGAGTTCCGTTGGGCCAACACGAGGTCGCTGGACACGGCGTCCGTCGTCCGTGTCGCACGGCAGATCGTGGCTGCAGAAGGCTTCGCAGCGTTGAGCATGCGCGCCATCGCTCGCAAGCTCGACGTGTCGCCGATGGCGGCGTACCGGCACGTCGGCGACAAGAACTCGCTGGTCGCGCTGCTCGTCGACGACGTCCTGACGCCCGTGCAAATCCCCGGCCCGGACTTCGGATCGCGAGACGAGCGCCTGCTGGAACTCGGCCGGCGCGGCGACGACGCGATGAGTGCCTGCCCGGGCATCCAGCTCAAGGTGTTCACGGTCCGCCCGACCGAGCAGGGCTGGCGGTTGATGAACGGATACGTGCAGATCCTGCTCGACGCCAGTTTCTCGGAGCGCGAGGCGGCGCTGGGTTTCAGCATCCTGCACGCCCACGCCCTGGGCCGGGCCGCCCTGGAGGACGCCATCACCGCCCGGCCCCCTACCGAGCGGCGCAGCGTGGACCCCCCGGCGAGCGCGCCGGCGATGCGGCGGATCCGAACCCAGTGGCCGCAGCTGCACCGAGCCGACTTCCGCGCCTTCGCCCACGAGGTCGTCCTCGCCGGTCTGCACGACCTGCGACGCATCGAGGCCGAGCGCAGCTGACCAGTACCGGTCGAGCGCTGCACTTGCCCTGGCAGCCAATCTAAATATATACCTGAATAATCTGATGCCGGTTCTTGGCGTCACCGCCGCCGTCGTCCACGGATCAGAGGTGCTCATGCCGGACCGTCCTGTTCCCCAGCCCACGCTCGCGAGCGCCGAGTTCTGGGCCGCGGGTCGCGACAGCGTGCTGCGTATCTCGCGCTGCGGCCAGTGCCGTCGGTACTTCCATCCACCGGGGCCCATGTGTCCGTACTGCCGCAGTCAGCAGGTGTCCCTGGAGGCTGTGTCAGGCCGCGCGACCGTGGCCGCCGTGTCGGTGAACCATCAGACCTGGACGCCCGCGCTGCCTCCTCCGTACGCCGTGGCCATCGTGGCCATCGACGAGGACAGCGGCGCACGTCTGACCACCAACATCGTCCACTGCGACCCCGACTCCGTGTACATCGGCCAGCAGGTGCGCGTGTTGTTCGAACAACGCGGCGAGGTGTTCCTGCCCATGTTCGAACCCGACCCGGAGCGCAGCGGAGAGTCCGGCCCGGTACCCGAACCCCGCGACGTCACCCGACGCCTGCGCTCCCCCGCCTCGACGCGCAAGTTCGAGGACGACGTCGCGATCACCGGCGTCGGTCAGTCCCGCGTCGGCCGTCGGCTCATGGTCGACCCGGTGGCGCTCACCGTCGAGGCCTGCTTGGCCGCGGTCGAGGACGCCGGCCTGTCGCTCGACGACATCGACGGACTGTCCACCTACCCCGGGGCCGCCGGACCCGGCTTCTCCGAAGGCGGGGTCACGCCGGTCGAGGAGGCGCTGCAGCTGCGGCCGGTCTGGGTCAACGGGGCCGCCGAGACGCCCGGGCAGAACGGGTCGATCATGGCGGCCATGCTCGCGGTGTCCGCGGGTCTTGTCCGCCACGTCCTGTGTTTCCGCACCGTGTGGCAGGCGTCGTACTCGGCCCTGGAACGAGCTGGGCAGTGGCCGGCCTCGACCGACGCCGCGACCGGCATGATGGAGTGGCGCGTGCCGTTCGGTGCTCTGTCGGCAGCCCAGTGGATCGGCATGAACGCCTCCCATTACATGCACCGCTACGGGGTCGGACGTGAGGCCCTCGGATGGATCGCCGTCAACAACCGGGCCAACGCCGGGCTGAACGACGAGGCCCTGTACCGCGAGCCGATCACGATGGACGACTATTTCGACGCGCGCATGATCACCACGCCGTTCGGCCTGCTCGACTGCGATGTGCCGTGTGACGGCGCCGTCGCCGTCGTCGTCTCGGCCGCCGAGACGGTTCCCGACCTGCGCAAGCCGGGCGTGTTCGTGGAGGCGGTCGGCACCCAGATCCTCGAGCGGGTGTCGTGGGACCAGGACACGCTCGCGCACATGCCGCAGTCGCTCGGTCCGTCCGCGCACCTGTGGACGCGGACGTCGCTTCGTCCAGCTGATGTCGACATGGTGCAGCTCTACGACGGCTTCACCTTCAACGCGTTGTCCTGGCTCGAGGGGCTCGGGTTCTGCGGCCTCGGCGAGGCAACGGACTTCCTCGACGGCGGGCGGACCATCGCCCTGGACGGCGCCCTTCCGATGAACACGTCAGGTGGCCAGCTGTCGGCCGGGCGCCTGCACGGCTACGGCTTCGTCCGCGAGGCGGTCCTGCAACTGCGCGGCGAAGCCGGCGCGCGACAGGTGCCCGACGCCCGGGTGGCCGCGGTGACCGCGGGCGGCGGCATCCCTTCGGGGGCGATGTTGCTGCGCCGGGACTAAGCCCGGCCGTCGACGAAGGGAACAGCTGTGGATCTGGGTCTCGACGGCGCACGGGTGTGCGTCCAGGGCGGCACGCACGGCATGGGGCGAGCCGCTGCGCTCGCCTTCGCGACCGAGGGCGCGCGGGTCGTCGTCTTGGCCCGTGACACCGAGCGGCTCGAGGCCACCGTGGCCGACCTGGCCGAACACGGCAGCCCCGAGGCGTTCGGCGTGTCCACGGACGTCCGCGACCGTGCGTCGGTCGATCGCGCGTTCGCCGAGATCGGTGCACGGTGGGGACAGCTGAACTCGCTGGTCTGCGCGGTGGGCCCCGCGGTCGCCAACGTGCCGTGGAACGAGCTCACCGATGACCAGTGGCTGGCGGCGTTCGACCTGGGCGCGATGAGCGCTGTGCGCTGCGCCCGCGCCGCGCTCCCCCTTTTTCGCGCCGCGGGATGGGCGCGCATTGTCAACCTCGCCGCGATGTCGGCGCGCAGCCACGGATTTGGCCTGGCCGACTACACGGCGGCCAAGGCGGCGCTCACCTCGATCACCAAGAACCTCTCGCTGGAACTCGCCACCCACGGCGTCCTAGCGAACGTGGTCTCACCCGGAACCTTCGTCACCGAGCAGCTGCGCCGCCACATCGACACGGTGCCGTCGGCCGCCGCAGCACAGGTCGATCCCGCTGACCTGAGCTCGGTGATGCGCTGGATCCAGAAGCAGTACCACGTCCGCGCCGACCTCGGACGCGCCGGCGACCCCGACGAGATCGCGGCCGTCATCTGCTTTCTCGGATCCCGCCGCAACACCTATACGACCGGCGCCAACGTGAACGTCGACGGCGGGTCGTCGTTCTACGCCTAGCACCGGACGCCGCTGCCAGGGCGCAGCCATGCTTCGACGCACGGCAGCTGGGGGTGGTGGTAACCGTGGTCGACCCTGGCATCCACCTTGCTCGTCTGCAACAGTACAAACAGTTAGATGTCATACCTTAGGGCGACAGGAGTTTTGATGGCGGTACGTGGGCTCGAGCCCGGGCGGCGGCCAGCTTTGCTCGTGTCGGAGATGCAGAATGGAATCGCCGACCCGGCCTTTCACGACACACCGCTCGCACGACAGGTCGCCGAGCGCGGCATCGTTGACAAGATCAACGCACTGAGTAACTCGTTTCGACGTCAGGGGCACCCAGTCATTTTCTGCACGGTCGCTGCCCCCGCAGACGGGTGGTCGCACTTCGCAGTAAACTGCGCACTGGCCGGGGCGTTGCGCCGCGACGGTCGGTTGGTGGAAGGCACCCGACATGCGGCGGTGCACCATCTCCTCGTTGCTGGTGATCAAGACATCATCAGCGCCCGCAACCACGGAATGTCCCCTTTCACGGGCACGGCGCTGGACGCTACGTTGCGCCGCTACAGCATTAACACAGTGGTGCTCTGCGGGGTGTCAACGAACATTGCGCTACCAGGTGCGGCCACAGAAGCCGTAGGCCTCGGCTACACAGTTGTGCTTGCGGAAGATTGCACGGCTGGGGGCACCCCGGGCACGCACGAGATGCAGATTAGGCTGCATTTCCCACTCATCGCCACGGTCTCATCTGCGGCCGAGATCTCTGAAGCCCTAATCCACCTCCCGCTATGCTAAAGGTCGGCCGCGACTCAGATATGCCAAACTCGAGCTTGGCACCTTCTCGCTTCCGCGCGAGTTGCCTCTTATCCGAAGCCTCTAGAGTACGCGGCATTCCTACCGCCCACCGATCTCCACTTAGACGGCATACAACCGCAGCATGAATGCATTCGAAGGTGGCTTGCGCCGCATAACCGAACACGTCATGATCGACCTAGACTTTGGCGCCGAAAGCGTTTTGTACTCTCCGCGAGCTGCGCGACACTGGCGGCGATGGACTGCCAGCCTGCAGAAGGCGATGCCTGGGTGCACTAACCCGCCAGCAGAGGCAATGCTGGTATGGGTTGCTCGGATGCGAACATTTGGAGAAGTCAGACAGGGGGAGAAACTGTCTCAACGATTGTATCCAGGAATTATTGCCACATGGCTTGAGGGAACTACTGCCATTTCCTACACCAAGATCGGCCTCGCGCGGCGCTTCGTCGCGTCAAACACAAGTTTGCGTTGCCGCTCCCTAAGCTTGGAGATTGCCGGTCAGCAGACACCTGCCATCGACATCCTATCGCCAGTGAGTGCTCGGCGGTTTGTTCTCCCAATTAGATTGACAGGTCATTCTGTTTCGATTTACGAACGCAACGCGACTGCACACATTCGGCGACTAACGTCCATCATTAACTTAGCCTCGCATTAGGGCCACGCTGAAACAATTAAGCGCTGACGACCATGGCCGCCCAACGGCCAAACGAAACGCCAGTTCTATTCAGTAGGGAGGGAATGGGTGTCGAGCGAGAGTGTTCCGAGCTCTGGATGCAGGCCAGGCTGCGCAACATTCCGAGCCAGCTCATGGCCGCAAGCTTGCCCGCGTAGTCGCCGTCTGGCATTGCAATGACCGCGTCGCTTCTTATTCCTGCCACGACGTTTGCTGCTCGGCAGTCATGGCCACCCCGCACATCGCTACAGCAGCGACTCAGCCGTCTGATGAGGCCATCACCGCGAGGGCATCGACTGGTCCCTCGCAGACAATCAACAAACTCGGCTGATCAATACGAGTTGGGGCGTACACGTGGTCGCCCTTGCGGTAGGCCGGAGTGGTAGGAGTGTTGAGGTACTTAGCGCGAGCATTCCCGGTGATGTCGCGAGCGGTGACGCCGACGAGAACTCCGTCGGCGTTGCGGATCGGGAAGAACACACGGCGGTGGGAGCGGTCGGTTAGCCCGACCGAGTAGCAACTGACCATCCGCTGCCAACCAGCTCGGTCTCGCTGCACCCGTCCGCTTGCAGTTCCGCCGTAAGACCGTGCCGCGCGGCCGGCGTGTAGCCAACCTGTCGTCCTTCTTGGAGATCATCGAGAGATACGACGTCGATGCCCCGCGACATCAGGTATTGGCGCGCGACGGCTAGGTGCGCGGGCGTGACGAGTACTTCCCACGCCCGCGCCTTCATCTCAAGGACCCGCGCACGGCTCGTCGAGGTCACCGGGTAATCAGACGTCGGCGTAGCTCGCACACTCGCAATGTGTTCAGGCCGTCGTTCGTTCATCCACTGGATGGCTTCGGCAAAGGTCCGCAGCCCAGCAACCTGCTGCGCGAGGTCGAAAATATCTTCGTGAGCGCCGCAGCCGAAGCAGTGAAACCGGCCAGTGTCGACATGAACACGGCAGCTCGGTGTGCGGTCTACGTGGGCTGGAATAGGGCAGTTGATGGTGAAGTCCGACCGGCCGTTCCACCGCTCATGCGGGGTGAGCTCGAGTCTATGGAGGATATCGAGGATCGAGTGCTGGCGCTTGATCTCGTCGAGGTCGACCACGGCAGTCGGTCACAGAGCTGGATGTCGGCTGCGGGGGCCGCATCGACGGTGCGCGTCAGACGGTCGAGCTTCGGAATCTGGGCCGCTGGGATGATGTCTGACCATGGCTGACGGCGGTGGGCCGCACGCTGTAGCCCAAATTGCGTAGCGTCATGGAGAGGTCACTGGCCTGGAACGCAACATCAGTGACGTCGGCCCCGGTGATGCATCCACGCCAGTCGGGCCGGGCGGCGACGCGGTAGTCGAGTGTGGCCAGCACACCGGAATCGCATGTCGTGGGCGTAAGAGTGTTCGCGAGAACATCTACGGCCGCGACTCGCGCACCGCGCGTGACGATGAATTCGTGTGCAGCGATGAAACGGTCCGGGGCGCCGATCGCGAGCTGTTCGTAATTGTGACGGGCCTCGGCCTCCGCGCAGTGCAGCCACAGCGCCCTAGCCTCTCGAACGCAGAGTGCCGGTTCGGTCTCGACGACTTTGGCGAGGGCGAGATAGCCCTCGCGCGTCGGACGTTTGGAGAGGACGGCAGCATGCGCGCCCATTTTCCGGAGCCGCCTGTGGGATTCGAACCCACGACCTACCGCTTACAAGGCGGTTGCTCTGGCCAGCTGAGCTAAGGCGGCGAACGAGCACGAGGTTACCGGCTGCGCCGAGTCCGAGTCGGGCCCGTTCGGCGCCCTGGTCGGGTGGAGACCCGCCGTCTACAGTTCGGTACCCAGCACACCACTGAACCGGAGTCGCGATGCGCCGCGTGCTTGCCTCGTTCACGGCCGTGCTCGCGGCCGCGACCGTCGTCACCGCGAGCCCGGCCGCCGCCAGGACCCACGTGCCGGTGATCGTCATCGATCCCGGACACAGCCGCACGATCCACTCCGTGGACAAGCAGACCGGCCTGCGGGTGGACGACTACGAGAACGAGCCGGAGATGCGCAACGTCTTCGCCGTCGCGAAGCTCGTGGCGAAACGGTTGCGAGCGCTCGGCTACCGGGTGGTGCTCACCAAGACGTCGCTGAACCAGCGACGCAACCTGGCCCGGCGGGCTCGGATCGCGAACGCCGCGCACGCCGATCTGGCGATCTCCATCCACGACCAGGCCGGCCGGCACGGTGGCATCGGCTTCCGCAAGGGTAACAACATCGTCTACTACCAGTCGGTCGGTGACTACCGGGCCACCCCGCGCGGACACCACGTCGTCTTCCGCAACAGGGCCGTGGCCGAACTCAGCAAGGCGTACGCGAAGCGCTTCGCCCGCGCGCGGGGCGCCGTGCAGCACGTCCGTCCGCGCGTCCGCGGCAATGTCGGCTACAACCTCGCGTCCCGCGGGCTGGCGGCCGGCAACATCTGGATCGTGCAGCTGCTCGCGCACATGCCGTGGATCTACAACGAGGCGGGCGGCAACAGCGCCGGCCACGTGGGCCTCACCGCACGAGACCGGCGCACCTACGCCCGTTCGCTCGTCGCCGGCGTGGAGGCCTGCATCCCGCCGCCGAAGCGAGCCTGACCTCGCGCTGCAGCGTCTGCGCATGATCGGCAGAATGCGGGTATGAGCCGATTGCACCGCCCCAAGGCGGGGTTCTGGATCCGCTTCTGCGTCGCCGTGATCTACCCGCTCGACGCGCTGTTGTTCCGCATCCGCTTCCGACATCTCGAGCGGATGGTGCCGCCCGAGCGCGGCGGCGTGATCATCGCGCTGAACCACCTGTCGCAGATCGACACCCTGCTCATGGCCCGGCTCATCTGGCAGACCGGACGCATCCCCCGATTCATGATCAAGGCCGGCGTGTTCGACTGGCCGTTCGCAGGGTCGATCATGCGCGGCGCCGCACAGATCCCCGTCCACCGCGGCACCGACGACGCCGCCCACTCGCTGCGCGACGCCGCGGCCGCCCTCGAGCGCGGCGAGGCCGTCGTGATCTACCCCGAGGGCACGACCACCAAGGACCCCACCAACTGGCCCATGCAGGGCAAGACCGGGGTGGCCCGCCTGCTGCTGCTGTCCCCGGACACCCCGGTCGTGCCGATCGGGCAGTGGGGCCCGCACAAGTTGGGGCCGAGCCTGAAACGGCTGGGCCGGCGTCGTACCGCTCAGGCGGTGGTCGGCGAGCCGCTCGACCTGCACCGCTACCGCGGGCGTGAAGCCACGCCCGAGCTGCTGCGCGAGATCACCGACGTGATCATGACCGCGATCCGCGACCTGGTGGCCGAGCTGCGGGGCGAGACGGCGCCGGCGTCGTTCTTCGTGCCGAAGCGCACCTACGTCGACCGACGCTGAGGGCCTACCGGCGCTGAGGGTCGACGACCCTGACGATCAGGCCCGGCGGCGCCGCGCGATGTCGGACAGCGTGACGGCGACGGCGACGGACGCGTTGAGGGATTCGGCGGCCGGGGCCATCGGGATCGACAGCGTGACGTCGCACGTCTCGCCGGCCAGGCGCGACAGACCCCGCCCCTCCGACCCCACGACGAGCACCAGCGGCTCGGTGGCCATCTCGAGGTCGTCCAACTGTGTGGTCCCGTCGGCGTCGAGGCCGACGACGAACAGCCCGGCGTCCTTGCACTCCTTGAGCGAGCGCACCAGGTTCGTCACCTGGGCGACCGGCAACCGGGCCGCAGTACCCGCCGACGTACGCCAGGCCGTCGGCGTGATGCCGGCGGAACGGCGCTCGGTGATGATCACGCCGTGGGCGCCGAACGCGACCGCCGAACGGATGATCGCGCCCAGGTTGCGCGGATCGGTGACGCCGTCGAGGGCCACCAGCAGCGGTGCCGTGCCCGAGTCGCGCGCGGTGGCCAACACGTCGCGCAGCTCGCTGTAGGCGAAGGGCGGCACCTGCAGGGCGATGCCCTGGTGCACGATGTTGTTGGTCCGGCGGTCCATCTCGGCCCGGCTGATCTCGAGCAGGGTCAGGTTGCGGTTGCTGGCCAGCCGGATGGCCTCGGTGACGCGTTCGTCGGGGTCGAGTCCCTGGACGAGGTACAGCGCCGAAGCCGGGATCTTGGCGCGCAGCGCCTCGGCCACCGGGTTGCGCCCGACGAGCAGCTCGGCGGCGGGGTTGTCCCGGGTCGGCCGGGCCTTCGACGTCGTCGAACGGCGATCCGCGGCCGCCGCCCGGCGCGCGGCCGGGTGGCCCTTGCGGGCCTCGGCGGGCGGCGTCGGTCCCTTGCCCTGCAGCGCCCGCTTGACCTGCCCACCGGACCCGATCTGCGCGCCCTTCTTCGACTTGCGGATCGCGCCCTGTCGTTGCGAGTTACCGGCCATCAGGTCAGGCTCCATCGGGGTCCGTCGGGGGTGTCCTCGATACCGACACCCGCCGCAGCGAGTTGGTCACGGATGGCGTCCGAGGCGGCGTAGTCCTTGCGGGCGCGCGCGGCGGCGCGCTGCTCGAGCGCCACCCGGATCAACGCGTCGAGGGTGTCCGAGGCGTCGGTGTCGCGCCCGGGCCAGGCACGCGGGTCGATGCCCAGTACCGAGGTCATGGTGAGCACGGCGCCGAGCGCGTCACGAACGGCGACGGCGTCGCCCGCGGCGAGTGCGGTGTTGCCGTCGCGCACCACCGTGTGCAGCACGCCGAGGGCCGCCGGCACGCCCAGATCGTCGTCCATCGCCTCGGCGAACGCGGCCGGGACGGTGGTGGCCAGCTCGTCGTCGCTGACCGCCTCGAGCGCACGGTCGACGAAGCTCTCGATGCGCGCGTACGCGACGGCCGCGTCGTCCAGCGCGCTCTTGGAGAACTCGATGACCGAGCGGTAGTGCGCCGCGCCCAGGTAGTAGCGCACCTCGACCGGGTGCCACTGCCGCACGACCTCGCGCACCTGCAGGGTGTTGCCGATCGACTTGCTCATCTTCTCGCCGGACAGGTTGACCATGCCGTTGTGCAACCAGTAGTTGGCGAAGCCGTCGCCGGCCGCGCGGGACTGCGCCAGCTCGTTCTCGTGGTGCGGGAAGACGAGATCCAGACCGCCGCCGTGGATGTCGAAACTGGGGCCCAGGTACTTCGTCGACATGGCCGAGCACTCGAGGTGCCAGCCCGGCCGGCCGCGCCCCCACGGGGTCGGCCAGGACGGTTCGCCGGGCTTCGCCGACTTCCAGAGCGCGAAGTCACGCGGATCGCGTTTGCGGGCGTCGCCGACCGAGTCACCGGCCGCCTGCATCTCGTCGACCTTCTGACCCGACAGCGAGCCGTAGGCCGGCCACGAGCGCACGTCGAAGTAGACGTCGCCGTCGGACACGTAGGCGTGCCCGCCGTCGATCAACCGCTGCATGAGCTCGACCATCTCGGTGACGTGCGCAGTGGCCAGCGGCTCGTAGCTCGGCGGCAGGCAGCCGAGCGCCTGCTCGGCGGCGACGATCTCACGCTCGTTGCGGAACGACAGCGCCCACCACGGCTCGTTCGCGGCCGTCGACCGCACGATGATCTTGTCATCGATGTCCGTGACGTTGCGGACGAAGGTGACGGCGTAGCCGGAGTGACCCAGCCAGCGCCGCAGGATGTCCGTGTTGATCCAGTTGCGGACGTGGCCGATGTGCGGCGGCCCCTGGACGGTGAGGCCGCACAGGTAGATCGACGCCTTGCCGGGTTCGAGCGGCTCGAAGAGCCGCGCCGACCGGGTCGCGGTGTCGTAGAGGTGCAAAGCCACGGATGCCATCGTACGGACGCCGCGGGGTGGGGCCGACCGATGCGAGTCGTTAGCGTGGCGGCGTGACCGAACCGCGCCTGCGCCCCGAGTCCGTCGCCGTCTCGCTCGGCCGGCCGCACGAACCGGGGGCGCCGATCAACACCGCGATCTCGCCCGTGACGGCCTACCGGTCGGACGGGGAGCACAACGCCTACTCCCGCCACGACGTCTCGCCCACCGTGCGCGCCTTCGAGACCGTGGTCGGCGCCCTGGAGGGCGGCGAGACGCTGGCCTTCGGAAGCGGCATCGCCGCGTTCGCAGCGCTCGTGGACCGCTTGCCGGCGGGCTCACCCGTCGTGGTCTCGCGGGAGGGGTACGGCGGGTACGTCGGCCTGTACGACGAGCAGCAGGCCCTGGGGCGCCTGGACGTTCGCCGGATCGAGATGACCGACCACGACGCCGTCCGCGAGGCCTGCGCCGGCGCGGCCCTGCTCTGGGTCGAGACGGTGTCCAACCCGCTCATGACGGTCGCGGACCTTCCGGCCCTGGCCGCGGTCGCCCACGAGGCGGGTGCCCTGCTCGCCGTGGACGCCACCTTCTCCTCGCCGCTGCTCGTGCGTCCGCTCGACCTCGGCGCCGACGTCGTCATGCACTCGGCGACCAAGTACCTGGCCGGCCACTCGGACGCGCTGATGGGGGTGCTCACCACCGGGTCCGCCGAGCTGCACGAGGCGCTGCACGGCCGGCGGACGCTCGCGGGCAGCGTCCCCGGAGTGCTCGAGGCCTACCTCGCCACCCGCGGGGTCCGGACGCTCGCGCTGCGGGTGGAGCGGTCGGGCGCCAACGCGGCCGAGCTGGCCGCCCGTCTGTCGACGCACCCCGCGGTGGCGCGCGTCCGGTACCCGGGCCTGCCCGACGACCCGGGGCACGCGATCGCGGCCCGCGACCACGCGGGTTTCGGGGCCGTCGTCTCCTTCGAGGTGGCCGGCGAGGTGGCGGAAGCGGACCGGGTCGCGGGGCGCGTCGGGCTCATCACGCACGCGACGTCACTGGGCGGAGTGGAGTCGACGATCGAGCGGCGCGCCGCGCACCCCGGCGACGCGTCCTACGGCACCCCGCCGACCCTGCTGCGGCTGTCGGTGGGCATCGAGCACGTCGAGGACCTCTGGGCGGACCTGTCCCAGGCCCTCGCGCCCTCCTGACCGCTTCCCCGCGCGGGTCAGCACGCTTCGCGCGAGGGTGTCAGCGGGTGAGCAGGGCGGTGGCGATCGCCGCCCGACCCTCGCCCCGCCCGGTGAGCCCGAGCCCGTCGGTCGTGGTGGCAGCCAGCGACACCGGCGCCCCGATGACGGCCTGCAGCTCGGCCTGGGCCTCGGCGCGCCGTGGGCCGATCTTGGGCTCGTTGCCGATCACCTGGACCGCGACGTTGCCGACCGTCCACCCGGCCGCGTCGACGAGTCGCACCACCTCGCGCAGCAGGGTGACCCCGGATGCTCCGGCCCACTGCGGTTGCCCGGTACCGAACACCGCGCCCAGGTCGCCGAGGCCACCGGCCGACAACAACGCGTCGCAGGCGGCGTGGGCGGCGACGTCGCCGTCGGAGTGCCCCTCGCAGCCGTCGATGCCCGGCCAGAACAGCCCGGCCAGCCAGCAGTCGCGTCCGGGCTCGACGGGGTGGACGTCGACCCCGACGCCGGTGCGCAGGTCAGACACCACCGGCCACCGCCTCGGCGACGGCCAGGTCCCACGGGCGGGTGATCTTGAAGGCGGCGTCGGCCCCCGGCACCGCGACCACCCGGCCGCCGGCCGCCTCGACCAGCGCAGCGTCGTCGGTGACCCGCAGCGCCCGGCCGGCCTCGTGGGCGTCGATCAGGGCCGACCGACGGAAACCTTGTGGGGTCTGCACCGCCACCAGCTCACTGCGATCGACCACGCCGACGAACTCCCCGGCGCCGTCGACGCGACGCACGGTGTCGTGGATGGGCACGACCGGGATCGCCCCGTCCGCCCCCGCGCGCAGTGCGGCGACGACGTGGTCGATGACCTCGACGGGCACGAACGGCCTGGCGACGTCGTGGACCAGCACGAAGGCGGCATCGGACGTCAGCGCGGCCAGGCCGGCCGAGACGGACTCCTGGCGGGTCGCTCCCCCGGCGACCACGACGGCGTTGGTACGCGCCGTCAGCCCGCGCGCCTCGTGCACCTGATCCTGCGGCGCGACGACGCACATCTCGCGGACCGCGGGATGGCCGCGGAACCGCTCGGCGGCGTGCTCGAGCAGGGTGCGCCCGCCGACGCACACGAAAGCCTTGGGGACGGCCGCGCCGAGCCGTTCACCGCTGCCGGCCGCAACGAGAATGACGGCGCAGGACAGGTCCTGCGCCGTCATCGACAGCTCGTCGTTCAGTGGGTGGAACCGGTTAGGCGACGGCCTCGCCGAGCACCTCGTCCAGCACGACCTCGGCCTTGTCCTCGTTGGTGCCCTCGGCGAGCGCGAGCTCACTGATGAGGATCTGCCGCGCCTTGGCCAGCATCCGCTTCTCACCGGCCGACAGCCCGCGGTCGCGGTCGCGACGCCAGAGGTCACGAACGACCTCGGCCACCTTGTTCACGTCGCCGGAGGCCAGCTTCTCGCCGTTCGCCTTGTAGCGGCGCGACCAGTTGGTGGGCTCCTCCGTGTGCGGGGTACGCAGCACCTCGAAGACCTTGTCCAGGCCCTCCTGCCCCACGACGTCACGGACGCCGACGACCTCGGCGTTCTCGGCCGGCACCAGCACCGTGAGGTCACCCTGGGCCACCTTCAGCCGCAGGTAGGTCTTCTTGACTCCCTTGAGAAGTCGCTCCTCGATAGCCTCGATGAGAGCAGCTCCGTGGTGTGGATAGACAACGGTCTCGCCGACCTTGAAAGTCATGTAATGCAGCCCCTTTCGCTCCTCCAAGGATAACACGGGGCTCGGGACCCATAGGGTGGTCAACTTCTTTTGTCAAGCTCGGAAAACCCCGTGAGACGGGGCCTGCAGCACGCTCACGGCGCCGTGGACGGCCGCCGTCGGCGGTCGGCCGCAGCTCCGGGCGACCCCCTCGCTACCCTGGCGGGTGCAGCGGATCGTGCCCGCTGGACGAACAGCTTCGAGGAGTCAGACGTGAACGCACCCGGGGCCGCGCGCCGCCGCACCACCGCGGGAGCGATCCTCGTCGCCGCCGCACTGCTGACCTCGGCGTGCGCCGCCGGTCGCGTGGCGCAGACGGCGGACCAGAAGCCGTCGATCGGCGGGGTCAACGCCAACGTCGGCTCCATCGGCGTCCGCAACCTGCTCATCCAGGCCCCCACCCAGGGCGCGTCGTTCCCCAAGGGCTCCACGCTCAAGCTCACCGTCGTGCTGGTCAACAACGGCACGTCCAGCGACCTGCTCACCAACATCAGCTCCTCCGCCGTCTCGGGCTGGGGCGCGTACAGCTCGGTCGCAGCCGGGAACCAAGTCGCTGAGGGCGGGCCCGCCCCGTCCCCCGCGCCGCAGGCCAGCCGCACCGTCCGGATCCCGAACGGCTCCCGCACCTCGTTCGGGGTGCCCAGCGCGACCGGCTCGCTGCTGGTCACCGGCACCAAGGCCACCGTCCGCGCCGGCAACACCGTGCGCATGACCCTGACGTTCGCCCGCGCGGGCACGGTCTCGATCGCCGTCCCGGTCGCGCTGTCCAACGACGAGAGCGGTTCCACCGTGCCGGCGCCCAGCGGCTCGGCCTCCGGCGAGGGCGACTGACCGCACCGCTGCACCCGCCCGACCGGCCGTCGCCACCCGGATCGCCGGGTGTCGGGCCGGTTCTGTCGGACCACGGCGTTACCGTGCGCGCATGACCTTCTGCGCCGGCCCCGCACCTGCCACCGGCAGGGGGCGCTGAGGTGGCGCGCACCGCTACGACCTTCCGCTGCCAGGCGTGCGGCGCCACCGCCGGCAAGTGGTACGGCCGCTGCCCGAAGTGCGCGGAGTTCTCCACCATGGTCGAGGTCGCGGCCACTCCGGCGCGCGACCCGGGGCTGCGGTCCAGCACCCGGGGCAGCACGCCCGCCCGTCCGGCCCGCCGCGTGTCCGAGATCGCCGACGACGGCCCGACCCTGCGGCTCCCCACCGGCATCGGCGAGTTCGACCGCGTCCTGGGCGGCGGCCTGGTGCCCGGCCAGGTGTGCCTGTGCAGCGGGCCGCCGGGGTCGGGCAAGAGCACCCTGCTGCTCGCCGTCGCCGACCGCGTCGCGCGCGGTGAGGACCGCCCCGTCCTCTACGTCTCCGGCGAGGAGTCGGTCGAGCAGATCGCGCTGCGGGCCCGCCGGATCGGGGTCACCAGCACCAACCTGCTCCTGGCCGACGACATCGACCTGGGAGCGGTCATCGGCCATCTCGACGAGCACGCGGCCGGGCTGGCGCTGGTCGTCATCGACTCGGTGCAGACCATCGCGTCGGCCGACGTGGAAGGCCGCGCCGGCGGGGTCACGCAGACCATGGAGGTCGCCCAGGCACTGAGCCGGGTGGCCAAGGCGCGCGGCCTGCCGATGATCCTGGTCGGCCAGGTCACCAAGGACTCGACGGTCGCCGGCCCCCGCGCCCTGGAGCACATCGTCGACACGACGCTGAGCCTCGACGGCGACAAGCACACGTCCCTGCGGCTGCTGCGCACCGTCAAGAACCGGTTCGGCGCGCTCGAGGTCGCGGCGTTCGAGCAGCGCGACGACGGGATGCACGAGGTCCTCGACCCGAGCTCGCTGTTCCGCGAGCACCGCACGACCCCGGTGTCGGGCATCTGCCCGACGGTCACGGTCGAGGGCGCCCGCGCGCTCGTCGCCGAGATGCAGGCCCTGGTCGGCACCGCGGTCGTGCCCAACGGGCGGCGGGCCGTCTCCGGCATCGACACCGGACGGGCGGCCATGCTCATCGCGGTCACCGAGCGCGCCGGCGGTGAGTTCCTCTGGAACCGCGACGTGTACATCGCCACGGCGGCCGGCATGCGGGTCTCCGATCCCGGCACCGACCTCGCCGTGTGCCTCGCGGTCATGTCCGCTCACGGCGACCGGGTGGTTCCGCTCGACACCGCCGTGATCGGTGAGGTGACGTTGTCCGGCGACGTGCGCCCCGTCCCGATGATGCCGGAGCGCACCGCGGAAGCCTTCCGGCTGGGCTACAAACGGGTGATCGTGCCGGTCGGCACCCGCGCCCGGGCCGGCCGCCAGGTGGGCCCGGCCCGTCTGGTCGAGGTCGGCACGCTGCGCGAGGCCATCCTCGCCCTGCAGGCCCCGCCGATGTCCACGGTCCGCACCGCGGCGTCGGGCGTGCAGCTGCGTCCGGTGCCCGCCACCGACTGAGCCGTGCGACCTCCGGGCGCGATCCGGGGTGCGGGCCGACATCGTTGCGTAGTCGTTGCGCACTCGACGTACACAGCCGGAGCCGATCATTACCTAGACTGAGCACACACCGACCGCGAGCCGGGCCCCCCGGGCGGCGGGCTGATCCCGGTGAGGAGTCCCGTGTCGACCATCGAACGCGACGAAACGGCGTTGCGCGGGGTCCTCGCGACCGTGGCCCCCGGGACGCCGTTGCGGGACGGCCTCGAGCGCATCCTCCGCGGCAACACCGGCGCCCTCATCGTCATCGGCTGGGACCCGGTGGTCGAGGGGCTGTGTACCGGCGGCTTCCCCCTCGACGTCGACTTCTCCTCCACCCGGCTGCGGGAGCTGTGCAAGATGGACGGCGCGGTGGTGCTGTCGACCGACGGCCTACGCATCATGTACTCGGCCACCCATCTCATGCCCGACCCGGCCATCCCCACCGAGGAGTCCGGCACCCGGCACCGCACCGCGCAGCGGGTCGCCCGCCAGACCGGCTACCCGGTCGTCTCGGTGTCGCAGTCCATGCGGATCATCAGCCTCTACGTCGGCGACCTGCGCTACGTGGTCGTGAGCAGCGGCGAGCTGCTGGCCCGCGCCAACCAGGCCATCGCCACCCTCGAGCGTTACAAATCGCGCCTGGACGAGGTGTCGCACTCGCTGTCGGCGTTGGAGATCGAGGACCTCGTCACCGTCCGCGACGCCGCCGTCGTGGCGCAACGTCTCGAGATGGTCCGTCGGATCGCCGACGAGGTCACGGGCCAGGTCGTCGAGCTCGGTACCGACGGGCGGCTGCTCGCCCTGCAGCTCGACGAGTTGCTCGCCGGGGTCGATGCCGATCGGGAGTTCCTGGCGCGCGACTACGTCCCGGCCGGTCGGCGCGCCCGGCCGACCCAGCAGGTGCTCGAGGAACTCGCACAGCTGTCCGCGCTGGACCTGCTCGACCTCACCCAGGTCGCCGGCGCGCTCGGGTTGCCGGACACCCCGGAGAGCCAGGAGAGCGCCGTCAGCCCCCGGGGTTACCGCCTGCTCGCCCGCGTGCCGCGCATCCCCGCCAGCATCCTGGACCGCGTCGTCGAGCACTTCGCCGGCCTGCAGAAGCTGCTGGCCGCCTCCGTCGAGGACCTGCAGATCGTCGACGGTGTCGACGAGGCCCGCGCCCGGTCGGTGCGCGAGGGCATCTCGCGCCTCGCCGAGGTGTCGATCATCGACCGGTTCAGCTGAGCGTCGATCATCGACCGGTTCAGCTGAGCGTCGATCATCGACCGGTTCAGCTGATGGTGAACTGGGCCGCCTTGCCGGTCTTGCCCGACAGCGTCGCGTAGAGGGTGTAGGTGCCGGCGCCGACGCGTTGCCGGGACTTGCAGTTGTCGGGTCGCGACGTGAAGCCCGACCAGGTGAGGGTGACCCGTACCGAGTTGTTCACCGCCAGGGTGCGCAGGTCGGTGCCGGGCTGGACCTCGCAGTCGTGACTCCCCCAGACCCGCGACTCGCCGTTGTAGACCTTGAGGACGACCTGCTTGTCGGCGAGGTCCTGCACGCAGGGTGCTTTCCCGACGTTGGTGACCTGCAGCTCCAGCTTGGGCGCCGCGCCGACCTTGTAACTGGGGTCGGCCACCACGGCGCTGATCGACAGGGCGGCGGACCGGCACATGGCCGGCGGCGCGGTCGTGCGTGCGGACGAGGAGGAGCCGGAGCTCTTCGCCGAGGAGGAGGACGCAGCCGAGCTGGTGGCGGGCGACGTGGAGGACGGTGGCGCGGTCGTCGACACCCGGCTCGGGGACGGCGATCCCGAACCGGCCGCGGACGAGCTGCCGTCCTTCGAGGTCAGGGCCTGGACGGTGACCACGAGCAGCACGATGACCAGCACGATCGAGCCGACCAGGATGAGACGACGACGCCAGTACACCGAGGGCGGCTGGGATCCAACGGGACGAAGCATGGCGACCCCACGCTATCCGGTCGGCCTGTGGCCCGGCGCCCGACGCGCCTATCGGCCGGAACGTGCCCTGCCAGGTTTGCCCGGCGCCGTGCGACGATGACGGGTCGTGACCAGCCCGCTGTCGACGCCGGTCCTGGATTGGTACGCCCGCACCGCCCGGGACCTGCCCTGGCGACGACCGGGCGCCGGCGCCTGGGCGGTGCTGGTCAGCGAGATCATGCTGCAGCAGACGCCGGTGGCCCGGGTGCTCCCGGTGTACGAGGCGTGGCTCGCCCGGTGGCCGACCCCGGCGGATCTGGCCGCGGCGCCGGCCGGCGAGGCGGTCCGCCTCTGGGGCAAGCTCGGTTACCCGCGCCGGGCGCTTCGCCTGCACGCCTGCGCGACGCAGCTCCGCGAGCGCTTCGACGGGCGGGTGCCGAAATCCGTCGACGAGCTGGAGAGCCTGCCGGGGGTGGGCACGTACACCGCCCGCGCGGTCGCGTCGTTCGCGTTCGGTCAGCGGCACCCCGTGGTGGACACCAACGTCCGGCGGGTCGTGGCGCGCGCCGTGTCCGGGCAGGGGGCGGCGGGCCTCCCGTCGGCGACGCGCGATCACGCCGCGGTCGAGGCGTTGCTGCCCCCGGACGCGGCGTCGTCGGCCCGGTTCGGGGTGGCACTGATGGAGCTCGGGGCGCTGGTCTGCGTCGCTCGGGCGCCGCGGTGCCCGGAGTGCCCGATCGCCGACCGCTGCGCCTGGCTGGCCGCCGGGTCGCCGCCGTACGACGGGCCGGTGGCGCGTCCACAGGGATTCGCGGGCACCGATCGGCAGGTGCGGGGCCTCCTGCTCGACGTGCTGCGCGCCTCGCCCGACCCCGTCGCGGCCGAGGCGCTGGACGCCGTGTGGAGCGAGGACGCGCAGCGCGGGCGCGCACTGGACGGCCTGGTCGCCGACGGTCTCGTGGACCCGCTGCCCGACGGCCGCTACGCCCTCCCCGGCTGAGTGCCGACGGTGATCAGCTTTTCCTCCCGAGTTGCCGTTTCCGAGGCCGGACCCGGCAACTCACGAGGAAGACGTGATCCATCGGCAAGTCGGGAGGAACTGATCGTCCGGAGCGACAGCGGGCGTTCCGCGGGACACGGGACGCGACGAAGCCCCCGCGACCTGGGTCGCGGGGGCTTCGGCGATCGTGCGTCGTGCGTCAGTCGGCGGAGATGCCGGCCGGCGGCACGTCCGGCACCAGCGCGGACGGCTTGGCCTCGCCGCGGAAGGTGAACTTCTGCGGCCCGTCCTTCTTCATCGCGTCCTCGGGCTCGGTGCCGATGACCACGATCTCGCCGGCGGACAGCTCGCCGAACAGGATCTTCTCGCTCAGCGGGTCCTCGATCTCGCGCTGGATGGTCCGACGCAGCGGTCGGGCGCCCAGCACGGGGTCGTAGCCCTTCTTGGCCAGCAACTGCTTGGCGTCGAAGGTGAGCTCGATGCCCATGTCCTTGTTGCGCATCTGGGTGTCCAGCCGCGCCGTCATGAGGTCGACGATCTTGACGATCTCCGCCTCGGTCAGCTGGTGGAACACGATGATGTCGTCGATGCGGTTGAGGAACTCGGGGCGGAAGTGCTGCTTGAGCTCGTCGTTGACCTTGAGCTTCATCCGCTCGTAGTTCGACTGCTCGTCATTGCTGGCGGCGAAGCCCAGCCCGACGGCCTTCGACACGTCCCGGGTACCGAGGTTGGTCGTCATGATCAGGACCGTGTTCTTGAAGTCCACGACCCGACCCTGACCGTCGGTGAGCCGACCGTCCTCGAGCACCTGCAGCAGCGTGTTGAAGATGTCCGGGTGGGCCTTCTCGACCTCGTCGAACAGCACGACGCTGAACGGCTTGCGACGCACCTTCTCGGTGAGCTGCCCGCCCTCGTCGTAGCCGACGTAGCCGGGAGGGGCACCGACGAGCCGCGACACTGTGTACCGGTCGTGGAACTCGGACATGTCGATCTGGATCAGCGCGTCGTCGTCGCCGAACAGGAACTCGGCGAGCGCACGGGACAGCTCGGTCTTACCGATGCCCGACGGGCCGGCGAAGATGAACGAGCCACCGGGACGCTTCGGGTCCTTCAGCCCGGCCCTGGTGCGCCGGATGGCCTGCGAAACGGCCTTGATCGCCTGCTCCTGGCCGATGACGCGCTTGTGCAGCTCGTCCTCCATGCGCAGCAGCCGCGAGGTCTCCTCCTCGGTGAGCTTGAAGACCGGAATGCCCGTCCAGATGGCGAGGACCTCGGCGATCTGCTCGTCGTCGACCTCGGCCACGACGTCGAGGTCGCCGGCCTTCCACTCCTGCTCGCGCTTGGCCTTGTCACCGAGCAGCGTCTTCTCCTTGTCGCGGAGAGCCGCCGCCTTCTCGAAGTCCTGCGCGTCGATGGAGGATTCCTTCTCGCGACGGACGTCGGCGATGCGCTCGTCGAACTCGCGCAGGTCCGGCGGCGCGGTCATCCGGCGGATGCGCATCCGCGCGCCGGCCTCGTCGATGAGGTCGATCGCCTTGTCGGGCAGGAAGCGGTCGCTGATGTAGCGGTCGGCGAGGCCGGCCGCGGCCACCAGAGCGGCGTCGGTGATCGAAACGCGGTGGTGCGCCTCGTACCGGTCGCGCAGGCCCTTGAGGATCTCGATGGTGTGCGCCACCGTCGGCTCACCTACCTGCACGGGCTGGAAGCGGCGCTCGAGCGCGGCATCCTTCTCGAGGTACTTGCGGTACTCGTCGAGCGTGGTGGCCCCGATGGTCTGCAGCTCGCCGCGGGCCAACATGGGCTTGAGGATGGACGCCGCGTCGATGGCGCCCTCGGCCGCACCGGCACCGACGAGGGTGTGGATCTCGTCGATGAACATGATGATGTCGCCGCGGGTGCGGATCTCCTTGAGCACCTTCTTCAGGCGCTCCTCGAAGTCACCGCGGTACCGCGAACCGGCGACCAACGAGCCGAGGTCGAGCGTGTAGAGCTGCTTGTCCTTCAGCGTCTCGGGCACCTCGCCCTTGACGATGGACTGCGCCAGCCCCTCGACGACGGCGGTCTTGCCGACGCCCGGCTCGCCGATCAGGACGGGGTTGTTCTTGGTGCGACGGCTGAGCACCTGCATGAGGCGCTCGACCTCCTTCTCGCGCCCGATGACCGGGTCGAGCTTGCCGTCACGCGCGGACTGCGTGAGGTTGCGACCGAACTGGTCCAGGACGAGCGAGGTGGACGGCGTGGCCTCGGCGGCGGCGCCGGACGGCTCCTTGCTCTGGTAGCCGTTGAGCAGCTGGATCACCTGCTGGCGGACCTTGTTCAGGTCGGCGCCGAGCTTGACGAGAACCTGGGCGGCGACGCCCTCGCCCTCGCGGATCAG
>NZ_CAXUNP010000041.1:0-32589 GCF_964252635.1 uncultured Jatrophihabitans sp.
GGCGTGCTCGGCGTAGGCGGCGCGACGGGCGGCGGAGGTGGCGGGGCCGCTGCGGGTGCTGGGTCGTCGCCCACGGAGATGCCGAAGTCGGTGGCCAGGCCGGCCAGCCCGGAGGCGTACCCCTGCCCGACGGCGCGGAACTTCCAGGCGTCGTTGCGACGGTAGAGCTCGCCGCTGAGGATGGCGGTCTCCTCCCCGGCGGTCATGTCGTAGACCGCGATCGGGGTGCCGGACGTCGCGTCCGACAGCGTCAGCCGCAGACCGGGCACCTGCCCGAACACTCCGCCGTCGGCCGACGCCGCGAGCACGACGCGGTCGACCCCGGCCGGCAGCGACGTCAGCTGCACGTCGACGGCGTCGGCGCTGCCCTGCTTGCCGAGGTAGCGGACCGCGCCCGACGGGTGCTGCGGCTGGTTGTAGAACACGAAGTCCTGATCGCCGGTCACGCGCCCGTCGCCCTGCAGCAGCAGGGCCGACGCGTCGACGTCGGGAACGCCCGGCCCACCGTTCCACGAGAGCACCGCGCGCACCGTCGGCACGTCGATCGGACAGTTGCCACCCTTGCTGATCGCGGTCATGCCCCCATCGTGTCGTACTCGGCTGGGTGCGTCGCCTGAACGGTGCTGACGAATCGGTGAAACCGCTAGCGTGGGCGCGTGGCTGCGTCGGGTTCGAAGGTCTCGCTGCCCGACTCGCTGCGCATCCGGGACCCGATCGCCGCGATCCTGGTGCGCGTCGGGGTGGCGCTGCTTATCGTCGCGGTGAACTGGGTGATCGTGCTCATCGAGCGCGGCGCGTACACCGACAGCCACGACGGCAGCGTGTCGGTCGTCGACGCCCTGTACTACACGACGGTCACGTTGACGACCACGGGCTACGGCGACATCACCCCGGTGACGACGACGGCGCGGCTGATCAACGCGCTGGTCGTCACTCCCATGCGGCTGCTGTTCGTCATCCTGCTGGTGGGCACCACCATCAAGGCGCTGACCCAGCAGTCGCGTCACGAGTTCCGGTTGGCCCGGTGGAGGAAGCGCGTGCAGGACCACACCGTCGTACTCGGCTACGGCACGAAGGGACGTGCCGCGGTGCGCGCGCTGCTGCAGCAGGGGGTCCCGCGCGAACGCATCGTCGTCGTCGACCTGCGTTCGGCCCCGGTGGGCACGGCGGCCGACACCGGCCACGTCGCCGTGCAGGGCGACGCCACGAACGAGGACACCCTGCGGCGCGCGCTCGTCGAGCGGGCGTCGTCGGTGATCGTCGCGCTCGGACGCGACGACAGCGCCGTCCTCGCGGTACTCACCGCCCGGCGCTTGACCCGTACCGCCGACGTCGCCGCGGCCGCCCGCGAGGCGCACAACGCCGACCTGCTGCGTCAGAGCGGGGCCGACTCGGTCATCGTGTCGTCCGAGACGGCGGGTCGCCTGCTGGGGCTGGCGCCGTCCGGGCACGACACCGTCGAGGTGGTGAGTGACCTGCTGTCCTTCGGCGACGGGCTCGACCTCATGAGCCGCGCCGTGCGCGCCGACGAGGTGGGCCAGGAACCGGCGGCGCTGCGACAGCCGGTGCTGGCGGTCCTGCGCGGCGGCGAGCGGTTCGCCTACGACGATGCGACGGCGGCTCCGCTGCGTGCCGGTGACGAGCTCATCTACGTCGCGACGGCCGGTACGCGCTAGGCCCCGACCGCAAGATCAACTGCGGATCCGGGTCAGCTGACGACCGCCGAGCACAGTTGATCATCGGCGTCGTCGACGTGACTCCACCGAGCTCGGGCGAAGCGAAGGTCAGGTCTCAGCCGAGGTCGAGCAGGGGGTCGTACCCGGGGTCACGCTCGCGAGCGGCCGGTGCCGCCGGTGCCGCCGGTGCCGCTGTCGGTGCCGGCGCAGCGGGCGTCGGCGGGCCGGCCGGCGGGGTTGCGGGTGCTGGCTGCGCGGCCGGCGGTGCGGGCGGTGCCGCGGCGGGCGTCGGTGGTGCCGAGGCGGGCGTCGGCGCAGCGGCCGGTGGGGGAGCGGTGCCGGTGGCCTCGATCCCGAAGTCGGCGGCCAGACCCGCGAGACCCGACGAGTACCCCTGGCCGACGGCGCGGAACTTCCACTGCCCGTTGCGCCGGTAGATCTCCGCGCTGACGAAGGCCGTCTCGGCACCGGCCTGCATCGGGAACGTCGCGATGACGGTCCCGCTCGCCAGGTCCTGCAGCACCATCTCCAGCGACGGCACCTGCCCGAAGGTGCCACCGTCGGCCGACGCGGCCAGCACGACGCGGGTGACGTTCCCGGGCACCCGGGCCAGGTCGATGTCGATCTGGTCGGAGGCCTGCGGCGGCGGCATCTTGCCGGCCATCCGGACCGCGCCGCTGGGGTGTTCCGGCTGGTTGTAGAACACGAAGTCGGCGTCGGTCGCCACGTTGCCGGACTCGTCCAGCAACAGCGCCGAGGCGTCGACGTCAGGGATGCCGGGCCCGGCGCTGAACCGCAGCGCCGCGCGGACGGTGGGGGCCTCGATCGGGACGTTGCTGCCCATGCTCATCCGGGTCATGCCGAAATCGTGCCAGATTCCCGCACCTCGGCGGGGGCTGTGGGTTCTTGTGGAGTGAACCAGGCGGCCATCTCGCCGTGGCACTATGCGCGGATGCGGCATTTCGACTTCCTCGCCGACGAGGAGCGCGACCGGCTCTTCCTCCGGCCGCCGATGCCGTTCGACGTCGACGACGACCCCTCGGTCCTCGGTGTCGCGCTCGGGGCCACGCTGTACTGCCCGGCCACCCGTCCCCGGCTCGCCGCCGACATCACCCGGCGCGCCGCCACGGGCGTCACGAGCATGGTCGTCTGCCTGGAGGACTCGGTGGCCGACGGCGAGTTGGCCGCGGCCGAGCTCAACGCGGTCGAGCAGCTCGGCCGCCTGCACGATGCCGGGCGTGCCGGCGACGTCGTCCCGCTGGTGTTCGTCCGGGTGCGTCGTGCCGATCAGATCCCGATGATCGTCGAAGGCCTCGGTGACCGGTCCGGCGTGCTGACCGGGTTCGTGATCCCGAAGTTCACCGAGCTCGACGGGGCCGAGTACCTGGACGCAGTCGCCGCCGCGGGGGAATTGCGGGGTCGTCGGCTGCTGGCCATGCCGGTGCTCGAGTCGGTCGAGTACAGCCACGCGGAGTGCCGCGCCGGGAACCTGCTCGGCGCCCGGCGCCTGCTGGACAAGTACCGGCACCTCGTCCCCGCGGTCCGGGTCGGCGCGGCGGACCTGTCGGCCGCCTACGGCCTGCGCCGGGCCCGTGACTTCACCGTCTGGGACCTGCGCGTCGTCAGCGACGTCATCGCGTCGGTCGTCAACGTCTTCGCCCGGGTGGATGCGAACCCCTACGTCGTGAGCGGCCCGGTGTGGGAGTACTTCTCGACGTCCGAGCGCATGTTCAAGCCGCAGCTGCGTGAGACGCCGTTCGCCGTCCACGAGGACCGGGCCCTGCGGGCCGAGCTGCTGGCCGCCGACCTCGACGGCCTCATCCGCGAGGTCGTCCTGGACCGCGCGAACGGGCTCACCGGCAAGACCGTCATCCACCCGACGCACGTCGCCGCGGTCAACGCGTTGTCCGTCGTCGCGCAGGAGGAGTGGGCCGACGTCCAGGACATCCTGGCCAGCAACGGCGCGGGCGGTGCGGCCGCGTCGAGCTTCGGCAACAAGATGAACGAGAGCAAGCCGCACACCGCCTGGGCCCGGCGCACGGCGCTCCGCGCCGAGCTGTTCGGCGTCGTGCGCGAGGGCGTGTCGTTCGTCGAGCTGCTCGGCGCGGTCCTGCACCCATGACCGAGGTCCTCGCGGGCTGGGTGGGCGAGCACTTCGGCGTCGCCCTGCGCCCGGACGCCGACGCCGTCGTGCCGCTGGACCACCTCGTCGAGGTGGCGCTGCGCCGCAACCCGAGGCGGGCCCAGCTGCTGGTGTCGACGGTGCTGGGCAAGCACGTTCCGGCGCCGCCCGCGGCCGTGCACGGTTCCGGGTTGTTGCTCGGCGAGCTGGTGGCCAAGGAGCTGGACGGGCGGCCGGCGGCCGTGCTGGGTTTCGCCGAGACGGCGACGGGCCTGGGCCACTGCGTCGCCGAGGCGCTCGACGCCTACTACCTGCACTCGACCCGGCGTGTCGTCGGCACCGCCCGCTCCTACGCCGGGTTCGAGGAGGAGCACAGCCACGCCACGCAGCACCGGCTGCTGCCGGCCGACGGCCAGGTGTTCGGCGGCGCTCCCGTGCTGGTCCTCGTGGACGACGAGCTCTCGACGGGCCGCACGCTGATGAACACGATCCGTTCGTTGCACGCGGTCGCGCCGCGCGAGCGTTACGTCGTCGCCGCCCTCGTGGACCTGCGCGGCGCCGACGACCGTGCCTCGCTCGAGCGGTTCGCCGAGGAGCTCGGCGTGCCCGTCGACGTCGTCGCGCTCGCGACGGGCACCGTGCACCTGCCGCCGGGCTTCGCCGAGGGCGCCGCCGGGTTCGTGGCGCGCCACCCCGTACCCGTTGCCGCGGCCGACGACGGGCCCGGCGCTGAGGTCGTCGAGGTCCGCGGCTGGCCGGTCGCGGTCGAGCACAGCGGGCGCCACGGGTTCGACGCCGCCGGGTACGCCGCGGCACGTGCGGCCGCCGACGCGCTCGCGGCGGGCATCGACCCGGTGGGCAGCCGCGTGCTGGTGCTCGGCACCGAGGAGCTGATGTACGCACCGGTGCTGATCGGGCTCGCGCTGGACACCCGCCCCGACATCGACGTCCGCGTCTCCTCGACGACCCGTTCCCCGGTGCTCGCGCTCGACGTCGGCGGCTACCCGATCCGCAACGCCCTGACCTTTACGTCGCACGACCGCGCCGAGGACGGGCCGGGCGCGCGGTTCGCCTACAACGTGGCCGACGGGTTCGACGACATCGTCGTGGTCGTCGACGCCGACGGCGACACGCCCGCCCTCCGCGCCGGGCTCGTGACCGAGCTCGCCCGCGTCTGCCGCCGCGTCCACGTCGCGGTGCTGCCCGGCGACGCGCCGCTGCCGCAGCCGCTGCGCGGACCGGGCTTCGGGTCCTACGCCGCCGACGACGTGGCCTGGTTGCTCACCGACCTGTCCGACGTGGCTCTCGAGGCGCCCGTCGAGGAGCGCGAGGAAGCGATCCAGTCCGGCGGCGCACACTATGCCGAGTCGCTCCCCGTCGAGTACCAGCCCGACGCCGCCTACCGTGCGCTGTTCGAGCAGGCCCTCGACGACGCCGCCGGACGCAGCGCGCACGCCGTCGGCACGGTGACCGAGCTGGTGCTCGCCGAACGCGGTACCGACGTCGTGCTCGCCTCGCTCGCCCGCGCGGGAACCCCGGTGGGCGTCCTGATGCGCCGGTGGGCCCGCACACAACGCGATCTGGATCTTGCGCATTTTGCGGTGAGCATCGTCCGCGGTCGCGGCATCGACACGACCGCGCTGCGCTACCTGGCCCACCACCACGACCCCGCCGGCGTCGTGTTCGTCGACGGCTGGACCGGCAAGGGCGCCATCGCGCGCGAACTGGCGGCGGCGGTCACGGACGCCAACGCCCTGCTCGGTACCGCCTTCGACGCCGATCTCGCCGTGCTCGCCGACCCGGGTGCGTGCGTGTCGCGCTTCGGCACGCGCGAGGATTTCCTGATCCCGTCCGCGTGCCTGAACTCGACCGTCTCGGGCCTGGTGTCGCGCACCGTCCTCAACGACACCGTGCTCGCACCCGGTCAGTTCCACGGCGCGAAGTTCTACCGCGAGCTGACGGCGGACGACGTGTCGGGACGGTTCCTCGACGCGGTCAGCGCGCGGTTCGCCGACGTCGCGCCGGCGGTGCGGGCCGGCCTGTCCGCGGCACGTACGGCCGACCGCACCCCGACGTGGGCGGGGTGGGCGCAGGTCGAGCGGCTCAGCACGGAGTACGGCATCGGTGACGTCACCCTCGTCAAACCGGGCGTCGGCGAGACGACCCGCGTGCTGCTGCGTCGTGTGCCGTGGGCAGTCCTCGTGCGCACCGGCGCGGAGCTGCCGCACGTCCGATTGCTGGCCGCCCAGCGCGGCGTCCCCGTGCACGAGGTCGACGACCTGACCTACAGCTGTGTCGGGCTGATCCACCCCCGCTACACACGCGGCGCGACCGGTGCCGGCGGGACGACGGTCACATGACGACCCTGATCGCGACCGACCTCGACCAGACGCTCATCTACTCGCGTCGCGCGCTGGCCCGCTGGGGCGGCGGCGGGGCCGTCGCGGCCGTGGAGCAGTACCAGGGTGCCGATGCGTCCTTCCTGACCGCGGACGCGGCCGCGACCCTGGCCCACCTCGCCGACCGGGCGCTCGTCGTCGCCACCACGACACGCACGCCCGATCAGCTCGCCCGCGTGCGCCTCCCGGGCGCGTCCGCCGCCTATGCCGTCGCGGCGAACGGCGGCGTGCTGCTCGTCGACGGGCGCCCCGACGACGACTGGGCGTCAGTGGTCGCCCGGCGGGTCGCCGGCAGCGCGCCGCTCGCCGAGGTCGAGGCGCACGCCCGCAGCGTGTGCCGTCCCGAGTGGACCAAGCTCGTGCGCACGGCCGCCGACCTGTTCTGCTACGCGGTGCTCGAGCGCCCGGCCCTGCCGGCCGGCTTCGTCGCCGACGAGGCGGCCTGGGCGGGGGAGCGCGGCTGGCGCGTGTCGCTGCAGGGCCGCAAGCTCTACTGGGTGCCGGCGTCGCTCACCAAGAGCGCGGCCGTCGCCGAGATCGTCCGCCGGACCGGAAACGCGCGGGTGCTCGCCGCCGGCGACTCGCTGCTGGACGCCGACCTGCTGGCCGCGGCCGACGACGCGATCATGGCGCGGCACGGCGAGCTGTACGGGTCGGGGTGGTCCGCGCCGCACGTCGCCGTCACCCGCGGCCTGGGGGTCGCGGCCGGGGAGGAGATCGTGCGCTGGTTCTCCGAGCGCTGCGACGACGAGGTCGTGAGCAGCGACGTCAGCGGTGACCGAGCTGCCAGCCGCCCAGATCGAGACCGTCCGGAACCACCTCGGCGGGCGCGTACGGCTGCCGGGTGAACACGAACGAGCCGATGTCGAGATGGGTGACGGCCCCCGTTCCGTCGCGCCGGGTCTCGAGGAATTCACCGTGGTAGTAGCCGTTGCGGCCGATCCACCGGCCGTCGTCGGTCCGGTCGAAGCGCGCCGTGCGGCCGCGGCCGCCGATGCCCGCGATCTCGAGGTGACCGTCGGCGCGCAGTGACAGCGAGACGGCCTCGGCACCCCAGTACCAGGGGCCGATCAGCGCGTGGGCGTCGTCGTCGACGGTCTCGGCGGCGACCCAGGGGATCGGCATCGTCGGTTCGCGGTCGCGGACGGTGCCGAGCAGGTCGGCGAGCACCGCGCCGAGCGCCAGCCCGGACCACGCGTTGCTCTGCACGGCGACCGTCAGCCCGTCCTCGGCCGAGGTCATCATGACGGCGAGGAAGCCCGGCATCGATCCGGTGTGCCCGAACACGACGTGCCGGTCGAACCGCAGCAGCTGCACCCCCAACCCGTACGAACCGCTCCAGGCCGGGTCGTCCGGTGCCACCGCGGGGGTGCGCATCAGCTCCAGCGTCTCGGGTCGCAGCAACCCGGCACCGTCACCGCCGAGGAACACCCCGAAGCGGCACAGGTCGCCGGGGGTCGACCAGAGCTGACCGGCGGCGGCGAGCAGGCCGTGGTCGTGGATGGGCTCGGGCAGCAGCACGTCGGCCCAGGGATGGACGGCCCAGCCGAGCGCGTGAGCGCCGGTGGGCAGGTACTCGGTGCGGCTCATGCCCAACGGCACGAGCACCTCGTCGCGCAGCACGTCGAACCACGGCCGCCCGGCCTTCGCGGCGACCAGGGCACCGAGCAGGCCGAAGCCCGGGTTCGAGTAGTGGTGGACGCGGCCCGGCGGGTGCCGTCGCGGGTCGTCGGTGAGCACGTCGCGCAGCTCGGGCCGCGTCTCGCCGGAGGTCCGCTCCCACCAGGGGGGTGGGGTCTCGCTGGCCAACCCCGCGGTGTGGGTCAGCAGCTGGTGCACGGTGGAGTCGGCGGCCGGCGCGTCCGGCAGGTGCTGGCCGATCGGATCGGCCAGGTCGACGACACCGGCATCGACGAGGCGCAGGACGCACACGGCCACCATCGTCTTGGTGATCGACCCGATGCGGTACTGGGTGTCCGCGGTCGGCGCTGCTCCGTCGACGGTGCCGGCCGCGCCGAACCAGACCGGCTCGCCGCGACGGGCGGCCGACGCCACGATGGACGGCACCCGGGCGTCGCGTTGGGCCACGGCCAGGCGGTGGGTCAGGGCACGCGCGGTGGCGTCGCTCAGCGAGTCGGGATCCATACCTCGAACGCTAGCGTCGCTCACCTCTTGGCGCGGCGGCGCAGCACGATCACGAGGACCGCGAGCGCCGCCAGCAGCGGAGCGAGACGTTTGGCCACGGCGGGCCCTGCCGACTCGATGAGGTTGATGGGCTCGACGTCACGGGCGGGCGGTACCGGGCGTGCGGCCCGGTGCCCGTTCGTGGCCGGGGCCGCGGGCTGCGTGCTCGGCGGCGCCTCGTCGACGGACCCGGTGGCCTCGGCGGTCGACGGTGCCGGAGACGGGCCGGCTGTGGTGGGGGTGTCCGCGTCGGCGGGGCCGTCGGCGATCTTCTTGGCCGGAGAGGCGGCTGCCTTCTTCGCGGCGGACTTCGTCGCGGACTTGGCGGCGGTCTGCGCGGCCTTCTTGGCGGCCTTCTGGGCGGGGGCGGGGGCCGACGCCGCGGGGGCCGAGGCGGGGGCGGGGGCCGCGGCCGCGGGGGCGGGTGCCGGAACCGCCGCCGCCGGGGACTCCGAGGGGGCGCCGCCCGACTCCGAGATCGTGGTGGCCAGGTTGTCGGCGAACTGCCCGATGAGCTTGTTGCCGACGTCGACCATCACGCCGCGGCCGAACTGGGCGGGCTTGCCCGTGATGTCGAGGTCGGTGTCGACCTTGACCAGCGTGCTGCCGCCCTGGTCCTGCAGGTGGGCGGTGACCTTGGCCGACGCCGTGCCGTTGCCGCGGGCGTCGCGACCGCGGGCGTCGATGACGGCCCGGTGCGCGGCCTCGTCCTTCTCGACGAAGCTGGCCTTGCCCTTGTAGGTCAGACCGATCGGGCCGAGCTTGACCTTGACCGTGCCGGTGAAGTCGTCGCCGTCGACCGAGTCGATGGCCGCGCCGGGCATGCAGGGCCCGATGAGCTCGATGTCGAGCAGGATCCTCCAGGCCTCCTCGATGCCGGTCGGGACGGTGAAGGAGTGCTCGAGCTTCAAGACGTCCCTAGCTTCCCGCCGCTGCCAGCACGGCACGTTTGGTGAGGACCCTGGCCAGGTGCTCACGATAGTCGGCGGCTCCGGACAGGTCGGAGGGAGCATTGCTGCCCTCGGCCGCGTGGGCCGCGGCCGCCCCGACCGCATCAGGGGTCAGGTCGACACCGGCCAGTGCGGACTCGACCGCCGCGGCGCGCAGCGGGGTGGACGCCATGTTCGTGAGCCCGATGCGGGCCTCGGCGATGGAGCCGTTCTCGCGGCGCACCAGGGCGGCCACGGCGACGATGGACCACGCCTGCGCCACCCGGTTGAACTTCTCGTAGTGCGACGACCAGCCCGCGCCGAGCTTGGGGACCCGTACGCCGACCAGCACCTCGTCCGGTGTGAGCGCCGTCGTGAGGTAGTCGTCGAAGAAGTCCGACGCGGCGATGCTGCGCCGACCCTCCGTGCCCTGCGCCAGGAACTCGCAGCCGAGGGTGAGCGCGACCGCTCCGAGGTCGCCGGCCGGGTCGGCGTGCGCGAGGGCCCCGCCGAAGGTGCCGCGGTGGCGGACCTGTGGGTCGGCGACGGTCTGGGTCGCCTGCGCGATCAGCGGCGCATGCTCCTTGATCAACGCGTCGCGCAGGATCTCGTCGTGCGTGGTCATGGCGCCGATGACGAGTGCGTCGCCGTCGTCGCGCACGCCGCGCATCTCCTCGACGCGGCTGACGTCGACCACCGTGCTGGGGTAGGACAGCCGCAGCCGCAGCATGGGGATCAGCGACTGGCCGCCGGCCATCAGCTTGGCGTCCTCGCCGGCATCGGTCACGGCGGTGACGGCCTCGGCCGCCGTGGCGGGGCGGACGTAGTCGAACTCTGCGGGGATCATGCGCGGTTCCCTCCGTCGGAGGTGGTCGTGGACGCACCGCCGTAGGCGTTGGTGCCCTGCTCCGTGCGGTCGGACTTCTCGCGCCCCTGCGCGACGGCCCGCCAGACCCGCTCGGGCGTCGCGGGCATCTGTATGTCGTCGACACCAAACGGGCGCAGCGCGTCGACGATCGCGTTGACCACGGCCGGGGTCGAGGCGATAGTGCCGGCCTCGCCGACGCCCTTCACGCCCAACGGGTTGGTCGTCGACGGCGTCTCGGTGCGGTCGGTGGTGAACGAGGGCAGGTCGGCGGCCGACGGCAAGGTGTAGTCGACGAAGGTGCCCGTCGTCAGGTTGCCGTCGTCGTCGTAGACGACCTCCTCGAACAGGGCCTGCGAGATGCCCTGGGCCAGGCCGCCGTGCACCTGGCCCTCGACGATCAGCGGGTTGACCGCGGTGCCGATGTCGTCGACGCACACGTACTTGCGGATCTTGACCATGCCGGTCTCGGTGTCGATCTCGACCGCGCACAGGTGGGTGCCGTGCGGGAAGGAGAAGTTCTCCGGGTCGTACACCGCGTCGGAGTCCAGGCTGGGTTCGACGCCGTCGGGCAGGTCGTGGGCCATGAACGCGGCGAAGGCGACCTCGCCGATCGCGACGCCCGAGCCGGGGGAGCCCTTGACCGAGAACGAGCCACCCTCGAACTCGAGGTCGTCCTCGCTGGCCTCGAGCATGTGGGCGGCGATCGTGCGGGCCTTGGCGATGACCTTCTCGGTGGCCTTGACAATGGCGATGCCGCCGACGGCGAGCGAGCGCGATCCGTAGGTGTCCAGGCCCTTGGGCGAGGACTGGGTGTCGCCGTGGATGATCTCGACGTCCTCCCACTTGACCCCGAGCTTGTCGGCGACGATCTGGGCAAACGCGGTCTCGTGGCCCTGACCGTGCGCGCTGGCGCCCGTCACGACCTCGACCTTGCCGGTGGCCAGCATGCGCACCGACGCGGCCTCCCAGCCGCCGGCGCCGTAGGCCAGCGAACCAAGGACCCGGGAGGGCGCCAGGCCGCACATCTCGGTGAACGTGGAGATGCCGAGGCCGAGCTGCACCGGGTCACCGCTGTCGCGGCGTCGCCGCTGCTCGGCACGCAGGTCGTCCCAGCCGATCAGCTCGAGGGCCTTGTCGGTGGCGGCCTCGTAGTTGCCGGTGTCGTAGGTGAGCCCGCAGACCGTCGTGAACGGGAACTCGTCGTGGGTGATCCAGTTCTTGCGCCGGAGTTCCATCGGGTCCATGCCGAGCTCGACGGCGAGCTCGTCCATGATCCGCTCGATGCCGAACGTGGCCTCCGGGCGGCCGGCGCCGCGGTAGGCGTCGGTGGCCGTCTTGGTGGTGAACACGCCCTCGCACACGAAGCGGTACGCCGGGAACTTGTAGATGGCGTTGAACATGAACGCGCCGAGCACGGGCACGCCCGGGCCGACGAGACGCAGGTAGGCGCCCATGTCGGCGAACAGGTGCACGTCCAGGCCGGTGACCGTGCCGTCGCGCTTGGCCGTGATGGTGATGTCCTGGATCTGGTCGCGGCCGTGGTGGGCCGACATCAACGACTCCGAGCGTGACTCGGTGTACTTGGCGGGCTTGCCCAGCTTGCGGGCGACGAGGGTGGTGATGACCTCTTCGGGCGTGACCGGGATCTTGCCGCCGAAGCCGCCGCCGACGTCGGGTGCCACGACGCGCACCTTCTGCTCCTCGATGCCCAGCGTCAGCGCGAGCATGGTGCGCAGGATGTGCGGAATCTGCGTCGAGGAGTGCACGACGATGCCGTCGCCCACCGGCTGCACCACGGTCGACCGCGGCTCCATGAAGGCCGGGATGAGCCGCTGCTGGATGAAGCGGCGCTTGACCGTGACCTCGGCGCCGTCGAGCGCCGCCTGGATGGGCTGGCCGGTGCCGGCCTCACCCGCCTCGAAGGCCCAGGTGTAGCTGCGGTTCGAGGTGGTGTTCGGGTGGACGAGCGGTGCGCCGTCGGCCAGTGCGTCCTCCATGTCCATGACCGCGGGCAGCGGCTCGTATTCGACGTCGATCGCCTCGAGCGCGTCCTGCGCGGCGGTCTTGGTGCGCGCCGCGACGACGGCGACCGCCTCACCGGCGTGGTTGACCTGCGTGACGGCGAGCGACGGCGCACCCGGGTTCACCATGTCGGGAGTGACCGGCCACGCGCACGGCAGGTTGCCCTGGACGTCGGCGAAGTCCTGGCCGGTGAACACGGCGAGCACGCCCGGCCGGCTCCTCGCCTCGGTGGGGTCGATGGAGGTGATCGTCGCGTGGGCCATGGGGCTGCGCAGGATGGCGAGGTGCACCATGCCCGGCAGCGTCATGTTGTCGACCCAGGTGGTGCGGCCGGTGATCAGATGCTGGTCCTCGCGGCGGGCGCGGGCGTTGCCGATCTCCGGCGCCGACGCGGTGGGGCGGTCCTCGACGGTGGTCATGACGATGCTCCTGCCGTGGTCGCTGCCGAAGTGGTCGCTCCTGCCGCGGACTGCACGGCCCGGACGATGTTCTGATAGCCGGTGCAGCGACAGAGGTTGCCCTCGATGCCCTCGCGGATCTCGTCCTCGGTCGGCGCCGGGTTGTTCTTCAGCAGGTCGCGGCAGGCCATGATCATGCCGGGGGTGCAGTAGCCGCACTGCAGGGCGTGGAACTCATGGAAAGCCTGCTGCATCGGGTGCAGCGAGCCGTCGGCGTCCTGCAGGCCCTCGATGGTGACGACCTCGCCGCCGTCGGCGCCCACCGCCAGCACGGTGCAGCTCTTGACGCTGTGCCCGTCGAGCTCGACGGTGCAGGCGCCGCAGTTGCTCGTGTCGCACCCGACGACCGTGCCCACCTTGCCCAGCTGTTCGCGCAGGTAGTGGACGAGCAGCGTGCGGGGTTCGACGTCGTCGGCGTACACCACGCCGTCGACGGTCAGGTTGATCTTGGTCATCGATCCTCCACGAGAGCGTGCCGATCAGGCGACGCTAGCGCGGCGGGCCGACGATTACGAGAGCTGTGTCACACGCACAGAAGCCGCTGCGGGGCCAGCATCGGCGCCCGTTCCGTATCCGCGGTGGATCGGGCCGCTCACCTGCCGCAGCTGCGCGCCCGAACCGCCCCACCGGGCCGCGATGATCTCGGCCGCGATCGACACCGCGGTCTCCTCGGGCGTCCGGCCGCCGACGTCGAGACCGATCGGCGCCCGGAGCCGGGCCAGGTCGGCGTCGTCGAAGCCGAGCTCGCGCAGCCGCGCGCTGCGGTCGTCGTTCGTCCGCCGGGAGCCCATCGCCCCGAGGTAGGCGAGGGGCAGGCGCAGCGCCACCTCGAGCAGGGGGACGTCGAACTTGGGGTCGTGGGTCAGGACGCAGACGACGGTGCGCTCGTCGGTGTCGGTCTCGGCCAGGTAGCGGTGCGGCCAGGCGACGACGACCTCGTCGGCGTCCGGGAACCGCTTGGCGGTGGCGAAGGTCTCGCGCGCGTCGCAGACGGTGACCCGGTAGCCGAGGAACGTACCCATGCGGGCGACCGCTGCGGCGAAGTCGATGGCCCCGAAGACGATCATCCGTGGTCTGGGGGCATAGGAAGCGACGAACACCGCGATCTCGTCGCGGCGGCGCTCCCCGTCGGGGCCGTACCGCACCAGCTGCGTGCTGCCCTGCTCGAGCAGGCCGAGGACGTCGTCACCCACCGCGGCGTCCAGGCGCTCACCGCCCAGGCCGCCCTGCACCGCGGCACCCCCGTCGGGGGCCGGGCGTACGACGAGTCGGCGCCCCAGGCGGTCGGGGTCGGGATGCTCGACCAGCGTGGCCACGGCGACCGGACGACCGTGCTCGACGTCGTCGGCGATCTCGCCCAGCTCGGGGAACGTCTGCCGGTTCACCTGCTCCACCCAGACGTCGACGATGCCGCCGCAGGTGAGGCCGACGCTGAACGCGTCGTCGTCACTGACGCCGTAGCGCTGCAGCACGGGTCGTCCGTCGTCGCGGGTGCCGGTGGCGAGCTCGTACACCGCGCCCTCGACGCAGCCGCCCGACACGCTGCCGACGACCGTGCCGTCGGGGCCGACGAGCATCGCCGCGCCGGGCTGGCGCGGCGAGGACTTCCAGGTGCCGACCACGGTGCCGACACCGACGGTCGCGCCGGAGCGCCACCACGCGGTCAGCTCGTCGAGGACGTCACGCACGGGCGATCACGTCTGCCAGGGTATGCAGCGCGTCCAGGGTGTGCCCGGCGACGAGCTCGTCGAGGTGCGGCAGGGCGGCGCTCATGCCCGCGGTCACCGGCGCGAAGCCGGTCTTGCCCCGGTGCGGATTGACCCAGATGACGCGATGCGCCAGGCGTCGCAGGCGCGCCATCTGTTCACCGAGCAGCGCGGCGTCGCCTCGCTCCCACCCGTCGGACGCGATGACCACGACGGCGCCCCGGGCCGCACCGCGTTGACCCCACAGGTCGAGGAAGGCGCGCAGGGCCTCGCCGAGCCGGGTGCCGCCGCTCCAGTCCGGCACCGCCGCACCGGCGGCGTCGAGGGCCTGTACCGGGTCGCGCAGCCGCAGCGGCCGGGTGACCCGGGTGAGGCGCGTGCCGATGGTGAACGCCTCGGTCGTCGCCGGTGCCACGCGTACAGCGGCGTGGGCGAAACGCAGCAGCACGTCGGCGTAGGGCGACATCGAGCCACTGACGTCGAGCAGCAGCACGAGCCGGCGCGGTTTGACCCGCGGGCGGACCCGGGCCAGGTCGGTGACCTCCCCGCCGGTGCGCAGCATGCCGCGCACGGTGCGGGGGACGTCCACGCCGTCGCGTCCGCGCGGGCGGCGGCGGCGCGTACGGCGCGAGCCGACGCGCGGTGCGAGGAGGGCGATGAGGGCGTTGACCTCGTCGCGCTCGGCCTGGCTCAGCCCGGCGACGTCCCGCCGGCCCAGCACCTCGGCGTCGCTGGCCGCGGTGCGCAGTTGCTCGTCATCCGGCTCGGCGTCCTGCTCGCGGCGTTCGTCGGCGCCGATCGGGCGCAGGGCCAGCACCGTCGCCGGCGGACCCTGCCGTCGCGGGCCCGGGATCGGCGGGACCCGGCCGCGGAACCAGGCGTCGAAGACGGTGTCGTACCGCGGCAGGTCGTCGGGCTCGCCGCACAGCGTCACCCGCCCGGCCCAGTACACGGCCTCGGCGTCGGAGATGTCGACGTGGGTGAGGGCGTCGAGGGCGCCCGCGAGCCGGTCCGGGTCGGCGGCCACACCGGCCGCGCGCAGGGCCCGCGCGAAGCCGGTCATCACGACCACCGGGTCGTCGGGGCGGGCGTCGTGCGGCGCCGACACGGGCGTCACCCGCCGAGCAGGGTGTCGAGCTCGCGCTGCACCCGGGCAACGTCCTCGTGGTACTTCAGCACCGCGCCCAGGGTCTGCTCGGCGGTGTCGGCGTCGAGCCGGGTGGCGCCGAGCACGTGCAACGCCTGGGTCCAGTCGATCGTCTCGGCGATGCCGGGCGGCTTGACCAGCCCCAACTCGCGCAGCCGCGCGACCGCTGAGGCGGCCTCGCGCACGAGCTGCTCGGCGGCCTCGGGGACGCGGCGGCGGACGACCGCGACCTCCCGGGTGAAGTCCGGGTGGGCGACCCAGTGGTAGAGGCAGCGCCGCTTGAGCGCGTCGTGCACCTCGCGCGTCCGGTTGGAGGTGATGACGACCAATGGCGGCTCGTCGGCGCGGATCGTGCCGAGCTCGGGGATCGTCACCGACGCCTCGGCCAGCACCTCGAGCAGGAAGGCCTCGAACTCGTCGTCGGCCCGGTCGATCTCGTCGATGAGCAGCGCCGACGGAGACGTCTCGAGGGCCTGCAGGATCGGCCGGGCGATGAGGAAGCGTCGGTCGTAGAGCGACGCCTCGAGCGCGGCGCGGTCACCGCCGTCGCCCGCGGCGCGCAGGTGCAGCATCTGCCGGGCGAAGTCCCAGTCGTAGAGCGCCTGGCGGGCGTCGATGCCCTCGTAGCACTGCAGCCGGACGAGGGTCGAGCCGGTGATGGCTGCCAGCGCCTGCGCCAGCGCCGTCTTGCCCACCCCCGGGTCGCCCTCCAGGAACAGCGGGCGACGCATCCGCACGGCCAGGAAGGCGGCGGTCGCGAGGCCGCGGTCGGGCAGGTAGCCGACACCGTCCAGGGCCTGGGCGACCGCGGTCGGGCTGTCGAGGGCGACGGGGTCCATACCGTCGAGCATCACCCGTTTTCCTCCGCACGCCTAGTGTGCGTGCCGTGACGCGTGTTGCCGGAGCCGTCCTGGCCGCCGGCGCGGGCCGTCGCATGGGACGCCCGAAGGCCGAGGTCGAGGTCGACGGGGTGCGTCTCGTCGACCGCGCGGTGCGCTGCCTGCAGGGCGCCGGTTGCGACCCGGTGCTCGCCGTCGTCCGGGCGGGGACGTCGGTGCCCGGCGCGCAGGTCGTCGTGAACGACGACCCCGACCGCGGTCAGCGCTCGTCCCTGGAGCTGGCAGTGGGCGCGTCCGGCGACGTCGACGCCGTGGCGGTGCTGCTCGTCGACGCGCCCGGCATCGGTCCGGACGCCGTCACGGCCGTGGTGGCGGCGTGGCGGCCGGGACGTATCGCCGTGGCCGATTACGACGGGCGGCGCGGGCATCCGATCGTCATGGCGCCGTCGCTGTGGCGCGACGCGCTGGCCCTCGCCGGGCCGGACGAGGGGGCGAGGGCATTGCTGCGCACCCGTGCCGACCTCGTCGACGTGGTGCCGGTGCCGGGCGACCCGACCGATCTGGACACGCCCGACGACCTCGCGCGGTGGACGGGCCGCGCCTGACGGAACGCGACGGTATGCAGACACGCGGCCCCCGCGCCGCGCGCCTGCACACCGTCAACGAGCGACGGCTCAGCCGAAGCCGCGGGAGTCCTGCTTGAGGGCGGTGTCCACCGAGACCGCGGCCGCGAGCACGAGCGAGCGCAGCGGCTCCTCGAGCGGCTTGTGGATCTGCACCACGTAGTTGTCGGCCGTGGTGAACATGGTCTTGGCCAGGCCCTCCCAGGTCTTGGTGATGCGGGCGACCTCGGCGCCGGTGTGATCCTTGATCGAGAAGTTCCACGCCCGCCAGTTCTCGCCCTGGATCATGCCGTAGTTGTGGCCGCCGGACTCGAGCCCGAAGCGGATCTTGCCGATCGCGTTTTGCTGCACGATCTCACCGATGGGCTGGCCGTTCGGGGCCTCGACGAGGATGCGCGACTTCACGAACTTGGCCGGCCGCGTCAGGGCCAGGACCGGTTGGCCGTTCATGTCGGTGATCTGCAGCTTGTGGGTCATGTACTGGTCGAGCGACGACAGGAACCGGGCGGCCTTCTTCAGGTTGCTCTGGCCGACCTCGCGCACCGCGCCGATCTGGCGCGCGTGCTGGTCGTAGATCGCGTACTCGTTGTTGATCTCGATGAGCTTGGCCTTCTGGTTCACCACCAGCACCGGCTCGGTGAACAGCGTGCCGCCGCCCTGGTAGCCGGCGACGCCGGCCTGGCCGGCCCGCTGGACGTCGCGCTGCACCCGGTCGGGGGCGCGTTGCACCGTGGGCACGTGACTCGGTGCGCCGGGCGGGTCGATGCCGGCCCGGCCGTGCGAGTTGACGTGCTCGGTCCACTGCTGACCGTCGAAGTAGCGCTTCTCGTGGCGACCCGCGGGGTCGGCGTACCAGCCCGCGGGTGGGCTCGGCTGCGTCATGGGCGAGAGCTTAGGGGCGGAACCTCGGCGTGAACCAGGTACGACGCCTTACGAAGTGAAGTCGTCCGGCAGCCGCACGATCCCGGCCGCGTGCCGCCGAGCCAGCTCGGGGTAGTAGACGGGGTTCATCTGCACCCAGAACTCGGCCGGCGTTCCGGCGATCTCCCGCTTGACCTGCGCCGGAACGCCGGCCGCGAGCACGCCGGGCGGGATCTCCTTGCCCGGGCCGACGAGCGACATCGCAGCGATCATCGACCGCGAGCCGATGCGGGCCCCGTCGAGCACCACGCACCCGTTGCCGACGAGCGCTTCCTCCTCGATGACCGCGCCGTGGATCATGCACTGGTGCGCGACGGTCGCGCGCACCCCGACCTCGGTCGTCACGTCGGGCGTGGTGTGGATGACCGTTCCGTCCTGCACGTTCGCGCTCTCGCGCACCACGATCGGGCCGTCGTCGCCGCGCAGCGTGGCTCCGTACCAGATCGAGGCGCCGGACTCGATCGTCACGTTGCCGATGATCGTCGCGGTCGGCGCGATCCACGCGTCGGCCGCGATGGTCGGTCGGATGCCTTCGTACTCGAACAGGTTTGCCACGGGTGCTCCCTTTGCCGGTCACGCTCAACGCGATTGGGGTCACCGCCTAGCATTTCCGATGAGCAGCCACCCCGCCCGCGCACCCTGCCGCGAGCCCGAACCGAGGAGCCGCGTTGTCCGCCAGCGTCCCCGTCGAAGCCCCCGCCCCGACCGTCGCGGTCGCGGCCGGCACGTCGGCCTTCGACGCACTGCACGACGCCGGGATCGAGCTCAGCGGCCCGCGGGGCGCCGTGGTCGTGCGCGACGCCGACGGCGCGTTGCGCGACCTGGCCTGGGCGCCCGAGGCCGACACCGTCGTCGAGCCGGTGTCCGCCGACTCGCCGGACGGGCTGGCCGTCATGCGGCACTCGGCGGCGCACGTGATGGCGCAGGCCGTGCAGGACCTCTTTCCCGGCACCCTGCTCGGCATCGGGCCGCCGATCGAGGACGGCTTCTACTACGACTTCCTGCCCGACCGCCCGTTCACCCCCGAGGACCTGACCGCGATCGACAAGCGGATGGGCGAGATCATCAAGGCCGGGCAGCGCTTCGCGCGACGTCCCGTCAGCGACGACGAGGCGCGGGCGGAGCTCGCCGGCGAGACCTTCAAGCTCGAGCTCATCGGCCTGAAGTTGACCGCGTCCGGCGAGGAGGCGACCGAGGTCGGCGACGGCGGCCTGACCATGTACGACAACCTCGACGCCAAGTCCGGCGAGCGCGTCTGGACCGATCTGTGTCGCGGGCCGCACCTGCCGACCACGCGCCGCATCCCGGCCGTCAAGCTCACCCGCAGCGCGGCCGCCTACTGGCGCGGCAGCGAGAAGAACCCGCAGCTGCAGCGCATCTACGGCACGGCGTGGGCCACCAAGGACGACCTGAAGGCCTACCAGCAGCGGCTGGAGGAGGCGGCCAAGCGCGACCACCGCAAGCTGGGCGCCGAGCTCGACCTGTTCTCCTTCCCCGACGAGATCGGCTCGGGCCTGCCCGTCTTCCACCCCAAGGGCGGCGTCCTCAAGCGCGAGATGGAGGACTACGTCCGGCGCCGGCACATCGAGGACGGCTTCGACTACGTCGGCACGCCGCACATCGCGAAGGAAGAGGTCTTCTACCTCTCCGGGCACCTGCCCTACTACGCCGAGGGGATGTTCCCGCCGCTCGACGTCGATGGCAGCGCCTACCGCCTCAAGGCCATGAACTGCCCGATGCACAACCTGATCTACCGGTCGCGGGGTCGGTCGTACCGCGACCTGCCGCTGCGGTTGTTCGAGTTCGGGCACGTGTACCGCCACGAGAAGTCCGGCGTCGTGCACGGCCTCACCCGCGTGCGCGGGTTCGCCCAGGACGACTCGCACTCCTACGTCACGCCCGAGCAGGCACCGGACGAGATCCGGATGCTGCTCGACTTCATCCTCGGGCTGCTGCGCGACTTCGGGCTCGACGAGTTCTACCTCGAGCTGTCGACCCGCGACGACTCCAAGCCGGACAAGTTCGTCGGCTCGGACGAGGAGTGGGCGCTGGCCACCGAGGTGCTGCGCGACGTGTGCGTGGCCAGCGGGCTCGAACTGGTGCCGGACCCGGGCGGCGCGGCCTACTACGGCCCGAAGGTGTCGGTGCAGGCCCGCGACGCCATCGGCCGGACCTGGCAGCTGGCCACCATCCAGTACGACTTCAACCAGCCGCGCGGTTTCGAGCTGGAGTACCAGGCGGCCGACGGGTCGCGGCAGCGTCCCGTGATGATCCACTCGGCGAAGTTCGGGTCGATCGAGCGCTTCATCGGTGTGCTGACCGAGCACTACGCCGGTGCGTTCCCCGCGTGGCTCGCTCCGGTGCAGGCCGTCGGCATCCCCATCACCGACGAGCAGGTCGACTACCTCTATGACGTGGCCAGGGTGTTGAAGACGCACGGCATCCGCGTCGAGGTGGACTCCTCCGACGACCGCATGCAGAAGAAGATCCGCACCGCGCAGAAGCAGAAGGTGCCCTTCATGCTGATCGCCGGCGAGAAGGACGTCGAGGCCGGGGCGGTGTCCTTCCGCTACCGGGACGGCTCGCAGCGCAACGGCATCCCCATCGACGAGGCGGTCGAGGAGATCGTCTCGACGGTCGCGCGGCGCTGGAACGGCTCGCCGTCGGCCGAGATGTATGCCTGACGACGACGCGCCGACCGACGGGTCGGACGAGACGGTCGAGGTCGAGGCGGCCGCGGAGTTCGCGGGGGAGCCGGACGGCTCCGGGCGGTTGTGGACGCCGCACCGGCTGGCCTACATCAAGGGCGAGAACAAGCCCGTCAACGACGACGAGGGCGCGGGCTGCCCCTTCTGCTCCGCACCGACCCGATCCGACGAGGACGCGCTCATCGTCGCGCGCGGCGAGCACGTCTACGCCGTGCTGAACCTGTACCCCTACAACTCGGGGCACCTCATGTCGGTGCCGTACCGACACGTCGCCGACTACCCCGACCTGACCGGCGAGGAGACCGTCGAGCTCGCGCAGTTCACCCAGCGCGCCATGACTGTCTTGCGGGCGGCGCTCGGCCCGCACGGGTTCAACCTCGGCATCAATCAGGGCGCCGTGGCGGGCGCGGGCATCGCCGCCCACCTGCACCAGCACGTCGTGCCGCGGTGGGGCGGCGACACCAACTTCATGCCCGTCGTCGGTCACACGCGGGTCATTCCGGAGCTCCTGGCCGACGCCCGTACCCAGCTCGCCGAGACCTGGCGGACACTCCCGTGACCCTGCACCTGCGCGGCGTCTTCCTGCCCGACGAGACCGAGCGCGACGCCTGGGTCGTCGACGGCGCCCTGACCTTCGAGCGGCCCGCCGGCGATGCCGACACGATCGCCACCGGCGGCTGGGTCATCCCCGGGCTCGTGGACGCGCACTGCCACATCGGGCTGGCGCCCACCGGTCACGTACCCCAGGTCGAGGCCATGGTCGAGCAGGCCCTGCTCGACCGCGACTCCGGGGCGCTGCTGCTGCGCGACGCCGGGTCACCGGTCGACAACCGCAGCATCCAGCAACGCGACGACCTGCCCCGTCTCATCCGCGCCGGGCGGCACATCGCCCGACCCAAGCGCTACATCCGCGAGCTCGGCGTCGAGGTCGAACCCGATCAGCTGGTCGCCGAGGTCGAGCGGCAGGTCGCCGCGGGCGACGGCTGGATCAAGATCGCCGCCGACTGGATCGACCGCTCCGTCGGCGACCTCACCCCCACCTTCCCCGACGACGCGCTCGCGGCGGCCATCGGCCGGGCCCACGAGCTGGGCGCCCGGGTGGCCGCCCACGTGTTCGGCGAGGACGCCCTGCCGGGCCTGATCGCGGCCGGGATCGACTCCATCGAGCACGGGACCGGCCTCACCGACGACCTCATCGCCGCCGCGAAACAGGCCGGCAGCGCGGTCGTCCCCACCCTGATCAACATCGACAACTTCCCGCAGATCGCCCTCGGTGGGGCCGCCAAGTTCCCGGTGTACGCGGCGCACATGCGCTCGCTGTTCGCGTCGTCGCGGGAACGGATCCGCTCGGCCTGGGAGGCGGGGGTCCCCGTCTACACCGGCACCGACTCCGGCGGTTCGCTGCCGCACGGGCTGGTCCGCAGCGAGGTCCTGGCCCTCATCGGGGCGGGCATCCCGCAGGCCGAGGTCATCGCCCAGGCGTCCTGGCGGGCCCGGACGTGGTTGGGGCTGCCCGGCCTCGACGAGGGGGCACCGGCCGACCTCGTCGTCTACGACACCGACCCCCGCACGGACCTGTCCGCCCTCATGTCGCCCCGTCGCATCGTGCTCCGCGGCGCCGTCGTGGCCTGAGGCGCAGGCCCGCCGATTGCTGTTCCGGGGGCCGGGTCTGGCAGAATGACCCGCTGAGCACCGGCTGACCCGCGGACCCTCTCCCCGCGCCTCGGCCAGTCCATCCGGACGTCTCGTCCCCCGGTGTGCCCCACCCGGTGGCGACGCGCCCACCCAAGACAAGTCTGGAGCACCACGAACGTGGCCACGAAGATCAAGCTCACCCGCATCGGCAAGATGCGCGAGCCGCACTACCGCATCGTCGTCGCGGACTCGCGCAACAAGCGCGACGGCCGTTCGATCGAGACGATCGGCGAGTACCACCCCAAGAACGACCCGTCGGTCATCAAGGTCGACGGCGAGCGCGCCGCCTACTGGCTCGGCGTCGGCGCCCAGCCGACCGAGGCCGTCGCGGCCATCCTGAAGGTCACCGGCGACTGGCAGAAGTTCAAGGGCCTGCCCGCCCCCGAGCCGATGAAGGTCGCCGAGCCCAAGCCCGACAAGCAGGCGCTGTTCAACGCCGCGCTGGCCGAGGCCGACGGCGGGTCGAGCGAGAGCTCCGGTTCGGCCACCACGCCGAGGAAGAAGGCCGCGAAGGCCGCCCCGAAGACCGACGACGCCGACAGCGCCCCGGCCGAGGCCAGCGCGGACGCCCCGGCGGAGAGCTGACGTGCTCGAGGAAGCCCTCGAGCACCTCGTCAAGGGCATCGTCGACCACCCGGACGACGTCCGGGTGGACATGATCGACAACCGGCGCGGCCAGCGTCTCGAGATCCGGGTCCACCCGGAGGACCTCGGGCGCGTCATCGGCCGCAACGGGCGCACCGCCAAGGCGCTGCGCCAGGTGATGAACGGCGTCGGCGGCAAGGGCATCCGCGTCGATGTCGTCGACGTCGACCGCCGCTGACCTGCTGGTCACGGTGTCGCAGGACCTGATCGCCGTCGGGCGCATCGGACCGGCGCGCGGCGTACGCGGGGACGCGTTCGTCGAGCCCTGGACCGACGCGCCCGACGAGCGTTTCGCTGCTGGCTCGGTGCTGCGGACCGACCCGTCCGACGCCGGCCCGCTGACCGTCGAGCGGGTCAACCTCAGCGGCGCCAAGATGGTGCTGCACTTCGCCGGGTTCGACACCCGCGAGGCCGTCGAGGCCCTGCGGGGCGTGCGGCTCGTCGTGGCCGCCGAGGACCGGCCGGCCATCGAGGACCCCGACGAGTTCTACGCCAGTGACCTCGTCGGCTGTGCCGCCCGCACCGTGAGCGGTGTCGAGCTCGGCCCGGTGGCCGACGTGCTCGACATCGCCGGTGCCGACTACCTCGTGCTGCACGTCGACGGCGTCGAACGTCTCGTGCCGTTCGTCCGCGAGGTCGTGCCCGAGGTCGACCTCACCACGCGGGTCGTCACCGTCGACCCGCCCGAGGGCCTGTTCGACCTGTGAGCGGCGCCTCCACCGGGCCTGCCCTGCGGCTCGACGTCGTCACGATCTTCCCGGACTACCTCTCGCCGCTGCGGCAGTCGCTGCTCGGCCGCGCGATCTCCGGCGGGCTGGTCGACGTGGGCGTGCACGACCTGCGCCGGTGGACCGACGACGTCCACCGGACGGTCGACGACACCCCCTACGGCGGTGGTCCGGGCATGGTCATGCTCCCGGAGCCCTGGGGACGTGCCCTGGACGAGCTCGCCCCACCCGGGCCGGTGCAGCCGCGCCTCGTGGTGCCCACCCCCGCCGGCGCCCCGTTCACCCAGGCGACCGCGGCGCGGCTCGCCGCCGAGCCCTGGCTGCTGTTCGCGTGCGGTCGCTACGAGGGCATCGACGCGCGCGTCGTCGAGTACGCGGCGGAACGCATGCCGGTCGAGGAGATCTCGCTCGGCGACTACGTGCTGTCCGGGGGAGAGGTCGCGGTGCTGGTCATGGCCGAGGCCATCAGCCGCCTGCTGCCCGGGGTGCTGGGCAACAGCGAGTCCGCCGTCGACGACTCCTTCGCCGCCGGTCCGGCCGGCCTGCTCGAGGCCCCGGCCTACACGAAGCCGGCGTCCTGGCGGGGTCACGAGGTGCCCGGGGTGCTGCTGTCGGGAAACCACGGGGCCATCGCCCGCTGGCGGGCCGAACGCAGCCGCGAACGCACCGCCGCCCGCCGCCCGGACCTGCTGGGCTGAGCCCGGCGGATTCGGACCGGGGCGGCCGATATGGCATCATCGTGGGGTTGCCTACCGACGGACGCCGTCGGCCGCGGCACCCACCCGATGCTTACGCACGCCACCGACTGACGAGAGCGATATCCCGACATGAACACCCTCGACACCCTCGACGCCGCATCGCTGCGCACCGACGTTCCGGACTTCCGGCCCGGTGACAGCCTGAAGGTCCACGTCCGGGTCATCGAGGGCAGCCGCTCGCGTGTCCAGGTCTTCCAGGGCGTCGTCATCCGCCGCCAGGGCGGCGGCATCCGTGAGACGTTCACGGTCCGCAAGGTCAGCTTCGGCGTCGGCGTCGAGCGCACCTTCCCGGTGCACACCCCGGTCATCGACAAGATCGAGGTCGTCACCCGCGGCGACGTGCGCCGCGCCAAGCTCTACTACCTGCGTGACCTGCGCGGCAAGGCCGCCAAGATCAAGGAGAAGCGCGAGCCCGTCGCCCGCTGACCCGCGCGCGACCGCACTCCCACCGCCACATGGCCGAGCCGCGCGAACCGGATCCCGACGTGCCCGAGCAACCGGCCGACGCGGCGCACGCGACGTCCGGCGAGCCGGACGGACGGGCATCCGACGTCGCCTCCGCCCACGATGCGGACGCCGGCCCGGCCGACGGCACCGCCGGCGAGGCGCACAGCGTTGATGCGGCTGCCGGTGACCAGCAGTACGGGCGTCACTGGTACGGCCGGCGCCGCAGCAAGCCCCGCAAGCCGCGACGCAAGGCCCCGTGGTGGGAGCTGCCCGCGCTCGTCGTGCTGGCGATCGGCATCGCCATCCTCGTCAAGAGCTTCGTCGTCCAGCCGTTCTTCATCCCGTCCGACTCGATGGAGAAGACGCTGCACGGCTGCCCCGGGTGCCACGGCGACCGCATCCTGGTGAACAAACCGATCTACGACTTCCGCGACCCGCACCCCGGCGACATCGTGGTGTTCCACGACCCCAAGCAGTGGGGGTCCGACGAACCCACCTCCAAGCCGCCGAGCAACCCCGTGGTGCGGGCCGTACGCGGCTTCGGCCAGCTCGTCGGCTTCGTGCCCCCGGACGGCCAGGTGCTGGTGAAGCGGGTCATCGCGACCGGCGGGCAGACCGTCAAGGGTGACGCCGAGGGCCACGTCATGATCAGCACCACGGGGCCGCAGGGCAGCTTCCGCACCCTCAAGGAGCCCTACGTGTACGCGCCGAAGGCCGAGGGTGCGCAGTCCGCGTTCGGCCCCGTGACCGTGCCGAAGGGGCGGCTCTGGGTCATGGGTGACCACCGCACGGACTCCGCCGACTCGCGCTACCACTGTTCGGCCGACGGCCAGTCCGGCACCAGCGACGACCTGAACTGCGACGCCACCGAGAGCACCGTTCCCGTCGGCAACGTGATCGGCAAGGCCTTCGTCATCGCCTGGCCACCGTCGCGGTGGCGCACGCTCGGCACCCCGTCGGACTTCACGAGCGCCGCGCAGGCGGCCGGGCCGGCGCTTCCCGGGCTGGCGTCCGCGGCCATGGTCCTGCCCGTGTTCGTGGTCCGGCGCCGACGGCGCCGGTGAGCGGCCCGATCCCCCGGGTGGGCGGCCGGCTGCTGCTGGTCGACCCCGACGAGCGGGTGCTGCTCATCCACGAGCGCATCGACGACGGCACCACGCACTGGCTCACGCCCGGAGGGGGTGTCGAGGCCGGCGAGGACCCGCGTCACGCGGCCGCCCGCGAGGCCGTCGAAGAGGTCGGCCTGGCCGTCGAGCTCGCTCCCGATCAGCCGGCCGTCCTGACCACCCGCCGGCTGTGGTCGTGGGGCGACCGGGTCTGGGACCAGACAGACCACTTCTACCTGGCGCGGGTCGACCGTGACCCGGCCATCCGCCCGCAGGGCCTCACCGCCATCGAGCGGCAGACCGTGCTCGGCCACGCCTGGTGGACGGTCGGCGAGTTGCGCGTCACCGACGAGGTGCTGCTGCCCCCCGACCTCGGCGACGTCCTGGACCGCGTCCTGCGCCCGGACGGCGCGCCGGGCCGCGGGTAATCTCGGAGCCGTCATGGCACGAGCACTCCCCGTGGGCGGAACCACCGTTCGACCGCCGCGTCTCGTCGTACGTCGGGACGGTCCGCTCCGCGGCTACGAGTCCGCGCTCGCCCGGGCCGGCTTCGACCTCGTGGCCGGCGCCGACGAGGCCGGACGGGGGGCCTGTGCAGGGCCGCTGGTGGTCGCCGCGTGCATCCTGCCGCCCGGACGGCGTGGGCGTATCGACGGACTCGACGACTCCAAGGTCCTTACCGCCGCGACCCGCGAACGCCTCTTCGTCCGCATCCAGGCCCGTGCCCTGGCCTACTCCGTCGTCGTCATCCCCGCGACCGAGATCGACGCCTACGGCGTGCACGTCGCGAACCTGGCCGGCATGCGACGGGCCCTGTGCACGCTCGAACCGGCCGCGCAGTACGCGCTCACCGACGGCTTCCCCGTCACCGGGCTCGGCATGCCCGCGACCGCCGTGTGGAAGGGCGACGCGACGATCGCCTGCATCGCCGCGGCGTCGATCCTGGCGAAGGTGACGCGGGACGCCATCATGACGCGCATGCACGACGAGTGGCCGGCCTACGAGTTCGACCAGCACAAGGGCTACATCACGCCGGCGCACGCCGCGGCGCTGTCCGCGTCCGGTCCCTGCCCCGAACACCGCCGCCGCTACGTGAACGTCCGGCGCGCCCTGCGCGGCCTGCAGCCGGTGGTGGACAATCCAGGGGCGACGGCCCCGATCGACCGGCTCCCCGACGGCGACGCCCCGACCGACCTGACCATGGAGATCGCATGATTCGACACCGCGCAGCGGACACCGGACGGGGCGTGGCCGAGTGAGCACCGAGGATCTCGAGAACTACGAGACCGACATGGAGCTGCAGCTCTACCGCGAGTACAAGGACATCGCGGCGCAGTTCAGCTACGTGGTCGAGACCGAACGGCGCTTCTACCTGACCAACGACGTCGACCTCGTCCCGCGCAACACCGACGGCGAGGTCTACTTCGAGCTCACGATGCGCGACGCCTGGGTGTGGGACATGTACCGCCCGGCGCGCTTCGTCAAGACCGTTCGGGTCGTGACCTTCAAGGACGTCAACATCGAGGAGCTCGACAAGCCGGATCTTGCCCTGCCCGACAAGGGCGGGTTCAACGGTGGTGGCTTCGACTCCTGAGTCCTCGGCGGCCGGGCCGATGCCCGAGGCCGAGGCCTACCTGCTGTTCGAGCGGCTGCGCTGGCAGGGCCGCGCCCCCGACTGCCCGCACTGCGGCGCGACTGAGCGCGGGTACGTGCTGAACACGGTCGACGGGTCGGGCAGGCGCACGCGGACCGGCGTGCCGACGGCGCGCCGGTTGTGGAAATGCGGTGCCTGCCGGCGCCAGTTCTCGGTGCTCACCGGCACGGTGCTGCACGGCACGCGGGTCCCGTTGCCGGCCTGGGTGGCGGCCGTCCAGGTCCTGTTCGCCGGCGGGTCGGTCTCGAGCAGCGACCTCAGCCGGGCGACGGGTTTCGGCCGCGAGGCGGCGCGGCACGTGCTGGCCCGGTGGGCGGCGGCGTCCGAGTGCATCCCGCAGCACGTCGCGCGACCCGACGGCCGTGGGTCGGACAGCGGTGGGTCGGACAGCGGCGGGTCGGCCGAGGCCGCGTTGGCGGCCCTGCTCGCGATCCCCGCCCCGGACGCGGAGCGGGTGCGCGACCTGACCCCGTCACGGCGGCGCCCGCGCCGGCAGCACGGGCCGCGGCTGGACCTCGGACGGGACTGACGCCACGACGCCTACGCGCGGGTCGAGGTGCCGTGGGTGCGTCACGCCACCCTGAGGTCGCCGTCCACAGGCGGACACTGCGTTGCCGCGGTGCGCCCGCGACTCGGCCAGGCTCGGGGCATGCGGGTCAAGGATGCCGTCGGGCGGTACGGGGAGCAGGTCGCCGTCGAGCACCTGCGGGCAGCGGGTGTCCAGATCCTGTCCCGGAACTGGCGTTGCCGGGACGGCGAGCTGGACGTCGTCGGCCTGGACGACGGCGTGGTGGTCTTCGTCGAGGTCAAGACGCGTTCCTCGGCTGCGTTCGGCGTTCCCGCCGAGGCCGTCAACCGGGTCAAGCGGCAACGCATCCGGCGCCTGGCCGTCCAGTGGTTGGCCGAATACCGCGACACCCTGGGCAGCTACACCGAGCTGCGCTTCGACGTCGTGTCCGTGCTGCGGCACCGCGCAGGGCCGCCGGACGTCACGCACCTGCGATCGGCGTTCTGATGGGCCTGGCACGCACTCGCGCCGTCTCGCTCACCGGTGTGCAGGGCGAGCTCGTGGAGATCGAGTGCGACATCGCATCCGGCCTGCCCGGGCTGTCGTTCACTGGGCTGCCCGACGCCTCGGTCATGGAGTCCCGCGACCGGCTGCGGGCGGCGCTGCACAACTGCGGCATCGAGTGGCCCAACCGCCGCATCACCGTCGCCTTGCTGCCGGCCGACGTACGCAAGGTGGGTTCGCGCTACGACCTCGCCGTCGCCATGGCCGTCCTCGCCGCCGCCGGGACGGTGCCGGCCGCGGCCGTCGCGGACACGGCGTGGATCGGGGAGCTGGGCCTGGACGGCGCGCTGCGGCCCGTACGGGGCGCGTTGCCGAGCGTGCTCGCCGCTCGACGTTGCGGTGTCCGGCGGGTGGTCGTGGCGTCGGCCAACGCGCACGAGGCTGCGTTGGTCGACGGCATCGAGGTGCGCTCCGCCGAGCGGCTCGTCGAGGTGATCGACTTCCTCACCGGGTCGGGCCCGGCCCTGCCGGCCGCCGAGCCCACGAGGGGCACCCCGGCGTCCGCGGTCGGCGGCCCGGATCTCGCCGACGTCGCCGGCCAGGTGGCGGGCAAGCGCGCGCTGGAGATCGCCGCGGCGGGCGGCCACCACCTGTTCCTCATCGGTGCGCCGGGGGCGGGCAAGACGATGCTCGCCGAGCGGCTGCCCGGGCTGCTGCCGGTCCTCGACGACCGCGCCGCGTTGGAGGTGACCGCGGTGCACTCGGTCGTGGGGCTGTTGCGCCACAACCCCGAGCTCGTCCGGCGGCCTCCGATGCAGGCGCCCCACCACACCGCGTCGATCGCTGCTCTCGTCGGCGGCGGGTCGAACATCGCCCGCCCGGGTGCGATCAGCCTCGCGCACCACGGCGTGCTCTTCCTGGACGAGGCGCCGGAGTTCTCCACCAGCGCGCTCGACGCGCTGCGCCAGCCGATCGAGAGCGGTGAGGTCGTGCTGCACCGGCAGGGCGGCGCCGTGCGCTACCCGGCTCGGTTCCAGCTCGTCCTCGCGGCCAACCCGTGCGCCTGCGCCCGCCGGCCCGCCGACTGCGAGTGCCCGCCGCATGTTCGTCGACGCCACCAGCAGCGGCTGTCCGGGCCCTTCCTGGACCGCATCGACCTGCGGGTCCAGGTCGAGCCGGTCCTGCACGCCGACCTGTTCGACGACGGCTCACAGCGCGAGGCGAGCGCTGTCGTGGCCGCGCGGGTCGCGGACGCCCGGTCTGCGGCGGCTTTGCGGTGGGCCGACGTGGGGCATCGCACCAACGGCACCGTGCCGGGGCCGGTGCTGCGCTCGGCGCGCTGGCGGCCGCCACCGTCCGTCACGCGTTCCCTGGAGTCCTTCCTGGAGCGCGGGACGATCAGCGCCCGCGGCTTCGACCGGGTGTTGCGCCTGGCCTGGACCCTCGGGGATCTCGCCGGGCGGGACCGACCGGTGGCCGAGGATCTCGGCGAGGCCATCTACTTCCGGACGGGTCAGGTCGAGTCGTGGGCGGCGTGACCCTTCCGGCCGCGTGTCCGGGCGGACCCGACGCAGCCTTGGGCGACGACGGGAGCAACGCCGTGGGTGACGACCTGAGCAACGCCGTCCGTGACGACGTGGGCGACGACGTGCTGCTGGCCCGCGCGTACCTCAACCGGGTGGCCGAAGCGACGTGCATCCCGTTGTGGGATTTCGTCCGGTGCGAGGGTCCGGTGGCCGCGGCCGCGGCGATCCGGTCAAGTTCGGAACCACAGGACTTGACAGCCTTCGTCGGCGCCCGACGTCATAGCGCCGATCCGCACGCCGACCTCGTCGCGGCCGAGCGGTTCGGCCTGCGTCTGGTCGTGCCCGAATCCGCGGAGTGGCCGCACTTCGCGCTGGCCTGCCTCGAGCAGACCGGCCTGGCCCGGCTCGCCGAGTACCGCGCCGGCAAGACCGTGCACGACAAGAACGGTGAACGCGTCCCGCCGCTGGCGTTGTGGGTACGCGGGCCGGGGAAGCTGCGGTCGCTGGCCGTCCGGTCGGTGGCCGTGGTGGGCGCCCGGTCGAGCACCCCGTACGGCGACCAGGTCGCCGGCGAACTGGCGTACGGCCTGGCGAGCAAGAGCTTCACGGTCGTGTCGGGTGGCGCGTACGGCATCGACGGCGCCGCTCACCGCGGTGCGCTCGCCTCGGGAGGCGAGACGGTCCTCGTCTCCGCCGCCGGGCTGGACCGCGTGTACCCGGTCGCGCACGAGCCGCTGTACCGCCGGGTCGCCGAATCGGGTCTGCTGGTGTCGGAGAGCCCGCCCGGTTCGGCGCCGCACCGTCAGCGCTTCCTCACCCGCAACCGGCTCATCAGCGCCTTCGGCACCGGGACGGTCGTCGTCGAGTCGGCCCGCCGTTCCGGGGCGCGCAACACGGCCATCCACGGCGAGAAGCTGGGCCGGCCGGTGATGGCCGTACCGGGTCCGGTGACCTCGGCCATGTCGGTCGGCAACCACGCGTTGATCACCGAGGGCACGGCGCAGCTGGTCACCTCGGTCGCCGACGTCGTGTCCGTCATCGGATCCATCGGCGAGCAGGCCACGGCCGAGCAGGCCGAGCTGCCGGTCGACACGCGTTCGGCGCGGCGCCATCAGCTGCTGGACGTGCTGGACTCCCTCGACGACACCACCCGCCGCGTGTACGAGGGCTTGCCCGCCCGGCGGCCCGTGTCGATCACCGACCTGGTCCAGACGTCCGGGCTGCCGCCGAGCAGGGTGCTCGGCGCGGTGCCCGTCCTGCTGCTGCACGGGCTGGCGGAAGACACCGGGGAGGGGGTGCGCCGAACCCGGCTCTGACCGTCGAGGCCGCCATCCGCGCGCCGGCGACGCACCGCCTGCGCCGCCCGCGCACCGCCTGCGCCGCCCGCGCATCGCCTACGTGCCGCCCACGCGCAGGCCGCGTGCCGCCCGCGCGCCGCCTTGACCTGGGTGGCGGCGTGCACGACCGTCGCCGTATGACCGCGAACCGGGCCGGCGAGGGTCGCGCAGCGACCGGTGCCACCGGCGGGCACGGGGCCGCCGAGCTACGCGCTGCCCTTCCGCCCGGGTTGGCGGCAGCGGCCGACGGCTTCGAACGCCACCTCCGCCTCGAGCGCAACCGGTCCGACCACACCGTGCGTGCCTACCTCGGCGACCTGGTCGGCTTCCTCGACCACCTGGCCACCCTCGGCGGTCGGTCGGCGCGCGACGTCGACCTCGCCACGCTGCGCAGCTGGCTGGCCCTGCAGCGCACCGGGGGAGCGGCCAGGTCGAGTATGGCCCGCCGCAGTTCGGCGTTGCGGGCGTTCACCGCCTGGGCGCGGCACGCCGGCCTGTCGCCCGACGACCCGGGCCAGTCCCTGGCCAGCCCGAAGGCGCACCGCACCCTGCCGGCCGTGTTGCGGGCCGACGAGGCCGAGCGGCTCATGACCGCCGACCCCGCCGACGCCCCAGAGCCCGTGTTGCTGCGCGACCGGCTCGTGGTCGAGCTGCTCTACGCCGCGGGCGTCCGGGTCTCCGAGCTCGTGGGTCTCGACGTCGACGACGTCGACCGCCACCGTCGGGTGCTGCGCGTGCTGGGCAAGGGCAACAAGCAGCGCACCGTGCCCTACGGCCTGGCCGCCGACCGCGCGCTCGACGACTGGCTGGCGCGCGGGCGCCCCGCCCTGGTCCGCGACGGGTCCGGTCCCGGGCTGCTGCTCGGCACCCGTGGCGGCCGCCTCGACCAGCGCACGGTGCGGCGGATCGTGCACGAGCGCGTGCGCGGCGTCGACGGCGCGCCGGACATCGGGCCGCACGGCCTGCGCCACACGGCGGCCACCCACCTGCTCGAAGGCGGTGCCGACCTGCGCAGCGTGCAGGAGGTGCTGGGCCACGCCGACCTCAAGACCACCGAGCGCTACCTGCACGCCGTCCGC
>NZ_CAXUNP010000042.1:0-32152 GCF_964252635.1 uncultured Jatrophihabitans sp.
CGGACGCGGCTGGCGCCGACACCGACGAACATCTCGACGAAGTCCGAGCCGGAGATCGAGAAGAACGGGACGCCGGCCTCGCCGGCCACCGCGCGGGCGATGAGCGTCTTACCGGTTCCGGGCGGGCCGTAGAGCAGCACGCCCTTCGGGATCTTGGCGCCGATGGCCTGGAACTTGGCCGGGTTGGCGAGGAAGTCCTTGATCTCCTCGAGCTCCTCGATGGCCTCGTCGGCCCCGGCGACGTCGGCGAACGTCGTCTTCGGGGTGTCCTTGTTGACGAGCTTGGCCTTGCTCTTGCCGAAGCTCATGACGCGGTTGCCGCCGCCCTGCACCTGGCTCATGACGAAGAACAGCACGCCGACGATGAGCAGGATGGGCAGCAGGCTGACCAGGATCGACAGCCAGGTGTTCTCCTTGGCCACGTGGGTCCGGAAGGTGAGGTCCGAACCCTTCTTCGCGGCCTGCGTCTCGAGCGTGGAGTAGACGTTGTCCGACGCACGGGACGGGTATTGGGTGCTGATCTTGCTGTACTTGCCGTCGAACTTCTTGTCGAGCTTCAGCTGCAGCGTCTGGCCCTTGTCGTCGATGACGGCGGACTTGACGTTGCCGCTGGTCACCTGGGACAGCGCGGAGGAGGTGCTGACGCCGTGGTAGCCACTGCCGCTGGACAGCACGCTGGGCAGCACCAGGACGCCGAACAGGATCACGATGGCCCAGAGCCACCACGACCGGAGAATGCGCTTGCGATTCATATCGTTACCACGAACGGGCGGCCGCTCGCGTTCCTTCCCGCGCTGTGGCGTCCGTGACGTGGAGCACGGGGCCGCCGGACACTGTGTCTCGACCCACGACGGTACACGTCAGTCGCTGTAGATCTCAGGTCGCAGGCGCCCGATGTAGGGCAGATCCCGGTAGCGCTCGGCGTAGTCCAGGCCGTAGCCGACGACGAATTCGTTGGCGATGTCGAACCCGACCCACTCGACGTCGACGTCGACCTTGACGGCGTCCGGTTTGCGCAACAACGTCACGATCTTGACCGACGCCGGGCTGCGGCTGGTGAGGTTCTTGAGCAGCCAGGACAGGGTCAGGCCTGAGTCGATGATGTCCTCGACGATGAGGACGTCCTGGCCCGCGATGTCGCGATCGAGGTCCTTGAGGATCCGCACGACGCCGCTGCTCTGGGTGCCGCTGCCGTAGGAGCTGACGGCCATGAACTCCATGGTCGAGGGGCGTTCGAGCGCGCGGGCGAGGTCGGACATGAACATCGCCGCGCCCTTGAGGACGCCCACCAGCACCGGCTCCCGGTCGCTGTAGGCGGCGTCGATCTCCTTCGCCAGCTCGACCGTGCGTGCCGCGATCTGGTCGGCCGAGACGACGGTGGCTTCGATGTCGGCGTCCAGAACGGACATGTCACTCCTGTGCGGTACGGCGGGGATGAGCCTCGAGTCTCCCAGACGCCCGGGTGACGTCGATGCCCCCTGGCAGGCCGACCGGCCCCTGCCCGTGCCAGGCGGTGACGAGCGCGTCCAGCGCCGCCGTGCGTTCCGCGCTGAGCGGCTCGGCCCCGGTGCGTGCGGCCCAGGCCCGCAGCACGCGCGTGCGCACCGCCCGCGGCAGCCCGGCGACCAGCGACAACTCCAGGTGATCGACTGCGGATCGGGGTCGCTCCGCCGCCGGGACCCGCAGTTGATCACCCGCGACGGGGGCGGGAGGGACGCTCGGCGACGCCGAGCCGGCCAGGACGTCGGCGGCCCAGGCGTCCAGGGCTTCGAGGTCGTCGCGGAGCAGCTCGGCCGTACGCGCCAACGCGGGAGCGACGCCGCCCTGCAGCACGTCGTCCAGCAGCGGCACCACCTCGGACCGCAGCCGGACGCGCTGGTAGCGGGGGTCGACGTTGTGCGGGTCGTCCCACGGGGTGAGTCCGAGCGCGGCGCAGGCGGCCTCGGTGGTCGCGCGGCGGACCCGCAGCAGCGGGCGGACGTAGGGGCGGTCGACGACGGCCATGCCGACGATCGAGCGCGGACCCGACCCGCGACCGAGACCCAGCAGGACGGTCTCGGCCTGGTCGTCGAGGGTGTGCCCGAGCAGGACGTCAGCCCCAAGACGCACCGCCAAGGCGTCCAACGCGGCGTAGCGCGCGGTGCGGGCGGCCGCCTCGGGACCGCCCTCGCCGCCGACCTCGACGTCGACGGTCAGCACCGGATCGAGCCCCAGCTCCCGTCCGCAGGCCGCGGCCCGGGCCGCCTGCGCCGCCGACCCGGGTTGCAGGCCGTGGTCGACGGTGACCAGTCCCGCGCGGACGCCGGAGCGCGGCGCCTCGAAGGCGGTGGCGGCGGCGAGGGCCAGCGAGTCGGCGCCGCCGGAACAGGCGACGAGCACGACGTCGGCCGCGCCGGTCCGGGAACGGTCGCCCAGCACGGCTCGTACCGCCCGCCGCACCTCGGCGACGCTCGGAGCCGGCCCCACGGACGACTACCGGTGGCTCAGGCGTGCACCCGGGCGATCCACAGGCCCGGGTCGGCGATCTCGGCCTTGGTCGGCAGCGTCTCGGCCGACGTCCAGATCGCGTTGAAGTCGTCGAGCCCGATGCGTTCGACGACCGTGCGCACGAACTTCGACCCGTCGACGTACTGACGCGTCTTGGCCTCCATGCCCAGCAGGTGACGCAGCAGCCGGTCGAGCGGGTTGCCGCCCTTGCGCCGGCGGGCGGCGAAGCGGGCCTCGATGGCCTGCTGGCTCGGGATGACGGTGGGCGACACGGCATTCATCACGTACTCGGCGTGGCCCTCGACCAGCGACATGAAGGCGGTGACCCGCTCGAGGACCTCGCGCTGCTGCGGCGTGGTGACCACGGCGAGCAAGCCCGACCCGTCGCCCTGCCCGCGCACGACCTTGACGAGCTCGCTCGTGGCGCCGGACAGGCGTCGGCGGAGCTCGGTGGGGTCGGTGTCGAGGCTGTCGGTGAGCGCGCCGACCTCGTCGAGCAGGTGCTGACGCAGCCACGGCACCGCGGTGAACTGCACGCGGTGGGTGACCTCGTGCAGGCACACCCACAGGCGGAAGTCCTTCGGGTCGACCTTGAGCTGACGCTCGACGGCCACCAGGTTCGGCGCGACGAGCAACAGCTGGCCGCCGGGCCGGTCGAAGAACTCGAACTGGCCGAGGACCTTGCCGGACAGGAAGCCCAGGATCACGCCGAGCTGGACGCCGGTGAGGCGGCCGCCGATGCGCTCGGCGACCTTGCCCACCGGGTTCTGCTCGGTGAGGCGCTCGAGGACCGGCGTCATGACGGCCTGCATGCCGCCTGCGTTGGCGTCGATCCACCCCGGACGGTCGACGACGCGGGTGGCCGCGGTGACGGTGGGCTCGTGCAGGTGGGTCAAGTCGGCGACGTGGTCGGCCGCCTCGGCGGTCGCACGGTAGAGCTCGCCCACGGCGTCGTCGGCCTCGCGCCGCGAGACGCCGGGCGGGGCCGGGCTGAAGCGACGGGCCGAACGCGCGGCCAGATCCCAGTCGATGAGCGTCGCCATGACTACACGCTACCCAGCGCCCTGCGGCGCGGGCCCGGCGCGCACGCCGCCGGAAGGCGGACCCGTCCCTCCGTCAGGGGGCGGGTGGTGCGGCGGTCAGGTGCAGGTGCAGGTCGCGAGCCGGGCGGCGACGGTGTCCAGCGCGGCCTCGGCCGCCGGGGTGGACGCCGTGCGGTCGGCGATGAACGCGAACGCCAGCAGCCGGCCGGCACGGTCGTGGACGAGCCCGGCGAGCGCGCTCACGCCGGTGAGCGTGCCCGTCTTCGCCCGTAGCAGCCCGGCGGCGGCCCGGGCGGACCCCGCCACGTAGCGGTCGACGAGAGAACCCGACCAGCCGGCGACCGGGAGCCCGGCGACGATGTCGCCCAACGGCCCCCGGCGGGTCGCGACGACGGCCAGCAGCCGACCGAGGGTCCGCGCGGAGAGCCGGTCGGCGGCGGCCAGCCCGCTGGCGTCGCGCATGCCCGTTCCCGGGTCGACGCCCAGGGTGCGCACCGTGGCCCGGATGGCGGCCGCGGCACCGGCGAAGGTGGTCGGCTGCCCGCGGACCATCGCCACCTGCCGTCCGAGGCATTCGGCGATGACGTTGTCGGACTGCATCAGCATCTGGTCCACGAGAGTGGACACCGGTGCCGAGCGCACCGTGCCCAGCACCCGGGCCCCCGCCGGCGCGGCACCGCGGCCGACCGGCAGCCCGGAGCGGCCGAGCAGCGCCGCCAGCTCGGCACCGGCCGCGAGGTCCGGCGCAGCGCTGCGCACGACGGCGGACGGCGTGGCCCGGCCGCCGTCGGTCATGGTCGCGGTGATCGCCGCGCCGTAGTCCGACGGCACGTCCTCGCGGGCCCAGGCCGGTGACACCGCCGGCCCCGAGAAGGCCGAGTCGTCGACGACGACCCGCGTGGGCCGCACCCCCGCCCGGCGAACGGCCGAGGCCAGATCGCGCAGCCGCGCCGCGTCGGGGTAGGCCGTCGGTCCGGAACCGGCGCCGGACAGCGTCGGGTCGCCGTGCCCGACGAGCACCACGGCACCGCCGGAACCCGCGACCACCGAGGTGGGGATGCGGTAGTCGGGGCCGCGGGTCGTGAGCACCGCCGCGGCGGTCAGGAGCTTGGCCGTCGAGGCGGGTGCGGCCGGGGCGTCCGCACCGCTGCCGTAGACGGTCGTCCCGGCGGCCACGTCGATGACCTCTCCGCGCAGCCGCCCACCCAGACCGGCGGCGGTCGACGGTGCCCGCAGAGCGGCCGCGACCGCCGCGGCACGCGCGGCCGGAGCGACCGGGACACGCGACGACGCGGGCGACCGGGTGGCGGCGGCCAGCGGGCCGTCGGCCGTGACGCTCGGGCGCGCGGACGGGGGGTCGCTACGGGCCAGGCGGGTCTCCCCGTACCCGATCCCTGCGGCCGCGACGGCGGCCACGGTGATCGCGGCAACCCATCCCGCCATCCGTGCGCGGGAGTTGCTCACGATGCGTCAGACTAGCGGCGGAGACACAGCGCCGACGCGGAACGCACGCGGGGCGGCAGCAGGGATCGACGAGGCAGGAGCACCAGGTGGAGTTCGACGTACTGATCGAGATCCCGCGCGGCAGCCGCAACAAGTACGAGGTCGACCACGAGTCGGGGCGCATGCGCCTGGACCGGACCCTGTTCACCTCGACCCAGTACCCCGCCGACTACGGCTACATCGAGGACACGCTCGGCGAGGACGGCGACCCTCTGGACGCGCTGGTCATCCTGCACGGCGACCCCCTGTTCCCCGGCGTCCTGGTGCGCTGCCGAGCGATCGGCATGTTCCGGATGACCGACGAGAAGGGCGGCGACGACAAGCTGCTCGCCGTGCCCGTCACCGACCCGCGCCTGGAGCACCTGCGCGACATCCACCACGTCCCGGAGTTCGACCGTCTCGAGATCCAGCACTTCTTCGAGGTCTACAAGGATCTCGAGCCCGGCAAGAGCGTCGAGGGTGCGAACTGGGTCGGCCGGTCCGAGGCCGAGGCCGAGATCGTGCGTTCCTACAAGCGGGCCGAGACCGAGGGTCACTGAGCCGGACGGTTCAGACGACGGGTGACCCGTCGACCCGGTCGATGCGTACGGGCAGGTAGCGCCAGTAGACGCCCCGGCGGGGGTTCCCGCAGGTCAGCCCGTCGACGGGCACCTGCTCGGCGGCCACGGTGACGTCCAGCTCTCCGTGGGGGCTGCGCACCCGCACGAGCGCGAAGCCGTCGCGGAACGTCCCGACCGACCGCACCTCGAGGTCGCCCCGGCGGGGCAGCGCCAGCTGCTCGTGGGCGAAGGCGAGCGCGGCCTGACCGGCCGGCGGGGTGCCGATCCGGCCCCGCAGGAGGGCGCCGACGACCTCGTCGGCCTGGGCGGCCGCGACGAACTCGGCCGCCGCGAAGGGCAGCACCCGCCCGTACAGCAGCCCGGCGGGCAGCACCAGGACGTTCGCGCCGAAGCGCTCGCCCCCGAGGTGGCTGGTCTCCCACACCTGCCCGGGTGCGGCGTCGGCCAGGGCCGCGGCGACCGGCCGTCCGCGCAGGGCGCAGCACACGTCGTGCCGACCGTGCGTGCAGACGAGGTGCACGACGGAGTTGTCGATCTCGCCGGCGGAGCCGTCGAGGGGCAGGTCGAGCAGCTCGGCGTCGCGGTCGAAGCTGCCCCACCGGACCGTCTCGATCCCCGCCCGGGTGTCGGCGAACGCCCAGCGACGGCGGGCCGGGCGGGCGTCCCGGCCGGGACGGCGGATGACCTGCAGCCGAACCCCGATCGCACGGGTGCGTTCGGTGAGGGCGACCGCGGTGTCGCGGTCGAAGCGGGAGTCGATGAGCGCGTGCCGGCCCCAGGGGCCGGGTTGCTCGACGAGGAGCAGCCGCGCGGACGGGAAGGCGGTGCCGAGCATGGGGTCGCCGCGCAGCTGCGCACGCAGGGCACAACGTTCGAGGGTCTCGCGCGGGTTGGGCATCCGCCGGGCGTTGCGGACGTCGGCCGGACGGAGTGGCTCGGCGGGAGGCGCCGAGCCGGCCGGGACGCTGGTCAAGCCGGCACGAGCAGGCCCTCGCGGACCAGCCGTCGCGCGAGCACGAGCTGCTCGTCGGGATCGAGCCCGGGCAGACCGGCGGGGACGAACGGCGCCCCGGCGACCGCGGTCTTGACGGCGTCGGCCGCGGTCTGCGGGAGCTCGACGGTGCGGTCGAGCAGGACGATGCGCAGGTGCTCGCCGTCGTCGGTGAGCCGCAACCGCAGGGCCTCGCGCAGCCGCAGGCGCGTGTCGCCCGTCAGGGTCGCGGCGAGGTCCAGCTGCGCCAGCGGGGCGAGCGGCTTCGGCCGGGTGCGGCGCATGAGGTTCGTGCCGACGTCGTCCGCGACCCGGGTGACGGGAACGTCGGTGAGCGCGCGCTGCAGCGCCGCGACGGTGTCCTCGAGGGCCGGGGCCAGGACGGTGGGGTCGGCGAGGTCCACGCCCACCGGCAACGAGGCCCGCAGGGCCGGGTCGTCCTGGACGGCCTCGAGCAGCCGCTTGACCAGGTCGTAGCGGGTGAGCGGATGCACGCCGACCGTGAGGTGGATGGCCAGCTCGCCCTGCGCCTGGGCGGCGTGGATGGTGCCGCGCGGCAGGTACATCGCGTCGCCGGGCGCGAGCACGGTGTCGAGCAGCGGCGCCTCGGCGGCGCGGGCCTCGACCTCGCCGCGGCGGGCGTCCCACGGCTGGTTGGCCAGCGGGTCGTCGACGACGGGGCGGTGGATGGTCCACCGCTTGCGGCCGGCGACCTGCAGGACGAACACGTCGTGCACGTCGTAGTGCGGTGAGAAGCCCTGGTTCTGCGGCGGAGTGATGTAGGCATTGATCTGGACGGGGTGCCCGAGCTCGTCGGCGAACTGCGCCGCGAAGTCGACGAGGGGCGGCCAGGTGCGGTGCAGGCCCTGCAACACGAGAGTCGAGCCGTCGGCCATGGCCGCCAGCACCTTGTCGTCGGCCGCCTGGTCGGCGATCGTCGCGCCGGCCCCTCCGCCGCGGGTGAAGCGGGCCGCCGGCAGCACCGTCCCGTCCTTGGCCATGCGCAGGAACGGGGTGCGCAGACCGCGCGACGAGATCAGGTCGTCGACCGCGTGCGCGTCGAGGAGATCGGTGAAGTCACGGGGCAGATCGGCCGCCGCGCTGAACAGCGGAGCGCGCCCCCAGTGCTCCGTGGCGAACACGTCGGCCGGGCCGGCGACGCAGCGTGCGAACGCGGCGCCCCCGACCCGGACCGAGGAGTGTGCAGTCATGCGGTGTGCGTCGGCTCAGCTGTCGGCGGGGCCTTCGCTGCTGTCGGCCGGGCCCTCGGGGCCGGGCTGCGCACCGCCGTCGGCACCGCCGTCACCCGTACCCGCCGCGCCGTCCGCGCCACCGTCGCCGCTGTCGGCCGGGCCCTCGCCGCTGTCGGCCGGGCCCTCGGGGCCGGGCTGCGCACCGCCGTCGGCACCGCCGTCACCGGTACCCGCCGCGCCGTCCGCGCCACCGTCGCCGCTGTCGGCCGGACCTTCCGGGCCGGGACCGGCCGCGCCGTCCGCGCCGCCGTCGCCGCTGGTGATGTCGTCGTCGTCGAGACTCATGTCTACCTCCGAGTGTGTGTCGGGCCGTCCAACCGACAGGCCAGGCCCTTGAACGTAGCGCTGTCAGTAGGCGGATACCCGTGGGGTCTGCGCACTAATCCCCGGGCCGGCTCAGCGGGCTCGACGTTTCGGCGTCTCGGCGAGGTGCAACGCGACGATCCCGCCGGTGAGGTTGCGGTGCCGGACGCTCGTCCACCCGTTGTCGGCGATGATCGCGGCGAGCTCGCGCTGCGCGGGCCACGCGCGGATCGACTCCGCGAGGTAGACGTAGGCGTCGGCGTTCGACGACACCCGGCGGGCCACCGCGGGCAGCGCCCGCATCAGGTAGTTCAGGTACAGCACGCGGAAGGGTCGCCAGGTCGGCCGGCTGAACTCGCAGACGACGAGGCGGCCGCCCGGACGGGTGACGCGGGCCATCTCGCGCAGGGCGGCCGGCACGTCGGAGACGTTGCGCAGGCCGAAGCTGATGGTGACGGCGGCGAAGGAGCCGTCGGCGAACGGCAACCTGGTGGCGTCCCCCGCGACGAAGGGCAGGTGCCGACGACGGCGGGCGCCGCGCCCGGCCCGCAGCATGCCGAGGGAGAAGTCGCAGGCGACGGCCGCGGCCCCGCTGCGGGCCAGCTCGGCGGTGGAGACGCCGGTGCCGGCGGCCAGGTCGAGCACCCGCTGCCCAGGTTTGAGTTCCAGGCACTGGCGGGTGCGACGGCGCCAGCGACGGTCCTGACCGAAGGACAGCACGGTGTTGGTGAGGTCGTAGCGGCGCGCGACCCCGTCGAACATCTGCGCGACCTCGCGCGGCTGCTTGTCCAGGGTGGCCCGGACGGGCTGGTCCTGAACAGGGCGCTCCTGCGGGCCGTCCAGCGCCGGTTGCGTCACCCTGGCAGTCTGTCACCGCCCGGCACGTCCGGCGTCACTCCCCCGGTGTTGTCGGCGACCTTGCCGCGTGGTCGGGCGAGCTGGATCCCGCCGGCGATCACGGCGGCCAGGCACAGCACGTACCCGATCAGGTGCGGCACCGACAGCGGGACGTGCTCGCGCAGCAGCACCGCACCGAAGATGACGCCCATGGCGGGGTCGGCGGCGAGGTTGGCGGGCAACGTGGCGCCCAGCGCGCCCACCTGGAACGACAGCTGGGTGAGCGCGATGCCCGCGGCGCCCAGTACCACGATGCTGATCAACGGAACGGCACCGCGCGGGGTCGTGAACAGGGCGCCGAGGCCGCGGGCGCTCACGCGGTCCGAAGCCGCGTCGACCATCACGGCGAGCGTGCCGAAGAACGAGCCCGCGACCGCGCCGTACGTGGCGCCGCGGATGAGGCGGTTGCGCCCCGACACGACGAGCGTCAGCACCCCGCCGATCACGAGGACGGCGACCACGGCCATGCCGATGTAGCGGGGTTTGGGCACGTGTTCGGTGGCGGGCGCCCCGATGAGGGCGAGGAACACGCCCAGGCCGCCGAGCACACCGACACAGCCGAGGTAGTCCGACCGCGACGGGCGCGGGCCGCCCATCAGGTAGCCCACGCCGAGGGCCACGGGCAGCATCAGCACGACGAGCGGCTGGATGACGACCACCGCGCCGGCCGACAACGCGACGATGTTGAGCACGAAACCGATGAAGTCACCGGCGATCGCGAGCAGGAAGATCGGGTGCCGGATCAGCCGCATCAGCCCGCGGGCGCTCTCCTCACCGTCGTCGGCGTGCTCCTGGGCCACCTTGTGCTGGACCACGATCGAAGTGCCGTAGACGACCGACGACGCCACGCCGAACGGCACGGCGAGGGCGAGGTTCACGTCCAGGAGGGTAGCGGCCGGACTCGGCCGCGAATCCCGTCTCTCGGCGAGTTGCCACCCACCGTGGCGACGGTGCGGACGGGGTTGATTGAGCCTGGTCGGCGGGTGGGCACTCCCTTTATCGGGCGGCCGGTTCTCCGGCCGACACAGGGGGCGAAAGCTCTTACGGGAAGACCCTCCGTCCAGTTCCTGCGGGGGAATGGGGGGCTTCCCGTACCCCGCCGCCGGTCAGCTCGCGGGGACGAGCGTGAGCGGCTGGCCGACCTGCAGGGCGGTCGAGCTCATGTGCGAGTGGACGCGGGCGTCCACCGGGTCGTTCGCCGGGTCGTCGTGCACGACGAGGTGCCGGTAGAGGGTGTCGCGCTGCGCGGGGATGCGCCCGGCGCCGCGGATCAGCTCGATGAGCTCGGTGCGGTTCGACCGGTGCCGTGCGCCGGCCGAGGACACGACGTTCTCCTCCAGCATGACCGAACCCAGGTCCTCGGCGCCGAAGTGCAGCGTCAGCATGCCGATGTCCTTGCCGGTCGTCAGCCACGACCCCTGCAGGTGGACGATGTTGTCGAAGAACAGCCGGGCCACCGCGATCATGCGCAGGTATTCGAGCGACGTGGCCTGCGTGCGTCCCTTGAGGTGGTTGTTCTCCGGCTGGTAGGTCCAAGGGATGAACGAGCGGAACCCGCCGGTGCGGTCCTGGACGTCGCGGATCATCCGCAGGTGCTCGATGCGCTCGGCGTTCGTCTCGCCGGTGCCCATCATGAACGTGGCGGTCGACTGCAGGCCCAGGCCGTGCGCGGTCTCCATGACCGACAGCCAGACGTCGCCCGGCTCCTTCAGCGGGGCGATGGCCGTGCGGGGCCGGTCGACGAGGATCTCGGCGCCCGCCCCGGCGAAGGAGTCGAGCCCGGCGGCCTTGAGCCGGCTGATGACCTCGGCGTGCGGCAGCGACGACGTCCGACCGATGTGCACGACCTCGGACGCGCCGAGCGAGTGCAGGGTCAGCTGCGGATAGGCGGATTTGATCGCGGAGAACGTCTGCTCGTACCACTCCATGCCGAGGTCGGGCGAGTGGCCGCCCTGCAGCATGATCTGCGTGGCGCCGAGGTCGGCGGCCTCGCCGCAGCGGCGCAGGATCTCCTCCAGCGGGTGCGTCCAGCCCTCGGCGTGCTTCGGCGAGCGGTAGAAGGCGCAGAACTTGCAGGCCGTCAGGCAGACGTTGGTGTAGTTGATGTTGCGGTCGATGATGTAGGTGGCGATGTTGTCCGGGAAGCGCCGGCGCCGGACGGTGTCGGCAGCGCGACCCAGGGCGTGCAGCGGTGCGTCGGTGTAGAGCAGCAACGCCTCGTCGGGTGTGATGCGGCCGCCCGCGGCACCTCGGGCCAGCACCTCGGCGATCGAGGGCTGCATCGGCGCGGCGGAGTTCGGCGCAGGGTCGTTCGGCGCGGAGATCGTCACCCCCTCAGAGTACGGCGGCCGGGGTGCCCGCGACCGTGCGGTGGGCGGACAGCACACTGGGAGCATGGCCTCGTCGCAGCCGAGCGGGAGACGCTCCTCGACCCTGGCGCCCCTCCTCGGCGCGCTGGCCGTGGCCGTGGTGGCGATCGTGCTGGTGGTCACGCTTGGCAACGGCCGTGACCCGGGCAGCCCCACCGGGTCCGAGGGGACGGCGGTGGCTCGCGACAAGGCGCTGGCCTGCCCGCGGCAGTACCGCCAGACGGGCGGCGACACGAACGGTTGGGTGCCGCACGCGCCGCGGGGCGTCAACGGCGACGACCGTCTCGTGTCCGACGACACCCCGACCCACGCGGTGGTCTGCGCCTACCTCGACGGGGCCGAGCCGAATGTGTCGAAGGAGGTGTCGCTGACCGGTCGCAGCAAGCTCTCGGGGAGCCTGTCCGGGCTGGTCAGGACGCTGTCCGCCCTGCCGCGCATCAGCTCGACCTCCGACAGGGCCGGCGGCTGCGCATCGGTCCTGACGAAGGCCGACTCACGCGACTACCTGTTCGGGCTCAGCTACGGCTCGGCGACGCTGTGGGTGTCGGCGCCCGGCTACCGCTGCGCCGGCTCGACGAACGGCTCGTTCATCACCGGGACCAACGTCGCGGGTTACGCCTCGGCGTCGTACGCGGCCAAGAAATGGGTGGCCCGGAAGTAGGCGTCAGCCGCGCGCCCGGGCCAGCAGATCGAGCAGGTCCTGCGCCGCCTCGGACGCCGCGGCGTCGGCCACGGTCGACACCCCGCCGAGCCCGAAGTAGGAGTGGTTCAGCGACGGGTGCTCACGGCTGACGACGTCGACACCCGCGGCCCGCAGGTCGTCGGCGAAGAAGTTGCCCTCGGTGCGCAGCACGTCCAGCGTCGAGGTGTGGATGACGGCAGGTGCGACGCCGGCCAGGGACGCCGCGCGCTTGGGCGACACCCGCCAGTCGGCCGACTGCTGCTCCGACACGTACGCGTGCGCGAAGTTGACCATGCCCTCGAGCGTCAGGCCGAACCGCTTGTGACCCGAGTAGCGGGACATGTAACCGGCGTTCACGTCCGGGTCCTCGTACCGCCCGGCCACGTCCGTGACCGGGTAGAGCAGCATCTGCGCGCTCAGCGGCAGCCCCGCGTCTCGGCGGGCGATCGCCACGGACGCGGCCAGCTGACCGCCGGCGCTGTCGCCGGCCACGACGAGGTCGTCCGAGCCGCCGAAGTCCGCCAGGCGCGACGCCACCCACTCGGTGGCGCGGGCCGCGTCGTCGAACGCGGCCGGGAAGCGGTGCTCGGGTGCCCGGCGGTAGCCGACCGAGACCACGACGGCGTGCACCTGCGCGCAGATGCGGCGGGCGTGGCCGAGATGGGTGTCGAGGTCGCCGACGACCCAGCCGCCGCCGTGGAAGTAGACGACGGTCGGCATGGCGGCGGTGTCGACGTCGCGGGTGCCGGCGCGGGCCGGGCGCAGCACCCGGATGGGCAGCGCCGGGCCGTCGTCGCCGGCCGGGATCTCGGCGTCGGACTCGTCGGCCGGCAGCAGGGCGGGGTCCATCTCCGCGAGCGCCGCGGCGTTGGTGGCGCGGGAGTGTTCGCGCGCCTCCGCGACGGTCTCGGGGTCGCGGTCGGGCATGACCCGCACCAACCAGTCGGCCACCTGCGGGTCCAGCACGGAGTCGGTATCTTCCACGCCCTCACTCCGTTCGGGCCGGTCCAGCCGCCGTGTCATCGGTTCGCTCCGCAAGCGTCACTCACGAGCCCATTGTCCTGTGGGTCAGACGTCGGCGAACACCGGGTCGACGTCGTACCCGGCGCGGCGGCCGAATTCCACCAGGCCCTGGAGCTGGCGCGAACCCAGCGAGAAGTCCAGCGTGCGGAAGTAGGTCACGAGGGTGTCCGCGTCGAAGATCTCCCACCGCGCCGCGGTGGCCGCGACCTCGTCGACGTGGGCCAGCGCGTCGTCGCGGCTGCGCAGGAAGGCGGTGTGGACGTCCTTCACCAGGCCCGGGTTGGCCTCGGCGTAGTCGCGGCGGGCGGCCCACACGGCGAAGACCATCGGCAGGCCCGACCAGTCGCGCCAGGCCTGCCCCAGGTCGTGCACGTCGAGACCTCGCCGCGGCGCGTCGTAGGTGGCGCGCAGCGCGGTGTCGCCGATGACGACCGCGGCCTGCGCCTCGAGCAGCATGGCCGTCAGGTCGGGCGGGCAGGTGAAGTACTCGGGACGCACACCGTGATGCTGTTCGAGCCACATCTGGGCCAGCAGCACCGAGGTCCGCGACGTGGACCCGAGCGCGATGCGGGCGCCGTCCAGCTCGGCCAGCGGCACCTGCGACACCAGATCGACGGAGAGCACCGGCCCGTCCGACCCGATCGCGATGTCGGGCAGCAGCAGCAGGTCGTCGGCGTTGCGCAGGTACTCGACGAGCGAGATCGGGCCGATGTCGAGGTCACCCGCGACCAGCATGTCGTTGAGGTTGTCGGGCGTGTCCTTGGTCAGCTCGACGTCGAGCAGGGCGCCGGCCCGGACCAGCCCCCAGTAGATGGGCAGGCAGTTGAGGAACTGGATGTGCCCCACCCGGGGTCGGACCGCACTCACCTCGTCGACGCTACGCCGACGCTGACCTACGCCCGCTGGTCGTGCTCTGGTGATGCACAGTGCGCCGTGCCAAGGTCAGCGGATGGAGCCGGAGCTCGCCGCGAATCTCGTCACCCGCGTCAACGTCGGCGATGCGCTGACCCGCACCGCGGGCCGGCTGCCGGCCACCGTCGCCGTCGTCGACGGCGACCGGCGCTGGACCTACGCCGAGCTCGACGCCTGGGTCAACCGCGTCGCGCACGGGCTGCACGGGCTCGGCTACGCCCGCGGCGACGCACTTGCTCTCGTCTCGGGCAACAGCGCCGAGTTCCTCGTCACCTACTTCGCCTGCGCCAAGCTCGGCGTCGTCTGCGTGCCCGTCAACCTGGGCTGGCGTCCGGACGAGATCGCCTACGTGCTCGACCATTCCGGGGCGCGCGGGATCGTCGTCGAGGCCCAGCTGCTGCCACTGGCCGCCCCGGCCGTCGAGAAGGTGCCGACGGTTGGCGACGTCGTGGTGGCGCCCGGCACCGGCGGCGAGACGACCTACGACGCGCCCGACCGCCGCCGGCTCACGTTCGCCGAGCTCGCCGCGGACGACGACAGCTCGCCGGAGACGTTCGTCGACGACCGCGACGCGGTGAGCTACCTCTACACGAGCGGCACGACGTCCTTCCCCAAGGGCGTGGTGGGCAGCCACACCGCGATCTACCTGGAATCGCTGATGATGGTCGCCGAGACCCACCTCGGCCCGGACGACCGCATCGCGTGCCTGATGCCGCTGTTCCACACCGCTCAGCTGAACGGGTTCGCCACTCCCGCGGTCATGGCCGGCGCGACGCAGTACCTCATGCGCGGGTTCGACCCCGCGGCGCTGCTCGAGCTCGTCGAGTCCGAGCACATCACCCGGGCCTTCGCGCTGCCGATGATGTGGCGCGCGCTGGCCGACCACCCGGACGTGTCGCGCCGCGATCTGTCGTCGCTGCGGCGCGCCGCGTACGCGATGGCCCCGATGCCCGACGCGCTGCTGAGGCGGTGCATCGAGGTCTTCGACTGCGAATTCCACCTGTCGTTCGGGCAGACGGAGATGAGCCCGGTGACAACGTACTTCCGGCCCGAGCACCAGCTGTCGCACTCCGGCGCGGTCGGCTCGCAGGTGATCAACGTGCAGATTGCGATCATGGACCCGTCCGGTGCCCTGCTGCCCCGTGGCGAGGAGGGCGAGATCGTCTACCGCGGCCCGCAGGCGCTGAACGAGTACCTGAAGGACCCGGCCGCGACCGAGGCGGCCTTCGCGCACGGCTGGTTCCACTCCGGCGACGCCGGCGTGCTCGCCGAGGACGGCATGCTCTGGTTCAGCGACCGCTACAAGGACGTGATCAAGTCCGGCGGCGAGAACATCGCGTCCATCGAGGTCGAGCAGGCGGTGTACGCGGCGGACCCGAACATCGCCGAGGTCGCGGTCGTCGGGCTGCCGCACGAGCGCTGGACGGAGGCCATCACCGCGTTCGTCATCGCGAAGGAGGGCGAGACGCTCGACCCCGACACCGTGCTCACGGGCGCGCGGCAGCACATCGCGTCGTTCAAGGCGCCGAAGGCCGTCGTGGTCGTGGCCGAGCTGCCCCGGACCTCCACCGGCAAGATCCAGAAGAACGTCGTCCGCAAGGACTTCGCCGGGTACTACGACCGACCCGAGCAGGGCTAGTCGGCGCGTGGAACTCGTCGACCCCGAGCGTTTCGAGCTGATGGTGACGGAGGCCCTCGACGGGCTGCCGCCGGAGCTGGGCCGCGAGATGCGCAACGTCGCGGTGACCGTCGACGACGACTCGACGTCCCTCGACCTGCTCGGCCTCTACCAGGGTGTCCCGCTCACCGAACGCAGCTCCGACTACGCCGCCGTCATGCCCGACCGGATCACCATCTTCCGGCACGCCATCTGCGCGGTCAGCGCCGACGAGCGCGACATCGTCGAGCAGGTGCGGCGCACGGTGATCCACGAGATCGGTCACCACTTCGGCATCGACGACGACCGGCTGCACGAGCTGGGCTGGTAGCGGGTTCGCCGCGCAGCACACCAGCTTTCTGGGATGGTCCGGGCCGCGTGCCGGCACCAGGCTTGCCCCATGAGCACACACACCCTGACCCCAGCCGGCCACGACGCCACCGACACCCACGACGTCCCCACGGACACCGCCGGGCCGCACGGCCTGAACCGCTTCTGGTGCGGCGCCTTCAACGCCGGCGACCTGGCCGCCCTGATGAGCACCTACGAACCGGACGCGGTCATCGTTCCGGGCCCCGGCGCCGAGCCGCTGCACGGCCACGCCGCGATCGAGGCTGCGTTGTCGTGGTTCCTCGGCCTCGGTGGCACGTTGCGGTTCGAGCCGCGGTACTGGCTCGAGCAGGGCGACCTCGTCCTGTCCAGCATCGCCTTCGTCATGGACGGCGGCACCGACGCGGACGGTCGGCCCGTCGACCTGCGCGGCGTCACCGCCGAGGTGCTGCGCCGTCAGCCCGACGGCAGCTGGAAGTACGTCATCGACCACCCGTTCGGCGCTTCGAGCTGACGTCCGGGTCGACCTGCCTGGCGCGGCACAGGCGTTTCGGGCGCACTAGGGTTCGAGGCGTGGGTTCTGCCGACGTCGAACTGGCCGGTTCGCTGGTTCGCGCCGCCGGCGAGCTCGCGGCCCGGATGCTGGCCGACGGGCTGACCGTCGAGCACAAGACGTCGATCTCGGACGTCGTGTCGGCCGCCGACCACGCCGCCGAGGAGCTGGTCGTGTCCCGGCTGCGCGCCGAACGGCCGGACGACGCCATCGTCGGCGAGGAGGGCACGTCGGACGCCGGCGGCGCGCGCACCTGGTACGTCGACCCCGTCGACGGCACCTACAACTTCCTGTCCGAGCTGCCGACGTGGTGCGCGGCGCTGGCCCTCGGTCCGTCGGAGACGGAGCCGCCGCTGCTCGGCGCGGTCTACCAACCCGCGACCGACGAGCTGTGGTTGGGCGGGCAGTCACATCCGACGACCCGCAACGGCGTCGAGCTGGCCCCGCTCGTCGACCGGCCGCTGGCCGAGGTGTCGCTGGCGACCTACCTGCACCCGTTCACCCTCGGCGATGCCTCCCTGCGCGAGCCGCTGCTGCGGGTCATGGGCGGGGCGGCCACGGTGCGGATGCTGGGTTCGGGGTCGGTCGAGCTCGCAGCGGTGGCGGCCGGTCGCCTCGGCGCGTCCGTCCAGGCCAACTCCCTGCCGTGGGACTGGCTGCCCGGCGCCGCGCTGGTCGCGGCCGCGGGCGGTGCGGCGTCGGTCGTCCCGGTCGACGGCCAACGCTGGCACGTCGCCGGGTCGCAGCAGACCGTCGCCGAACTCACCGCCCTGCTGAGTGGCTGACGGCGTTACGCTCGCGCCGTGTCGACGGCGGGGACAGGACGGTCGGGTCGACCCGACCTCTCCGGGGCAACCCCGGGGGCATCACCCGAAGCAGGGCATCGCACCGCACGCCGTGGCGAGCACTCCATGCACGAGCAGGCGCGCACCACCGGGAACGGCTGTCCCCGCCGTCCGGCACGCGCCGCCGCACCGCGCCCGTGCGCGTGACCCCGAACCGGTGAGCACATCGCGACCGGAGGCGGTCGCCCACGGCGTGGCCACGGCCATGCTCGCCGGCGGCTGGCACCGTGCGGCCATGACCCGCAGGGTCCGGGTCGCACTGGGCCGTCAGACACCACCGACATGGGTCAGCGAGTTGGTGCGCGAGGTCGTGGACGCCTACCGCGACCCTCCCTACGACCGCCCGCGCGAGTTGGCCGCCTACCTGCAGACGTGCCCCGCGTGGGCCAAGGCCTGGACGGGCCGACGGGACCGGCTGCCCCGCATCAGACATCTCGAGCCGACGACGACACGGGTCGTAGACCGCCGGTGGCCCGTGACCCGTCTCGACGACCTGGGTGCGCTGGCCCGGCTGCTCGACGTGGACCAGGGCGAGCTCTCGTGGTTCGCAGACGTGCGCGGCTGGGAGCGCGACGCGGACGAGATGCTGCGCCACTACCGTTGGCACGTCCTGCCCTCGCGAAGTGGCGGACGGCTGGTGGCCGCGCCCAAGCCACGGCTCAAGGAGATCCAGCGCCGCCTGCTGCGTCATGTCCTCGAGCCGGTGCCCGTGCACGACGCCGCGCACGGAGCGGTCGCCGGTCGCTCGGTGCGGACGGCGCTGGCCCCGCACGCCGGCCGCACGGTCGTGATCCGGATGGACCTGGAGGCGTTCTTCCCGTCCATCGCTGCCGGACGGGTATGGGGGTTGCTGCGTACAGCCGGACTGCCCGAGCAGGTGGCGCACACCGTCACAGGCCTGCTGACAACAGTCGTGCCCCACGCCGTGTGGCGCGCCCTGCCCGTTCCCGACGCGGACCCGGCCCGGCACTGGCGCCTCGGCGACCGGCTCGCCGCGCCACACCTGCCGCAAGGAGCACCGTCGTCGCCGCGGGCCGCCAACCTGGTCGCCTTCGGACTCGACCGCAGGCTGACCGGGCTGGCCGAGTCCTTCGGCGCCGCCTACACCCGCTATGTCGACGACCTCACCTTCAGCGGCGGCCCGCGCCTACGCGCCGGCCGGTCGGCGTTCGTGCGAACGGTCGAGCAGATCGTGCTCGATGAGGGCTTCGCAGTGAACGAACGCAAGACAGTCGTCCTCGGCGCGTCGGGTCGCCAGTCGGTTCTCGGTGCGATCGTCAACGCCCGTCCGTCCTTGCCGCGGCCGGAGCGCGACGCTCTGCGAGCCCTGCTGCACAACTGCGCCCGGCACGGATGGCGCACCCAGACCCGCGGGCGGGAGGACTTCCCCGCCTACGTCCTCGGCAGGATCGCATGGGCCGGTGGACTGGACCCGGTTCTCGGCAACCGCCTGCGCGCCCTGTACGACGCCGTCGACTGGACCTGATCACCCGACCGTCTGGTCGCAGTCGCCCCCCAGGTAGCACGCCGTCACAGGACGGCCGTATCACGCCGTGCTACGGCCGCGCCCGGCGCTTGCGGCCCGGTCGCACCAGCCGTGTTGCACATCGCGGCGGGGGTCCTCACCGTCGACCTTCCGACGGTGAGCAGAGTCGGTCCGTCGCCCACCGCCGCGAGCTGCTGTGAGGTCAGCTCGAGGTGGGGGAGCCGCCGGTGCCGCGGCGCGACTTGGCCTTGCGCGCCTCGATGGCGCGGGCCTCGCGTTCATGAGCCTCGCGCAGGTCCGCGTCGCGGGCATCGGCGTCCGGGTCGAGCTGGGTGTCGAGGTCGGCCCGTTCGACGATGCGTGAGTTGACCCGTGCCTCGAGCTGCGCGGTGAACCGGGCGCGGGGCTTCGCCAGCAGGACCAGCGACAACGGCACCGAGAGCACGAGCCCGATCAGCGCGCTGATGAAGACGGGCACCCCGCAGAGGTAGAGGATCCCCCAGAGCGCGCCGAACAACCCGAAGCGCAGCAGCGTGTACAGCCACATCGAGCCCATCCAGCCGCGGAACGTCGGCTCGACCGACGTCGCGGCCCGGGGCGCTGCCTTCGATTCAGGCATCGGCTCGGATGCGGGCTTCGGCTCGGGTTCGGACATCGGCTCGGCTTACGCCCAGACGGTCTGCGGCTCGGCGCGGCGCTGGGCCAGGGGCACCGGGGCGTCGTACTCGCGCAGGATCTCGTAACGGGTGTTGCGCTCCTTGGGCTGGAAGCCCGCGTCGCGGATGAGGTCGAGCAGGTCCTCGCGGGTCAGCTTGTCGGGCGTGCCGAAGTTGTCGGCGTCGTGGGTGATCTTGTACTCGACCACCGAGCCGTCCATGTCGTCGGCGCCGTAGTTCAGCGCGAGCTGCGAGGTCGACAGCCCGTGCATCACCCAGAACACCTTCACGTGCGGGAAGTTGTCGAGCATCAGCCGTGACACCGCGAACGTCTTGAGGACGTCGGCCGGCTGCGCCATCGGCAGGTGCGACAAGCGGTTGTTGTCGTTGTGGAAGCGCAGCGGGATGAACACCTGGAAGCCGCCGGTCTCGTCCTGCAGCTCGCGCAGGCGCAGCACGTGGTCGACCCGGTGCCGCGGCTCCTCGATGTGACCGTAGAGCATGGTCGCGGGCGTCTTGAGGCCCTTCTGGTGGGCCAGCCGGTGGATGCGCGACCAGTCCTCCCAGTGGGTGTTGTGGTCGACCACCTGCTTGCGCACGTCCCAGTCGAAGATCTCGGCGCCACCACCGGTGAGCGACTCGAGCCCGGCGTCGATCAGCTCGTCGAGGATCTCGGAGGCGCTGAGCCCGGAGATCGTCTCGAAGAAGTGCACCTCGGTGGCGGTGAACGCCTTGAGCGCGACGTCGGGCAGCGCGGCCTTCAGCTCGCGCAGCACCCGCGGGTAGTACTTCCACGGCAGCGTCGGGTGCAGGCCGTTGACGATGTGCAGCTCGGTGAGGCCGTCGTCCTTCATGCCGAGCGCCGTCTCGACGGCCTCCTCGACGCGCATCGTGTACGCGTCCTTCTGACCGGGCTTGCGCTGGAAACTGCAGTAGGCGCACGACGCGGTGCAGACGTTGGTCAGGTTCAGGTGGCGGTTGACGTTGAAGAAGACCGTGTCGCCGTTCTTCTCGGTACGGACCCCGTGCGCCAGACCGCCCAGCCAGGCCAGGTCGTCGGTGTCGTAGAGGTCCTCGCCGTCCTGCTGGGTCAGCCGCTCACGCGCCTCGATCTTCTCGGTCAGCTCGGCCTTGCGGGACTCGGTCATCGCCATGCGACCCAGGGTACGTCGGCCTCCCGGCCGGTCCGGACGGTGCCCGCGAGACGTCCGACACGGACCCGGCCGCGGCGGAATGTCCCACCGCGGGCCGCGGCTTGCACCAACCGAACGCAACCACAGGAGGTAGCGATGTCCCACGTAGTTCTCACCGGCGGCACTGGGCTGGTCGGATCGGCCGTCCTCACCGCCCTGCGCGACGCCGGCCACCAGGTCACCGCGGTCGTGCGCAGCGAGCAGTCCGCCGCAGCCGTGCGCGAGGCCGGTGCGACGCCGGCCCAGGGCGACATCACCGACAGCACCTGGCTGTCGGGCGTGTTCGCCGATGCCGACGGCGCGATCCACACTGCGAGCCCGGGGGATGCCACCAGCGCCGACTTCGACGCGGCCGTCGTGCAGGCGGCGCTGACCGCCTACTCCGGCACGGGCAAGCCGTACGTGCACACCGGCGGGGTGTGGGTCTGGGGCTCCGGCGACGCGATCACCGAGCAGGACCCGTTCGACGCACCGGAGCTCACCGCCTGGCGCGCCGGGGTCGAGCAGAAGCTGCTCGACGACGAGTCGCTGCGCGGCGTCGTCGTCGCCCCGGGCATTGTCTACGGCGGCGGGGGCGGCCTGGTCGCCACCATCACCCAGCCCGACGACAACGGAGCGATCCGCCTCGTGGGCGACGGCAGCCAGCACTGGACGACCGTTCACACCGGCGAGCTGGCCGACCTGTACGTGCGCGCGTTCGAGAAATCGGCCGCCCGCGGGTACTACATCGGCGTCAACGACGACCACCCGACCGTGCGGGAGATCGGCGAGGCCGCGGCGAAGGCCCGCGGCACCGACGCCGTGGTCGCCGAGAGCGCGGACGACTCGCGCGAGCGCCTGTTCGCACCGCTGGTCGACGCGCTGCTGCTCGATCAGAGCGCCGAGAACGGCCGCGCCCGCGAACTGGGGTGGACGCCGTCCGGGCCGTCCCTGCTCGACGACGTGGCGGCGAAGACCACGCGCGCCTGAGCCTGCCGCGTCTGACGTGGGGAGAGTTATCCGCCCTGAGGGCGGGCAACTCTCCCCACGTCGGCTCGACGGGCACGCCGGCGAGCGGCAGGATCGTCGCGTGTCGCTCCCGCGGTTGGCCGTGCTGCCCCGCACGCTGCACACCACCCAGCGGCCCAGTGCCACCGCGCAGTGGACGACGCTGGTCCGCGCGCTCGAGCGGCAGCGGCCGGCCGCCGAACGGATCGTCGACGACCCGTACGCACCGCTGTTCCTGACCGGCGCCCACCGGGCCGCCCTGCACCCGCTCGCCGCCGCGGCCCCGGCGGTGCGCCGGCTCGAGCGCTCCGGCGCCGCCGGGATCGCGACGTCGGTGCTGTGCCGTCACGCGTTCATCGACGCGCACCTGCTCGGGTCTTTGCCCGGGGTCGAGCAGGTGATCGTGCTGGGGGCGGGCTACGACAGCCGGGCCTACCGCTTCGCGGCCGCACTCGGCGACCGTCCCGTTTACGAGGTGGATCTCGCCCCGCTGTCCCGCGCGAAGGCGGCGGTGGTCCAGTCGCATCCGGAGCGTTTCGGTGTCGGGTCCGTGACGCGGGTGGAGATCGACTTCCGAGCCGAGTCGCTGACGGACCGGTTGGCCGCGTCCGGGTTCCGGCCGCACGCCCCCTGCTTCGTGGTGTGGGAGGGCGTCAGCATGTACCTGACCGAGGCGGCGGTGCTCGGCACGCTGCGCTCACTCGCCGACGTGTGCGGCCCGGGGTCGGTGCTGGCCATGGACTTCTGGCAGAGCCCCCGTGGACGGGCACCGTACGACCACCTGCGCCGTACGGCAGTGCGGTCCATGCGCCTGATCGGTGAGCCCATCACGTTCGCGACCCCGCCCGACGCGGCGGTCGACCTTCTCCGGTCCGGCGGCTTCCGGGTGGACGACCTCGCGGACGGGCGGCAGCTCACCGGCCGGTACGCGACCGGCGGCCGCCGCTGCGACGACGCGCTGTACACGGTGGCCGCGACGCTGCCGTGAGCCCGGCTACCGCTCGCGCGCGCCGCCCAGCTCGCCCGTCCACCGGGTGATCAGGGTGTGGTCCACCCCGACCGCGTCGAGCACCTTGGCGGCCACGAAGTCAACGAGCTGCGCGATGGTCTGCGGCGCGCTGTAGAAGCCCGGGCTGGCGGGCAGCACGACCGCGCCGGCGTCGTGCAGCGTCAGCAGATGGACCAGCGTGGACCGGGTCAGCGGAGTCTCACGGGGCACGATCACCAGCGGCCGGCGCTCCTTGAGGGTGACGTCGGCCGCGCGCTGCAACAGGTCTTTCGACAGCCCGAGCGCGATACCGGCGACGGCGGCGGTCGAGGCGGGGACGACGACCATGCCGCGGGTCTCGTAGGACCCGCTCGACGGGCCGGCGGCGAGGTCGCCGGCGGACCAGTACGCCGTGTCGCCGGGGTCGCGGGCCAGCCAGGTCGCGAGGTCGTCGCGCCAGTGCTGGTCGCGGAACGACAGGCCGGTCTCGTCGAGGATGGTCAGGCGCGCGGCCCGCGAGACGACGAGGTCGACGGGCAGCCCGGCGTCGAGCAGGGCGCCGATCACGGCGCGGGCGTAGGGCGTGCCCGACGCACCGGACACCCCGACGACCCACGGGCGACGGTCGGTCACGCCCGCAGCCCGTGGACGATCAGGTCGGCGAGCGCGAACCCGAACAACCCGATGCCGATGACGCCGTTGGCGGTGAAGAACGCGCGGTTGACGCGGGACAGGTCGTGGGCGCGCACGATGGTGTGCTCGTAGATCAGCACGAGCGCGGTGAGGGCCAGGCCCGTCCACCACAGCCAGCCGAGCCCGGCCGCGGCGCCGAACCAGGCGAAGGCGCCGACAGTGACGGCGTGCACGACGATCGAGGACCGCAGCGCCGCCGCGATGCCGAAGCGCGCCGGCACCGACCGCACGCCGATGGCGCGGTCGATCTCGTAGTCCTGGCAGGCGTAGATGAGGTCGAACCCGCCGATCCAGGTGCCGACGGCGAGGCCCAGCGCGGCGGCCGCCCAGGACGCGTGGCCGGTGACCGCTATCCACGCGCCCACCGGGGCGACGAACTGCGCGAGCGCCAGCAGCACCTGCGGGAAGTCGGTGAACCGCTTGCCGTAGGAGTAGAGGACGAGCAGCGCGACGGCGACCGGGGCGAGCGCGAGGCACAGCCACGACAGCGCGGCGCAGGAGCCGAGGAAGACGGCCAGCGCGACGACCGTGCCCGCCCACGCCGTCGACAGCGACACCTCGCCCGTGACGAGCTCACGGCGGGCGGTGCGCGGGTTCAGGGCGTCGAAGCCGCGGTCCAGGATGCGGTTCGCGCTCATGGCCACGGTGCGCGCGGACACCATGGCCACGGTGATCAGCAGCAGCTGCACCCAGTGCACCGAGCGGGTGTCACGCCACATCGCGGTCAGCGCCGCGGTGTAGGCGAAGGGCAGCGCGAAGACCGAGTGCTCGATCATGACCAGCGACAGGAACTTGCGGACCCGGCCGCGCTGGGGCGCCGCGGGGCTGGCGCTGCCCGTGGTCAGGTCGCTGGTGGTCACACGTCGATTCTGCCTGGGCGCTGTATCAGCGCGACCTGCGGTGCGGCCGACGGCGGCGTCGCGACATGCTCGGGGGCGCGCCGATGCCGTACTCGTCCCACCGCCGCTCGACGGTGGCCCGCGTCTCGTCGGTGAGCACGCACTCGTCGGGCCAGCCGCGGTGGTAGCCCTCGGCGGGCAGCTTGCGGGTGGCGTCGATGCCCAGCTTGCCGCCCCAGAACTGCTCGTAGGACCCGTGGTCCAGGTGGTCGACCGGCCCCTCGCCGTGCAACACGTCGCGGGCGTAGTCGACGTTGCCGAATGCGCGCCACGCGACCTCGCCGTAGTCGTGCACGTCACAGTCGGCGTCGACGACCACGATCAGCTTCGACAGCGACATCAGCCCCGCGCCCCAGATGGCGTTCATGACCTTCTGGGCGTGCTTGGGGAAGCGCTTGTCGATCGAGACGATCACCGCGTTGTGGAAGACCCCGGCCTCGGGCAGGTCGTAGTCGACGATCTCGGGGACGGTCAGCCGGATCAGGGGCAGGAAGATCCGCTCGGTGGCCTTGCCGATCGGGCCGTCCTCCTGGGGCGGCCGGCCGACGACGATCGACTGGAAGATCGGCTCCTTGCGCATCGTCAGGGTCTCGACGCGGACGAACGGGAACGGTTCGACGGGCGTGTAGAAGCCGGTGTGGTCGCCGAACGGGCCCTCGGGCAGCCGCTTGCCCGGTTCGACCCAGCCCTCGAGCACGACCTGGGCGTCCGCCGGCACCTGCAGCGGGACGCTGACGCAGTCGACCATCGGCACGCGCTCCCGCTGGACGAAGCCGGCGAACAGGTACTCGTCGATGTCGGCCGGCAGCGGTGCCGACGCGGCGTAGGTGACCGCGGGCGGGCACCCGAACGCGATGGCGACCGGCAGCCGTTCGCCGCGACGTTCGGCGACGGCCGCGTGCGAGGTGGAGTCCTTGTGGATCTGCCAGTGCAGGCTGACCGTGCGCTCGTCCTGCAGCTGCAGCCGGTACATCCCCAGGTTGCGGGCGCCGGTGTCGGGGTGCTTCGTGTGCGTCAGGCCCAGGTTGAGGAACACGCCGCCGTCGTCGGGCCACGCCTTGACGCCCGGGAGCAGGTCGACGAGGTCGATGTCGTCGCCCCGCACGACGACCTCTTGGCACGGCGCGCTCTTCACGTGCCTCGGCGGCGCGTTCCGCAGCTGGCCGACCTTGCCCAGCGCGTCCCGGAACCCGCTGACACCCTTCGGCAGCTCGGGCTTGAGCAACTCGGCGATCCGGTCGCCGATCTCGTCGAGGTCGTCGACGCCGAGCGCCTTCGCCATCCTCCGCTGCGTGCCGAACGCGTTGATCAGCAGCGGCATGCGGCCGCGGGTGGGGTTCTCGAACAGCAGCGCCGGGCCCTGCTCGCGGACCACCCGCTGCACGATGCCGGTGACCTCCAGGTGCGGGTCCACGGGCGCGCTCACCCGGGCGAGGTCGCCGTCGCGTTCGAGGTCGGCGAGGAACTGCTGCAGATCGGCGTAGGCCACACCTTCAGTATCGACGGCCATCGTGGGGAGTTGCCCCCGGTGTCCGGGCACAGCACTCCACGATGCCGGGCGGCTACCCTCGCGGCCATGCCACAGGTGCTGCTGGTCGAGGACGACGGCGCGATCCGCACCGCACTGACCCGCGGGCTGCGCGAGCACGGGCACGTCGTGACCGCCGTCGGCTCGGGCATGCCCGCGCTCACGGCCGCGGTCGAGAACAAGCCCGACGTCGTGCTGCTCGACCTCGGCCTGCCCGACATCGACGGCGCCGACGTGCTGTCGATGCTGCGCAGCGTCAGCGAGGTCCCGGTCATCGTGGCCACCGCCCGTGACGACGAGCGCGAGATCATCCGCCTGCTCGACCTCGGCGCCGACGACTACGTGATCAAACCGTTCACCGCCGCCCAGATGAACGCCCGCATCCGGGCCGTGATGCGGCGCAGCGGCAAGACTGACGAGGACCCCGTCATCACCGTCGGCGGGCTCACGATCGACACCCGTTCCTACGAGGTGACCGTCGACGGGCGCCCGGTCGAGCTGGCCCGCAAGGAGTTCGAGCTGCTGCTCGCCCTGGCCCGCCGCGCCGGCGAGGTCGTGTCGAAGCGCGACCTGCTCGGCGAGGTGTGGCAGCTGGCGTGGGGCGGGTCCGACCGCACGGTGGACGTCCACCTGTCGTGGCTGCGTCGCAAGCTGGGCGAGACGGCCGCGGACCCGCGCTACCTCTACAGCGTCCGCGGCGTCGGCGTGCGGCTCGTGGCGCCGGCCGGGAGCTGACCGTGCGACGCCGCATCCTGCTGCTGGTCGTCGGCATGACCGTGCTGGTCGTACTGGCGTTCGCGATCCCGCTGACGGTGCTGATCCGCTCGACGGTGGCCGAGGACGTCCGCAACGACGTCCGCAACGAAGCCCTGCGGGCGCGCGGGGCGGTCCAGAGCTACCCGCCGCCGTCGACGTCGACCCTGACCACTTACGTACGGAACCGGGTGAAGGCCACCGGCTGGCCCATCTCGATAACCCTGCCCTCCGGCCAGGTCATCGGCTCGACACCGGCCGACAACTCGTCCGTGCCCACCCAGCGAGGGGAGGGCGACGACGGCCGGGGCGGGTACGGCGGGCCCGGCACCGGGGGAGGACCCGGGCCGGATCTGCAGCCCGTCAAGGGCGGTTCGCTGGACCAGACGGTCTCGTTCTCCTCCGCAGGGCCCTACGTCGTCCGGGTCTACCTGCCCGACGGCGACCGCTACGACGGGGAGAACAGCAAGTTCCTGCTGCTGGCCGGCGCGGCCGTCGTGCTGATCGGGGTCGGGATCGGCGCCGGCGAAGTGCTCACCCGTCGCATCGTGCGTCCGCTCGCCGACACCGCCGCCACCGCGCAGCAGCTGTCGGCGGGCGACACCACGGCGCGCGCGCCGACCGACGGCCCCGTCGAGGTCGCCGACGTCGGCCGGGCCCTGAACCGGCTCGCCGACCGCATCGACGAGCTGATCGCCGAGGAACGCGAGACCGTCGCCGACCTGTCGCACCGCCTGCGTACGCCACTCACCGCGCTGCGACTCGACGCGGAGGCGCTGGACGAGCCCCGTGAGGCGGAGCGCATCGGCGGCCACGTCACGACGTTGGAACGCATGCTCACGGCCGTGATCCGCGCCGCCCGCCGCCCGCAGCGCGAGGGCCGGATGCCGGCATCCGACGCCACCGAGGTCGTGGGTGAACGGGTGGCGTTCTGGTCGGCGCTGACCGAGGACCAGGGCCGGGTGGCCACGGTGGAGTTGCCTCGGGACCCGCTGCCGGTGCGCGCCGGCGCGGAGGACCTCGCCGCGGCCGTCGACGCGCTGCTGGAGAACGTGGTCGCCCACACCCCCGAGGGCACGCCGTTCTCGGTGCTCCTCGCGGCGACGACGAACGGCGCCCGGCTCACCGTGGCCGACGACGGCCCCGGGCTGCCCCCGGACGAACCGGTGCGTGGCCGCAGCGACCGCGGGTCGAGCGGGCTGGGTCTCGACATCGCCCGGCGCAGCGCCCAGGCCTCCGGCGGGTCGATGACGCTCGGCGCGAGCCCGTCGGGCGGGGCGTCGATCACCCTGTTGTTCGGGCGCCCCTGACCCTGCTCAGCCGCCCCAGCGCCAGGACGCGATGATGCTCTGCGCTGCCGAGGACGAGGCGGCGAACGCACCCGTCGTCGCCGTGTAGGTGATCGTGTACGCGTTGCCGCCGTGCAGCACGACCGTCTGCCGTTGCATGAGGCGCCGACCCTGCTGGGTGTCCTGGAACGAGTACTCCAGCGCGTCGTCGCCGGCGACCGTCGTCGAGGTCGCGGCGGTCAGGCCGGAGATCTTGAGCGCCGACTGCAGGTTGGCCACCGAGCGCTGCCGGTAGGCCTCCAGGCTCAGCCCCTGGCTGCTCTCGGTGACGACGTTGACGTTCGCGGCGAAGGCGGTGGTCACCGGGCCGACGTAGACGTCGACGGCGTGCAGGGCCTGCGCCTCCTGCTTGTCCTGCGTCCACCCGGACGGCAGCACCACCGAGAAGACCCGGCCCGGCGCGTTGACCACCGGCGAGCCCGCGCTGCCGCCCGTCGGCTGGGACGACGACGCGTCATCGGACTGCGACGCGGCCTCGGCCGACTTGACCGCGGGGGCCGACGAGGCCGACCCGGTCGAGGCGGCGGACGTCGCCGGAGCACCGCCACCGGAACTGCCGCAGGCCGTCGTCAGCGCCAGCACGAGACCCATACCGGACACGGCAGCAGCGATCTTCATCCGCTCACTATGCCCGACGGGTGGACGGCCCCGTGCGTGACCGCCCTTCACCGCGTCCCAGCGAGTCTTGAGCCGTTCTTGATGTTCCGGTGACGCCCCCCTGAGCCGCCCCGCCGCATCGTTCTCGTATGCCACCGAACAACACCCCCGAACGCCTCCGCGGACGCGCTCGCCTCGCCGCCGCGGCCGCTGCCGTCTCCGCCGCCGCCGTCACCTGGGGCCTCGTCGCCGGCGTCGGCGGCACCGCCGACGCGTCCGGTTCCGGCGGGAGCACCGGCACGAGCGGCTCGTCGAACACCACCACGACGACACCGTCGAGCGGCACGTCGTCGTCCGGCTCGACGGGCACCACGTCGACGCCGACGTCGACCCCCAGCTCGTCGTCCGGCAGCTCGTCGTCCGGCAGCTCGTCGTCCGGCAGCTCGTCGGACGGCAGCTCGTCGGACGACAACGACTCCGGCATCAGCGGCACCGATCAGCACGGCTCGAGCGACGGCGGGAGCAACGGGTCATGAGCGACGCCGGCGGAGCGAACCACCGAGACGGCATGAGCGCCACCCGCACGTGGCGCGCCTGGAGCAGCACCGTCCGCCTGGTCGTCGACGACCCGGCCGCGCTCGCCCCCGCCACGGCCGACCTGACCGCCCTGCTCGAACGCGTCGACGTGCTCGCCAGCCGGTTCCGCCCGAACTCGGCGATCTCGGTCGCCAACGCGCTGCCCGGGCGGCCCGTGCCGATCCCGGCCATGCTCGTCGCGCTGGTCGCCGCCGCGCTCGACGCCGCTCGTGAGACCGGCGGCGCGGTCGACCCCACGCTCGGCCTGGCCATGCGCCGCATCGGCTACGACCGCGACATCGCCGACATCGCCGACATCGCCGACATCGCCGACGTCACCGACACCGAGGCCCGGCCGGCCACGCCGCGACCGGGTGCCTGGCGGGCCGTCACGCTCAATCGCGAGGCCGGCATCCTGCGGGTCCCCGCCGGGTGCGCGCTCGACCTGGGCGCCACCGCCAAGGCCTGGACGGCCGACCACGCGGCACACACGCTGGCGAACCGCTACGCGACGCCGGTGCTGGTCGAGCTCGGCGGCGACGTTGCCGTGGCCGGCGAGCGACCAGGCGGGTGGGCGGTGCGCGTCGCTGAGCGCGAGGGTCAGCCCGGGCGGCTGGTGCGCATCCGCCGCGGGGGGCTCACGACCTCGACCACCACCGTCCGCACCTGGCGCCGCGGCGACGGCACGGCGCATCACATCGTCGACCCGCGCACCGGGGAGCCGGCCGACGGCCCGTGGCGGACGGTCAGCGTCGCGGCCGGCTCGGCGCTCGCGGCCAACACGGCGAGCACCGCGGCGATCGTCCTGGGGGACGCCGCACTCGACTGGCTGCACCGGCGCGGCTCGTCGGCGCGGCTCGTCAACAGCGACGGTGACGTCATCACCACCGGCGCCTGGCCCACCGAGATCCGAACCCTGCCGCACCGCCGCACCCTCGTGCGCGGCACGGCCGGCGCCGATCCCCGGAGCGCCGTCGCATGACCACCCCACGAAAGCGCTCCGCACAGAACACTTCACGCTTCCGCGGAGGCCCCGAATGAGCCTCTGGTTCACGGCGCGGGGGGCCGGCCTGTCGGCCCTGCTGCTGCTCAGCACGGCCACCTGCCTCGGCGCGCTGGTCGCACGGCCGGCATCGACCGCACGCTCCTCCTCCCCGACTCGGCGGTATGTCCTGCAGTACGTGCACCGCGCTGCCGCCGGTCTCGGCCTCGCCGTCCTCGTCCTGCACGTCGTGACGATCCTGCTCGACACCTACGCCCACGTCGGCATCACCGGCGCGATTGTCCCGTTCACGGCCGGTTACCGGCCGACCTGGGTCGGCCTCGGCTCGCTGGCCTTCTACACCTTCGTCGGCGTCTCGCTCCTCGGCCTGGCCCGCGGACGGATGGCGCGCTCCGAGCGGGGCGCCCGCCTGTGGCGACAGCTGCACGGGCTGTCCTACGCCGGCTGGGCACTCGCGGTCGTGCACGGGTTCACCAGCGGCACCGACAGCTCCGTCGGGTGGGTGCGGTTGCTCTACATCGCCTGCGTCGCTGCCGTCGCAGCTTCGGTGACCTACCGGATGGCGTCCGTACCGCGAGGTATGCCGGGCGACCGGTTCACGGTGCGCGCACCGCAAGTCACCGAACAACCTTCCGCCCCAGCTCGCATCCCCGAGGGAGCCTCCCGATGACCGCCCTGCTGCACCGTCCGCCCGCGCCGATCACCGAGGTGGACCTGAGCGCATGGTCCATCGGGGCGCCGCGGCTCCTGGCCGGGCTGCAGACCGCCGCTCGCCTCGACCACCGGGCGCACCTCGCCACGCACGGCCCGCTACCCGGATCCGACCTCGAGCGGGTGCTCGCCCATCTCGACGGTGGTCCCATCGCCGGGCGCGGGGGTGCCGGTTTCCCGCTCGCCACCAAGATCCGCTCGCTCGCCGCGGGACGTCGGCACGTCGTCGTCAACGGCACCGAGAGCGAACCCGCCAGCCGCAAGGACCGCGTCCTGCTGCACCGGGCCCCGCACCTCGTCCTCGACGGCGCCCTCGCCCTGGCGAACGCCGTCGGCACGCAGCACGTCGCGGTCGCCGTGCACGACGAGCCGACAGCGCGTTCGGTGCGGGCCGCGACGGCCGAGCGCACCGACGCCCGGCGCGTACGGGTCGTGGTCGTGGCCGGTGGCTTCGTCGGCGGCGAGGCCCGCGCGGTCGTCCGGGCGCTGCGCGGCGGCCCGGCCCTGCCCACCGGTCGTCGCACTCCCCCGACGGCCGACGGCACGCTTGTCGCCAACGTTGAGTCGGTGGCCCAGCTGGCCGTGCTGCTGCGCCTCGGCCCCCACCGCTTCGCCGAGACCGGCACTCCCGATGAGCCCGGCACGACGCTGCTCACCGTCGGCGGCGCTGTCGGGCGACCCGGCGTGGTCGAGATCCCCATCGGCACCCCGCTCGGCATCGTGCTGACCGCCGCCCACGCGGCCGACCCGCAGGCCGTCGTCGTCGGCGGTTACCACGGCAGCTGGGTCGCGCCTCTCGCACAGATCCGGATGTCGCGGGCCGGGCTGGCGTCGGCCGGCGCGACCCTGGGCGCCGGCGTCGTGCTCGTCCTCGGCCACGATACGTGCGCACTCGGGGAGCTCGCCCGCGTGAGCGACTGGCTGGCCGGCGAGTCGGCGCGCCAGTGCGGGCCGTGCCGCTTCGGGCTGCCCGCCCTGGCCGCCGACGTCGCCGCGCTCGCGGCCGGGCCCGCCCCCGGGCTCGGCTCGGCGGTCGTGCACGCGCGCGCCGTCGCCGGGCGCGGCGCCGGCGCCCACCCGAAGGGCGCGGCGCGGTTCGTCACCTCGGGCCTGCACCTGCTGCACGACGAGAACGACGCGCACCTGCGCGGTGGGTGCGGCCGACCCGTGCTCGGCCAGCTGCCGGTCGGCGGCCCCCGATGACCGCCCGCCTGGAGATCGACTGGACCCGCTGCGACGGGCACGGCTTGTGCCGCGCATTGCTGCCGGGCCGCATCGCGGTCGACGAGTGGCTGACGATCTGCCTCGAGCCCGAGGTCCATCGG
>NZ_CAXUNP010000043.1:0-31585 GCF_964252635.1 uncultured Jatrophihabitans sp.
CCACGATGGACTGGATGGAGCAGGAGCAGGAGCGCGGCATCACGATCACGTCCGCCGCGACCAAGTGCACCTGGAAGGGTCACACCATCCAGATCATCGACACCCCCGGGCACGTCGACTTCACGGTCGAGGTCGAGCGCTCGCTGCGCGTCCTCGACGGTGCCGTCGCCGTCTACGACGGTGTCGCCGGTGTCGAGCCGCAGACCGAGACCGTGTGGCGGCAGGCCGACAAGTACAGCGTTCCGCGCATGTGCTTCGTCAACAAGCTCGACCGCACCGGCGCCGACTTCTTCCGCTGCGTCGACATGATGCGCGACCGCCTCAACAGCAACGCGCTCGTGCTGCAGCTGCCGATCGGCAACGAGGCCGACTTCATCGGCGTCGTCGACCTCGTGCAGATGAAGGCCCTGACCTGGCGCGGCGAGACCAAGATGGGAGAGGACTACTCCATCGAGGAGATCCCCGCCGAGCTCGCCGACCAGGCCGCCGAGTACCGCGAGAAGCTGCTCGAGCAGCTCGCCGACGTCGACGACGACATCGCCGAGAAGTTCCTCGAGGGCGAGGACATCGACGTCCCGACGCTCAAGGCCGCCATCCGCAAGGCGACGCTGGCCGACCTCGTCAACCCGGTCCTGACCGGCACCGCGTTCAAGAACAAGGGCGTGCAGCCCCTGCTCGACGCGGTCGTCGACTACCTGCCCTCGCCGCTCGACGTGGGCGGGGTCAAGGGCACCCTGCAGGACGGCGAGACCGAGGCCGACCGCAGCGCCGACGAGTCCGAGCCGCTGGCCGGCCTGGCGTTCAAGATCGCCACGGACAAGTTCCTCGGCAAGCTGACCTTCGTCCGGCTCTACTCCGGCGTGCTCGAGAACGGCGCGCAGGTCCTGAACTCCACCAAGGACCGCAAGGAGCGGGTCGGCAAGATCTACCAGATGCACGCGAACAAGCGTGAGGAGCTCGCTCGCGCGGGCGCCGGCGACATCATCGCCATCGGTGGGCTCAAGCAGACCACCACCGGCGACACCCTGTCCGACCCGGGCAAGCCGATCGTCCTGGAGTCCATGACGTTCCCGGCCCCGGTCATCGACGTCGCCATCGAGCCGAAGACCAAGGCCGACCAGGTCAAGCTCGGCGAGGCCATCCAGAAGCTCGCCGAGGAGGACCCGACCTTCCGCGTCGCCAACGACGAGGAGACCGGTCAGACGGTCATCTCCGGCATGGGTGAGCTGCACCTCGAGATCCTCGTCGACCGCATGAAGCGCGAGTTCGAGGTCGAGGCCAACGTCGGCAAGCCGCAGGTGGCCTACCGCGAGACCATCAAGCGCACGGTCGAGCGCGAGGACCTCACCTACAAGAAGCAGACCGGTGGTTCGGGCCAGTTCGCCAAGGTCCAGGTGGCGCTCGCGCCGCTGGAGATGACCCCGGACGGCCCGGCGTACGAGTTCGAGAACAAGGTCACCGGTGGCCGCATCCCCAAGGAGTTCATCCCCTCGGTGGACGCGGGTGCGCAGGAGGCCATGCAGTACGGCGTCCTGGCCGGGTTCCCGATGGTGGGCGTGAAGTTCAGCCTGCTCGACGGCGCCTACCACGAGGTCGACTCCTCCGAGATGGCGTTCAAGATCGCCGGCTCGATGGTCTTCAAGGCCGCCGCCAAGAAGGCGCAGCCGGTGCTGCTCGAGCCGATGATGGCCGTCGAGGTCACCACGCCCGAGGACAACATGGGCGACGTCATCGGCGACATCAACTCCCGCCGTGGCCAGATCCAGGCCATGGAGGAGCGTGGCGGAGCGCGCGTCGTCAAGGCGCTCGTCCCGCTGTCGGAGATGTTCGGCTACGTCGGCGACCTGCGGTCCAAGACCCAGGGTCGCGCCAGCTACTCGATGCAGTTCGACAGCTACGCCGAGGTGCCGGCCAACGTGGCGAAGGAGATCGTCGCCAAGGCGACCGGCGAGTAACACCCACCGAAACTTCAACAACAACAGTCAAACCAGCCGGCAGACGGACCTTCCGTAGAGCAGACCGGCAGACAACCGAAGGGTTAGGGATCCACCGTGGCGAAGGCCAAGTTCGAGCGGACGAAGCCGCACGTCAACATCGGCACCATCGGTCACATCGACCATGGCAAGACGACGCTGACGGCTGCCATCTCCCGCGTGCTGCACGACAAGTACCCGACGCTGAACCCCAGCACCGAGGCGTTCGACATGATCGACAAGGCGCCCGAGGAGCGGCAGCGCGGTATCACGATCTCGATCGCGCACATCGAGTACCAGACCGAGCAGCGCCACTACGCGCACGTCGACTGCCCCGGGCACGCCGACTACATCAAGAACATGATCACCGGCGCGGCCCAGATGGACGGTGCGATCCTCGTGGTCGCCGCCACCGACGGCCCGATGCCGCAGACCAAGGAGCACGTGCTGCTCGCCCGCCAGGTCGGCGTCCCCTACATCGTGGTGGCGCTGAACAAGGCCGACATGGTCGACGACGAGGAGATCATGGAGCTCGTCGAGCTCGAGGTCCGCGAGCTGCTGACCCAGTACGAGTTCCCGGGCGACGACGCGCCGATCGTCAAGGTCTCCGCGCTCAAGGCCCTCGAGGGCGACGAGAAGTGGGGCGAGTCGGTCCTGGAGCTCATGACCGCCGTCGACGAGGCCATCCCGCAGCCCGAGCGCGAGACCGAGAAGCCGTTCCTCATGCCCATCGAGGACGTCTTCACGATCACCGGCCGCGGCACCGTGGTCACCGGCCGCATCGAGCGCGGTGTGCTCAAGGTGAACGAGACCGTCGACATCGTCGGCATCCACCCGGACAAGCAGACGACCACCGTCACCGGCATCGAGATGTTCCGCAAGCTGCTCGACGAGGGCCAGGCGGGCGAGAACGTCGGTCTGCTCCTGCGCGGCATCAAGCGTGAGGACGTCGAGCGCGGCCAGGTCATCATCAAGCCGGGCACGACCACCCCGCACACCAAGTTCGAGGCGAACGTCTACATCCTGTCCAAGGACGAGGGTGGCCGGCACACGCCGTTCTTCAACAACTACCGCCCGCAGTTCTACTTCCGCACCACGGACGTGACCGGCGTCGTGACCCTCCCCGAGGGCACCGAGATGGTCATGCCGGGCGACAACACCGAGATGTCGGTCGAGCTCATCCAGCCGATCGCCATGGAGGACGGCCTGCGCTTCGCCATTCGCGAGGGTGGCCGCACCGTCGGTGCGGGCCGCGTCACCAAGATCGTCGAATAGCACCACCTGATCCGCCCAGCTGGGGTGGACCCCGACCGGTTCACCCCAGCTGTGCGGCCCAGTTGCCCTTCGTCCCACCGGACGAGCGGGCTCGTACCTGCAACACCCGAGAACAGTGAAGGTGAGTCAGCCACCATGGCGGGACAGAAGATCCGCATTCGGCTCAAGGCCTACGACCACGAGGCCATCGACGCCAGTGCACGCAAGATCGTCGAGACCGTGACCCGTACGGGTGCGCGCGTCGTCGGTCCGGTGCCGCTGCCGACCGAGAAGAACATCTACTGCGTCATCCGTTCGCCGCACAAGTACAAGGACAGCCGCGAGCACTTCGAGATGCGCACCCACAAGCGACTCATCGACATCCTCGACCCGACGCCGAAGACGGTCGACGCGCTCATGCGCATCGACCTGCCGGCGAGCGTCGACGTCAACATCCAGTAACGCGGAGATCTGACACCAATGGCTAACGACAAGACAGGGATCCTGGGCGAGAAGCTCGGCATGACCCAGGTCTTCGACGAGAACAACCGGATCGTTCCGGTGACCGTCGTGAAGGCCGGGCCGTGCGTGGTCACCCAGATCAGGACACTCGAGTTGGACGGCTACACCGCCGTCCAGCTCGCCTACGGGCAGATCGACCCGCGCAAGGTCACCAAGCCGGTCGCCGGGCACTTCAAGGCCGCCGACGTGACCCCGCGCCGGCACCTCGTCGAGCTGCGGACCGACACCATCGCCGACTACACCCTCGGCGCGGAGATCACCGCCGACGTGTTCGCCGACGGTGCGCGCGTCGACGTCAGCGGCACCACCAAGGGCAAGGGCACCGCCGGCGTCATGAAGCGACACGGCTTCCACGGTGTGTCGTCCTCGCACGGTGCCCACCGCAACCACCGCAAGCCCGGCTCGATCGGCGCCTGCGCCACGCCGGGCCGCGTGTTCAAGGGCCTGCGCATGGCCGGCCGGATGGGCCACGTCAAGTCCACCACCACCGGCCTGGTCATCCACAAGGTCGACGCCGAGAAGGGCCTGCTGCTCATCAAGGGCGCCATCCCCGGCCCCAACGGCGGGCTGGTCTTCGTCCGCTCGGCCAACAAGTCCGGCGACGTCGCCCCGATCGAGAAGGGCCTGTGACGACATGACCCTCACCCTCACCGTCCAGAACCCGGGCTCCGACAGCGAGTCGAGCGACACCGTCGACCTGCCCGCCGAGATCTTCGACGTCGAGCCGAACATCCCGCTCATCCACCAGGTCGTCGTCGCGCAGCTCGCGGCCGCACGCCAGGGCACGCACGCCACCAAGACCCGCGGCGAGGTCCGCGGCGGTGGCAAGAAGCCGTACCGGCAGAAGGGCACCGGCCGGGCCCGTCAGGGTTCGACCCGTGCCCCGCAGTTCGCCGGCGGTGGCACCGTGCACGGCCCGCAGCCGCGCAGCTACGTGCAGCGCACCCCCAAGAAGATGAAGGCCGGCGCCCTGCGCGGCGCGCTGTCCGACCGGGCCCGCAACGACTGCGTCTTCGTGGTCTCCTCGCTCGTCACGGGTGAGGTGCCCTCGACCAAGGACGCCTCGGCGACGCTGGCCAAGGTCAGCGGCAAGCGCCACGTCCTCGTGGTCGCCGAGCGCGGCGACGGCGTCACGTGGTCGAGCCTGCGCAACGTCGAGTCGGTGCACCTGATCGAGCCCGGCCAGCTGAACACCTACGACGTGCTCATCAGCGACGACGTGGTCTTCACCCGCGGCGCGCTGGACGTGTTCCTGGCCGGCCCCGCCAAGGGTCGCTCGGCCAAGGGCGCGGCCAGCTCCACCGAGACCGAGACTGCGGATTCCGCCGCTTCTGCTACCGCAGAAAAGGAGACCGTCTGATGTTCGACGATCCTCGTGACGTCCTGCTCGCTCCTGTCATCTCGGAGAAGAGCTACGGCCTGCTGGACGAGAACAAGTACACCTTCGACGTCCACCCGCTCGCCAACAAGACGCAGATCAAGATCGCCGTCGAGAAGGTGTTCGCGGTCAAGGTCACCGACGTGAACACCCTCAACCGGCAGGGCAAGCGCAAGCGCACCCGCTTCGGGTACGGCCAGCGCAAGAGCGTCAAGCGCGCCATCGTGACCCTGCGCGCCGGCGACCGCATCGACGTGTTCGGACAGATTGGCTGATCATGGCTATTCGTAAATACAAGCCGACGACCCCGGGCCGACGTGGCTCGTCCGTCGCCGACTTCGCCGAGGTCACCCGTGACCACCCGGAGAAGTCGCTGGTCAAGCCGCTGCACAACAAGGGCGGTCGCAACAGCTCGGGCAAGATCACGACCCGGCACCAGGGCGGTGGGCACAAGCGCGCCTACCGGGTGATCGACTTCCGTCGCCACGACAAGGACGGCGTGCCGGCCAAGGTCGCGCACATCGAGTACGACCCGAACCGCACCGCGCGCATCGCGCTGCTGCACTACGCCGACGGCGAGAAGCGCTACATCCTCGCGCCGCGGCTGCTCAAGCAGGGTGACCGGATCGAGAACGGCCCCAGCGCCGACATCAAGCCCGGCAACTCGCTCCCGCTGCGCAACGTCCCGGTCGGCACCGTGGTCCACGCCATCGAGCTGCGGCCCGGCGGCGGCGCGAAGATCGCCCGCTCCGCAGGCGCGAGCGTCCAGCTCGTCGCCAAGGAGGGCGCCTACGCCCAGTTGCGGATGCCCTCCGGCGAGATCCGCAACGTCGACGTCCGCTGCCGCGCCACGGTCGGCGAGGTCGGCAACGCCGAGCAGAGCAACATCAACTGGGGCAAGGCCGGCCGCATGCGCTGGAAGGGCAAGCGCCCTACCGTCCGCGGTGTCGCGATGAACCCGGTCGACCACCCGCACGGTGGTGGCGAGGGCAAGACGTCCGGTGGACGTCACCCGGTGAACCCGAACGGCAAGCCCGAGGGGCGCACCCGCCGCCGCAAGGAGAGCGATCAGATGATCGTCCGCCGTCGCCGTACGAACAAGAAGCGTTGAGGAATCTGACATGCCACGCAGCCTGAAGAAGGGCCCGTTCGTCGACGACCACCTGCTCAAGAAGGTGGACACGGCGAACGACAAGAACAGCAAGAACGTGATCAAGACCTGGTCGCGCCGCTCGACGATCATCCCCGACATGCTCGGGCACACGATCGCCGTGCACGATGGCCGCAAGCACGTCCCGGTGTTCGTCACCGAGGGCATGGTCGGCCACAAGCTGGGCGAGTTCGCGCCGACGCGGACGTTCAGGGGCCACATCAGGGACGACCGCCGGGCGCGGAGAGGTTGAGCGGGGCTGTCATGAGTTCTCCAGAAGAGGTGCGCACCGCCTTCGCGAAGGCGTCGCACGTTCGCGTGTCGCCGATGAAGGCGCGGCGCGTCATCGCCCTCATCCGCGACCTGCCCGCGCAGGAGGCCCTGTCGGTGCTGAAGTTCGCCCCGCAGGCCGCCAGCGAGCCGGTCGGCAAGGTGCTGGCCAGCGCCATCGCCAACGCCGAGCACAACTTCCAGCTCGACCCGCAGTCGCTGGTCGTCTCCCGTGCCTACGTGGACGAGGGCCCGACGATGAAGCGGTTCCGGCCACGGGCGCAGGGCCGGGCGTACCGCATCCGCAAGCGCACCAGCCACATCACCATCGAGGTCGAGAGCATCGACCTGCAGAGCACACGCAGCACCCAGAGCAGCAAGGGACGGAGGGCCTGATGGGTCAGAAGGTAAACCCGAACGGCTTCCGTCTCGGCATCAGCACCGACTGGAAGAGCCGCTGGTTCGCTGACAAGCAGTACGGCGAGTACGTCAAAGAGGACGTCGCGATCCGACGGCTCATGTCCAAGGGCATGGAGCGCGCAGGCATCGCGAAGGTCGAGATCGAGCGCACCCGCGACCGCGTGCGGGTGGACATCCACACCGCGCGTCCGGGCATCGTCATCGGTCGCCGCGGCGCCGAAGCCGATCGCATCCGCGGCGAGCTCGAGAAGCTCACCGGTAAGCAGGTCCAGCTGAACATCCTCGAGGTCAAGAACCCCGAGGGTGACGCGCAGCTGGTCGCGCAGGGTGTCGCCGAGCAGCTGTCCAACCGCGTCAGCTTCCGCCGCGCGATGCGCAAGAGCATGCAGTCCGCGCTCAAGAGCCCGGGCGTCAAGGGCATCCGCGTGCAGTGTGCGGGCCGCCTGGGCGGTGCCGAGATGTCCCGCTCGGAGTTCTACCGCGAGGGTCGCGTGCCGCTGCACACCCTGCGCGCGAACATCGACTACGGCTTCTACGAGGCCAAGACGACCTTCGGCCGCATCGGCGTCAAGGTGTGGCTGTACAAGGGCGAGGTCCCGACCGGTTCGCGCGCCGAGCGCGAGGCCGCCGCGGCCGCCGAGGCCCTGCGCCAGCGCCGTGACCGTCCGGCCGCGGGTTCCCGCCCGCGCCGCTCCGGTTCGCAGGGCACCACCGGGGTCAGCACCGACGCCGGTCGCGCCGCGTCGGGCCAGGGGCCGGCCGAGGCCACCCCGGCGGCCGACGCCGAACCGGCGAACACCGAAGTCCAGCAGTCCGTGGAGAGCACCGAGGGCGGCTCGGTCAGCGGCCAGGTCGCCGCCGAGTCGGTCGAGGCCCAGGCCGAGGCCGTCGCCGCGGTCGAGGCTCCGGCCGGCGAGGCCGTGGAGGCCGCGACCGAGGCTGCCGACAACGCCGGCGCCGAGGGCATCCAGGGTTCGGCGCCGCAGCCGGACACCGCCACCACCGAGTCCGACAACACCGCCGGGGCCACCGCCCCGAGCGAGGAGAGCTGACCCATGCTCATCCCACGCAGAGTCAAGCACCGCAAGCAGCACCACCCGACCCGCCGGGGCATGGCCTCCGGCGGCACCCAGGTGGCGTTCGGCGAGTACGGCGTGCAGGCTCTCGAGCCGGCGTACGTCACGAACCGGCAGATCGAGTCCGCGCGTATCGCGATCAACCGGCACATCCGCCGTGGCGGCAAGGTCTGGATCAACATCTACCCGGACCGTCCGCTGACCAAGAAGCCCGCCGAGACCCGCATGGGTTCCGGTAAGGGCTCGCCGGAGTGGTGGATCGCCAACGTCAAGCCCGGCCGGGTGCTGTTCGAGCTCTCGTTCCCGAACGAGAAGGTCGCTCGTGAGGCCCTCACCCGCGCCATCCACAAGCTGCCGATGAAGTGCCGCATCGTCACCCGGGAAGCGAGTGATCTCTGATGGCCACCAACACCGCCGAGCTTCGCGAGCTGCACGACGACGAGCTCGGAACGCGCCTGCGTGAGTCCAAGGAAGAGCTGTTCAACCTGCGCTTCCAGATGGCCACCGGCCAGCTCGACAACAACCGGCGACTGCGCACCGTGAAGCACGACATCGCGCGGATCTACACGATCCTGCACGAGCGTGAGCTCGGTCTGTCCGTCGCCCCCGATGACGTCGCCGCCGGTGTGTCCGCCGACGACGAGACAGCCAGCGAAGGCGTGAAGGCATGAGCGAGACAACCGACACCGCGACCGAGACGGCCGCCCGCACCTCGCACCGCAAGGTGCGCGAGGGCCTCGTGGTCAGCGACAAGATGACCAAGACTGTCGTCGTCGAGGTCGAGGACCGCGTCAAGCACCCGTTGTACGGCAAGGTCATCCGTCGCACGACCAAGCTCAAGGTGCACGACGAGTCCAACGAGGTGGGCGTGGGCGACCGCGTCCTCATCATGGAGACCCGCCCGCTGTCGGCCACCAAGCGCTGGCGCGTGGTCGAGGTCCTCGAGCAGGCCAAGTAGTCCCGTACCACCCGAGTACCACCAGGAACCACGCCGACGTGAGATCCGTCAGGACCGCGCGGTCGGCACAGGCCACCACGTTCAGGAGTAAGCAGTGATTCAGCAGGAGTCGCGACTTCGAGTCGCCGACAACACCGGAGCGAAGGAAATCCTTTGCATCCGGGTGATGGGCGGCTCCGGGCGCCGGTACGCCGGCATCGGCGACGTCATCGTCGCCACCGTCAAGGACGCGATCCCGGCCGCGGGTGTGAAGAAGGGTGACGTCGTCAAGGCCGTCATCGTGCGCACCGTCAAGGAGCGCCGGCGTCCGGACGGCAGCTACATCCGCTTCGACGAGAACGCGGCCGTCCTGATCAAGGCCGACGGCGAGCCCCGTGGCACGCGCATCTTCGGCCCGGTGGGCCGCGAGCTGCGTGACAAGCGGTTCATGAAGATCATCTCTCTCGCACCCGAGGTGCTGTAACCATGAAGGTCAAGAAGGGCGACGAGGTCGTCGTCATCGCCGGCAAGGACCGCGGCGTCAAGGGCAAGGTCATCGCGGCCAACCCCGAGACCAATCGCGTCGTCGTCGAGGGCGTCAACCGCGTCACGAAGCACACGGCCGTCTCGGCCAGCAACCGCGGTGCCAAGACCGGCGGCATCGAGCACATCGAGGCCTCGATCAGCGCCAGCAACGTCATGGTGATCGACGGTGAGGGCACCGCGACCCGCATCGGCTACCGCCGCGACGACGAGGGCAAGAACGTGCGCGTCTCGCGCCGATCCGGAAAGGACCTGTGATGAGCGCCAGCACCGAGACCGCCGCAACGTCGATCCCGCGGCTCAAGGCGCGTTACCGCGAGGAGATCGCGCCGGCACTGACCGAGCAGTTCTCCTTCGGCAACCCGATGCAGGTCCCCGGCCTCACCAAGATCGTCGTCAACATGGGCGTCGGCCAGGCGGCCAAGGACAGCAAGCTCATGGACGGCGCGGTCCGCGACCTGACCCTCATCACGGGCCAGAAGCCGCTGGTGCAGCGCGCGACCAAGTCCATCGCCCAGTTCAAGCTGCGCGAGGGCATGCCGATCGGCGCGAAGGTCACGCTGCGCGGCGACCGGATGTGGGAGTTCCTGGACCGGTTGCTCTCGCTGGCTCTGCCCCGCATCCGCGACTTCCGCGGACTGTCGGACCGCCAGTTCGACGGCAACGGCAACTACACCTTCGGGCTCACCGAGCAGTCGATGTTCCAGGAGATCGACCCCGACTCGATCGACCGCCCGCGCGGCATGGACATCACGCTGGTCACGACGGCCGGGAACGACGAGGAAGGCCGAGCGCTGCTGCGCGCCCTGGGCTTCCCCTTTAGGGAGAACAACTGATGGCAAAGACAGCCCTGCGCGAGAAGGCCGCCGGCAAGCCGAAGTTCAAGGTGCGCGGCTACACCCGCTGCCAGCGCTGCGGCCGTTCACAGGCCGTGTACCGCAAGTTCGGCCTGTGCCGGATCTGCTTCCGCGAGATGGCGCATGCGGGCGAACTGCCCGGCGTCACCAAGTCCTCCTGGTAAGCACCCAGAAACTCCAACTCTTCACGGCAGGCCCTGTCGGGAACCGCCGCGAGAAAGAAGATCCTCATGACCATGACAGACCCCATCGCGGACATGCTCACGCGTGTACGTAACGCGAACACCGCGTTCCACGACACCGTGGTGATGCCGCACTCCAAGCTCAAGGGCCACATCGCCGAGATCCTGAAGCAGGAGGGCTACATCGCCGGCTTCAAGATCGCCGACGCCCCGGAGGGCCAGGTCGGCCGCGTGCTGACCCTCGAGCTCAAGTACGGCCCCAACCGCGAGCGCAGCATCGCCGGCGTCCGCCGTGTGTCCAAGCCCGGCCTGCGGGTCTACGCGAAGTCGACCGGACTGCCGCGCGTCCTCGGCGGCCTGGGCACCGCGATCATCTCGACCTCGAACGGTCTGCTCACCGACCGTCAGGCCGCCAAGCGTGGAGTAGGCGGGGAAGTCCTCGCCTACGTCTGGTAGGAGGACGCGCCATGAGCCGCATCGGCAAGATCCCCGTTCCCGTTCCCTCGGGCGTCGACGTCGCCATCGACGGTCGCACCGTCACGGTCAAGGGCCCCAAGGGCACGCTGTCCCACCAGGTCGCCGAGCCCATCACGGTGGCCACCGAGGAGGGCGCCATCGCCGTCTCGCGCCCCGACGACGAGCGCGAGTCCAAGGCGCTGCACGGCCTGTCCCGCACGCTGATCGCCAACATGGTGGTCGGCGTGACGGACGGCTACGTCAAGCGTCTCGAGATCGTCGGCACCGGTTACCGCGTCACCGCCCGCGGGACCGACCTGGAGTTCGCACTCGGCTTCTCGCACCCGGTGCCGATCAAGGCGCCCGAGGGCATCACGTTCCGCGTCGAGAACCCGACCCGGTTCTCGGTCGAGGGCATCGACAAGCAGCAGGTCGGCGAGGTCGCCGCCAAGATCCGCAAGCTGCGCAAGCCCGACCCGTACAAGGGCAAGGGCGTCCGGTACGCCGGCGAAATCATTCGGCGCAAGGCCGGTAAGGCAGGGAAGAAGTAATGGGCGCATCCACCATCGCCAAGCAGGCTCGCCGCTCCGCCGGCGTGTCGGCCGCGCGCCGCACGTCCAAGGCGCGGCGGCACTTCCGGCTGCGCAAGAAGGTGGCCGGAACCACGGAGCGGCCGCGCCTGGTCGTCACCCGCAGCTCGCGGCACCTGTTCGTGCAGGTCGTCGACGACTCGCAGGGCAAGACGCTCGCCTCGGCGTCGACCTTCAAGTTTTCCAGCGCGACCGACGGCGACAAGACCGCGCAGGCCACAGCGCTCGGCGCGCAACTGGCCGAGGCAGCCAAGGCGGCCGGGGTCACCCGGGTCGTGTTCGACCGGGGTGGCAACACCTACACCGGCCGGGTCGCGGCGTTCGCCACGGCGGCGCGCGAAGCCGGACTGGAGTTCTGAATGCCCCACCACATCGCTCCGCTTCGCTCCACGATGCGACGGGGACCCCAACGGACCACCATGACTGACACAGCTTTGACTCACGCAACCGAAGGAAGTTTCTGATGCCTGGACCGCAGCGGGGCGCCCGCACGGGCGGCAACGAGCAGGGCGGCGGCCGCGACGGTGGCCGCGGCGACAACCGCGGAGGCCGTGACCGCCGCGACGGCGGGCGGGGCCAGGGCGCCGAGAAGAGCACCATGCTCGAGCGCGTCGTGACCATCAACCGCGTCGCCAAGGTCGTCAAGGGTGGCCGGCGCTTCAGCTTCACCGCGCTGGTCATCGTCGGCGACGGTGCGGGCACGGTCGGCGTCGGCTACGGCAAGGCGAAGGAGGTTCCGGCCGCGATCGCCAAGGGCGTCGAGGAGGCCAAGAAGAACTTCTTCAAGGTGCCGCTGATCCAGGCCACGATCCCGCACCCGGTGCAGGGCGAGAAGGCGGCCGGTGTCGTGCTGCTGAAGCCGGCCAGCCCCGGTACCGGCGTCATCGCCGGTGGCCCGGTGCGCGCCGTGCTCGAGTGCGCCGGCGTCCATGACGTGCTGTCGAAGTCGCTGGGCTCGGACAACCCGATCAACATCGTGCACGCGACCGTCGCGGCGCTGCAGGCCCTCGTCCGTCCCGAGGAGGTCGCGGCCCGCCGCGGCCTGCCGCTCGAGGACGTCGCGCCGGCCGGCATGCTGCGCGCCCGTGCCGGGCAAGGGGCCTGATCGCCATGGCCCTCAAGATCACCCAGACCAAGTCGGGCATCGGCTACAAGCAGAACCAGCGCGAGACGCTCCGTTCGCTGGGGCTCAAGCGGATGCACGACACCGTCGTCAAGGAAGACCGCCCGGAGATCCGTGGCATGGTCAAGACCGTGACCCACCTCGTCACGGTGGAAGAGGTCGACTGATATGACGCTCAAGGTTCACCACCTCAAGCCCGCGCCGGGCTCGCACGCCAAGAAGATCCGGGTGGGTCGCGGCGAGGGTGGCAAGCGCGGCAAGACCGCCGGTCGCGGTACGAAGGGCACCGGCGCCCGCTACCAGGTTCCCGCGGGCTTCGAGGGCGGGCAGATGCCGCTGCACATGCGGCTGCCCAAGCTCAAGGGCTTCACCAACCGCAACAAGGTGACCTTCCAGGTCGTCAACCTGGCGGCGCTCGCCACCCTGTTCCCGGACGGGGGCACCGTCGGTGTCGCCGAACTGGTTCAGGCCGGCGCCGTCCGCGCGGGCGAGCCGGTCAAGGTCCTGGGCAACGGTGAGCTCGCCGTCAAGCTGGACGTGACCGCCGACGCCTTCTCCGACAGCGCGCGGGACAAGATCACCGCCGCCGGTGGATCGGCCACGACGCTGTAGTAGCAGTAGTAGCAACCCGCGCATCGGGCCGTTCGTGCGCGGCCTCGGGGGCCTCGCCCCTCGGGCCGCGTCGCGCGCCCGGTGCGCGGATGCATAGAGTGAGCCGATGCGCCGCACCTGGCGCTCGCGTCCCACCCATCGCAGACCGTGTCAGTAGCGAGTCAGTCATTGTCAGACGGCAGCAGGAGGCCACGTGCTCAGGGCGTTCGCATCGGCGTTTCGGACGCCCGACCTGCGAAAGAAGCTGCTCTTCACGCTTGCCATCATCGCCCTGTACCGGCTGGGTGCGTCGGTCCCGACGCCCAACGCCGACATCGGGTCGATCAACGACTGCCTGGCCGGCGCGTCGCAGGGCAGCAAGAACGTCTATTCGCTGATCAACCTGTTCAGCGGCGGGGCGCTGCTGCGCCTCTCGGTCTTCGCGCTGGGCATCCTGCCCTACATCACGGCCAGCATCATCATCCAGCTGCTGGTCGTGGTCATCCCACGGTTCGAGCAACTGAAGAAGGAAGGGCAGTCGGGCCAGCAGAAGCTGACCCAGTACAGCCGCTACCTCACCATCGGGCTGGCCATCCTGCAGTCGACCGGGTTCATCGCGCTCGCCCGTTCGGGTCAGCTGTTCCAGGGCTCGTCGGCGTCTTGCCAGTCGATCCTGTACCACCAGGACATCCGGACCCTCGGCACGATGGTCATCTGCATGACCGCCGGCACCGGCGTCATCATGTGGCTCGGCGAGCTCATCACCGACCGCGGCGTCGGCAACGGCATGAGCGTGCTGATGTTCACCTCCATCGCTGCCCGCATCCCCAGCGAGGGCCACGTCATCCTGCAGAACGCGGGTGGCTTCGTGTTCACCCTGATCGTGCTTTTGGGCCTGGCCATCATCGTGGCGGTCGTGTTCGTCGAGCAGGCGCAACGGCGCATCCCCGTCCAGTACGCCAAACGCATGATCGGGCGCCGGCAGTACGGCGGGACGTCGACCTACCTGCCACTGAAGGTCAACCAGGCCGGCGTCATCCCGGTCATCTTCGCGTCGTCGTTGCTCTACATCCCGCAGCTGATCAGCCAGCTCACCGGTAACAACGCGGGCACCAGTTCGTTCCAGCGCTTCGTCAACCAGTACCTGATCAACCAGCAGTCAGCGGTCTACCTGTCGATCTACTTCCTGCTGATCATCTTCTTCGCCTACTTCTACGTCGGCATCACCTTCGACCCGGTCGAGCGCGCCGACGACATGAAGAAATACGGCGGGTTCATCCCCGGCATCCGTCCCGGCCGGCCGACAGCCGAGTACCTGCAGTTCGTGCTGTCGCGCATCACGCTGCCGGGTTCGGTCTACCTGGGCATCGTGGCGGTGCTGCCGAACTTCTTCTTCAGCCTCACCAGCGGCAACAACCAGAACTTCCCGTTCGGCGGCACGGCGGTGCTGATCATGGTCGGCGTCGGGCTCGACACCGTGAAGCAGATCGAGAGCCAGCTGATGCAGCGCAACTACGAGGGCTTCCTGCGCTAGGCCCACGGGTGCACCGCAGCGGATCCGGCGTCCAGCCGTACTGGAGAAGGAGGCGAGCCACATGAGATTGGTCCTCGTGGGGCCGCCGGGTGCGGGCAAGGGCACGCAGGCCGAGTTCATCGCCGAGCACTTCGGCATCCCGAAGGTCTCGACCGGCGACATCTTCCGTGCGAACGTCTCGGGCGGCACCGACCTCGGCCGGCTGGCCAAGAAGTACATGGACGCGGGCGACCTCGTCCCCGACGAGGTCACCAACGCCATGGTGCGCGACCGTCTGGCCCAGCCCGACGCCGCCGACGGGTTCCTGCTCGACGGGTTCCCGCGCAACGTCTCCCAGGCCGGGGAGCTGGACGACATGCTCGACGAGATCGGTGCCCCGCTCTCGGTCGTCCTGGATCTCGAGGTCGAGCACGACGAGGTCGTGAAGCGGCTCTCGGGCCGGCGCACCTGCAAGAAGTGCGGCCACGTGTGGCACCTCGAGTACGACCCGCCCGCCACGCCCGGCATCTGCGACCGGTGCGGCGGCGACCTCTACCAGCGCGACGACGACCACCCGGACACCGTCCGGCACCGCCTGGAGGTCTACGCAGCCCAGACCGCCCCGCTCATCGACTTCTACCGCGAGCGCGACAAGCTCGTGTCCATCGACGCCCTGGGCGCCGTCGAGGACGTCACCGAGCGCGCCATCACCGTTCTCACCCCGCACCAGGACTGACCATGCGCACCATGCCGGAACGGATCCAGCTGAAGTCCCCGGAGCAGATCGCGCTCATGCGCGAGGCCGGGCTCGTGGTGGCCCGCGCGCTGGGCGCCATGCGCGAGGCCGCCGCCCCCGGGGTATCCACGCTCGACCTCGACGCGATCGCCCGCGACGTGCTGCGCGACGCCGGCGCCACCCCCTCGTTCCTGAACTACCACGGGTTCCCGGCCGTCATCTGCGCCTCCGTCAACGACCGCATCGTGCACGGCATCCCGTCGGCGACCGAGAAGCTGGCCGAGGGCGACCTGCTCTCCATCGACTTCGGAGCCATCGTCGAGGGGTGGCACGGCGACTCCGCCGTCTCCGTCGCCATCGGCGAGGTGGCCCCCGACGTCGCCGAGCTGTCCCGGGTCTGCGAGGCCTCGATGTGGGACGGCATCGCCGCCGTGCGGGACGGCGGCCGGCTCACCGACATCTCCCACGCCGTCGAGTCCTCGGTCCGCGCGGCCGGCCGCTACGGCATCGTGGCCGGGTACGGCGGGCACGGCATCGGCACCGAGATGCACATGGCCCCGCACATCCTGAACTACGGCAAGGCCGGCAAGGGCCCCCGGCTGGTCCCCGGGATGGCGGTCGCCATCGAGCCGATGGTCACCCTGGGCTCGCGGGCCACCCGGGAGCTCGACGACGGCTGGACGGTGGTGACCACCGACGGCTCGTGGGCGGCGCACTGGGAGCACACGGTCGCCCTGCTCGACGACGGCCCGTGGGTGCTCACCGCCCCCGACGGCGGGCGTTCCGAGCTGGCCCTCCGCGGCGTGGAGCTGTCCGCCGCGGCGGCCTGACCGCTACACCACGCCGTTTTTGGATCCCGGCAGCGACACAGGTACAGTTGTCTGTTGGCGCACGTCGCCCCTGCACGTCCGCTGTGGCCGCGGACCGACGGGCGGAGCATCCCTCACGACGGCGTCCTGTACCGATGCGTCCCCAGCGGGTCGCCGCGGGAACGAGCACCGAGATCCACGTACAGCACCGAGAACCACGAGCAAGCACTGAAAAGCGGAGGACATGGCAAAGAAAGACGGCGCCATCGAGGTCGAAGGCCGGGTGGTCGAGCCGCTGCCGAACGCGATGTTCCGGGTGGAACTGAGCAACGGGCACCGGGTCCTGGCCCACATCAGCGGCAAGATGCGGCAGCACTACATCCGCATCCTGCCCGAGGACCGCGTGGTGGTGGAGCTCTCGCCCTACGACCTCACCCGTGGGCGCATCGTCTACCGCTACAAGTAGGTCCCCCGCACCACCGGCTCTCGCACCAAGGAGCCACACCGCACCGGAACACCACAGAAGGGCACGGCCGTGAAGGTCAAGCCGAGCGTCAAGCCGATCTGCGACAAGTGCAAGGTCATCCGTCGCCACGGTCGGGTCATGGTCATCTGCGACAACCTGCGTCACAAGCAGCGCCAGGGCTGATCCAGCTCCGGCTCGTCGCAGAGCCATCCAGCATGCGCACGCCACCCGCGATCCGCTGATCGCGGGCCACCTCCGGACGAAGGCCGGAGCCCCACCCCGGGCGGGGTGATAAGGGAACGGGTGCGCACCGAAACCTTCGACACGAGAACACAGGAGAACCGCCCGTATGGCACGTCTATCCGGCGTAGACCTCCCCCGCGAGAAGCGGATGGAGATCGCGCTCACCTACATCTACGGCATGGGCCGCACCCGCGCGAAGCAGACCCTCGAGGCCACCGGCATCAGCCCGGACCTGCGCGCCCGCGACCTCAGCGACGACGACCTCGTCAAGCTGCGCGACCACATCGACGGCAACTACCGCGTCGAGGGTGACCTGCGCCGCGAGGTCGCGGCCGACATCCGCCGCAAGGTCGAGATCGGTTGCTACGAGGGCATCCGCCACCGCCGCGGGCTGCCCGTCCACGGCCAGCGCACCAAGACCAACGCCCGCACCCGCAAGGGGCCGAAGAAGACCATCGCGGGCAAGAAGAAGGCAGGTAAGAAGTAATGCCCGGTCAGGCACGCAAGGCCGGCGCCAAGAAGGTCCGCCGCAAGGAGAAGAAGAACATCACCTTCGGCCAGGCGCACATCAAGAGCACCTTCAACAACACGATCGTGTCGATCACCGACCCGCAGGGCAACGTCGTCAGCTGGGCCTCCGCCGGGCACGTCGGCTTCAAGGGCTCGCGCAAGTCCACCCCCTTCGCCGCGCAGATGGCCGCCGAGAGCGCCGCCCGCAAGGCGCAGGAGCACGGACTCAAGAAGGTCGACGTCTTCGTCAAGGGCCCGGGCTCCGGTCGCGAGACCGCGATCCGCTCCCTGCAGGCGACCGGCCTCGAGGTCGGCACCATTTCCGACGTGACGCCGCAGCCGCACAACGGCTGCCGCCCGCCCAAGCGACGGAGGGTCTGATGGCTCGCTACACCGGCCCGGCAACGCGGATCTCGCGCCGGCTCAACGTCGACCTCGTGGGCGGCGACGCCTCCTTCGAGCGTCGTCCCTACCCGCCCGGCCAGCACGGTCGCTCGCGCATCAAGCAGAGCGAGTACCTGCTGCAGCTCCAGGAGAAGCAGAAGGCGAAGTACAGCTACGGGGTGCTCGAGAAGCAGTTCCGCGGCTACTACGGCGAGGCGGTGCGTCGCCAGGGCAAGACCGGTGACAACCTGCTGCAGATCCTCGAGTCCCGCCTGGACAACGTCATCTACCGGGCCGGCATCGCCCGCACCCGGCGCCAGGCCCGGCAGATGGTCAGCCATGGCCACTTCCTGGTGAACGGTTCCAAGGTCGACATCCCCAGCTTCCGCGTCTCGCCGTACGACATCATCGACGTGAAGCCGAAGTCGCTGGAGACCACGCCGTTCATCATCGCCAAGGAGACCTTCGGCGAGCGGCCCGTCCCGGCCTGGTTGCAGGTCGTGCCGAACCGCCTGCGCGTCCTCGTGCACCAGCTGCCCGAGCGCGCCCAGATCGACATCCCGGTCCAGGAACAGCTGATCGTCGAGCTGTACTCCAAGTAGCACCACCTGCTCGGAGTTGTCCGCGCCCGGTCGCGTCTTCACTCGTCCGGGCGCGGACAACTCCCGCAGTCACAACTGAATATCCACACGTCGGGCGTCATATAGCGGTCGCCCACGACCCACAAGGAGTTCCCTGTGCTGATCTCTCAGCGCCCATCGCTGGCCGAGGAGCCGATCGCCGACAACCGGTCGCGCTTCGTCATCGAGCCGCTCGAGCCCGGCTTCGGCTACACACTCGGCAACTCGCTGCGCCGGACCCTGCTGTCGTCCATCCCCGGCGCCGCCGTCACCAGCATCCGCATCGACGGCGTGCTGCACGAGTTCACGACCGTCGAGGGCGTCAAGGAAGACGTCACCGACATCATCCTGAACCTCAAGGAACTGGTCGTCAGCTCCGAGAGCGACGAGCCCGTCGTCATGTACCTGCGCAAGCAGGGCCCCGGCGAGGTCACCGCCGCCGACATCGCGCCGCCCGCCGGGGTCGAGATCCACAACCCCGACCTGCACGTCGCGACCATCAACAAGAAGGGCCGGCTCGAGATCGAGCTGGTCGTCGAGCGTGGCCGCGGCTACGTCACCGCCGTGCAGAACAAGCAGCCCGGCCAGGAGATCGGCCGCATCCCGGTCGACTCGATCTACTCGCCGGTGCTCAAGGTGACCTACAACGTCGAGGCCACCCGCGTCGAGCAGCGCACCGACTTCGACCGTCTCGTGGTCGACGTCGAGACCAAGTCCTCGATGGCCCCGCGCGACGCCGTCGCGTCGGCCGGTCACACGCTGGTCGAGCTGTTCGGGCTGTTCAAGGAGCTCAACGTCGAGGCCGAGGGCATCGACGTCGGCCCGTCGCCGGCCGAGGTCGCCGACATCGCCGCGTTCTCGATGCCGATCGAGGACCTCGACCTCACGGTGCGCTCGTACAACTGCCTCAAGCGCGAGGGCATCCACACCGTCGGCGAGCTCGTCGGCCGCAGCGAGGCCGACCTGCTCGACATCCGCAACTTCGGTTCGAAGTCGATCGACGAGGTCAAGGTCAAGCTCGCCGGTCTGGGTCTGGCCCTCAAGGACAGCCCGCCCGGATTCGCGCTGCCGACGTCGGTCGAGTCCTACGGCGAGGACGACTTCACCGACGACACCGACTACGCCGAGACCGAGCAGCTTTAATCACCCCACGAAATCGCCCGGCTGGCGCTGCACGATTCCCGCGGGGACCCCGGGTCCCCGTCGCCGGTTCCAGCCGAGCCCGTCTAGGAGCACCTCATGCCTACGCCCACCAAGGGGACCCGCTTCGGCGGCAGCCCTGCGCACGAGCGGCTGATGCTGGCGAACCTTGCGACCTCGCTGTTCGAGCACGATCGCATCACCACTACCGAGGCCAAGGCCAAGCGGCTGCGTCCGCTGGCCGAGCGCCTCATCACGTTCGCCAAGCGGGGTGACCTGCACGCGCGTCGTCAGGTCATGACCGTCATTCGCGACAAGGACGTCGTGCACAAGTTGTTCGCCGAGATCGGCCCGGCGATGGCGTCGCGTCCAGGTGGTTACACGCGGATCATCAAGACCAACCCGCGCAAGGGCGACAACGCTCCGATGGCCGTCATCGAGCTCTGCGGAGAGCTGAAGACGGTCGTGGCCGAGGCCGAGCGGGCGCGCGGTACGCGCACGGCGGCCAAGAAGGCGCCGACCGGTCGTACGAAGGAGATCGCCGAGGACGCCGCGGGCGAGTCCGCGACGGCGGCGGGAGTCGTCTCGGACGCCACCGCCACCAACGCGCCGAATGACAACACCGCCAGCGCCGACGTCGTCGACGACGACGGCTCGGACGCCGAGGAGGGCCTGGCCGCGCTGGGTCTGGGCGAGGACGACGCCGAGGACGCCGACGCCGCGAGCGACACGGCCCTGGGCGGGGACGAGCCCGAGCCCGGTGCCCAGGAGGCTCCGGCTCCCGGTTCGGACGCACCCCAGGACGAGAAGTAGCGAACCCTGCACGACAGCACGATCGAGGCGGACCCGCAGCAGCGGGTCCGCCTCGACATTTCCTACGACGGCACGCAGTTCTCCGGCTGGGCCAGGCAACCCGGGCGACGCACCGTGCAGGCCGTGCTCGAGGACGCGCTGACGACCGTGCTCCGGCTGCCGGCCGCGCCACTGCGGGTCGCCGGTCGCACCGACACCGGGGTGCACGCCACCGGCCAGGTCGCGCACCTCGACCTCCCGCGATCCGTCTGGGCAGATGGCCGCGACCTGCTGCTGCGGCGCCTGGCCGGCGTCCTGCCGCCCGACGTCCGGGTACGGGCCGTGCGGGCCGTCCCTGCCGAGTTCGACGCCCGGTTCGCGGCGCTGTGGCGGCGCTACGTCTACCGGATCACCGACGCGACAGCGGGCCCTGACCCGCTGCGGCGCGGGTTCGTGCTGGCCTGGCCGCGGCGACTCGACGATCAGGGCATGGCGCAGGCCGCGGCCGGGCTCATCGGGCTGCACGACTTCGCCGCCTTCTGCCGGCGTCGTGACGGTGCCACCACCATCCGCAGCCTGCAGCAGCTGACCGTGGTGCGCGCGGGCGACGAGCTCACCTGCACGGTGGTCGCCGACGCGTTCTGCCACTCGATGGTGCGGTCGCTGATCGGCGCGCTCATCGGCGTAGGGGAGGGGCGGCGCGTGCCGGACTGGCCGGCGTCGCTGCTGACCCTGGACCGCCGCTCGGACGACATCCGGGTCGCGGCCGCGCACGGGCTCACGCTCGTCGAGGTCGGCTACCCGCCTGACGACGAGCTGGCCGCACGCGCCCGACAGACGATGGCCCGCCGGGACGGGGTCAGCTGAGGACGGGGTCGGCTGAGGACGGGGTCAGCTGAGGACGGCGGACAGCAGACGTTCGCAGCGGGCCGTCATGGCGACCGCCGACTCGTCCGGGTGCTCCAGCCACCAGGTGACCACGGACGACACCAACCCCATCCACACCGCGGTGAGCGCCGATGCGTCGGCCGCACTGTGCGTACCGCGGGCGGCGAGGAAGCGCTCGGACCCGCTGGCCGCCAGGCTGCCGAGCCGGCGCTGGTAGTCGGCCGCAGCGGCGCCGATCGGGCCTTCCACCGGGACGGAGGTGTCGAACAGCAGCCGCCAGGCATCCCGCTGCGGCTCCAGCGCCTCGAAGATCGCGCGGAGCGGGTGGATCCGCGAGGCCACGGTGTCGTCGACGTCGAGCTCGGCCTGCTCGAGGCGCGCGAGCAGCGAGCCGGCGACGTCGTGCAGGCAGGCCAGGTACAGCCCGTCCTTGGAGCCGAAGTACTGGTAGATCAGGGGCTTGGAGATGCCGGCCTGCCGCGCGATGGCGACCATCGAGGCCCGCGCGTAGCCGTTCGCCGCGAACTCGCCGACGGCCGTGGCCACGATCTGCTGCTCCCGCTCGGGGCGCGGGACGCCTTTCGTCCCGATGACGGCGCTGGACACGCCGCCGATCTTACCCTACGGTAAGTGACTCTAAGGTCAGTTCGCGAAGGAGGGATCGGGCATGTCGTTCTCGGAGACGTTGCGCGACCCGGTGGTGGCGGCCATCCCGGTGTTCGCGCTGTTCATGGCACTGGAGTTCCTCGCCCTGCGGTTCCTGGACGAGGACGAACGCGGGGCGGGCGCCTACGACCTGCGCGACACGCGCCCCAACATCGCAATGGGCGTCGGTTCGCTGGTGGTCAACGGCGCGGCGCGGCTGGTGGCACTGCTCGGCTACGCAGCGCTCTACGCGGTGACGCCGCTGCGGCTGCCCACCGACCGGTGGTTCACCTGGCTCGCGGTGATCATCGGCGTCGACCTGCTCTTCTACCTCGAACACCGCAGCGCGCACCGGGTGCGCCTGCTCTGGGCCGCGCACCAGGCCCACCACAACAGCCAACGGTTCAACCTGTCCACCGCCGTGCGGCAGAAGTGGAACCCGTGGTGGGAGCTGATCGTGTGGGTCCCGCTGCCCCTGCTCGGCGTGCCGCCGTGGCTGATCTTCACGTCGTTCTCGGTGAACCTGGTCTTCCAGTTCTTCGTGCACACCGAGCGCATCGACCGCATGTGGGCGCCGGTCGAATTCGTGTTCAACACGCCCTCGCACCACCGCGTGCACCACGGCAGCGACCCGGAGTACCTGGACCGCAACTACGCCGGCATCCTCATCCTCTGGGACCGCCTGTTCCGCTCCTACGCCGAGGAGACGCACCGCCCCCGCTACGGCCTCACCAAGAACATCGACAGCCACAACCTGCTGCGCCTGCAGTACCACGAGTACGGGGCCATCGCCCGCGACGTCCGGGCGGCGCGCAGTTGGCGCGAACGGCTGGGCTACGTGTTCGCCCCGCCGGGTTGGTCACCCGAGCCGGCCGACGCTCAGAAGAACGCGAGGTTGTCGCGGCCGCACCAGTCGAGCATGGCCGGCCAGGCGCCGTAACCGGACTCGGTGTTCAGGTGCCCACCGCCCTCGACGATCGTGGTCGCCATCTTCAACGGCCGCCCGTAGGCCTCGGCGATGCCCTCGGGCAGGTACTGGTCGTCGCTGCCCGCGATCAGGACCGTGCCGTCGGCGCCGCGCCGTACCGTGTCGACGTCCAGCGGCGGCGGGAAGAACGCGACGACCTCGGGGTACTCCGTCGCCGGTGAGGGCGGCGCCACCAGTGCCACCCGCGCCGGTCGCGGGTCGCCGTGCGTGACGCCCACGTGGTGCAGCCACAGCACCGCACCGAGGGAGTGCGCGACCACGTCGAACCCGTCGTCGGGCAGACCGGCCAGCGACGCGCGCAACGCCCCGAGCCACTCGTCGAGGTCGGGGTGGTCGACGTCGACGAAGGCCGGACGTCGCGTCTCGCGGCCGGCCTGCGCGAGCTCCTCCTCGAGCCACGTCTGCCAGTGCCCGGGGCCTGACCCGTTCCAGCCGGGGACGACGACGACGGGAACACTGCGCGTGGGACGGCGGGGCATGATCGCAGCGTAGAGGGGCCGGGTCGGCCGGCTCAGAACGCGTGCACGAGGCCGATGAGCATCAACGCCTGGGCCAGGTGATAGCTGACGATGACGGACACCGGCCCGCCGCGGACGGGACGCACGAAGCGCTCGCGGGCCAGCGTCGCGTCGGACAGCAGGAACAGCAGCCCGCCGACCGTGGTCGCCTCCCGGCCGGTACCGACGGCGAACGCCGCCGCCACGACCAGGACGACGGCGTACCCGGCCACGATCGCCGCGAACGGCAGCCCGGCGCTGCGCCGCGCCGACGCCAGTACCGGGCCGAGCGCGAACGCCCCGACGGCCAGCGCCGCCACCAGCCCGGCAACAAACGCCACTCCGTGCGAGTCGCGTGTCAGGAACGCCAGGATCCAGGCGACGTGACCCAGCAGGAACGCGCCCAGCCCCGCCAGGAAAGCGGTCCCGGGCGGCGCGTCGACGGGACCCGCGGGCGCCAGCAGGGCGACGTCGCCGAGCAGGCCCAGCGCCAGCGCGGCGACCACCCACGCCTTCGCGTCGCCCAGGTCCGCGACGCAGGCCGCCGCCACCAGCAGGGCCAGCACGGCCGGTTTGGACAGGTACCGCGTGCGCACCCACTGCCGGGCCACCGCCCACCAGTCGACCAGCGCCGCCACCGCGGCGAGCACGAGCAGGACGACGGTCGGCACGTCCGCAGACTAGAGACGCCCCCGTCGAGTGGTCGTCTGAGCGCTGAATGGTCACCGGTACGTGACCATTCGCGGCACAAGTGACCACTCGACGGAGGGGACGGGACGGAATGCGGGTGCGCGCGGGCGGGCGCGTCCCGGACACTGTGGGCATGGGATATGTCGAGGCCGCGGGCATCGGGCACGTGCTGCCGGACGGGCGCGCGTTGCTCACCGGCGCCAGCCTGCGGGTGGGTGAGGGGGTCAAGGCGGCCCTGGTCGGCGCCAACGGCACCGGGAAGACGACGCTGCTGCGGCTGATCGCCGGCGACGAGACACCGCAGACGGGCACGGTGACCCAGGTCGGCGGTGTCGGCGTCATGCGCCAGTTCATCGGCTCGGTGCGGGACGCGAGCACGGTGCAGGACTTCCTCGTCGAACTCTCGCCGGAGCCGGTCCGCGTCGCGTGGCGGGCCCTGCAGGACGCCGAGCTGGTCATGATGGAGCGCGACGACGAGCCGACGCAGCTGCGGTACGCGCACGCCATCGCCGACTGGGGTGAGGCGGGCGGCTACGACGCCGAGGTGCTCTGGGACACCGTCACCGTGGCCGCGCTCGGCCTTCCGTTCGAGAGCTGCAAGTACCGCGAGCTGTCGACGCTGTCCGGCGGCGAGCAGAAGCGGCTCGCGCTGGAACTGCTGCTGCGCGGGCGCGAGGAGGTGCTGCTGCTCGACGAGCCCGACAACTACCTCGACGTGCCCGGCAAGCGCTGGCTCGAACAACGCCTGCGCGAGACACCGAAGACGGTGCTGTTCGTCAGCCACGACCGCGAGCTGCTGGCCACGGTGGCCGACCGGGTGGTCACCGTCGAGGGCGGGACGACGTGGGTGCACGGCGGTGGGTTCGAGAGCTACCACGAGGCGCGCACGCACCGGCACGACCGGATGGCCGAGCTGCGCCGCCGGTGGGACGAGGAGCACGCGCGGCTGAAGCAGCTCGTCAACACGCTGCGCATCCAGGCCCGCGTCAGCGAGGTCATGGCCCAGAAGTACCGCGTGCAGGCGCGTCGGCTGGAGCGTTTCGAGGCCGAGGGCCCGCCGCCGGACCGTCCCGACGACCAGCAGGTGACGATGCGCCTGCGCGGCGGGCGCACCGCGGTGCGCGCCATCACGTGCCACCGCCTCGAGCTCACCGGACTGATGCAGCCCTTCGACGCCGAGATCTTCTACGGCGAGCGCATCGGCGTGCTCGGCGCGAACGGCGCGGGCAAGTCGCACTTCCTGCGGCTGCTCGGCAGCGACCCGGACCAGCCGGCCGTCGCGCACACCGGCGCCTGGAAGCTCGGGGCCCGGGTGGTCCCCGGCCTGTTCGCACAGACGCACACCCACCCCGACTGGGTGCCGCGCACGCTCGTCGACCTGCTGTGGGAGGGCGAGGGCGAACGCTCCGGTGTCGACCGCGGACGGGCGATGGGGGCGCTGCGCCGCTACGGGCTCGGCGAGCAGGGCGACCAGCGCTTCGGGTCGCTGTCCGGCGGGCAGCAGGCACGGTTCCAGATCCTGCTGCTCGAGCTGTCCGGCGCCACGTTGCTGCTGCTCGACGAGCCCACCGACAACCTCGACGTGCTCAGCGCCGAGTCGTTGGAGGAGGCCCTCGAGACCTTCGACGGCACCGTCCTGGCGGTCACCCACGACCGCTGGTTCGCGCGCTCGTTCGACCGCTTCCTCGTCTTCGGCGCGGACGGGCGGGTCTACGAGTCGGCCGAACCGGTGTTCGACGAGACCCGGGTCGTGCGCTCGCGCTGACCACTGACAGCGGGCCAGGGCGCAGGGCATGATCGCGGGCGTGGAGCCGGTGACGTCGGTACGGGTCTCGCTGCGCAGCGCGCGGCGGGACGCGCAGATCCTGGCCGGTGCCGTCGTGTTCCTGGCCTTCGCGGCCGGCTTCGGCTACGCGGCGGCCGCGACGGCGTCCTCGACGGGCCGGGTGGCCGGCGCGGTCGTCGGCGCCGTCGTCTGCGCGGCGCTGGCCGCGGCGTTGGTCGCGTCCTGGTGGGTGACCCGGGGCATCCGGGCGCTGGTCGTCGACCCGACCGGGATCACCCTGGACGCCGCACGCCGACCATGGAGCATCCAGTGGTCCGAGCTGTCACGGGCCTCGGTTCGGGTCGGCTACCACTGGGGCCTGCGTTCGCGGGTGACGTTCCGCCGGCCGAAACGCTGGCGCGTCCACCTCGAGCTGGTGCTGGCCGACACCACCTACGCCGGGCGGCACCCCGAGATGGCGCACCTGCGACGCCCGTTCGTGGGCGGCGGCCCGGACCGGTTCGGCCTGCCGCTGGCCCAACGGCGCGAACTGGTGGCCCCGATGGACGAGGCTTTACGTGCGTTCGGCGGCGCTCGGTACGGACCCGTCGTCGACGACGGGGAGCTCCGCCACCCCGGCTACCAGCCGAACTGAGCGAGAGCCCACCTGACCGGCCGTCGGACGGGACGTCAGGACGCGGCCGGGACGGCGAAGGCGACGATGTTGTCGAGGTAGTTGCCGGTCGAGGCGTCGAACGGGCCGCCGCACGTGACGATGGCCAGCCGGCCGACGCTGGCCTGGTCGAAGATCTGCTTGTAGGGCAGTTTCGTCTTGTGGTACGTCCGCACACCGGTGACGGCGAACCGCACCTTGCTGGCGTTGCGGGCGTTGTGCGTGCCGTAGACGTCGACCTCGTCGCCGGGCTTGAGCGACCCGATGTGGGCCAGCGTCCCGGTGACGCCGTTGAAGTTGATGTGCCCCGCGAAGATGGCGGTGCCCTTGGTCGCCCCGGGCTTGGCACCGGGGCTCCACCATCCGACCACCTTGGGGTTCTCGGGCACCTGCAGCTCGCCGTCGGACGTGGTGCCGACGTTGACAACGGACGCGGTGGCCTTGAGCCTCGGGATGACGATGCGGTTCGGTGACAGCGGGACGGCGGCGGCCACCGGCGACGCGGTCACCGGGACGGAACCGACCTGCGCGTGCGTCGCGGGCGCGGCGGCGGCCGGCTTGCCGTACCGGGTCGAGGAGTTCCAGGTCAGCCCGGCGACGGCCAGGACGAGCACGATGCCGAGCACGCACGCGAGCGGCAGGATGCCGACCCGTGCCACCACGCGGGCGGAGGTCGGGGAGCTCGTCACCGGCTCAGGGTAGCGAGGCCGGCGGCACGCCGCCTGTCGAAGCCGCCCGAATTTGGCCGCCCGCGTGCCCGCCGGTAGAGTTCGACGATGGTGCGCGGCCCGTCCGCGTCCACCGGCCATGCCTCAGGGTCCATCGGTCACCCCGGACGTCCGCGTCCGTCGGTGTCGCGGATGACCGTGGGGGCGCCGACTGCGCAGCAAGACTGCAGTGCAGCGTGAAGACCGAACGAGAGAAGCAGCTCCATGCCCAAGACTGGCACGTACAGCCCGAAGCCGGGCGAGATCGAGCGTCACTGGCACGTCATCGACGCGAACGACATCGTCCTCGGCCGCCTGGCCTCCCAGGCCGCGAAGCTCCTGCGCGGCAAGCACAAGCCGCAGTTCGCCCTGCACGTCGACACCGGCGACTTCGTCGTCGTGATCAACGCCGAGAAGGTCGTCCTCACCGGCGGCAAGCTCAACGAGCTGCGCTACCGCCACTCCGGCTACCCCGGCGGGCTGTCCAGCCGCACCGTCGGCGAGCTGCTCGAGACCAAGCCCGAGCGCGTCGTCGAGCTCGCCGTGCGCGGCATGCTCCCCAAGACCACCCTCGGCCGGGCCCAGCTGAAGAAGCTCAAGGTCTACGCCGGCCCCGACCACCCGCATGCGGCGCAGAAGCCGCAGCCGTTCGAGATCAAGCAGGTAAGCCAGTGACCACTCCCACCGCACCCGTCGTCGGCCGCCGCAAGGAAGCCATCGCGCGCGTCCGCCTCGTCCCGGGCTCCGGCGAGTTCAAGGTCAACGGCCGCTCGCTCGAGACCTACTTCCCGAACAAGGTCCACCAGCAGCTCATCCGCGAGCCGTTCGTCACCCTGGAGAAGGCCGACCAGTTCGACGTCATCGCCTCGATCGTCGGCGGCGGCACGAGCGGCCAGGCCGGCGCGCTGCGGCTCGGCATCGCCCGGGCGCTGATCAACCTCGAGCCCGAGGACCGCCCGGCGCTGAAGAAGGCCGGCTTCCTCACCCGTGACCCGCGGGTCAAGGAGCGCAAGAAGTACGGCTTGAAGAAGGCGCGCAAGGCGCCCCAGTACTCCAAGCGCTAGCCCGCGTGGGCACCCTGTTCGGCACCGACGGCGTCCGGGGACTGGCCAACGGCGACCTGTCCCCGGAACTGGCCATGGCCGTGGCCGGCGCGGCCGTGCGCGTGCTCGTCGCACACGACGCGTCGCACCGGCCGGTCGCGGTCGTCGGGCGTGACCCGCGTGCCAGCGGCGAGATGCTCGAGGCGGCAGTCGTCGCCGGGCTGACGTCGGCCGGGGCGGACGTGCTGCTCGTCGGCGTGCTGCCCACCCCCGCGGTGGCCTTCCTGACCGCGTCCTACGGCGCCGATCTCGGGGTCGTCCTGTCGGCCTCGCACAACCCGATGCCCGACAACGGCATCAAGCTGTTCGCCGCCGGCGGCCGGAAACTGCCCGACCACCTCGAGCACGAGATCGAGGCCGAGGTGGCGACCGGCCCGACCGACCGGCCCGTCGGGTCGCTCATCGGCCGCGTACACCGCGCCGACGACGTGGTCGAGCGCTACGGCGCCCACCTGCTCGGCGCGGTGCCCACCCGCCTGGACGGCCTGCACGTCGTCGTCGACTGCGCCCACGGCGCGGCCGCGTTCGTCGCCCCCGAGATCTATCGCGGGGCCGGGGCGCAGGTCACGGCCATCGCCGCCGAACCGGACGGGCTGAACATCAACGACGGGGTGGGCTCGACGCACCTGGACGGGCTGGTGGCCGCGGTGCGCGAGGCCGGCGCCGACCTGGGGATCGCCCACGACGGCGACGCCGACCGCTGCCTGGCCGTCGATGCGGCCGGCGAGGTGGTCGACGGCGACCAGCTGCTCGCGGTCTGCGCCCTGGCCATGCACGCGCAGGGGCGCCTGCGTGAGGACACGGTCGTGGCCACCGTCATGAGCAACCTCGGCTTCCACCACGCGATGCGCGACGCGGGCGTGCAGGTGCTGACCACGGCCGTCGGTGACCGCTATGTGCTCGAGGCGCTGCGCGCTCAGGGTCTCGCGCTCGGCGGGGAGCAGAGCGGGCACATCGTGTTCACCGACGCGGCTACCACCGGCGACGGGCTGCTCACCGCCCTGCACGTCATGGCCTGCATGGTGGAGACCGGCCGCACGCTCGCCGAGCTGGCCGGCGTCGTCCAGCGGCTGCCGCAGACGCTCGTCAACGTGCCGGTCAGCGACCGCGCGACCGTCGCCGCGTCGGACGCCGTCGCCGGGGCCGTCGCGGACGCCGAGACGCTGCTCGGCGACTCCGGCCGCGTTCTGCTGCGCCCGTCGGGTACCGAGCAGCTGGTGCGGGTCATGGTCGAGGCCGGCACCCAGCAGCAGGCCGACACCATCGCCGCGGACCTCGCCAAGGTCGTCGCCGCCGTCTGAGCCGGCTTCCCGCCCGCAGTGGTCGTGGAATCGCACCGTCCGGCGACCACACCGGGCGGGAAGACAGGATCAGACCACGGCGAAGTGGGTCACGCCGTCGACGCGCTCGGCGCGGGCCAGGCCGCGCTCGACCAGCACCTGCAGGTGCGCCACCGTCTCGTTGACGGCCAGGATCCGGTTGAACAGATCCAGGTCGTCGAAGCGGCGCAGGTGGCGGGTCCACGGCGTGGCCCGGGCCACCTCGAAGCCGGTCGTGGCCCCCCGACCGAGTGCCTCCGCGGTGATCTCGAGGCGATGGGCGTGGTGCTCGAGCAGCTCGTCAATACGTGCGTGGACCGAACCCGTCACCGGGCCGTGCGCGGGCAGCAGTCGAGCGTCCGGCATGGCCCGCACCAGCGCCAGCGAGGCGAGGTAGTCGCGCAGCGGCGACGGCGGACGGTTCATCTCGACGCCGATCGACGGGGTGATGTGCGGCAGCACGTGGTCGCCGGCGAACAACGTGTCGTGCTCGGGGTCGTGGAACACGACGTGCCCGCGCGTGTGGCCCGGCGTGGCGATGACCCGCAGCGTACGGGTCGACAGCGGCAGGTCCACGCCGTCGGCCAGCCACCGATCGGGCTCCTCGAAGTCGGCCAGTTCCTGGTTCCGGTCGACCGTGCCGGCCCACGCCTCGATCTCCGTGGCGATCTGTTCGGCGCCGGCGTCGACCATCCGGCCGACGTTCGGCTGCCGGTCCGTGGCCTGGATGGCGGCAAGCGCAGCCTGCTCGCCCTCGCCCAGCGAGACCCGGCCACCGAACTCACGGCGCAGCGCGATCGCCTGCGTGTAGTGGTCGCGGTGATGGTGGGTGACGTAGAAGTCGCGGACGTCGCGCAGGTCGTAGCCGAGAGTGGCCAGCCCGGCGCCGAGCAGCTCGCTGGACTCGGCCATGGCCCAGCCGCCGTCGATGAGCACGACCTGCTCGCCGTCCGGGATGGCATAGACGTTGACCGCCTTCAGCGCGTCCCCGGGCAGCGGGAGAGGGATGCGGTGCACGCCCGGGCCGGCCTCGAACGCGCCGGGGCGCTCCCAGGCGTGCCGGTCGTCGTCCGCCGGCCGCGCATCCTCGTGATCACTGGGCATGCCCAGCACGCTAGCGAACGGCTGAACGCGCGGTGAGCGCCGCAGGCCCGCACCCAGGTGCGACGGCCACCATGGAGAGTTCGTGCCGGCACACCGACGAGTCGGCGCGTTCACCCCGTACCGAAGGCTTTGCACGCACTGTGACCTCCGACCTGACCACGAAACCGACCGACGCTGCCGACACCGACGAACCCGACACCGAAGCGCACGACACCCAAACGGCCAACACCAGCCAGACCGACGACACCACCGGACCCGCGCCCGCCCGCCGCCTGCCCACCTTCGGGCTCTCCGGCACCCAGCTCATCGGCACCGGCCTCGCCGCGACGACGGCCACCGGCGCCGCGTCGTTCCTGGGCGTCACGGGCACGGTCATCGGCGCGGCCGTCTCCAGCGTCCTGACCGCCGTCGGCAACGCGGTGTACACGACATCGCTGCGCAGCACCCGGGACCGGGTCCGCGAGGTCGTCCCGCTGCCCGGCACCATCACGCGGGCGCTCCCGGCCCGGCGGGCCGGCTCCGACGGCACCCGGCTCCGTAGTTGCCTGAGGGCGTACGTCAGGACCACCGACGGTCCGAGTTCCGAGCGACCTTTCGGCGTCGTCCTCGAAGCCACGCGCGACGACGCCGGCTTCGCGCTCAGAGATGATGCGCGGACAATCGCCGAACTG
>NZ_CAXUNP010000044.1:0-30988 GCF_964252635.1 uncultured Jatrophihabitans sp.
GCCCACCGCCGGGCGGCGGCGGGCCGCCCAGCGGTGGGCGCATCGGGGGCGGCGGGGGCGTCACCCCGCCCTGGGCCAGGGCGGCACGGGCGGCGACCGCGAACTCGTTCGCCGTCTGGAAGCGGTCCTTCGGGTCCTTAGCGAGGCCCTTGCGGATGACGTCGTCCAGGGCGCGCGGCAGGTTGGTGATCTCGCTCGACGGCAGCGGCGGCGGCGCGTTGACGTGCGCGTACATGACCTGGAACGTCTCGCCCTTGAACGGCGAGTGGCCGGTCAGGCACTCGTAGAGCACGCAGGCCAGCGAGTACAGGTCGGAGCGGTTGTCGCCGTCGCCGCCGCTGATGCGCTCGGGCGCCATGTAGCCGAGGGTGCCGACGGTGCCCGTGGTCGCGGTCAGGGCCGTGCCGCCGCCGGCCCCCTCGCTGCGGGCGATGCCGAAGTCGACGAGGTAGGCGAACGCGCTCTGCCGGTCGGCGGTCAGGCCGGTGACCAGGACGTTCGAGGGCTTGATGTCGCGGTGGATCAGGCCGAGGTCGTGCGCCGACTGCAGGGCAGCGGCGACCTGGCCGATGACGTCGACGGCCAGTCGCGGTTCGATCGGCCCCTCGTCGCTGATCACGGTGGACAGGTCGACACCCTCGACGAGTCGCATGTCGAGGTACAGGTGGCCGTTGATCTCGCCGAAGTCGTGGATCGGGATGACGTGCGGCTCGTTGAGGCGGGCGACCAGCCGGCACTCGCGGCGGAAGCGGGCCTGGAAGATCTCGTCGCTGGCCAGATCCTTCGGCAGCCTCTTGAGGGCCACGGTGCGGTCGCGCTTCGTGTCGTAGGCCCGGTACACCTCGCCCATGCCGCCGCGGCCGATCATCGTCTCGAGGACGTAGTGACCGAACTGCTCCGACACGGGATCTCCTGGGCTCGCTGGCACGGGACGACTGACGCTCAGGATCTTATGGGCTGGGGCCCGTTCGTACCCGATCCAGGCAGCTTAAAGAATGCTGACAAAGGCCATGAAGGCCCGATCTTTGCTCAGGAGCGGGGTGTGTCGCCGCCCAGAACGGCAGCGAGTACGGGCGCGTCGACGTTGCCGCCAGACAGCACCATGGCCACCCGTCGGCCGCGGATCCGGTCGGCGTCCGCGGCCAGGCCGGCCGCCGCGAGTGACCCCGCGGGCTCGGCCACGTTGTGGGTCGTCCGGAAGACAAGGCGCATCGCCTCGGCGGCGTCGTCCTCGCCGACGCGCACGATCCGGGCGGCGCCCGCGACGATGCGCGCGATTGCCTCGGCGTCCGGGACACGCGTCGCCACCCCGTCGACGAAGGTGTCGGCCGACTCGGTGGGGACGACCTGTCCCGCCTCGAACGACCGGGCGGTGGCGTCGGCGCGCCGGCTGACGACGCCGACGACCTCGGTCGGCAGGCCCAGCAGATCGCGCACGGCCATCAACGCACAGATGCCCGACCCCATCCCGACCGGGACGTACACGGCCTCGAGATCGCGTACCTGGGCGAACAGCTCGTAGGCGTAGGTGGCCACGCCGAGAACCAGCTCGCGGTGGAAGGACGGGACGAGCTCGACACCCGGGTCGGCCTCGGCGAGGTGCGCCGCGTGCTCGCGCGCCGCCTGGAAGTCGTCTCCGTGCTCGACCACGTCGGCGCCGAGTGCCCGCATGGCGGCGTTCTTGTCCGCGCTGTTGCCCCGCGGCACCACGATGGTGACGGCCAGGTCCGCGGCACGGCCCGCGAAGGCCAGGCTCTGCCCGTGGTTGCCGCGGGTGGCCGACACGATGCGGGTGACCTCCGGTCGTTCGCGGCGGAGGTGGTCGACGTACACGAGCCCGCCACGCATCTTGAACGCCCCGACCGGGGTGTGGTTCTCGTGCTTGACCACGACGTCGGCGCTCAGCGCGGCGGAGAGCAGGGGCCATTCGTAGGAGGGGGTGGGCGAGACGGACCGGTGGACGAGGTCGGCGGCGGCGTCGAGCTCGGCGAGGGTGAACAGCGGGGTGGACACGGACTAATTGTGTCGTGCTGGGGCTCAGCCTGTGGTCGTCGGTTGAGCGGTGGCCGTGAGCTTTCAAGGCCAAGGGCGCGGCGACGAGAGCGTCTAGGGGGCGGTTGCTTCGCGTTGTCGGCTTGCGTTGCGCACTGAGCGATCTTGTAGCAGGGCCGGGGTTTGCTGGGATAAACGCTGGTCGGCCAGCTCCCCCTGCGCTAGAATAGAACGCATGAGCGATACGCTGACGCGGGCCGATGTGGCCACGCTGCTTGCGGACGCTCACCAGGTTGTGGACGCGCTACAGGCGGTCGACCTGAGCTCGTGCACCGATGACGAGGTCGTCGCGGCGGTGCGCTCGTTCGAGGCGATGCGGCGGCGGCTGGAGCCGGTCGACCACGCGCTGGTTCTCGAGGTCGAGGCCCGCGGGATCCCGGCCCGGGCGATGGCCCGCGCCACCGGCTACTGGCTGCGTCAGACGCTGGCCATCGACATCTCCGAGGCCAACAGCCGGGTGCGGGCCGCACACGCCGCCGGTTCGCGACGGTCGCTACTGGGTGAGCCAATGGCCGCGCGATACCCGGCGGTCGCCGCGGCGCAGGCCGCCGGTGAGTTGGCCGCCCGGCAAGCCCGAGTCATCACCGCCACCCTGGACAGACTGCCCATCGAGGTCTGTGAGCACGTACCTGACGCCGAGGCGCGGCTGGTCGGGTTCGCGCGTGAGTTCGAGGCGGCCACCCTGCAGCAGCTCGCCACCCGGGAGGCCGAGTGGCTCGACCCGGACGCCGGTCACCGCGATGTCGAGCGGCGGCGGAGGGACCGGGACCTGCGGTTACACGTGCGACCGGACGGGTCCTGTGTCGGCAGCTTTGAGGGCACCGCCGAGCTCGGGGAGTTCCTGCAGGTCACCTTCGACAGCCTCGCCAAGCCCCAGCCCGAAGCGAATGGCATCAAGGACCCCCGCACCGCCGGGCAACGACGCCACGACGCCCTGCTCGACGCCCTGAAGATCACCGTCGGCTCCGGCAAGCTCCCGACCGCAGGTGGGGTGCTGGCCACCGTCGTGCTCACCATCGACGCCGACACCTACCTCACCGGCGACGGGTTCGCCCTGACCGGTCACGGCGCCCAAGTCCCCGTCCGCGAGGCACTCGGCTGGGCCGGTGGTGACTACCGGCTCATGATCACCGCCCATAACAGCACCAAAGCGGTCGAGGCTTACAGCTCGACGCATCGGCTGTTCACCGAAGGACAGAGATTGGCGTTGATTGCCCGAGACCAGGGCTGCGCCTTCCCCGGCTGCCTCGCCCCACCCGGCTGGTGCCAGATCCACCACATCCTCGGCGGACCCACGAGCCTCGACAACGCCGTCATGCTCTGCGGCCACCACCACCGAAACTTCGAGACAGCAAACTGGACCGTCGACATCGTCAACGGCCGACCAACCTGGACCCCACCCCGAACCATCGACCTGACCCAGACGCCCATCCCCGTCTGAGGGCATGGCCGCTGTCCACAGCCTGCGTCCCCAGCTGTGGACAGGCCTGTGGACAGGCCTGTGGACAGGCCTGCGGCGAGCTGGTGCATGCGACTGCGCTGAAACATTCGCGGACTTTGCGACACCGGGACTTATTCCGGCAGTAACCACGACCGAACGCCCCATCCGTTGACTTGATGCATGGGGAGCGCAGAACTGGGCCTGGCCGACGGCCACCGGCACCTGGGGGTGCTGCCGGCGTTCCCGTTCTACGGCGGCCCGCCGATCAACGCTGACATCAGCGCCCGCGCGACCATCAACGAGCTCATCGCCGACCTCGACCGCGAGGGCACCGAACGGGCGCTGGTGCTGCCGAACTACGGCGTCCCGGACGTCGGCGTCACCTTCGCCCTGAACGACCTGGTCGTCGAGGCCGCGCAGCGCGACGACCGGATCCGGGCCGGGCTCTACGTGTCACCGCGCCCGCAGGATGCCGAGCTCAACCGGGCCGCGCTGAACCTGGCCGGCGAGCCCGGCGTACGAGCGCTGAAGACGACGTTTCTACTCGGCGGCGCACCCACCGACCCCGACTGCCGGGAGCAGCTCGACCTCATCTTCGCGACCGCCCGCGAGCACGGCCTGGTCGTGCACGTCCACACCTCGCCGGGCGCCGCCTCGGACATCGACCAGGTCGGCACGCTCGTCGAGCGCTACGGCGACGACGTGAAGATCCACCTCGTCCATCTGGGCGGCGGCATGAGCGGGCACATGAAGCTCATCGGCGGCCGTTTCTTCGACTGGATCGCGGCCGGCAAGCAGGTCTACACCGACACCAGCTGGGCCATCGGCTTCGCCCCGCGCTGGCTCGCGGCCGAGATCGACGCACGCGGCATCGGTGCCGACCGGGTGCTGTTCGCCAGCGACGAGCCGTGGGGCGACCACGCCGGCGAGTACGCACGCCTGGCCGCGGCGGCCGCCGACGGCGAGCTGGCCCGCATGGCGTTCACCGACAACTTCGCCGCGCTCTACGACTGACCGAGTCCCACCCATCCCATCCGGCACCGCCAACAACGCAGGGGGCACACCATGACGACCACCATCTCCGACCCGGACGTCGCCGAGAACGCCGAGAAGAGCCGCGCCGAGATCCCGCACCCGTCGCTCGCCAAGGGCACGAACCTCTACGGCGGGACGAAGATCTTCCCGGACTACCAGGCCTCTGAGGGCCAGGCGTGGTTCGCGCTCGTGCACGCCATCGCCCACGAGTCGTCGGTGAGCTTCGTCGCGATCCTGCAGGCCACCCGCGCGCTGCGGAAGGGCTTCGAGTCGGCGCTGTACTTTTACGGGCCCGGCGCGATCAACTGCAACGCCAACCGCGGTTTCCCCACGACGGGCGACGACGCGTTCCCCGGCGAGAACAACATCAACAACGCGCTGGCCACCTTCATCAAGGAGGGCGGCACCGTCTACTGCTGCCGGTTCGGCATGGCGCTGCACGGCATGCGCGAGGAGGACCTCATCGAGGGCGTCATCCCGGCGCACGCGCTCGACGTCCAGGACGCGGTGATCCACTACGCCAACAAGGGCGCCATCATCCAATCCAACTTCATGGTCTAGGGGATGACGTCCACCGCGCTCCGGACCGACCTCGCCGTCTGCGGCGTCGCCCTCGACGTGCCCGTGCACCGCGAGGGCGGCGCCGGCCCGTCCGACGACGGTCACGTGCTGCTCGGCGGGGTCGGCACCGCCCTGCCCGTCGTCGCCACCAGCAAGTACCGGGTGCGGGAGGGACGGCTGCTGCTCGAGGGCGCCGACCTGGGGTTGGACGTCGAACCGGTGGCCCGACCGCAGTTCTACGATCTGCAGACCGCGGACGGTGTCGCCTACGACAAGATCGCCCGGCTGCACGGCGCGAACGTGCTGGCCACGACGGTTGTGCAGACCTGCATCCGCTACGACGAGGCGGAGCGGTGCCGCTTCTGCGCGATCGAGGAGTCCTTGGCCGCGGGCGCGACCACCGCGGTGAAGACGCCCGATCAGCTCGCCGAGGTGGCCGAGGCTGCAGTGCGTCTCGACGGCGTGACCCAGATGCTGATGACGACCGGCACGTCCGCCGGCCGCGACCGCGGTGCGCGGCACCTCGTGCGCTGCGTCCGCGCCGTCGTCGACCGCGTTCCCGGCCTGCCGATCCAGGTGCAGATCGAGCCGCCCGCCGACCTGGACGTGCTCACCGACCTGCGCGACGCCGGCGTGGTCAGCATCGGCATCCACGTCGAGTCGCTGGACGACGACGTGCGCCGGCGGTGGATGCCCGGCAAGGGCTCGGTGCCCATGGCCGAGTACCGCGCCGCGTGGGCGGAGGCCGTCCGGGTCTTCGGCCGCAACCAGGTGTCGACGTATCTCATCGTCGGTCTCGGCGAGGACCCCGACGAGCTGGTCACCGGTGCGGGCGAGCTCATCGCCCTGGGCGTCTACCCCTTCGTCGTGCCCTACCGGCCCATCGCCGGGACGCTGGCCACCGAGCTGGACGGCGCGGTGCCGCCACCCGCCTGGCTGGTCGCCGACGTCACGTCGCGGGTCGGTGAGTTGCTCGCCGCCGCAGGCATGCTGGGCGCCGACCAGAAGGCCGGCTGCGCGGCCTGCGGGGCGTGCAGTGCGCTGCAGACCGCTGGGGGTTGATCGTGACTGCCTCCCTGGACATCGGCGCCGCGCTGCTCGGCCACGTCCACCGGCTGACGGCACCCACGTGGACCGTCGCGGTGGCCGACGACGAGCGCGAACTGGCGGCCTACCGGGCCCTGCGGCAGCAGGTGTTCGTCCTCGAGCAGGGCCTGTTCGCCGGCACCGACCGTGACGACGTCGACGACGATCCCCGGGCCGTCGTGCTCGTCGCCCGCGAGGCCGACGGCACCGTGCTCGGCGGCGTGCGCCTCGCCCCGGCGACCTCACCCGACCTCGGGTGGTGGATTGGAGCGCGGCTGGTCGTGCGCCCCGACGCGCGTCGGTTGCACGGCATCGGCGCGGCGTTGATCCGAGCGGCGTGTGCGCACGCCGAACGGGTCGGGGCGCTGCGGTTCGAGGCCAACGTGCAGGCCGCGAACGAGGAGCTGTTCCGCCGGCTGGGCTGGGTGCGGCTCGGCGAGCAGCAGGTCGCCGGCAGCCCGCACGTGCGCATGCGCTGGCCCATCGACCGGTTCGGCGCCCAGGCCCGGGCGACCAAGTCCGCGCTCGGCCTGTTGCTCGCCGCGCTCGAACCGTCGACGCTGTCCGGATCGATGCAGGCCGGATCCACCCTGGGCGGGCCGGGGTTCGTCGGCGACGACGGCGCGCCGGTGCCGGGCACCGACGTCGTCGCGGCCTGCGACGCGATCGTCCCGTCGTTGGTGGAACGCGACCCCGAGTGGGCCGGCTGGTGCGGCGTGCTCGTCAACGTCAACGACCTGTCGGCCATGGGCGCCGCGTCCGTCGGCCTGCTCGACGCGATCGGCGCCCGTGACGCCAGCTTCGCCGCGCGCGTGCTGACCGGGCTCCGCGACGCCGCGCAGGCGTGGGGCGTGCCGGTGCTCGGCGGCCACACCCAGTTCGGGGTGCCGGCCGCGCTCACCGTCACGGCGCTGGGCCGCACGACGCGCCCGGTGCCGGCCGGCGGCGGACGGGCCGGTCACGCCGTCACCGTCTCCGCCGACCTCGGCGGCTCGTGGCGGCGCGGTCACACCGGTCGCCAGTGGGACTCCACCACGGCCCGCAGCGGTGACGAACTGCGGGCGATGTCCCGCGTCGTCGCCGACACCGCACCCGCCGCCGCGAAGGACGTGAGCATGGCCGGTCTCGTCGGCACGCTCGGCATGCTGGCCGAGGCGAGTGGGTGCGGGGCCGTCCTCGACGTCGCCGCCGTGCCGACGCCGGAGGGCGCGTCGACTGCCGACTGGCTCGGGTGCTTCCCCGGCTTCGCCATGATCACCGCGGACGAGCCCGGCCGTGACGTGGCCGCGTGCGGTCCGGTCACGTCGGCCGTGTGCGGCGACCTGGTCGCCGGCGCCGGTGTCACGCTGCGCTGGCCCGACGGCGAGACCACCGACGGTGTCGGCGACGTGACCGGCCTCGGCCCGGCCGCGGGCGGCCTCCGATGACCGAGACCAGGGTCGCGGCGGTGGCCGCCAACTTCGGCCGCGACCTCGAGGACACCTTCGACCGCATCGCCGTCCTGCTCGACGACGCCCGCGCGCGGGGCACGCACCTCGTCGTCCTGCCCGAGGCGACGCTCGGCGGTTACCTCGCAAACCTCGACGGCGCGGGTGATGCGTCGCTGCCGCCCGCGCTCGACCTCGACGGCCCGGAGGTGAAGCGGCTGGCTGCGCTGGCCGGCGACCTGGTGGTCACGGCCGGCCTGTGCGAGGCCGACGGCGACCGCCGGTACAACACCGCGGTCGCGGTCGGCGGCGACGGTGTCCTCGGCGTCCACCGCAAGGTGCACCAACCGCTCGGCGAGGGTGCCTCCTACGCGGCCGGCGAGGACTTCCTGACGTTCGACTCCCCGGTCGGGCGCCTCGGCATGATGATCTGTTACGACAAGGCCTTCCCCGAGGCAGCCCGTGCCCTGGCCATGGACGGCGCCCAGGTCATCTGCTGCATGTCGGCGTGGCCGACGGCGCGCACCCTGGCCAGCCCGGACATCGCCGACGACCGCTGGGCACGGCGCTTCGACCTGTTCGACCGTGCCCGGGCGCTGGAGAACCAGGTGGTGTGGGTCTCGGCCAACCAGTCCGGCACCTTCGGCGACCTGCGGTTCGTCGCCTCGGCCAAGGTCGTCGACGCCGGCGGGGACGTCCTCGCCTCGACCGGCTACCGGGCCGGCGTGGCGTACGCCGCCGTGGATCTCGACGAGATGCTCGGCAGCGCGCGACGCCACATGTTCCACCTGCGCGACCGCCGTCCCGACGCGTACGTGTCGAGCGGGGTGCGGGCGTGAGGACGTCCGTGGTGGTCGTCGGCGGCGGGCAGGCCGGGCTGGCCGTGAGCTGGTACCTGACCCGTGACGGCATCGACCACGTGGTGCTCGAGCGCGACACCGTCATGCACACCTGGGCCGACGCGCGGTGGGACAGCTTCTGCCTCGTGACACCCAACTTCCAGTGCCGGCTGCCGGGCTACGCCTACGACGGCGCCGACCCGGACGGCTTCATGGTGCGCAAGGAGCTCATCGAGTGGCTCGAGGGTTACGTCGCGAGCTTCGCGCCGCCGGTGCGCGAGCACACGTCCGTGCTGTCGGTCCGCCCGATGGAGGACGGCAATACTGACCCGGGCTTGTTCGAGGTCCGTACCTCGGACGGGACGATCGTCGCCGACCACGTGGTCGTGGCCACCGGTGGTTACCACACGCCGCGCATCCCGCGGGTGGGCGAGCGGCTGCCGTCGGGCGTCCACCAGGTGCATTCGTCGGGCTACCGCAATCCCGAGTCGCTGCCCGACGGGCCGGTGCTCGTCGTCGGGACCGGGCAGTCGGGTGCGCAGATCGCCGAGGATCTGCTGCTGGCCGGGCGTCAGGTGCATCTCGCCGTCGGCCGCGCACCGCGCTTCGCCCGGCGCTACCGCGGCCGCGACGTCATCGCCTGGCTCGAGGACACCGGCCACTACGACAAGCCCGTCACCGACAAGCCCGTCGAGGAACGCACCCAGGACCGCACCAACCACTACGTCACCGGCCGCGACGGGGGTCGCGACATCGACCTGCGGGCGTTCGCCATACAGGGCATGCAACTGCACGGCCGCCTGCTCGACATCGCGGACGGTCGGCTGCGTTTCGACGCCGACCTCGAATGCAACCTGGACTCGGCCGACCAGGTCTACAACGGCATCAACGCCATGATCGACGCGTTCGTCGAGACGCAGGGGATCGACACCGTCGAAGGTCCGTCGACGTACCAGCCGGTATGGCATCCGGACGGTGCGGACGGTTCGCAGGTGCCGGCCGACGAGCTGGCCGCGGTCGTCTGGGCGACGGGCTTCGACCGCGACTACCGGTGGTTGCACGCGCCGGTCTTCGACGGCGCCGGGCACCCCACGCACGTCAGAGGCGTCACGCCCGTGCCCGGGCTGTACTTCGTCGGGCTGCCCTGGCTGCACACCTGGGGATCGGGACGGTTCGCCGGCCTCGATCGAGACGCGGCGCACGTGGCCGACGATCTCGTCCGCCGTCAGCTTGCTGATATCGGTGCCGTGCCGGTGTCGGGCTGATCGTGCCGACGCAGCGCATCGCCGCGGCGTCGGCACACTTCGGGCGCGACCTGGACCGCTCGGTCGAGCGGATCGGCATGGTCATCGCCGCCGCGCGGCGGGCCGGGGCCTCGCTGCTCGTCCTGCCGGACGCCGCCCTCGGCGGGTACCTGGCCGACCTGCGCTCGCCCGACCCGGAGGCCCTGCCGCCCGCGGTCGACCCGGACGGCCCGGAGATGCGACGCGTGATCGAGTTCGCGGCCGACATGGTCGTCTGCCTGGGGTACTCCGAGCTCAGCGAGGGCCGGCGCTGGAACTCGGCGATCTGCGTGTCCGGCGACGGGGTGCTCGGCCGCTACCGCAAGGTCCACCTGCCACCGGGCGAGGCGCTCGTCTATGCGGCCGGGGATCGCATCGCCGCCTTCGACACCCCGGCCGGCCGGCTCGGCATGCTCATCGACTACGACAAGACGTTTCCCGAGGCGGCGCGCACGCTGGCCCTCGACGACGCCCGGGTCATCGCCTGCCTCTGCGCGTGGCCCGCGTCGCTGACCCAGCGCGCGCCGCGGCTGACCCAGGACCGTCAGTCACGCCTCTTCGACCTCTACGACTGCGCGCGGGCGGCCGAGAACCAGGTCGTCTGGGCGGCGTCGAACCAGACCGGCTCGATGGGCGGCCTGCGGTTCCTCGGCCAGTCGAAGGTCGTCGGCCCGGGTGGCGAGGTGCTCGCGCGGACGTGGGCCAAGGCCGGGTTGGCCGTGGCCGAGCTCGACGTCGACGCGGAGGTCGAGCGGGCCCGGCTCGTGCTGCACCACCTGCAGGAACGGCGTCGCGACCTGTACGTGGGGACGTGACGTGCGGATCGCGCTGCTCACCTACTCCACCCGGCCCCGCGGCGGGGTGGTGCACACCCTGGCCCTGGCCGAGGCACTGGCCGCGCGCGGTCACGACGTCGACGTGTGGTCCCTGGCCCGGGGCGAGGACGCCGGGTTCTTCCGGCCCGTCGACCCGGCCGTGCGGGTGTGTCTCGTCCCCCTCCCGGATGTGCCCGACGAGGGCGTGGGGCCGCGCATCCTGCGGTCGATAGCGGCCCTCGGCGCGGCGTTCGCCGTCGAAGCACCTCGCCGCGGCTACGACGTCGTGCACGCGCAGGACTGCATCAGTGCGAACGCCGTCCCCGACTGTGTGCGCACCATCCACCACCTCGACGTGTTCACCACGCCGGAACTGGCCGCCTGCCACGAGCGGGCGATCGTGCGGCCGCGCGCGCACGTCTGCGTGTCGGCCGCGGTCGCCGACGAGGTCCGCGCGGGGTGGGGGATCGAGACGACGGTGATCCCGAACGGCATCGACGGCGCGCGCTTCGCCGCCGCCGGGTCGGACGCCGCGGGCCGTGCAGCGTGGGCGCAGCGGTTGGGGCGCTACGTGCTGGCCGTGGGCGGCATCGAGCCGCGCAAGGGCAGCGAGCACCTGGTCGGTGCCATGGCCCTGGTGCAGCGACGCGAGCCCGGCCTGCGCCTGGTGGTCGCCGGCGGTGAGACGCTGTTCGACTACCGCGACTACCGGGCCCGCGTGCTCGACCGGGCCGCCGAGCTCGGCGTGGTGCCCGAGCTGCTCGGCCCGGTGCCGGACGAGCAGCTGCCGGGCCTGGTGGCGCAGGCGTCCGCGTTCGCGTTCCCGTCCGTCAAGGAGGGCTTCGGCATGGCCGCGATGGAGGCGCTGGCCGCCGGCGTCCCGGTGGTCATGCGCGACCTGCCGGTGCTGCGCGAGGTCTTCGACGGCTCGGTGGCGTTCGCGCACGACGAGGCCGAGCTCGCCTGCGGGCTGCTCGACGCGGCGCGCGCACCGGATGGGCGGCGCGTGGAGGCGGGACGCACGCTGGCTGCGCGGCACACCTGGCAACGGGCCGCGGCCGCCCACGAGCGCTTCTACGCCACGCTCTAATGCGAGTTGTCCGCGCGTCGTCGGGTCGGGACGCGTCCAGGCGCGGACAAGATCGGATAGGACGGCGAGTTGTCCGCGCGTCGTCGGGTCGGGACGCGTCCAGGCGCGGACGACTCGAGGTGGTGATGGTGGATCAGGCGAACCGGCGCAGGCGCAGGCTGTTGGTGACCACGAACACCGAGCTGAACGCCATGGCCGCGCCGGCGATGAGCGGGTTCAGCAGCCCGAGGGCGGCCAACGGGATCGCGGCCACGTTGTAGCCGAAGGCCCAGAACAGGTTGCCCTTGATCGTGCGCAGGGTGGCCCGCGACAACCGGATGGCCGTCGCCGCCGACCCGAGGTCGTCGCGGACCAGGGTGAGGTCCGACGCCTCGATCGCGACGTCCGACCCGCTGCCCATGGCGATGCCGAGGTCGGCGGCGGCCAGCGCGGCGGCGTCGTTCACGCCGTCGCCGACCATGGCCACGACCCGCCCCTCGGCCCGCAGACGGGACACCTCGGCCACCTTGTCCTGCGGCAGCACCTCGGCCACCACCTCCTCGATCCCGACGGCAGTGGCGACGGCCCGGGCGGCACGGCGGTTGTCGCCGGTCAGCAGCACCGGCGTCAGGCCCAGGGCGCGCAGCTCGCGCACGGCGGCGGCGCTGGTGGGTTTCACCGCGTCACCGACCACGAGGGCGCCGACCACGACGCCGTCGACCGCGACCAGCACGGCCGTGCGCCCGGCGTCCTCCGCGTCGGACAGGGCCTCGGCGAGGCGGGCGGGCACATCGGCAGCCACGAAGGACCGGCGCCCGACGCACACCGACCGCCCCTCGACCGCGCCCCGCACCCCGAGCCCCGGGGTCTCGGCGAAGCCGTCGACGGCGGGCAACGGTCCCCGTCCGGCCGCCGCGTCGGTGACGGCGCGGGCGACCGGGTGCGCGCTCGCCGCCTCGACGGCCCCGGCCAGGCGCAACACCTCGTCGGGGTCGTCGGCGACGACATCGTGCAGCGTCATCCGTCCGGTGGTGACCGTGCCGGTCTTGTCCAGCACGACGGTGTCGACGCGGCGGGTGCTCTCGAGCACCTCGGGCCCCTTCACCAGTACGCCGAGCTGCGCGCCGCGGCCGGTACCGACCATCAGCGCGGTCGGCGTCGCGAGCCCGAGTGCGCAGGGGCACGCGATGATCAGCACGGCGACGGCGGCCGTGAACGCGGCATGCGCACTGCCGTCGACGGTCAGCCACAGCGCGAACGTAACCACCGCCAGGGCGATGACGACGGGGACGAACACGGCCGAGACGCGGTCGGCGAGCCGCTGCACCTCGGCGCGGCCGTTCTGCGCCTGTTCGACCAGGCGGGCCATCTGCGCCAACTGCGTGTCGCTGCCGACGCGGGTCGCGCGCACCACCAGCCGGCCTCCGGCGTTGACCGTCGCGCCCACGACCTCGTCGCCCGCACCGACCTCCACCGGGACGGATTCGCCGGTGACCAGCGAGGCGTCCACGGCCGACGTGCCGTCCTCGACGACGCCGTCGGCGGCCACCTTCTCACCCGGACGTACGACGAAAACGTCGCCGACTACCAGGGCCGCGACCGGTACCCGCTGCTCGCGGCCGTCGCGCACGACGGTGGCCTCCTTCGCGCCGAGGTCGAGCAGGGCGCGCAGTGCGGCCCCGGAACGACGCTTCGCGCGGGCCTCCGCGTACCGGCCGGCGAGCAGGAACACGGTCACGGCCGACGCGACCTCGAGGTAGATGTCGTCGCCACCGGAGGCGACGAAGGAGAACGACATGTGCATGCCGGGGTGACCCGCGTCGCCGACGAACAGCGCCCACAACGACCAGCCGAACGCGGCCAGCACGCCGACCGACACGAGGGTGTCCATCGTCGTGGCGCGGTGACGCAGGTTCATCGCCGTCGCCCGGTGGAACGGCCAGGCACCCCACACCACGACGGGCGCGGCCAGCGTCAGCGCGAGCCACTGCCAGTTGCGGAACTGCCACGGCGGCACCATCGACAGCACGAGCACCGGCAGGGCCAGGGCCGCCGAGACCAGCAGGCGACGGCGCAGCTCGACGTCCTCGGCGTCCTTGGCGTCCTCGTCGGGCGGGGCACCGTCGGCCGCATCGGGTTCGGTGGCCGGCGGCGCGGCCGAGTACCCGATGCCCTCGACCACCCCGACCAGGTCGTCGACCGACACCGCGTCGGGGTGCTCGACGCTGGCCTTCTCGGTGGCGTAGTTGACGGAGGCGGTGACGCCCTCGAGCTTGTTGAGCTTCTTCTGGATCCGGGCGGCGCACGATGCGCAGGTCATCCCGCCGATCACCAGCTCGACGCTGCGGGTCACGGCGACGTGCTCCCGGCCAGCCGGTAGTCACCGGCCTCGTCGAGGGCCGCGGCCACCTGCTGGTCCGTCAGCGGCTCGTCGCCGACGACGGTGACCCGGGTCATGCCCTCCGGCGCGAGTGCGATCTCGACGCCTGTCACGCCGTCGAGCGAGCGCAGCTCGTCGTCGACGGCAAGGACGCAGTGCTCACAGGTCATGCCGGTGACGTCGAAGGTCTGGGTGCTCATGTGCTGCCTCTCGTGGTCAGGACCGGACGAGCCGCGAGATGGCGGCCGACGCCTCGGTGATCTTGTGTTCGGCCTCGTCGCCGCCCTGCGCGATGGCGTCGGCGACGCAGTGGCCGAGGTGCTCCTCCAGCAGCGACAGGGCGAAGGCGTCGAGAGCGCGCTTGGCCGCCGACACCTGGGTCAGCACGTCGATGCAATAGGTGTCTGACTCGACCAGCCGTTGCAGGCCGCGGACCTGGCCCTCGACGCGTCGCAGGCGGGTGACGTGCGCCTGCTTGTTGGCGGCGTAACCCGGCATCGCGTGCTCGCTCACGACTGTGCTCCGTCCCTCAGACATACCCATAGGGGGTATCACCGATCAGCGTACGCCTCGCGTCACGGGGTTGCCGGGGACGGGTGACGGGTAGTCCCTCCTGGTACGCGAACCCGACTACGACGCGGAGTGACCCATGAGCGGCGAGACCCAGAAGGCCGGCGACGGCGTCAGCGACGAGGAAATGGTCGAGCAGGTCAATGACCAGACGCCCAGCGAAGAGCACTACAAGGACGTGTTCGAGCGCGAGAAGGACGGCACGACCACCGACACCGAGGCCGCCAAGGCATCCGCGGACGAGTTGCAGGGCGACTGAGTCCGTCCTGCGGCGTAGAGCCGTCGTTCCACGTCGAGCCGCCGGTCCCTCGGGCCGGCGGCTCTCGTGTGCGCGGACGCGCCGCTCGCTAGGCTCGGCGCGATCGACGTCGAGAGGATCTCCCGTGCGACGACCTGCTGCCGTGGTCAGCGTCGCGCTGGCCGTGGGCTGCGCGCTCGGTCTCGCCGCCTGCACCTCCACCACCTCGGGCGACGGCCACGTGGGTTCGAGCCGTCAGGTGCGGTCCTCGGCTCCCGGCACCACGTCGACCGGCGCGGGTGCGCCGACGTCGTCCGCCGGCTCGACGGCGAAGGCCCTGCGACACCTCACCATCGTGGGAGCGTCCTCGCACCGCAGCTACGCGGTCACCGTCTGGGACCACGACACGATCGCGAACTGCGCGACCCACGCCTACGGGGCGACGATGATCAAGTTCCTGGAGGCGCATCCCTGCCGGGGAGCGCACCGGGTGCTCGGCACGGTTCTGCTCGGCGGCCGGACCGTCGCCGTCTCGGCCATCACGACGAGTTTCCGCGGCACCGGGGCCGACCCCTACGGCGCCACCACCCGCTTCATCAAGCTGGAGCAGGCCGACGGCACCGGGTCGGTCAACGATCTGCTGCGTGAGGGCGGCAGCCTGCCCGGGACGGACGAGATCCCACCGACCGAGGCGTTCGTCGTGCTGAGCCAGGACACCGGCGTCACGGTGTTCGACGCCTGGTACGTCGGCGCACAGACGCCCGACCAGGACCCACCTCTCGTCACTCTCGAACGCAACCTGTACCTGACGAGGTTCACCAGCGCCTGAGCGCCCGGCCTCAGCCGCCCTGGTGGACGAGGTCCTTGTTGCGGATGGTCAGCAGGGCGATGACCCCGGACGCGAGCACCAGGATCGCGGCGACGAGCAGGATGTGGTTGAGCCCGTCGGCGAACGAGCTCGTCGCGATCTCCTGCAGCTTGGGTCGTTGCGACGCGGGTAGGCGGCCCGACACCTTCTGCACCGCACCGGACTGCACCGCGGACGCGATCTGCGGTCCCCGGCCCTTCAGTCCCGGCACACCGCCGACCGCGGACACGACGTCGTCCTTGACGCGGCTCGAGAACAGCGTGCCGAGCAGGGCGATGCCGGTGGCGATCCCGACCTGGCGGAACGTCGAGTTGATGCCGGAGGCCATGCCCGCACGGTCGGGCGAGACCACGCCGATCGCCGTGGAGGCGAGCGGGGGGTTCACCAGGCCGACGCCGGCGCCGGCCACGATCAGGCCGGGGATGAGGTGCGTCCAGTCGCTGGAGGCGTCCAGGCCGCGCATGAGCAGCAGCCCGATGCCGACCAGCAGCAGCCCGGGCCCGATGAGCCAGCGGATCGGGACGTGTGAGGTCAACCGGCCGGCGATCGTCGACGTCAGCAGGATGCCGCCGGACAGCACGAGCAGCCGCACGCCGGTCTGGAAGGCGTTGTAGCCCAGCACGTCCTGCACGTAGAGCACGAGGTAGAGCAGCAGCGCAAAGATCGACGCGCTGAGCCCGAACGCCGCGACCGCGCCGCCGGTAAAGGTCGGCTTCCGGAACAGCGACAGCTCGAACATGGGCTGCTTCAACCGGGCCTCGACGATGACGAAGGCCACGATCAGCACACCGGCGGCGACGAGCGAACCGACTACGGTGGCGTTGGAGAAGGACTTCTGGTTCGACTCGATCAGCCCGTAGACCAGGGCGGCAAGGCCGAGGGTGAACAGTGCGAAGCCGAAGAAGTCGGGGCGGCGGCTGTGCTCGAGCTTGGACTCGGCCACCTTGCTCAGGGTCAGGACGACGGCGATCACGCCGATGGGCAGGTTGACGAAGAAGATCCAGCGCCAGGACAGACCGGAGGTCAGGGCCCCGCCGAGCAGCGGTCCGATCGCGACGGCGAGGCCGGTGATTGCGCCCCAGATGCCGAACGCGACGCCGCGGTCCTTGCCCCGGAACGCATTGGCCAGCAGGGCGAGCGACACCGAGAACATGATGGCGCCGCCGACACCCTGCAGGCCGCGGGACAGCTGCAGCAGCAAGGTGTCCTGGGCGATGCCGCACAGGAAGGAGGCGACCGTGAACAGCGTCAGGCCGATGACGTAGAGGCGCCGGCGGCCGAACATGTCGGCGAGGCTGCCCGCCGTCAGCAGCAGTGCGGCGAGGGTGAGCGCGTACGCGTCGACGACCCACTGCAGGTCCGAGAAGCTGGACGACAGGGCCGTCTGGATGTCGGGCAGGGCGACGTTCACGATCGTGACGTCGAGCAGCAGCATGAACGTGCCGAGGCAGACGGCGACGAGGGTGAGCCACTTGTTGCCGTCCGCGCCGCCGCCGCCGCTCCCGCCGGACTGCGCGGGCTGCTCGGGCTGCTTGTCGTCGTCCGCGTCCGAGCGGCTACCGGCGGCGTGACTGCCGTCCGCCTCGTCGTGATGGCCGTTCGCCTCGTCGTGGCTCCCGTCAGTCAGATCCGCGACGGCGATGCAGGTGTCCGACGGTGCGTGCCGGCCGGGCTCGAGGCCGTGGTCGACGGCGGTGCCGGGGGCGCTGTGCGCCGGGTGCTCGGCCGAGTCCTCGCGAGGATCACTGTGCCGCGGGTGCCGAGGGGTTGTTGATTCGTCCACGTCCCAAGCGTTTACCCGTGATGCCGTGACAAGTACCCGCCGCCGGGGCGGCGCGCCGGACGATTCTCAGGTGGTGTCCGGCCGACGCTCAGCCGGCGACCGACCAGTCGCCCATCTCGCTGCTCGTCACGCCGCTCTCGCCGCTGCCCAGGACGGGATGCAGCTCGAGGGCCGGGGAGTACTGCGACGAGGCAGTGGTGCGGCCCAGTGCCTCGGCCATGGCGCGCACGTAGTGCGGTGCGCCGCCGCAGCAGACCCCGATGTAGCCCGCCCCGAGCGCCGCCGCGTCGCGGGCGAAATCGGCCATCTCGAACCGGGTCAGCGCGGCGCTCTCGAGCCGGATCGGGAACAGGCGGGACCCGTCGGGGGCGGCGAGCGACTCGAAGGCCGGCACCTCGGCGGTGGTGCGGTACGGCACCGGCTGGGTGGCAATGGGGATGTCCACGGCTGCGCGCAGGCGCTCGACCAGGGGCAGCATGGTCGCGGGTCCGCGCGAGCAGTTGAAGCCGACGACGGCCGCGCCGTGGTCGGCGAGGATCCGGCACGCCTCGACGTAGTCGTGGCCGTCGTAGGTCCGGTCCGGCTGGACGCTGGCGAAGGTCACCAGCGCGGGTACCCCGAACTCCTGGCAGACCTCAAGCCCGATCAACGCCTCGCCGAGGAAGTCGTTGGTCTCGCTGATGACCAGGTCGATGCCCTCCTCGACGGCCCACCCGAGCTGCTCGCGGTACTGGTCGCGCACGACGGCGCCGGACTCGGCCGGGTTGGCCGGGTCGTAGCACCAGGTGTTGCAGATGTTGCCCGCCACGAGCGCGCCGCCGTCCGGCCCGTCCCCCTCGGCGGCGATCTCGTTCGCGATGCGCACGGCCTGCCGGTTGAGCTCCTCGAGGTCGCCGTCGCGTCCCACGTCACGCAGCTTCTCGCGGTGCGCGTAGTAGGTCAGCGCCACCATCACGTCGGCGCCGGCGCGTAGGAACTCGCGGTGCAGCTGCCGCAGGGCGTCGGGCGCGTCGAGGATGACCTCCGGCACGTACGGGCCGGCTTTGACGTAGCCACGTCGTTCCAGCTCGAAGACGTAACCCTCGGCGCCGACGAGCGGGCCGTCGGCGAGGCGCTCGGCGAAGGTACGGGCGGACGGACGGCTCATGACGGCTCCTCTACGAGACGGTGCGGGCGGGGTCGGACCGGTCAGAATCGAAACGGGCGGGATCGAAACGGGCGACGTCGTAGACGGTGCCGCCCTGCAGGGCCAGCTGGAACAGCACGCGCCCGACCCACGGCGCGAACTTGTAACCGGTGCCGCGCCAGCCGACGCCGACGTGCACCCCGGGGGCGCCGGGCACCGCACCGAGCACGAAGTCGTCGTCGGCGATGAGGTCGTAGTCGCACTGGTCGACGTCGAGGACGTCGCTGACCGAGGCGGACGCGAGGCCGGGCATGACCTTCGCGACGAAGTCGGCGATGTCGCGCACCCCGGTGCGGTCGCGCGGGATGTCCGGCGGGTTGTAGTAGCCGACCTTCACCGCGTCGATCACGCCGGGCACGATGGGGTGCACGTAGACGCCGGTGTCGAGGTAGGCGATGACCGGCATGACGTCCGAGGTGTAGCGGTCGCGCTCGGCGTCCGGCGGGACGAAGTACTTCGCCTCGCTGGGCCGGTCCTTCGTCAACGGCACCTGCAGCGTGCAGTTCTCGATGCGGGCCAGCACGTCGTTGGTGCCGTGGCCGGCGGTGACGACGACGGCGCGGGCGACGAACTCGCCGGCGTCGGTGGCCACCCGCCAGAGCTCGCCGTCGCGCCTGAGCGAGGTGGTCTCGACCTGCTCGTGCACGCCGACCTTGCGGCTGTGCAGCACCCCGGTCAGCGTCTCCGCGACCGCGGCGAGGTCGACGAGCCCGGCCACCGGGTCGAGATGCGCCAGGTCGACGTCGAGGTACGGGTAGCGCTGGGCGATGGCGGCCGCGTCCAGCACGTCCAGCGGCATGTCGATCGAGGCGAGCAGATCCGTCGACAGCTGCGCGTAGGTCCGGTCGAGGTCGGGGGTGACGGCGGACGAGGCGACGTTCATGCAACCGCACCGCACCAGCACCGACCGCCCGGTCGCCCGCTCGAAGTCGGTCCAGAGGTCGATGGCGTCGTCGGCGAAGCGGGCGTAGACCGCGTCGAGGTAGTCCTTGCGGTACGAGCGGGTGCGCCCGTACGAGGCGGTCGTCGGGTCGCCGATGCGTCCGCGTTCCAGGACCGCGACGCGGGCGGGCGTCCCCGAGGCCTGGTAGGCCGTGAACAGGCCCATGACCCCGCCGCCGATGACCAGCAGGTCCAGGACGTCCTCGCTGCCGTACTCCGTCATGTGGCAACTCCCATCGCGCTCAGTTCGTCGGTGTAGGACACGGACGTGCGGTGCAGCAGCCCCGACTCGTCGACGATGTACTGGCCGAGCCGTTCCAGGGGCGGCGAGTAGGCGTGCACGCTCACCGCGCCGCCGACGTCCGTCGTGGGCGCGACACCGGTGAGCCGGTGGATGTGGTCGGGGCCGAAGCTGAACACCCGGCCCCGGTCGACGGCGGTCTCGAAGCTCGGCGCGCCGACGGCAAGGTTGTGCTCGAGCAGCCGCCCGCGGACGACGGCCACCGCCCCGGACGACACGTCGTGGTCGTGCCAGCCGGTGTCGTTGCTCGGCGTCCAGCACAGCAGCCACACGTCAACGTGCTCGTCGCGGTGCAGGCAGGCGTAGTGCCGGTGCTCGTCGTCGAAGGCGACGTCCGCGCCCCACAGCCCGGGTTCGGACGCGATGGTTGCGGCCAGGCGCAGCAGCTCGCCCTGGTCGAGGTCGCGGTCCGGCAACCCGTCGTAGACGTCGGTGGGGTCGCCGGCGAGCTCGGTGAGGTTCGCGGCGGAGCGGGCGGGAACGCCGGTGTCGACAGGCACGGTCATGGGTGGTGGGCCTCCGGAGGGGTCGGTTGGTGAATCGCTTCACTGTAGCGCTTAAACGATGACCGGCAGAAGACCGATCTGTCAACGTCCGGTTACCATTTGCAGCGTGCGCCAGCGGGCCAAGCGGGTGACTCTTCGCGACGTGGCGGACGAGTCGGGGCTCTCGCCTGCCGCGGTGTCGTACGCCCTGCGCGGGCTGCACGTCCCGGTGGAGACGCAGGAGCGCGTGCGCGACGTCGCCGAACGGCTCGGCTACCAGGTCGACCCGATCGCCCGCGCGCTCGCGTCCGGCCGCACCGGCACGATCGGGCTGCTGTGCGGGTCGCTCACCGACATGTGGCAGCAGGGCATGGCCGCCGAGCTCGGACGCGGCCTGCTGCGCCACGACCGGCACGCCCTCATCGTCGATGCGTCCAACGATCCCCAGCTCGAGAGACGGCTGGCCGCCCAGCTCGTCGACCAACGGGTCGACGCGCTCATCGTGCTGTCCGTCGACCCGACCTCCGGCCACTGGGCCGACATCGCCAAGCGGGTCGCCCTCGTCTCGGTGGGCGACGGCATCCCGGGCGCCGCGGCCGAGATCGTGTTCGACAACGCCGGCGGCGTGGCGGGCGCGCTCGAGCACCTGGCTGCGGCGGGGCACCGGCACGTCGCGGTGCTGACCCCGTCCTCGCCGAGCACGCCGGACCGGCCGGCCGACGCCGCGGTCGCGGCTGCCGCCGAGCGGCTGGGCCTGCAGATCGACGTGCACCTGTGTGAGCACGACCTTCGACCGGCGGCGGAGGTGGCCGAGAGGGTGCTGTCGGCAACCCGCCCGCCGACGGCCGTGTTCTGTCTCGCCGACTCGATGGCCTACGGGGTCTACGCGGCCACGCAACGCCTCGGGCTGCGCATCCCCGACGATGTCTCCGTGCTGGGGTTCGACGACCACCAGGTCTCGCGCATCCTGACCCCACCGCTGTCCAGCTTCCGCTGGCCCCTGGACGACCTCGTCCGTTCGGTCGTCGAGCGGACGATCAAGGCGATCGACGAGGACAAGCGCTCGCGCCGGGTGGTGCTCACCCCGCAGTTGCAGGAACGCGGGTCCGTCGCGCCCCGGCCCACCCGCCGTCGGACCCGCTGAATAGAGTTCCGGCCGTGAGCCGGCCGCCCAGCGACGACACCGTCGGCCTCGCCGCGCCCGACGACCTCGACGCCGCCCTGCGGTACTTCCCGTCACCCACTCCCGAGTGCCCGACCTTCGTCGAGGACACCTCGTGGGAACCACTGCTGGACGGCGCTCGCTACCTGCCCGCGCTCTCGGAGCTGCTCGACGCCGCCGGGCCGGGCGACGCGGTGTCGGTCGTCGGTCTGGAGCTCGACCCCGCGCTCGACCTGCACGGCCGCGAGCCGGGGGACGCTGGGTACGACCCCCTCGGTGATCGGCTGGCGCGCCTCGCCGCCGCGGGTGTCGAGGTACGCATCCTGGTGGCGGCCCGGACGTGGGCGTCCTCGCTGCCGGGTACGTTCTTCGGCGGCTTCCGGGCGACCGCCGAGCACGCGGCCGCGATGCGGGCCCTGCGCCCCGATCCCGGCGCACCGCCACCGCTGCGGGGCCGGGTGCTGCTCGACCACTCCGGCGGTGCGCTGCTCGGCTCCAACCACCAGAAGGCGGTGGTGGTCCGGATCGGCGGCGAGCTCGTGGCGCTCGTCTCGGGCATCGACCTGGTACGTCACCGCTACGACGCCGGCCCGCACGACACGCAGCAGCTGGACGGGCGACGGTGGGGCTGGCACGACATCGCGGTCCGGCTGCGCGGCCGGGCCGCCGAGCAGGTCTGGACGGCGTTGCGCCTGCGCTGGATCGAGGCTTCGACGCTGCCGCGGCGCTACCGCGTCAACGCCGCCGGACGCGTGGTGGCCCTCAACCCCGAACCGGCTGTGCCCCCGGCCGACGCGACCGCCACCACCGAGCCCGTGCCCACCCCGGGCACGGCCGTGCGCGTCGTGCGCTCGGCCTACCGGGACAAGCTGGCGACGGCGCTGCCGTGGCGGCGCATCCCGTGGCGCGTCCAGCCCGTCGGGGGCTACCAGGAGATCTTCGCAACGCTGACGCACGCCATCTCCCAGGCCCGTCGCTACGTGTACCTCGAGGACCAGTACCTCAGCGAGTCGGCCGGCGGTGACCATGACTACGAGTTGTGGCCGGTGCTGCGCGCAGCGGCCGGGCGTGGCGTGCGCGTCGTGCTCGTCGGTTCCGGCGACCGTGACCCGGAGGACGTCGGGGTGCACCTGGGCCCCATCAACCGCACCATGAACCCGGACATCCGGCGCAAGCTCGTGGAGCCGCTGGACCGTCTGCACTGCAACAACGTGGCCGAATTCCGCGTCGAGCACGTCACGGTGCACGCGAAGCTGGTGCTCGTCGACGACGTCTTCGCCTCGATCGGATCGGCCAACATGTTCAGCCGGTCCATGGTCGGCACCGACTGCGAGCTCTGCGCGGCGGTCAGCACCACGACCACGCTCGTCCGCGATCTGCGGGTGGCCGTCTGGGGTGAGCACCTGCGGGCGCCGCTTGAGCCCGTCCGCGCCCAGCTCGAGGACCTCGACCTCGCGCTGGGGATGTGGCGACCCGAATGGGCGACGGGGGGCGATCCGTTGCTCTGGCGGGCGCCCGGCCACCCGTCCGGGTTCGCGCCCGCCGAGCGCGCCCTGCGACTCGTCGGGCCCTGATCGTTGCGGGACAGCGTGTCATGGGTACGTACCGTCACCACCAGGCTGGGCTGACGATGCGGAGGACCGGGTGACCGACAACGGCGAGGCCGAGGGCAACGGCGACACGAGCCCGAACGACGGCACCTACGACCGACCGCTGCCGGACGACCGACCACTGCCCGGGGACGGCTCCCGCGGGGACGACTCTCGCCGGGACGATCAGCCGCGACACGAGGACGACACCGCGGAACCGGACGGCGACGACGCCCCGTCCGACGGCGAGGACAGCGCCGACGCTGAGAGCTCGGACGCCGCCAGCTCTGAGGACGCCAGCGCCGACAGCGACGACGCCAGCTCCGACTCCGACGACACGAGCTCCGACGACGGCAGCGCCGACGACGGCGAGGACAGCTCCGATTCCGACGACGACGACTCGAGCGGCGACAGCGGAGACGACGACAGCGGCGACGACGACTCGGACGGCGAGAAGGACATGGCCGACGCCCCGGACGCCGAACCCGTGTACAACGACCGCAGCAAGCTCGACTTCGACCCGGACGAAGGCTTCTACACCGGTACTGCGGTCACCGGCGACACCGAGATCCCCGGTGAGCACGAGAACGCCGACGAGGTGGCCCAGGAGGACGCCGATGAGAGCTCCGACCGCGCCGACGAGTCTGGCGACTCCGACGACGACTCCAACGACAAGGCGGACGACTCCGACGACGACTCCGACGACGAGTCGGACGACTCCGACGCCAAGTCCGGCGACGACAAGGCATAAACGACCGGCCCCTGCCGTTCGACGGTCATGAGCAGACCACACCTGATCCCCGGACCCGACCACCCGATCACCGTGGAGCCGCACGACGGTCGCGTCACCGTGCGCCTCGGCGACACGATCGTCGCCGACACCACGGCCGCGCTGGCGCTGCGCGAGTCCAGCTACCCCGTGGCGTACTACGTGCCACTGACCGACGTCGACCAGAACCTGCTGCGCCCGAGCGACACGACGACCTACTGCCCCTACAAGGGCGAGGCCTCGTACTACTCCGTCGCGGTCGGCGACCAGGCCGTCGACGACGTGCTCTGGTACTACCCCGAGCCCTACGACGCCGTCGGCACCATCGCGGGGCACGCCGCGTTCTACCCCAGCAAGGTGCAGATCTCGGACTGAGGACCGACCGTCGGGACCGAGGGTGACTCGAGGGCGGCGGCCAGCCCGAACAGCTCCGCCTCCGACCCGGAGCGGCCGCTGAGCATGACGCCCACGGGCATGCCGTCGTCCGGCGACACCCCGGCGGGCACGGACATGGCCGGCCACCCCACCAGGTTGGCGATGACCGTCCAGCAGTCGGTGTACGGCGCGCGCAGCGGGTCGGTGAACTCGGCGTCGCCCTCGATCGAGTCCCACGTCGGGGCCGTCGTCGGCATGGTCGGCGACAGCAGCGCCGTACAGCCCGACATGGCGGCCGTCGCCTGCGTGATCAGACGTCGGCGGACCTGCTCGGCCTCGGCGAGAGCGTCGCTGCCGAGCAGCGTCCGGCCCAGCGCGACCCGGCGGACGACCTCGTCACCGGCCTGCCCCGAGCCCGCGACGTGCTCGAGGTGCGGCAGGCACTCCACCGACGTCAATACCAGGTACGCCTCCAGCGCCCGCGCCGCGTCGGGCATCCCGACCTCGACGACGTCGACGCCGGCACGTCCGAGCCGATCGACCGCCTCCGTCAGTTGCACACGCACCCCGGCGTGGTTGGTCCACCCGGCCAGCTCCCGCACGACGCCGACCCGCGGTCGCCCGGACCGCGCGTCCGGAGGCGTGACGGCGACGCCGGCCAGCACCGAGGTCACCAGGGCGGCGTCGGCGACGGTGCGGGTCAACGGGCCCACCCGGTCGAAGCTCGGCGCGAACGGGACGACGCCGGCGATCGGCACCAGCCCCGGGGACGGCGCCACGCCGACGATGCCGCACTGCGCGGCCGGCTCGCGGATCGAACCGCCGGTGTCGGTGCCGAGCGAGAACGCGGCCAGGCCGGCGGCTACGGCCGCGGCCGAACCGCCGCTGCTGCCCCCCGGGCTGCGCGCGGGATCGCACGGGTTGCGGGTGGCGCCGAACACCGACGTGCGCGTCGAGGCGCCCATCGCGAACTCGTCCATGTTGGCGCGTCCGAGCAGGATCGCGCCGGCGGCCCGCAGCCTGCCGAGGGCCGGTGCGTCGTTCAGCGCGACCACATCGTCGACGGCGTGCGAGCCGGACGTCGTGGGCTGGCGGCGGACGTCGACGTTGTCCTTCACCACGAGGGGAACGCCGGCAAGCGGGCCGAGTGGTGCGCCGCGTGCGCGGCGGCGGTCGACGGCCCGCGCGGCGCGCAAGGCCGCCCCCGAGTCGACGCGGACCAGCGCGTTCAGCGTGCCGTCGACCTCCGCGATGCGCTGCAGGTGCGCCGAGGTGATCTCCACCGCCGACAGCTCACCGTCGGCCACGGCCCGGGCGAGCTCGGACACGCTCAGACCGGTGGGCCCGCCGATGATGCCGACGGGCAGCACCGCCGCCTGACGCTCCGGTTCCATCGCGTCAGCGTGACACCGTCGTGTTGCAGCCGGATGTCAACCAGGTAGCCGTTCAGACAGAGTCAGGCGGCCCGGCCAGGTCCGCCGCGGCACGTGCCCGGCCGAAGGTCGACCGGGTGCTCCGCAACGTCGCGCGGAGCAGCGCCGCCACCTGTCCGGCGTCGTGGGCAGGTCCGTCGTTCCAGGCCCGCAGATCGCGCACCTGCAGGGCCTCGCGCGCGGCGCGGGAGTTCCAGTTCGCGGTGCGACGGGGCTGCCCGCTGTGCAGCTGCAGCCAGACCAGGTCGACGACCCGGGCGCGCAGCGCGGGGTCGCCGTCCGTGGCCACGCCGAGGGCCCCGACCAGGCACAGACCGCTCCCGGTCGCGCCGCCGTGGCCGACGCGGTCCCGGGAGCAGGCGGTGCAGGAGCCGGCACGTGCCCAGGTGAGCTCGACGAGCAAGGACGCCTCGCGCAGCACGCCGAGGGCGGCGTGCGTCGAGGCGAGGCCGGCACTGACCCGGTCGCGGCGGCGCAACCGCAGCCGGGCGATCAGGCCCGGGCGCCGGATCACGGAGCTGAGGTGCTCCACGAGGGACAGGTCGTCGCGCACGCGGCTCGCCTTCGGGTCGGTGGACTGGCCTGGGGTGACTGCCTGCGGACCACGATGCGCGACGGTGCGCCCAGCCGCATGCCGCGGGGCCCGCACCGTGACGCACCGCACCCGATGTCGATCGCTACCAGCCCAGCTCGCTGATCCGCGCCGACGGCTCACCCGCGGCGTCGGCGAAGGCGTGCAGGGCCTCGACCAGCTCGCTGCGGCGCTCGGCGGGCATGGCCCGGACGATGGCTGCGATGCCCGCCCGTCGGCGCCGGGTCACGGTGGCCACGCGCGCGGCGCCCTCGGCCGAGAGGGCGAGCACGACCTCACGTCGGTTCGTCGGGTTCTCCTCGCGGGTGACCAGGCCGGCCGTCAGCAACCGGTCGACCATGCGCATCGCCGTGGAGGCGGTGACGCCCAGCTCCTCGGCGAGGCCGTTGAGATTGATGCGCTCGTGGCGCCCCAGCACGACCAGGGCACGGAACTGCGGGATGGTCACCGTCTCCTCGAGCTCGGCGAGGGAGCGTGCGGAGACCGCGACGAGCGCACGCGACGCCGTGAGCAGGGCGGTCACCAGCTGGTCGACGTCGGCCCCGGCCGCTCCGGTGGCGCCTCGTGCTGCGGATCGGTTCCTACCGCTCATGGGCGGGTCTCCCCACTGTGATCTGCGCGCCGACGGGGCGCAGATTTTGTTTCTATAGAGCAATTATTGCACAATGCAAGTATGTCAGTCATGCACGTCCACGCCGGTCGCCTCACGTCGCTGCGTTCGCGCCGGCTGGGGCTGCTCGTCCTCTCGCTGCTCATCGGGGTGGGGTCCGGGCTCGGCGCGGTCGCGTTCCGATACATGATCAAGTGGGGCACGTACGCGTTCTCGGGCTTCGCCGACTACTCCGCACACGGTCACGCCGCCAACCCGGACGTGCCGTGGCTCGGACGCTGGTTCGTCCTGGTGGCACCGGTCGTCGCGGGGCTGCTGTACGGGCCACTCGTGTACCGGTTCGCCAAGGAGGCGCGCGGCCACGGCGTGCCCGAGGTCATGGTCGCGGTCGCCCGCAACGGCGGGCGGATCCGCCCGCAGGTCGCGGTCATCAAGTCGATCGCGTCGGCGCTGTGCATCGCCGGTGGTGGCTCGGTGGGCCGCGAGGGCCCGATCGTGCAGATCGGCTCGGCGCTCGGGTCGTCGCTCGCCGGCGCCTTCCGCCTCGACGAGAAGCGCATCAAACTGCTCGTCGCCTGCGGGGCCGCGGGCGGCATCGCCGCCACCTTCAACGCGCCACTCGCCGGCGTGTTCTTCGCCATGGAGATCATCCTGCGCCAGTTCGACGCCGAGGCGTTCGGCATGGTCGTGCTCTCCTCGGTCACCGCCAGCATCATCGGCCGCGCCGTGCTCGGGAACAATCCCTTCCTCACCCTGCCCACGTTCCACGTCGACCACCTGATGCAGTACCCCCTCTTCGCGCTGCTCGGTCTCCTCGCCGGGGTTGTCGGAGTGGCGTTCTCGCGCGTGCTCTACGCGATCGAGGACGCCTGCGACTGGGCGTGGCGGGGCCCGGAGTGGGCCCGGCCGGCCGTCGGCGGAGTGCTCCTCGGCGTCGTCCTGCTGGTCCTGCCGCAGATGTACGGCGTCGGCTACCCGGTGCTGGGCAAGGCGGTCGCGGGTGGGTACGGCATCGCGTTCCTGCTGACCCTCCTGGTCGGCAAGCTCATCGCCTGCAGCCTGACCATCGGCATCGGCGGGTCGGGCGGTGTGTTCGCGCCCAGCCTGTTCTGCGGCGCGATGGCGGGCGGCGCGTTCGGCGAGACCGTGCACGCGATCGCGCCGTCGGCCGGCGGCTCGGTCGGCGCGTACGCCCTCATCGGGATGGGCGCGGTGTTCGCCGGTGCCGCCCGCGCGCCCATCACCGCGGTGGTCATCCTCTTCGAGCTCACCGGCGAGTACTCGATCATCCTGCCGCTGATGCTGGCCATCGTCCTCGCCACCGGTGTCAGCCACCTGATCTCGCGCGACACCGTCTACACCCGCAAGCTGCTGCGACGCGGCATCGACATCGACGAGCCCGCCGACGCAACGCTGCGCCGGCGCCCGCTCACCGATGTCATGGCCCCGCCGCCGGAGCCGCTGGCGGCCACCGCGGCGCTGTCCGAGGCCGCGCAGCGCTTCTCGGCGTACGGCGGCAGCCACCTGCCGGTCGTCGACGCCCAGGGCTCCTACGTCGGGGTGCTGGCCGCGCGCGACGTCATGACCGCCCTGGCCGCCGGCGACCCGGCGCCGGTGGGCGCGCTCGCCTCCCCGGTGGACCCGTTGCGCCCGGACGCGACGCTCGGCGACGCGCTCGGCCGCCTCGAACGTGGCGACGTCGCCGTACCGGTGGCCGACGCCTCTGCGGTCGTGGTCGGCTGGGTCGGTCAGCACGACCTGCTCAAGGCACTCAGCGGAGCGGGGACCGCTGTGCATGGGTAACCATGGCGGGGTGACATCGGTCGGCTCCACCGCAACGGTTCGGCGGCGGCCGCGGCTGCGCCACCTGGTCAGCGAGGGGTTGCTGATCCTGGTCGTCGCGGTGGTGTCCATCGCGGTGGCGCTGCTCGTCACCCCGTCGCAGCAGGTCTCCTCGGCCGGGCAGACCATCGAGGTCGGGGTGACGTCACCCAGCCTGAGCGTGTCGGGTCCCGCCGAGCTGGACCTCTTCGGCCAGGCCATCCCGACCACGACCACCTTCGTCGGCCCCGTGCGGCCCCGGTTGCGCCTGACCCACATCACCCCGTCCAAGCAGCTGGCCGATCTCACCAACCCTGCGTCGGCTGCCGATTCGGCCCACGGTCTGCAGCAGGCGCTGGTCAGCGGGTTCCACCGCTACTTCTTCTGGCAGGTCGTGATCGTCGGGGCCGTTGCCGTACTGCTGATCGGCGCCGTGTGCGGGTGGCAACGACGGAGCTGGCGGCGGACGCTGATCACCGTGGTCGTCGGGCTCCTGGTGGCCGAGGCCATCGACCTGGGCGCCATCATGATCACGGCTTACAGCGCGCCCGCGAAGCTGGGGCGTGTCCACTCGCTCGAGCAGCTCGTGGGCGGGGTCCCGTCGCCGACGCCGCCTGCCAGGCGCTCGAACGCCGGGCCCGGCAGCACCGTCGTCGTCCTGGGGGACTCGACCGCCGCCGGTCTCGGCAACCCGGCGCTACCCAGACCGACGGCCGCGGACACGGCGTGCCGACGCAGCGTGGACGCCTATCCGGTGGACCTCGCGCAGGTACGCAGCCTGCGGGTGACCTCGCTGGCGTGCAGTGGCGCCACCATCGCGGCCGGCATCCTGGGCCCGCAGACCGTGGGCGGCCGCACGCTCGCGCCGCAGATCGCCGATCCCGCGGTCGAGACCGCGTCGACCGTCATCGTCAGCGTCGGCGCGAACGACGTGCAGTGGTCGGAGATCCTGCGCATCTGCGCCGTGTCGAGGAACTGCGACAACGCCGCCGAACAGGCCTACTTCCAGAGCCACCTGGCGCAGTTCAGCTCGCAGTGGCTGCAACTCGTCACCGATCTGCAGCAGCTTCCGAACCATCCACGCATCCTGGTCAACCTCTACTACGACCCGTTCGGCACCGACGTCGGATGCCTGTCCAAGGTGCACATCACCGACAGCAAGCTGCGCTCGATGCTGTCCCGGCTGGCCACGCTGAACAGCGTGCTCGGGCACGGTGCCGACGCGGCCGGATTCACCACCGCGCTGCCCGACTTCAGCGGCCACGGGGTGGGTGACGACACGCCTTACGTGCAGGGTCTCGACGGCAAGGCGCCGTTCCACCCCACGGCTGCGGGCGGGCTGGCCATCGCGCTGGCCGACGTGCACGCCATCGGCACCTTCTGACCTGCACGTACTGACCTGTACTTACTGACCTGTACTTCCTGACCTGCACTTCCTGACCTGCACTTCCTGACCGGCGGTCGAAGAGGCCGCTCAGGCCGGCGCCGCGTTCGGGGCGTGATGCGACGGCCCGTCGTCCTGTCCGGGGAGCCGCCGGAGGTGCAGAGCGCGGACCACGTCGATGGTCGGCTTGAGCGCGAACAGGATCGAGCCGACCAGGAACAGCCAGTCGGCCTCGGTCGTCAGGCTGGCGTAGAAGAAGCACACGCTGCCGACCACGAAGCAGGCCGCTGCGCCGAAGTCCACGAGCGTGCGCACCACCTGATAGCGCCAGAACAGAGCGACGTGGGCCGGGGTGAGGTCGGCAAGGTGCGGGTCCAGGAGCTTCACGCCTGGGGCTTACCCGACGGCGCGGTGCCCGACCACGGCGGCGACGTCACACGATGGTGAAGACCCGATCGAGCATCGTGCGCTGCAACAGCCGCAGGATGTCGCCGGGGACCTTGGTCAGCGACAGGGCTGTGCCACGCTGCTGGCACTCGTTCAACGCATAGACCAGCGTCCCGAGACCGGACGAGTCGACGAACGAGACGCCGGACATGTCGATGAGCAGGCTGTCCGGGTCGCCCTCGAGCGAGTCGTCGATCTGCGCCCGCTGCGACGCGATGTTCGCCGCGTCGACCCGACCCTGCCACGCCACGACCACGGCCCCCGCCCCCATGCGAGGCAGCGTAGGCACAATCCCGCCCGTTCTTGAATGCTCCTCGGGCCCGCCGTGCCCGATCTTCAGCACGGTGGCTGTGTAGACCGTGACAAGGCGTGCAAACCACCGGCAACGGATCGGTGCCCCCGGCAGGATTCGAACCTGCGACGCCCGGCTTAGGAGTCCGGCGCT
>NZ_CAXUNP010000045.1:0-30367 GCF_964252635.1 uncultured Jatrophihabitans sp.
GGCGACGTCCTCTCTGGTGACCGTGAAGGACGGGACCGGGGGCAGCTTGTCGTAGTGGTGGTGCTCGCCGGCGGGCCCGGTGGGGTAGGGGGCAGGGCACGGGTGTGGTGGGCCGGCCGCACCAGGAGCACGGCGACGGACGCCGCGACCACGAGCAGCGCGCCGACGGCGATGGCCATCCGGGCACGCCGGTCCCGCGGCAGCCACAGCGCCGGCCGACCGGGACGCAGGATGCGCCGGGGTCGTCGGGGCTTGGGTGGTGTCGGCGTCACGGGTCAGCGCCAGTCGAGCTGGGTGACCTCGCCACCGGTGACCCGGACGACGTCGGCCTCGGTGCCGTCGACGTTCCACAGCTGATAGGTGCCGGCCGCCAGCCCGGGGTACACCGCGGCGTAGCGGATCCCCGAGGGCATCCGCCGGGCCAGCACCGCCACGTGGGTGCGGCCCGGGTGATGGTGGGCGTGCCCACCGTCTCCGTCCGGGTGCTCGTGCGGGTGGTCGCGTTGGAAGACGTCCAGTGCGCCGTCACTGAGCGGGCTGATCTCGATCTCTTCCCCCGCCAGGGCCTCGGGGGTCAGCAGGATCAGGGCGCCGACGTCCCCACCGATGTCGAGCACCACGGTGCCGTGGTCGGTCCGTGCGCCGGTGTCCTGCTCGGTCACGCGCCGCTGCCGTCCACGTCACCCCGCGAGGGGCGGGGCCGTGGGCGCTGGGGGGCGGGGCCGGGGGCCGCCGACGCCGCGCTGCCCACTGTGCGCGAGCGTGCGGCTGCGGCGCCGACGACGGCGAGGCCGGCCAGGGCGGCGCCGGCCAGCACACCGGTGTCCGAGCCGGTGTCCTTCGGTGCGACGCCGGTCTGCGGCGCCCCGACGGGGATGGTGCTGCTCGACGGCGGCCGGTTGATGGCGCCCAGGTCGGGGGCCGGGTCGTTGTTCCCGGGGGTGGAGTAGCCGCTGTGCGGCGTGCCCAGGTACGGGAACGTCGACAGGTAGTGCACCGTGTTGCCGGCCGTCACATCGGTGTTGCTGGACGTCAGACCCTGGGTGATCGCCCCCGCGGCGGCGTCGGGCACGTACGACGGTGCGACCAGCGGCAGGATGGCCCCGGCCAGGGCACGGAGCTCGATCGTGGTGACGTCGTCGAAGACGCGGCGGCCGTTCGGGAAGCCCGCCAGGTCGAGACCGAGCAGCCCCAGGTTGCTGGGGCTCTTCGTCGTGGGCGGCACCGCGACGTTCAGGCGGAGCAGCTCCGCGAGCGTCTTCCCGTCGCCCTCGGTCGAGAAGTCCGCGATGGCCTTCTTGGTGGCGGCGTCGGCGTTCTTCGGGGTCAACGGCTTCAGGACACCCTTGGGCAGGCCGGTCAGGAACACCGCCTCGATGTCGGCGCGGTCGCCCGTGAACTTCGCCAGGTGCGGGAACACGCCGGGATACAGCACGGGCAGCAGGCCGGCGAGTTCGGGCTTGGCGAAGCGCGTGGCGAACTGCTTGTCGTCCGCGGGGTTCTGGGAGTTGAACCTGTCCTTGTTCGGGATGTTGATCAGCACTTCGTTGACCAACGGGTTCGCGAGGCGGGAGACCTGCACGAAGTTCCCGGTGGGCGCGGGCGTGCCCGTCGCGTTGTAGGCCGTCTCACGCTGTCGGCTGGCCGAGGCGTAGACACCGATGATGTTGTCGGCGTCGCCGATGGTGGTGCCGTCGGCGGTTGGCGCCAGCAATTCCTTCTTCGGGACCTGGATCGCGATGGTGTGGATGTTCTTGGCCGCGGTGCCGTTGACCCCGGGCGCGTTCGGCATCTTCGCCAGGTGCGCGGCCAGGAACGGACGCAGGATGCCGAGGTCGAAGATGGCACCGAGGTCGACGTAGAAGCCCTCGGCACGCTGGCCGGCGAACACGGTCTCGCCGGTGTTCAGCGTATGGATCGCGGAGCTGGCCAGCTTGCCGTAGTTCGGGGTCGAGGCCGGTCCGATGTTGCACGGCGGGCACGCGAGGTTGGTGCCCAGGGGCACCCCACCGGGCTGACCGCCGGCGCCGATGACCTTGGTGACGCTGTAGAACTGGCGGCGGTTCCAGTTGGCACTGTCGATCGTCTCGATCGGGCCGGTGTTGTAGAGGAAGGTGTTCTCGTTCCGGATCTGGGTGTTGAACCGGAACTGGTAGGTCAGCTCGGCGACCCCGTCACCGTCGTTGTCGATGTGGATCTCGTAGAGCACGTCGTCACCGAACTCGAAGAAGTTCGGGCCACCGGCCGGGTCCTCCAGCGGGACGAAGTTGGCGATCAGCGTGACGGTGTCGGGCTTGTCCGGGCTGACGAACGCGTACACATCGGTGTTGTCGGCCGCCGCGTCGTTGGCGATCCCGGGCGCTTCCTTGTGTGACGACATGCCTTGCCTTCCTGGGGCTGGTTCGGCCTGCTGGCCGGGCCGGTCGAGCGGTGACGGACGCGGGTTGCGCGTCAGCCGCGGGCAGCGATCTTCGCGAGCTGGGCGGCCAGCGCCTTGTCGTGGTGCACGACCTCGGACTCGCCGACGAGCACCGCGATCTCCCCGGTGCGGGCGTTCTTGACCCACACCGTGAACGGGCCGTCGTGCGCGGGGCCGGCGCCGGACGCGTCAGGCGTGGCCGCGTCCGCGGATCCCATGGACGGCAGTACCGTCGTGGCGCCGACCGCGGCGGCGCCGATCGAGGCGTTGCGGATGAACCTGCGGCGGGAGTGTTCTGACATCGTGGTGGACCTTTCGCTCGGTGCGCTGGGAGACGGGCTGGTGGTCACGGGTTCTGGTAGCCGCCGTGCGGCGTGCCGAGGTAGGGGAACTCATAGATGTAATTTACGGTGTTCTCCGCGTTGACGTCGCGATTGCTGGACGTCAGGCCCTGCGTGATCGCACCGACCGCCTTGTCCGGCTGATAGGTCTTGTCGACGAGCGGGATGGTGGCTCCGGCGATGGCGCGCAGCTCGATCGTGGTCACGTCGTCGAAGACGCGTCGGCCGTTGGGGAAGCCGGCCGCGTCACCTCCGATGAGACCGAGGTTGCTGGGCTTGGTGACCGTGGGCGGGATGGCCATGTTCAGGCGCAGCAGGTCGGCCTGCGTCGTGCCGGTGAAGTTCTGGAAGCCGGGCACGACGCCGGCCGGGATGCCGGTGAGGATGATCGCCGCCAGGTCCGCACGGGACTTCTTGTACTTGGCCAGTCTGGGGAACACGCCCGGGTAGAGCACGGGAAGCAGGCCGGCCAGCTCGGGTTTGGTGACGTTGTCGGCGAAGTCGCTGTCGTTCACCGGGTCGCTGGCGTTGAACTTGTCCTTCTGACCGAGCGGGTTGAGCACCTCGTTGACCAGCGGGTTGGCCTGACGCGACACCTGCACCCACGGCCCCGACTGCTGCACCGTGCCGTCGCCGTTGTAGATCTTGGACGCCTGACGGCTCGCCGTGGCGTACACGCCGATGGTCGACCGCAGATCCTTCGGGTCACCGGCGTGGTAGCCGCCCCTGGCCAGGTCGCTCTTGGGGACCTGGATCGCGATCGTGTGGATGTTCTTGGCCTTGGTGGCGTTGATGCCCCCGGACGCCGGCATCTTCGACAGGTGGAAGTTGTGCAGGGGGCGCAGCGTGCCCAGGTCGAAGATCGCACCCAGGTCGACGTAGAAACCCTCGGCGCGCTGGCCGGTGAAAACCTTGCCGCCGCCCTTGAGGTTGTGGATGGCCGACTTGGCCAGGGCGGCGTAGTCGGGCGTGGAATGCGGACCCACGTTGACCGGCGGGCAGGCGAGATGCGAGCCGAGCACGGTCCGCTCACCTCCGGCGACCCGCGTGACGGTTCCGAACTGCTTGCGGTTCCAGTTCTTGCTGTCCAGTGATTCGATCGGTCCGACGTTGTAGAGGAACGTGTCCGCGATCGTGGTCTCGGTGGTGAACCGGAACTGGTAGGTGATGTCCGCCTTGGCGTCGCCGTTGTTGTCGACGTGGATCTCGTACAGCACGTCGTCGCCGAACTGGGCGAAGTTCGGGCCACCGTTCGGATCCTCCAGCGGCACGAAGTTCGCGATCAGCGTGACGGTGTCGGGCTTGTCCGGGCTCACGAACGCGTAGACGTCGGTGTTGTCCGCTGCCGCGTCGTTGGAGATCGACGGAGCTTCCTTGTGAGACGACATACCTACCTCTCCCTCAGCGCGTGCGCGCGGGTGGTCTCTGGAACGTCATGCGGGGTGCGCGGCCACGGCCGCTGGCGGGAGCGCCGCGATCCGTCGTTCGGATCCGCTCGTTCCCAGGTTCGCCCAGACCCGCGATTTGGGGGCGCGCCTATGTCTAGCCGACGCCGTCGCGAACGTTCGACCCGAAAGGAAGAAGCACTGGCAGAAACAATGACGACGCATTGGCAACGCGATGGACTACGTGAGCGCCCGGCACCATTCGTCCAGGTATCGGGACAATGCGGGGGTCCGGTTACGGGTCGACGAGGACGTTGACGTGGGCCCAGGAGTCAGTGACGAATTCCGCTACCGCGCCGTCGCTGTTCCGCTGGCTGCGGCGCGGACGACGCCCAATGGGCCGGCACGCCGCCCTTCGTGCGCGTCAGGCGACGTGCCGACGATCATTCTTCGTGGAACCGGGCCACCAGGTATCCATCCGGACCTGCCCGGCTTCCATCCGGATCTGCTCGAGATCAGTCCGACAACGCCTAGGTGCGGTCATTCCGTCAGCAGGGCTCGTCCTAGACTGCGCAGCCCGTCGATGACGACGCGGCGAGCCTGCAGAGCCGGAACGCCGAGGGCTGATGCGGTCTCGCGTTCCGAGGCGTGTTCGAAATAGACCTGCCGGAGTGCTTGCGCCTGCTGCTGGGGAAGAGCGGCAAGGCAGTCCGCCACCCGATGGGCCCACTCCAGGCGTACGACGGCGTCGATCACAACCGTCCCTCCTCACTGCCGTGGAACAGGTCGGCTACCAAAACGTACTGTCAATCATTGTCCACTAACAGTCTTTTCACGACGGAACCGGGTCGGGGCTCCGTCCCGGCGGAGCTCGGGGACGGGCATCAGGGGCTCTACCTGGAGGGCGTCACACGGAGAACCAGGAGCGCGATGTCGTCCGTGCTGCTTTCCCCGAACCGGCCGAGCAGTTCGTCGCACAGCGCTTCAGAGGACAGTCGGTGTCGGCCTGACAGAGCACCAAGCAGGCAGTTCAAGCTGTCGTCGATGTCGACATCCCGACGCTCGATGAGACCGTCGGTGTACAGCACGATGGTGGCGTCGGTTGTCAGCGTGAGCAGGTTGTCCGTCCGCCGTGGCTGGTCGCATACCCCCAGCATGACGTTGGGTGGGCTGCTGAGCAGACGGGCTCCGCGGCCATCGAGCAGTACCGGTGGCAGGTGCCCGGCGTTGGACCAGCGCAACCCCATGGACCCGTTCTCATGGGTCACGAGCTGAGCCAGAATCGCCGTCGCGTACGAGCCCGGCTCGAGCGCCTGCATGGCGGAATCGAGGCCGGCCACAATGTTGGCGGGGGAGTCTTGCCGGGTGTAGGCAACCCCGCGCAGCACGTTGCGCAGCTGGGCCATCGTGGCTGCCGCGTTGCGGTCGTGACCTGCCACGTCGCCCACGGCAAGGGTCAGGCTGCCGCCGGGCAGAACGAACGAGTCGTACCAATCGCCCCCGATCTGAGCGAGCTGCATCGCCGGTTGGTAACGCACAGCGACGGCGACCCCCTCGATCGAGGCTGGTGCCGTGAGTAGGTTTCGCTGCAGCGCAGTCGACAGGGCACGCTCTGTGGCGGCCATGCGTTGCTCCGCGTCGTGCGCTGCGATGCGGTTGAAGGCTTGGCTCAGCGAGGCGCAGATGAGGCCGATGAAGTCGACGTACGTGCCGTTCGGCTGCAGCTGCGGGCTGAGCACGACACCGAACGACGCTGCCTCGCCGCGGTTTGCGATCGGGAGCGTGAGCCACACATTCGGCGCCTCGCCATGCGGATGTCCGCCTCCAGAATTGTCCGGAACCGGTTTCCCGGCGGCCGACGGGGCGAGGTCCGGGTGGCGGATCTCTACTCCAGGGACGTCCGCGTCGTGCGCAGCGAGAAGAACAGCCGCGGTGTCGCAGACGGCCTGCGCTGTCTGCAGCTCGACCAGAGCGGATTCAAGCTCGCTCAACAGTCGCATCCGCCGTCGGTCGATCACCTGCTCGGTGGTCTCGCTGGCGATGTCGATGACACCCTCGACCTCGCCGGCGGCGTTCTGCACGGCGGAGTAGGAGAACGTGAAGAACGTTTCTTCGGCGAACCCCTGACGCTGCAGCAACAGCCGAGCGTCCTCGACCCAGGTCGCCTCACCCGTCAGCCTGAACTCGTCCAGCATCGGCCCGATGATGTCCCAGATCTCCGGAAACACCTCACGCGCGGGCCGACCAAGGGCCGCCGAGTGCTTGTCGCCGATCATCTGGGGGTAGGCGTCGTTGTAGACCATTGTGTAGTCGGGGCCCCACAGCAGGGTGACCGGGAATCGTGTGCTCAGTGCGAGCGACACGGTGGCACGCAGCGTGTCCGACCAGTGTTCACACGCCCCGAGCGAGGTAGCGGCCCAATCGACGGAGTCATGGACCGAGCTCGATGCCGGTCTGGCGCTCGCGGTGTGATTTCGCGCCCAGCAGCGCTCGCGACCTCACGACCACCGGGGCCTGACACGGCGTCCACGCCACACCCTTCCTCGGCAGGTCGGTGTACCAGGACACCTGTTCGAAGACCGGCCCGATCGAACGGCCGAGGCATCCGGCCCGAGCCGGCCAATGAATGCGGGGCCCAGAAGGGTGCGCCCGGCAGGATTCGAACCTGCAACCTCTTGATCCGTAGTCAAGTGCTCTATCCGTTGAGCTACGGGCGCTTGCGTACTGCTGTGCTTCCGACGGATCAGTTTAGCGGCCGCGCGGCGACGACCCGGGTCCGGGCGTCGGCGGAGGCTCCGGGATTCGAACCCGGGATGGGCTTTAAGACCCAAACCGCATTAGCAGTGCGGCGCCATAGACCAGACTAGGCGAAGCCTCCAAGCGGCTGGGTCGTGCTCGAGGAGCACACAGCCACCGAGCGGAGAGCCTACAAGGCGCCCGAACCCCGTTCCACCGCCCGGTCCCGGCTCAGCACTCGATGACGTTGACGGCCAGCCCGCCGCGGGCGGTCTCCTTGTACTTCACCTTCATGTCGGCGCCGGTCTCCCGCATGGTCTTGATGACCTTGTCGAGGCTGACGATGTGCCGCCCGTCGCCGCGCAGCGCGATCCGCGCCGCGTTGATCGCCTTGACCGCGCCCATGGCGTTCCGCTCGATGCACGGCACCTGGACCAGCCCACCGACCGGGTCGCACGTCAGGCCCAGGTTGTGCTCCATGCCGATCTCGGCCGCGTTCTCGACCTGGCCCGGGGTACCGCCGAGCACCTCGCACAGCGCGGCCGCCGCCATCGAGCAGGCCGAACCGACCTCACCCTGGCAGCCCACCTCGGCCCCCGAGATCGACGCGTTCTCCTTGTAGAGCACGCCGATCGCGCCCGCGGCCAGCAGGAACCGGACGATGCTGTCGTCGCTCGCGCCGGGGCAGAAGCGTACGTAGTAGTGCAGCACCGCCGGCAGGATGCCCGCCGCGCCGTTGGTCGGGGCGGTGACGATGCGCCCACCGCCCGCGTTCTCCTCGTTGACCGCCAGCGCGAACAGGTTGACCCAGTCCATGACGGGCAGCGGGTCGGTGGTGACCGCGGTTCCGTCGGCCGTCGCCGTCGCCTCGTCGCAGAGCCGGCGGTACAGCTCGGGCGCACGACGGGGCACCTTCAGCCCGCCCGGCAGCACGCCCTCGTTCGCGCACCCGTTCGCGACGCACTGAACCATGACCGCCCAGATGTCCAGCAGGCCCTGACGGACCTCGGCCTCGCTGCGCCACGACAGCTCGTTGGCCAGCATCACCCCGCTGACGGGCAGCCCGGTCTCGGCACAGCGCGCGAGCAGCTCGTCGCCGGTGAGGAAGGGGTGGGCGACGGCGGTGGAGTCCGGCGCGATGCGGTCGGCGCCGGCCGCCGCGTCGTCCACCACGAAACCGCCGCCGACGGAGTAGAAGGTGCGCTCCCGCAGGAGGACGTCGTCGACGCCGTAGGCGAAGTAGCGCATGCCGTTCGGGTGGAAGCGCAACGTCTGACGGCGGTGCAGGACCAGGTCGTCGTCGGCCAGCCCGACCTCGTGCCTGCCGAGCAACCGCAGCCGGCCCGAGTCGCGTACGGCCTGCGCCCGTGCGACCACGGTGCTGGTGTCGACGGTCTCGGGCCGTTCGCCCGCGAGCCCCAGGATGACGGCTCGGTCACTGCCGTGCCCGTGGCCGGTGGCGCCGAGCGAGCCGAACAGCTCGACCCGCACCCGCACGACCTTCTCGAGCAGGCCGTCGTCGGCGAGGCCCTGGGCGAAGGTGTGCGCCGCCCGCATCGGGCCGACCGTGTGGGACGACGAGGGCCCGATGCCGATCGAGAAGAGGTCGAACACGCTGAGGGCCACGCCCCCATCATGCTCGCCGGTAGGCGCACCGCCCGGACCGATCGCGCGTTCCGTCGCTAGGGTTCGGGAGGGCCATGCCTGCCCTGACCCCGCAGCGTCCGAGGGAGGAGACCATGACCACGCCGATCGTGCGCCGCTCCCCCACCCACCGCGCGACCGTGCTGGGCGCAGTAGACCTCACCCCGCGGATGCGGCGGGTCACCGTGGCGTCCGACGCGATGCGTGACGTGCAGCTGCGTCCGGCTCAGGACGTCGAGCTGCACCTGCGCACCGACGAGGGTCGCCGGGTCAAGCGGCGCTACACCATCGCGCAGGCCCGCCCGCAGGCCGGCGAGCTCGACCTCGACGTGCTGCTGCACGGTGACGGACCGGGTGCCCGCTGGGGCGCGGTGGCCGGGCCCGGTGACGAGGTCGAGTTCCAGGGCCCGCGCGGCAAGCTGGAGCTGCGGTCGGCGCCGTGGCACCTGCTCGCGGGCGACGAGTCGGCGTTACCGGCCATCGCGGCGATCCTGGCGGCGCTGCCGCCCGGCGAGCCGGCGCAGGCGTTCGTCGAGGTCACCGACACCGACGACGAGCTGCCGGGCCTGCCGGTGACCTGGGTGCACCGTGGCGACGCGGCGCCCGGTGGCCCGGACGTTCTCGACGCCGCGCTGGCCACCTTCCCCCTGCCGCCGGGGGCCGGGCACGCCTACCTGATGGGCGAGACCCGCGCCGTGGTGGCGCTGCGGGGCGCGCTCGAGCGCCGCGGCGTCGCGCACGAGTCGGTCTTCGTCAAGGGCTACTGGAATCTCGGCCGTCCCGACCGGCTGGCCAACCGCCCGCCCACCTGAACCGCCGACCTGAACCGGCCGGCGGCTCAGGTCGAGCAGCGGCCGATGTCGAAGGCCACCGGCCGGACGGTGCCCCCGTCGGCCTGGAACACCCGATCGCCGAGCACCGTGACGAACGGTGACGTGGCCACGGCCAGCGCCTGCACCTTGGCCGGCCCGGGGGCGTCCACCGGGTCGGCGGTCGTGACGCACGCGAGCTCGGGCCCACCCCGCCCGGTGCCCTGGCCGCTGCCCAGCACGATCACCGAGCGTCTGCCGGTGGCCACGAATTTCAGGTCGCCGTCGAGCCCGGTGGCCAGCGCCTGCTGGTCGACCTTGTCCGTCAGCGGGTCGAGCGTGTTCAGCTCGGGCCCCTGCCCGCGCACGGTGCCGAGCACGAACACCGTCGACCCGGCCACGGCCAGCGCGTTGTCGACCGTCTCGAGCACGACCGGCTTGTCCAGCCCGGACGGCGTCCACCGGCCGATCGCGCTGCCGTTGCCGCCCTCGGCGAACAGCAGGCTGCCGCCGGCGGTGACCAGCTCCCGGGCCGAGAGATCGACCTTCGCCATCTGCGTGAACCGGGTCGCGTCGGCGGTGATGCGCAGCAGCCGACCGGCCGAGAGCACGAACAGGGCCCCGTTGAGCACCGAGGCCCCGGTGACGGGCGCCCGCGTCGAGGCGTGGACGGTGCGGTGCAGGTCGTCCGCGGCGAAGCCCTCGACGACCCCCGTACCGGCGCGGTCGGCCGACGATCCGAACGACACGACCCAGATCGTCCGCTCCTGCGGGTCGGCCACCAGCTGCGCCTCGTCGAACGGCAGCTCCTGCTGCGAGACGGGTGTGCTCGCCGCCACGTGGCCGCCGCCCCCGCCGCGGTGCAGCCGGTCGCCGGCGAGCCAGTACAGCGAGCTGCCGTCGGCGGCCAGGCCGACGACCGGCGTACCGGGTCCGGCGTCGGACGGTCCGGCCGTCGACGGCGTCGGAGTCGGGGTCGGCCGGGCGCTGTTCTCGTGGTCGTCGCGCGCGGACACGATGACGCCGAGGGCGGCGGCCACCACGGCGAGCGCGGCGACCACCCAGACCCAGCGAGGCACCGGACGGCGCGGGCCGGTGTCGAGCACGTCCTCGTCGGCGTTCTCGCCGGTGTCGTCGCCGACGAACTCGATGCCGGGCACGGCGGTCTAGAGGATCGGTTCGGGGCGGTAGTCGGTGGCCGTCGGGTCGGTGGCGAGCACGGCGTCGACCGCGGCCACCACCGCGGCCACCTGGGCGCGGGCGGCGCCGGTGAAGCTGATCGGCTCCGCGAGCAACCCGTCGAGCTGACCGGCCGTGAGCCCCAGCCGCGAGTCGGCGGCGAGCCGGTCGAACAGCTCGTTGCGGTCGGCACCCTTCTCGCGCATCTCGAGCGCCACCGCGACCGCGTTCTCCTTGATCGCCTCGTGCGCGCTCTCGCGGCCGACGCCGTTGCGCACGGCTGCCATCAGCACCTTGGTGGTGGCGAGGAACGGCAGGTAGCGGTCGAGCTCGCGCTCGATGACGGCCGGAAACGCACCGAAGTCGTCGAGGACGGTCAGCGTCGTCTCGAGCAGCCCGTCGAGGGCGAAGAACGCATCCGGCAGGGCCACTCGCCGCACGACCGAGCACGACACGTCGCCCTCGTTCCACTGGTCGCCCGCGAGCTCACCGGTCATCGAGGCGTAGCCGCGCAGGACGACCGCGAACCCGTTGATGCGCTCGGCGGAGCGGGTGTTCATCTTGTGCGGCATCGCGCTCGACCCCACCTGGCCGGGACGGAAGCCCTCGGTGACGAGCTCGTTGCCCGCCATCAGCCGGATGGTGGTGGCGAGGTTGGACGGGGCCGCGGCCAGCTGGACGAGCGCGGTGAGGACGTCCCAGTCCAAGGAGCGCGGGTAGACCTGCCCGACGCTGGTCAGCGTGTTGGTGAAGCCGAGGTGCGCGGCCACCCTGCGTTCCAGCTCGGCGAGCTTGCCCGCGTCGCCGTCGAACAGATCGAGCATGTCCTGGCCGGTGCCCACCGGGCCCTTGATGCCGCGCAGCGGGTAGCGGCCGACGAGGTCGTCGAGGCGACCGAGAGCCACCAGCAGCTCGTCGGCGACGGTGGCGAAGCGCTTGCCCAGCGTCGTGGCCTGGGCAGCGACGTTGTGCGAGCGGCCCGCCATGACCAGCGCGTCGTACTCGGCGGCCCGCCGCGCAAGGCGACCGAGCACGGCCAGCACCTTGGTCCGCACGAGCAAGAGCGACGAGCGCACCTGCAGCTGCTCGACGTTCTCGGTGAGGTCGCGGCTGGTCATGCCCTTGTGGATCTGCTCGTGCCCGGCCAGCTCGGCGAACTCCTCGATGCGGGCCTTCACGTCGTGCTTGGTGACGCGCTCCCGTTCGGCGATCTTGTCCAGCCACACCGCGTCGGTGCCCTGGTCGACGACCCGCTGGTAGGCCTCGATCGCGCCGTTCGCCGCGGGCACGCCCAGCTCGTCCTGCGCACGCAGCACCGCCAGCCACAGCTGACGCTCGAGCACGACCTTCTGAGCCGGCGACCAGAGCGCGGCCATGTCGGTCGAGGCGTAGCGGGCGGCGAGGACGTTGGCGACAGCAGGCTTCACCCGGCCATTGTCCCCCGTGCGCGCGGTCAGCCGACGGTGAGCAGGCGACGGTCGGCGGCGATCGCGTGCAGGACGTTGGAACCCGGCGCCCGCCAGTCGGGGCCGCTGGCCGTGACGTCCACGGTCAGCCCGTGCGCGACGACGACGGCCGAGGTGGTGCTGCCCGGCCCGACCGTCGCGGACGTGACGTGCGTCCGGTCGCCGGAGGAGCTCGGGTCGATGTCGATGTGCACCGTGATCCGGCCCGCGTGCGCCTCCACGCTCCGGCTGCGCAACGTCGGCGTGCGGCCCTTGACCACGGTCGAGGTGCCGCTGACGTCGGTGACGCCGGACAGCCGCTCGCGCAGCGCGGCCTCGACCCCGGCGGGGACGCCCGCCTCGGTCCGGCACGCGTCGACGACCGGACAGGCCGCCACGACGACGATGCTCGGCGGGGCGACGGTCGGGGCCGGTACCGTCGCCGGCGGTGCCGTCGAGCCGCCCGTACTCTGCGCGGATTTCGGCCCATCGCCGTCGTCCGACCTGCCGACGAGCACGGCCGCGACCACCGCCGCCGCGACCACGACGACGCCGCCCACCCGCACCGCCCGGGTGGCGCGCGGCGACCAGGTGCGTCGGGGGCCGGTCGTCAGTTCCTCGTCGCCGCCCGCCTCCGGGTCGGGGTCGACGAACTCGATCTCCGGCACCCGGTCAGCGTAGGTCCACGGGCGGCGACCGCGGAGGTCGACAGCGTGGCGTCCGGGTCACTCGGCCGTCAGCAGCCGTCCGTCCGCAGCCAGTGAGCGCACGGCCGCCAACGTCGGCGCCTGCGTGGCCGGTCCGCTCACCGTCGCGGTGATCGCCAGACCCCGCCGGACCACGGTGGCCGACACGGTCTCGCCCGCTCCCCGGTGCGACGCACGCGACCTGTCGTGTTCACCGGCAACGGCCGGTCGGACGAGCACCCCGATGTCCAGGCGGCCGGCGTGGGCGGTCACCTGACGACTGCGCAACGTCGAACGCGAGCGGAAGAGCACACTGCCACCGACGACGCCGCTGACGCCGGCGAGGTGCGCCGCCAGCGCCGTGGACATGGCGGGCGGGAGGGTCAGCACCACTTCGCAGGCGTGGACCTCGGGGCAGGCGAGCTCGACGGTCATCGTCGACAGCGTCGACGACGGCTGCCCGGTGAGTCGCTCCGGTCCGCCGTGCGGCGGCGGGTTCGGGGCGGGACGTCCGACGGCGACCGTTCCGGACAGCGCCCCGGTGACGAGCGCAGCGCGGCCGGGCACGACCGTCAACCCTGCGGACGGTCCGGAGCGCGACCCGTGGGTCAGGAGCCCGACCGCCGCGGACCCCGCCACGACGGCGAGCACGACCGCCGCGCTCAGCCGCACGACACGTGTCGTGCGGGCCGACCACACCCGTCGCGGCCCGGTGGTCAGCTCCTCGTCGACGCCCGCATCGGGATCCGGTTCGACGAACTCGATCTCGGGCACGCGGCCAGCGTAGGTCTAGACGGTCAGCAGGCGCGGGTCGTCGACCAGGGTGCTGAGCTGGTCGAAGGTCTCCCTCGTCCCGGAGCGGTCGGTCGTTTGCGCCTTCACGAACCACCAGCGCAGGCGCGCGCTCACGTGGGTGACCGACCGGTGACCGTCGTCCTTCGCGTCACCGCTGGGTGTGTCGCCCGCCGCGTGGGCCTGCACCCGCACGGTGAGGGCCGCCGACCCCACCCGGGCGTCGAGCTCGCGGAACCACAGCGGGTCGCCCTGCCTGCGGTCGACCAGGCGGATCGTCTCGGTGGCGGTGAACCTCGCCTGCGGGAACACCGACCGCACGGCTGCCTGCACCGTGTTCGGCGCCGTGGACGACGTGTAGCACTGCAGGCCCAGGCAGCGGGTCGGGTCCGGACCGGTCCGTAGGGGCAGGCTGGTCACGGCGCGCCCCGCCGCGGAGCCGGTCGGCGTACTGCTCGGCGTCCTCGGCGATCCCGGCTCGTCACGTCGCGAGTCGTGCAGCAGCGCCCGCCCGATGAGCAGCGCGAGCACGGCGACCACGACGACCGTAGGCAGGCCGTACCGCCCGCGGAGGAACTGCTCGAGGCGCGGCCGCCACTGCGACGTCCTCGACGGGTGCCGTGGCAGCTCCTCGTCCCGGCCGTCCCCGACCGTCGCGTCCTCGACGAAATCGACCTGCTCGTCCCGATCGCCGTTCCCGTCACCGGTGCCGCTCAACCGGGCACGGCACCCTGGGTCGCTCGCAGCGCGATGTCGCTGCGGTACTGACCGCCGGGCAGGTCGATCGACGCGAGCAGCGCGTAGGCCTTCTGCCTGGCCTCGGCGAGGGTGGGCGCGGTCGCCGTCGCCGACAGCACCCGTCCGCCCGCGGAGACGATCGCCCCGTCGTCGCGGCGCCGCGTGCCGGCGTGCACGACGCCGTCCTGCTCGGCGCCGGTGAGCACGTCACCCGTCCGCGGGGTGTCGGGGTAACCGGCCGACGCGAGCACCACGGTGACGGCGGACCCGTCGTGCCAGCGCAACGGCGGGAGGTCGGCGAGGTGCCCGGTGGCGGCGGCGTCCAGCAGTCCGGCCAGAGGGGTTGCGAGCAGGGCGAGGACGACCTGGGTCTCGGGATCGCCGAAGCGGGCGTTGAACTCGATGACCCGCGGGCCGTCCCGGGTGATCGCGAGCCCCACGTACAGCAGGCCGGCGAACGGCGTCCCCCGGCGGGCGAGCTCGTCGACGGTGGGTCGGGCGACGTCGCGGACGATCTCGTCGACGAGGTCGGCGGACAACCACGGCAGGGGGGCGTACGCGCCCATCCCGCCGGTATTGGGCCCGGTGTCGCCGTCGCCGATGCGTTTGAAGTCCTGGGCCGGGACGAGCGGGACGACGGCGTGACCGTCGGTGACACAGAACAGCGACACCTCGGGCCCGTCGAGGTACTCCTCGACGACGACGCTGCTGCAGGCCGCGGCATGTGCGAGCGCTGCGTCGCGGTCGTCGGTGACCACGACCCCCTTGCCCGCGGCGAGGCCGTCGTCCTTCACGACGTACGGCGCCCCGAACTCGTCGAGCGCCTCGACGACCTGGTCGGGGGTCACGCACACGCGTGCCCGCGCGGTGGGCACGCCGGCCGCGCCCATGACGTCCTTCGCGAACGCCTTGCTGCCCTCGAGGCGGGCGGCGGCCTGCGACGGCCCGAAGCAGGCGATGCCGGCGGCGCGGACGGCGTCGGCGACGCCGGCCACGAGTGGGGCCTCCGGGCCGACGACGACCAGGTCGGCGTCGACTGCCCGGGCGAGCTCGGCGACGGCGGCGGGGTCGGTGGCCTGCACGCCGCGCTGCTCGGCGACGGCCGCGGTGCCGGCGTTGCCCGGGGCGCACACGAGCGCGGTGACGGACGGGTCGTGCGCCAGGGCCAGACAGAGCGCGTGCTCGCGGGCGCCGTTGCCGATGACGAGGACGCGCACGGGTCGAGCCTAGCGAGGCAGATCAGTCGAGCAGGTCGCGGACCACGATCGTCTCGTCGCGCCCGGGGCCGACCCCGATGGCCGAGATCGGGGCCTTGATCATCTTTTCGAGGGCGTCGACGTAGTCGCGGCAGTTGCGCGGCAGCTCGTCGACCGAACGCGCCTTGGAGATGTCTTCCGTCCAGCCCGGGAAGGTCTCGTAGATCGGCACGGCGCGGTCGAAGTCGGCCTGGTTCATCGGCAGCTCGTCGTGGCGCACGCCGTCGATCTCGTAGGCGACGCAGACCGGCACCTCGTCCATACCTGTGAGTACGTCCAGCTTGGTCAGGACGAAATCGGTGACGCCGTTGATCCGGGTGGCGTACCGGCCGATGACCGCGTCGAACCAACCGCACCGTCTCGGCCGGCCGGTGGTGGTGCCGAACTCGGCCCCGTTGTTGCGTAGGATCTCGCCCTTGGCGTCGAGCAGCTCCGTCGGGAACGGCCCCTCGCCGACTCGCGTCGTGTAGGCCTTGATCACCGCGATGACGCTGCTGATGCGGGTGGGCGGGATGCCGCTGCCGGTGCAGGCGCCGCCCGCGGTGGCCGAGGACGAGGTGACGAACGGGTACGTGCCGTGGTCGACGTCCAGCAGGGTGGCCTGGCCGGCCTCGAGCACGACGGTCTCGTCACGGTCGAGCATCTGCTCGAGCAGCAGCGACGTGTCGGCGACCATCGGCCGCAGGCGCTCGGCGTAGGAGGACAGCTCCTCGACGACCGCGTCGACGTCGAACGCCTTCCGGTTGTAGACCTTGACCAGGATCTGGTTCTTCAGGCTCAACGCGCCGGTGACCTTGGCGTGCAGGACGTCGGTGTCGAACAGGTCCTGGACGCGGATGCCGACGCGCGACATCTTGTCCGCGTACGTGGGGCCGATGCCGCGGCCGGTGGTGCCGATCTTGGACTTGCCGAGGAAGCGTTCGGTGACCTGGTCGAGGGTGCGGTTGTAGGGCGCGATGACGTGCGCCGAGCCGCTGACGACCAGCGCTGAGGTGTCGACGCTGCGCGCCTCGAGCCCGTCGATCTCTTCGAACAGCACACCGAGGTCGATGACGACGCCGTTGCCGATGATCGGTACACAGCCCGGCGTGAGGATGCCCGACGGCAGGAGGTGCAGCGCGTACTTCTCGCGGCGTCCGTCCTCGGTGTCGATGACGATCGTGTGCCCGGCGTTGTTGCCGCCGTTGAACTTCACCACGCCGTCGATGCGGCTGCCGAGCAGGTCCGTGGCCTTGCCCTTGCCTTCGTCGCCCCACTGGGCTCCGACGAGCACGATTGCCGACATGGCTGCACCTCCTTGTCCGTATAGGCCCCGAGAAGGGTAGACGAGAGCCCCCTACCGTGGTGCCGTGCCTGCGTTGTTACCCCCCGCGCTGCCGTCCGTGACCGTCGACGGACGCACCCTCGACGGACCGTCCGTCCTGGCCGCAGCTGCCGCCGTGGCCGACCGCATCGCCGGAGCCCGCGCGGCCGCCGTGGACGCCACCGCGTCGCTCGAGACGGTGGTCGCGGTGGTCGGCTGTCTGCTGGCCGGTGTGCCGGCGGTACCCGTGCCACCCGACTCGGGCGTGCGCGAGCTGCGGCACGTGCTCACCGACTCCGACGCCGAGATCTGGTTGGGCGCCCCGCGCGATCACGTCTTCCTCGACGCCGCGCCGGTGGACGTGACCGCGCGCTCGGCGACGACGTGGACCGAGCCGGCCGACGGCACGGCTCTCGTCATGTACACGTCCGGGACGACCGGCGACCCGAAGGGTGCCGTGCTGTCGCGACGGGCGTTGGTGGCCGGTCTGGACGGCCTGCGCGACGCGTGGGGGTGGACGCCCGACGACGTGCTGGTGCACGGGCTGCCGCTGTTCCACGTCCACGGTCTGATCCTCGGGGTGCTCGGTGCGTTGCGGGCCGGCAGCCCCCTCGTGCACACCGGCCGGCCCACGCCCGCCGCCTACGCTGCCGCGGGCGGCACGCTGTACTTCGGCGTCCCGACCGTCTGGGGGCGGGTCGCCGCCGACGCGGCCGCGGCCCGCGCGCTGTCATCGGCCCGGTTGCTCGTGTCGGGCAGCGCCGGGCTGCCGGCCACCGTGTTCGACGCGTTGCAGCAGCTCGCGGGACAGGGACCGGTCGAGCGTTACGGCATGACGGAGACGCTGATCACGCTGGCCGCCCGCGTCGACGGCGTCCGCCGCCCGGGATGGGTCGGGACGCCGATCGCGGGCGTCCGGTCACGGGTGGTCGACGACGCCGGAGCCGTGGTGCCCACGAGCGAGATCGGCAACCTGCAGGTGCGTGGCAGCACGTTGTTCGACGGCTACCTGGACCGCGGCCCCGCGCCGCTGACCGCGGACGGCTGGTTCGACACCGGCGACTCGGCGGAGGTCGACGACACGGGCGATCACCGCATCGTCGGGCGGACGCGGGACGACCTGATCAAGACCGGCGGATACCGGGTCGGCGCCGGCGAGGTCGAGGGCGTCCTGCTCGAGCACCCGTCCGTGCGCGAGGTGGCCGTGATCGGGGTGCCGGACGACGACCTGGGGCAACGCATCGTGGCGTTCGTGGTCGCGGACGGGATCGCTGAGCAGGCCCTGGTCGACCACGTGGCGGTGCAGTTGTCGCGGCACAAGCGGCCGCGCGAGGTGCGTTTCGTCGACGCACTCCCCCGCAACGCGATGGGCAAGATCCAGAAGCAACGGCTGGTCTGACCGCCCCCCATTCCCGTCGAATGGTCAGTTACGCGCCGAGTGGTCACCTACAGGTGACCACTCGTGTCCTAACCGACCACTCGACGTTGAACCTCAGGACGAGAGTGCGGTCACGGCCTCGGGGTCGCTGTCGGCGAGCAGCTGCGCGCACCGCTGGGCCTCGTCGGTCTCGCCGATCCCGCCGGCGGCCTGGCCGAGGGCATGGATCGCTCGCAGCACCCCGCGGTTCGGGACGTGCGCCCACGGCACCGGCCCCTGGCCCTTCCAGCCGGCCCGCCGCAGCGCGTCGAGGCCGCGGTGGTAGCCGGTGCGGGCGTACGCGTAACCCTCGATCGTGCGGCCACCGGCCAGCGCGCCCTCGGCCAGCGTCGCCCACGCCGCGGACGAGGTCGGGTACTGCGCGGCGACCTCGGCCGGCGCCGTGCCCCCGTCGAGCAGGGCCACCGCCGGGTCCTCGGGCAGGTAGGTGGGCGGGGCGAGCAGGTTGCCGAAGTGGGTCATGAGCCGATTGTGCCGCGTCGACCGCAGCAGCGAACGCCCCCTCCTGCCGGTCGCCACCGGCCGGAGAGGGTGATCGTCGACGGTCAGGTGTGGGTGCCGGCCGACTGCAGGGCCTCGCACGCCTCGACGACCCGGGCGCTCATGCCGGCCTCCGCGAGCTTCAGGTAGGACCGCGGGTCGTAGGCCTTCTTGTTGCCGACCTCGCCGTCGACCTTGAGCACGCCGTCGTAGTTGGTGAACATGTGGCCGGCGATCTCGCGGGTGAACGCGTACTGCGTGTCGGTGTCGACGTTCATCTTCACCACGCCGTAGCCCACCGCCTCGCGGATCTCCGACAGCTCCGAGCCCGACCCGCCGTGGAACACCAGGTCGAAGGGGCGCTGCGTGCCGAACTTCTCACCGACCGCGTCCTGGATCTCGCGCAGGATCTCGGGCCGCAGCTTCACCGATCCGGGCTTGTACGAGCCGTGCACGTTGCCGAAGGTGGCGGCCAGCAGGTAGCGGCCGCGCTCCCCGAGCCCCAGCTTGTCCGCCGTGTCCAGCGCGTCGCCCGGGGTCGTGTACAGCTTCTCGTTGGCCTCGCCGCCCTCGCCGCCGTGCACGCCGTCCTCCTCGCCGCCGACGACCCCGATCTCGAGCTCGAGCACGACGTGCGCACGAGCCGCCTTCTCGAGCAGCTCGGCGGCGATGTCGAGGTTCTCGTCGAGGTCGATGGCCGAGCCGTCCCACATGTGCGACTGGAACAGCGGCGGCCGACCGGCGTCGACGCGGTCCTGCGAGACGGCGAGGAGCGGCCGGACGTAGGTGTCGAGCTTGTCCTTCTGGCAGTGGTCGGTGTGCAGCGCCACGGTGACCGGGTACTTCGCGGCCACGACGTGCGCGAACTCGGCCAGGGCGACGGCGCCGGTCACCATCTCCTTGATGCCCAGGCCGGATGCGAACTCGGCACCGCCGGTGGAGAACTGGATGATCCCGTCGCTGCCCGCGTCGGCGAAACCCTTCAGGGCCGCGTTGACCGTCTCCGAGGACGTGCAGTTGATCGCCGGGTAGGCGAAGCCGCCGGCCTTCGCGCGGTCGAGCATCTCGGCGTAGGTCTCGGGCGTGGCGATCGGCATGGCGGCACTCCTGTCGCTGCTGGTGGTCTGTCGCTGCTCGTGGTGGCAGGGCGTTCGGCCCGCAGTATGTCCTACCGGCGTGTACGCCGGGCGCGAACGCCCCTTCCCGCTGACCGGCCACGCGTGTTGGGCTGGGCCGATGGACGTTCTGGTGATCGGCGGCTCGGTGTTCCTCGGCCGCGCGGTGGTCGAGGAGGCGCTGGCCCGCGGCGACCGCGTCACCGTGTTCAACCGCGGGCTGTCGGGCACGACCCCGCCCGGTGTCGAGCAGGTCCGCGGCGACCGTACGGACGCGGCCGACGTCGAACAGCTGGCCGGGCGACGCTTCGACCTCGTCGTCGACACGTGCGGGTACGTGCCGGCCGACGTCGCGCTGTCGGCTCGGGTGCTGTCACCGCACGTCGGGTTCTACGCCTTCGTCTCGAGCATCAACGCCTACCCGGGTTGGCCTCGACACCTCGACTACGCGGAACGAGGTGTCCACGACGGCGACCCGGACGCGACACGCGACAACATACCTGAAGGTATGCAGGAGCCCGACCCGTACGGGTGGCTGAAGGTCGGCTGCGAACGAGCCGTCACACGCGCCTTCGGCGAGCGGCGGTCCGTCCTGCGCGCCGGGCTCATCGTCGGGCCGCACGACCGGGCGATCGGCCGCCTGCCGTGGTGGATCGACCGCATCGCCCGGGGCGGCGAGGTGCTGGTGCCCGGCTCGCCGGGCGATCCGGTTGCCCTCGTCGACGCCCGTGACCTGGCCCGCTTCGCGTTGTCCGGGGTCGCCGGGGAGTTCGAGACGCCGGGTCGCGCAGGCGACACCCGCGACGACGTGGTCTCCGCCTGCCGCGCCGCCACCGGCTCCGACGCGGGCTTCACCTACGTCGCGGACGACTGGCTGGCCGAGCAGGGCGTGGAGCCGTGGACGGAGGTGCCGCTCTGGATCCCGCCCGGCGAGGGCCCGGCGGTGTTCCGCCCGCACGGCGACGCGGCGGCGGCGGCCGGTTTGTCCTGGCGACCGCTCACCGAGACGGTGGCCGACACCTGGGAGTGGCAGCGCTCCCTCGATCCCCCATGGACACCGGCCGAGCGCACTCCTGGTCTCGCGCCCGACCGGGAGGCGGAGCTCCTGCACGCCTGGAAGCACTCGTAGCGCCCACTCGACGCACAGCCGGCTCGTGACCCCGCTCCGTACACTTGCGCATCATGCTGCTGGCGAACCCCCTGAACACCGACAGCCTGACATCGGGTTCGGGCGCCCTGGTCGTTCTCGCCATCATCATCTTCTGCGAGTCCGGGCTGCTCATCGGCTTCTTCCTGCCCGGGGACACCGTGCTGTTCGCCGCGGGGGTCAGCATCGCCACCGGCGCCATCGCGTCGCCGGAGATCGGCGGTTCGGCGCTCACGTCGTTCCTGATCGTCCTGCCGGCCGCGGCCATCGTGGGCAACGTGGTCGGTTACGTCATCGGCTACCGGGTGGGCCCGATCGTCTTCGACCGCCCCAACTCCCGCATGTTCAGACCCGAGTACGTCGACCGCGCCCACAAGTTCTTCGAGCGTTTCGGGTCGTGGACGATCCTCATCGGGCGGTTCATCCCGATCGTGCGCACTCTGTTGACGGTGATGGCCGGCGTAGGCCGGATGCGCTTCCCGCTGTTCCTGTTGTGGACGGTGGTCAGCGGCATCATCTGGACGGACGGCATGGTCCTGTTCGGCCACCAACTGGGTCAGGTGAAATTCGTCCGCGAGCACAAGGGCGACATCGACTACCTGATCATCGTGGTGGTCGTCATCGGCCTCATCCCGGCCACCATCCACTACCTGCAGAGCCGGCGGCGCCGCACCCGCTGATCAGCTGCCCGAGCGGCGCTGGGCACAGGCCCGTCGCACGTGGTCCGGTGCGTCCAGATGCACGCCGAAGTACGTGGCGTTCAGGTCGCAGGAGTGCGAGTTGTAGGCGTCGCGGACGTGCTGGCGCTGCTGCCAGACCAGCACACCGAGCACCACGACGACGATCACGGTGAGGACGCGGACCACCAGCGCCTTGACCACCAGCACGATGAGGACGGCGAGGACGACCAGGGCGACGGTGAGCCCGATCCCGAGGCCGGTGATGTCGTCCGATCCGATCGCCAGGTCTGAGCCCACGAACCGTGACGATAGCCTCAGGGAGTGACGTCGGAGCAGAAGTCGGGCCTGTCGCAGCCGCCCGCGCTCGTACCCGGGGGCCTGCGGGTCGTGGCCCTCGGCGGGATCAAGGAGATCGGTCGCAACATGACCGTCTTCGAGTACTCCCCGGCGGGTGGACGCAGCCGGTTGCTGATCGTCGACTGCGGGATGCTGCTGGGCAAGACCAACTCCCCGGGCATCGACATCACCCTCCCGGACTGGTCCTACTTCGCGGACCGTCTCGACGACATCGACGCCGTCGTGCTCACGCACGGCCACGAGGACCACATCGGCGCGCTGCCGTACCTGCTGCGCGATCGCAAGGACATCCCGGTCATCGGCTCCCGGCTCACGCTGGCGCTCGTGTCGGCCAAGCTCGACCAGCATCAGCTGCGACGTACCGCGGACCTGCGCCAGGTCGTCGAGGGCGACGCCGTCGAGCTGGGCGGCTGGGGCCTGCGCTTCTACGCCGTCAACCACTCCATCCCCGACGCCTTGGCCGTGGCCATCCGCGCCGGCGAGCAGACCGTCCTGCACACCGGCGACTTCAAGATGGACCAGACGCCGTTGGACAACCGGCTCACCGACCTGCCCGGCTTCTCACGCCTCGGGGACGAGGGCGTCGACCTGCTGCTCGCCGACTCCACCAACGCCGAGGTCGGCGGGTTCATCCCCTCCGAGCGCGACGTCGGCAAGGTCGTCGCCGACGTCATCGCCAAGGCCCCGGGTCGCATCATCGTGGCCTGCTTCGCCTCCCACGTGCACCGTGTCCAGCAGGTGCTCGACGCGGCGGTCGCCGCCGAGCGGCACGTCGCCCTCGTCGGGCGCTCGATGGTGCGCAACATGCAGATCGCCCGCGAACTGGGCCTGCTGCACGTGCCGGACGGCGTCATGATCGACCTGAAGATGGCCGAGGAACTGCCGTCGCGACGCGTCATGCTCATCTCGACGGGGTCTCAGGGCGAGCCCCTGTCGGCGCTGTCGCGCATGGCCAACCGCAGCCACCAGATCATCTCGATCTCGTCCGACGACACGATCCTGCTGGCGTCCTCGCTCATCCCCGGCAACGAGACCTCCGTCGGTCAGGTCATCAACGGGTTGTCGCGCCTCGGCGCCACCGTGATCCACAAGTCGATGGCCCTGGTGCACGTGTCCGGCCACGCCCCGGCCGGCGAGCTGCGCTACCTGCTCAACGCGGTGCGGCCGACGAACCTGATGCCGGTGCACGGCGAATGGCGACACCTGCGCGCGCACGCCGCGATCGGACGCTCGGTGGGTCTCTCCGACGATCGGATCATGCTCGCCGAGGACGGCACGGTCGTCGATCTCGTCGACGGGCTGGCCACGATCACCGGCAAGATCCCGGTCGGCTACGTCTACGTCGACGGGCTCGAGGTCGGCGACATCGGCGACTCGACGCTGAAGGACCGCCGCATCCTCGGCGACGACGGCTTCCTGTCCATCCTGGTGGCCGTCGACGTCGAGGCCGGCCGGGTCGTGTACGGCCCCGAGATCACCTCACGCGGCTTCAGCGACGACCCGTCGGCACTCGACCCGATCCGCGCCGAGCTGATCGAGGTCGTCGAGAAGGCCGTTGCCGACGGCACCCGCGACGCCGACTCGTTGCAGCACCTGGTCCGCCGCACCGTCGGCCGCTGGGTCGACCGCGAGTACCGGCGCCGCCCGATGCTCGTGCCGATGGTGCTCGAGGTCTAGAACACACCCTGACCGTCACCGGGCCTGTCAAGGGCCGGACGGGCAATTCGTGTGTGGTTTGTGTTAGAGGGACGTTGGTCCCGGGCATACCCGGACTGTCGGCCGCTGCAGCGAAGAGCGGCAGACATGAACCGCGGGGGTTCATCCGACACAGCCTCTCTCGAACCCTCGGACGGTCATCATGGACACCACCTCCCTCCCCAGCACGGACGCCGTCGCCACCGGCTCGGCACGACGCCGCCGCCCCCTCGTCGTCGTTGCCACCCTGGTCGCGATCGCCCTCCTCGCCGGCCTGCTGAACGCCGGCGGCGCCCAGGCCAAGAGCAGGTACTCCCGCCACGACGCCACCGTCGGCGCCGCCTGGGCCCGCTCGGTCGGTCGCCTGCTGAACGCCGAGCGTCAGGCCCACCACCTGCGCCCGCTGACGATGAACTCCAAGCTGATCCGTTCGGGCCACGCCCACAACCTGGCCATGGCCCGCGCCAACACCATGTCCCACCAGCTGCCCGGCGAGGCCTACCTCGGCACCCGCGTCTCCCGCGCCGGCTACAAGTGGACCTGGGCCGGCGAGAACATCGGCTACAACGGCGACATCAGCCTCGGCGGGGTCCGCGCCCTGGAGCACATGATGTACAACGAGAAGGCCCCGAACGACGGCCACAAGCGCAACATCCTCCAAAAGAACTTCACCCAGATGGGCATCGACGTCTACATCGACCGCACCCACCACAAGGTCTGGCTGACCTGCGACTTCGGCCGCCCGTAACACCGAACACGACCCCGAGGCCCCGGACGCTCCCTGCGTCCGGGGCCTCGTCATGTCCTGCGAGCTACGGCATACTTCGCTGGCCGCAGTCGATCACGACCGGCCGGGACGCGGCTCGTGAACCGCCACGGGAGCAGTCATGCGTCGTTCGGTCCTTCGCCGGGTCGGTCTGGTCGTCGGCGTGGCCCTGGCGTTGCCCGCGTCGGCCGCGTCTGCCGTGCCGGCCACGTCGGCTGCGGGCGCCACCTCGCCCCCCACCCTGAACGGGCCGACCGTCGCGCGCTACTACGCGACCGTGCCGGTGCGCGGAACCACCCCGCAGCCGTCGCAAGCCGTCGAGTTCTACGAACGGCACGCCGGGACGGCCACCTGGTCGCACCGGGCCCTGCGGCGCTCCGACGCCAGCGGCCGATACGCAACTTCGTTCCGCGAGACGGCGGACACGCAGTACTTCGTGCGCTCGGCGGGCGCGGACTCCCCGACCCGCACGACCAAGGTCGTCAAGGCCACCTGCAGCACCAGCAAGGCGATCTTCACCAAGCTGCCGTTCGGAGCGTCACCCCACCCGTCCGCCACGACCGGGGACTTCGCCGATGTCACCGCTTATCGCAACGGGTTGTGGGCGGGGGTCATCTACCGCGACGTCACCGGTGACTTCTACGTCTACACGCTGCGCCGCGGGCATCCCAGGACCGTCCTCGCGCGCTACCGGTACCGCGACACCGCCTTCGACCCCTTCGGCTCGGTCCACGTCGTCGGGGTCACGACGAGTTCCGAGGTTGTCGCCAACGTCGAGAGCACCAGCGTGCACACGACTTACCTCTCGGAGATACCGAATTACGGGGTCTACTGGAGGGGACGCACGAGGCACTACCTGTCGCACGCGGCCGGCTGGAAGGAATGGGGAGCGCAGAGCGTCACCGACGCAGGCGAGATCGTGGGGTACGCGGCCACCGGCCGGCTGTCGCACCCGCACGTCTACGTCGTCGCCTGGTCACGGGCGTCGGCGCACTACCGGGTCATCGCCGACCTCGGCTACTCGGGAGCGCCAGGAGCCGCCGACCGTGCCGGCGACATCGCCTGGACCAGCGCCGCGGGCTACGCCACGGTCCGGACGGCGTCCGGCGCCGTGCACGAGCTGCGGTCGGCACCGCTCACGTCCGAGAGATACGAGTCGCGGTGGATCTACATCACCGGCGCCGGGCTGCACACCTTCTACGCGAGCAGCAACGACGGCGTGTACGCGTGGACGGTGTCGAACTCGACGGCTCCGGGACCGATCATCGACAGCGGCCTGGTCAGCGGATGGGACGGCGGCAACACCTTCGTCGACATCGTCGGGCGCCGTGGTGATCTCGTGGTCGATCTCGACCGTCCGTGGCTGATCACGGCGCGCGGGGCACGCGTGCGCATGCCCGCAGAACTCGCGCCGTCCAACGCACCGACCCGCGTCATCACCGACGGCGGCCGCGTCGCGTTCACGTCCGCCCGCGACCACCGCGTCCACATCATGACGTGCCGCTGACCAAGGGCTGACCGAGGTACCAATGGGCCGCCGGCGGAGCACAATGAACCGATGACCGTCAGCACGCCCCTGGAGCCGGGCCGGATCTCGCCGCGGCGGGAGGTACCGGCCTCGATCGCTCGGCCGTTCTACGTCGACAGCCGCCCCGGCACCCCGGCGGACCACGACGACCCGATGGTCAAGGACGCCGACACCATCGCGCGGATGCGGGTCGCCGGACGCATCGCCGCCGACGCGCTCGTCGAGGTCGGCCGGCATGTCGCCCCCGGCGTGACGACCGACGAGCTCGACCGCGTGGGTCACGAGTACCTGATCGCGCACGGCGCCTACCCGTCGACGCTCGGGTACAAGGGCTACCGCAAGTCGTTGTGCACGAGCGTCAACGAGGTCATCTGCCACGGCATCCCCGACTCGCGCCCGCTCGACGACGGCGACGTCGTCAAGGTCGACATCACGGCGTTCGTCGACGGCGTGCACGGCGACACCTGCGCCACCTACTACGCCGGAGACGTCGCGCCGGAGGTCCGTGACCTCGGTGAGCACACCCGCGAGGCCATGCTCCGTGGCATCCGCGCCGTCCGCCCGGGCCGTCCGGTGTCGGTGATCGGGCGGGTCATCGAGTCCTACGCGCGGCGCTTCGGCTACGGGGTGGTGCGCGACTACACCGGCCACGGCGTGGGGCCGAGCTTCCACACCAAGCCGACGATCCTGCACTACGACGAGCCGCGTGCGGACACTCCGATCGAGGTCGGCATGACCTTCACCGTGGAACCCATGCTCACCCTCGGCGGGTACGACTGGGTGATGTGGGACGACGGCTGGACGGTGCTCACGAAGGACGGTTCATGGGCCGCGCAGTGGGAGCATACGGTCGTGGTCACCGAGGACGGCGCCGAGATCCTGACCGCGCCCAGCGCCTGACGGGCGACACGATCGCGTTCTCTGGCGTTATCTGCTGATTTCGCTAGACATCCCGATACAGTCCGATCGTGGACCCCGTACGCAACCCCTACGCCCCCGGAGCCGGTCAGCGCCCGCCCGAGCTCGCCGGACGCGACGCGGAGCTGCAGACCTTCGACGTCCTGCTCGAGCGGGTCTCGCGCGGACGGCCCGAGCGCTCGGTGGTGCTCACCGGGCTGCGCGGGGTCGGCAAGACCGTCCTGCTGAACGCCCTGCGCTCGGCCGCGGTGCGCCGCGGCTGGGGCACCGGCAAGCTCGAGGCCCGACCGGACCAGGCCGTCCGGCGCCCGCTGGCCGCCGCCCTGCATCTCGCGGTGCGCGAGCTGGCCGGGCGGCGCGAGGACGAGGCCGACCACGTCCTCGGCGTGATCAAGTCCTTCGCGCAGCGCGAGGCAGCCGGCGCGAAGGCCACCGCGTCGAAGGGGCGACCCTGGCAACCGGGCATCGACGTACCGGCCGTGCCCGGCCGCGCGGACTCCGGCGACATCGAGATCGACCTGGTCGAGCTGTTCACCGACGTCGCCGGGCTGGCCGGCGACACGGGGCACGGCGTCGCCGTGTTCATCGACGAGATGCAGGACCTCGCACCCGACGACGTCTCGGCGCTGTGCGCGGCCTGCCACGAGATCTCCCAGCAGTCGCTGCCGCTCGTCGTGGTCGGGGCCGGGCTGCCGCACCTGCCGGCGGTCCTGTCGGCCTCGAAGTCCTACTCCGAGCGGCTGTTCCGCTACGCCCGCATCGACCGGCTCGACCGGGGCGCCGCCGACCTCGCGCTGCGCGCACCCGCCCAGGACGAGGACGCGGACTTCACCGACGAGGCGCTGGCCGCCATGTACGAGGTCACCGGCGGCTACCCCTACTTCATCCAGGCCTACGGCAAGGCGGCGTGGGACGTCGCTCCGCGCTCGCCGGTCGGGGCGGCGGACGTCGCCGTGGCCGCGCCGGAGGCGGCCGGCGAACTCGCCGTCGGGTTCTTCGGTTCCCGCTACGAACGTGCGACGCCCGCCGAACGCGAGTACCTGCGCGCGATGGCCGACGTCGCCGACCCCGACGCCCCCGACCACGCGGTGCCGACCGCGTCGGTCGCCGAGGCGCTGCGCCGGCCGCCGCAGTCGCTGTCCCCCGCACGGGACGGACTGTTGAAGAAGGGCCTCGTGTACTCCGGCCAACGCGGCCGGATCGCGTTCACCGTGCCGCACTTCGGCCGCTACCTGCGCACCCAGGACTGATCCGGGTCAGCCGACGGGCGGCGGCGCGGCGTGTTGCCGGATCCAGGCGTGCATCGCGATCCCGGCCGCCACGCCCGCGTTGATCGAGCGCGTCGAGCCGTACTGCGCGATCGAGCACACCGTCGCCGCCGCCGCCCGCGCCTCGTCGGACAGGCCGGTCCCCTCCTGGCCGAACAGCAGCAGCGCGTTCGTGGGCAGCGACGTCGACTCGAGCGGCACGGCACCGGGCAGGTTGTCGACGGCCACGACGACGTAACCGCGGGCGACGGCGTGGTCGGCGAGCTCGGCCGCCGACGCCACGTGGCCGATGTGCTGGTACCGGTCGGTGACCATTGCCCCACGTCGGTTCCAGCGGCGCCGCCCCACGATGATGACCTCGCGAGCCAGGAAGGCGTTGGCGGTCCGGACGACGGTGCCGATGTTCAGGTCGTGCTGCCAGTTCTCGATGGCCACCGCGAACGGATGCCGTCGGGTGTCGAGGTCGGCCACGATCGCCTCGACACTCCAGTACCGGTAGCGGTCGGCGACGTTGCGACGGTCGCCGTCGCGCAGCAGGTCGGGATCGAGCCGCTCGTCCTCGGGCCAGGGCGGCGGGTACGGGCCGACCCCCACCGGCTCGACCGCGGCCGGCGGCTCGGCCGGCGGCTCGGGTGTCACGGTCAGGCGGAGACGCCGTACCGCGCCCGGTAGGCGAGCATGGCCTCGAGCCGATCGGTCGCGTCCGTGTGTGCAGCCGCGTCCGCCTGCAGGTACTCGACGATGTCGTCGAGGGTGGCGATGGCGTGCACCCGCACACCGCGGTCGCGTTCGACCTCCTGGATGGCCGACAACTCCCCGGTGCCGCGCTCCTGCCGGTCGACCGACACGACGACACCCGCGAGCGTGGCGTCCGTCGCGTCGACGACGGACATGACCTCGCGGATGGCGGCGCCGGAGGTGATGACGTCGTCGACGAGCAGCACCCGGCCGTGCAGCGGCGTGCCGACGATCGACCCGCCCTCGCCGTGGTCCTTGGGCTCCTTGCGGTTGAACGCCCACGGGACGTCGCGGCCGAACTGCTCACTGAGCTGCACGGCGGTCGCCGACACGATGGGGATGCCCTTGTAGGCCGGCCCCATGAGCACGTCGAACTCGACGCCCGCGTCGATGATCGCGGCCGCGTAGTACCGGCCGAGCGCGGCCAGCCGCTCACCGGTGTTGAAGAGCCCGGCGTTGAAGAAGTAGGGCGAGACACGGCCGGACTTCAGCGTGAACTCGCCGAAGCGCAGCACGTCGTGGGTCAGCGTGAACTCGATGAACTCACGGGCGTAGTCGGGCGTGCGGCTCATGGCGCGCTACATGCCCCGACGGGCCATGATCGCGCGCAGCACCGGACGGGGCAGGGCGCCGGCCACGCCGACGAGGGCCTTGTACCGCTTCGACGGCACCGACAACGGTGCGCCCCGGAAGGCGTCGGCCAGGCCCTCGCGCACGACGTCCCGGGCGTCGAGCCACATGCGCTCGGGCACCGAGGACATGTCGGCCGACGCACGCTCGTGGAACTCGGTGTGGGTGAACCCCGGGCACACGGCGGTGACGCTGACGCCCGACCCGGCCAGCTGCAACGACAGCGCCTCGCTGAATATCGTCACCCACGCCTTGCTCGCCGAGTAGGTGACGTTGCCCGGGCGCGGGACGAAACCCGCCACCGACGAGACGTTGACGACCCGACCATCACCGCGAGGACGCATGGCCGTCACCGCTGCGTGGGTGAGGCGCAGGACGGCGCGGACGTTGAGGTCGAGCTGCTGCTCCTCGGCTTCGAGTTCCGCCTCGCCGAAGGCGCGGTACGTGCCCACGCCCGCGTTGTTGACCAGCACCCCGATCGGCGGGTCGGCCGCCAACCGCGACGCGACCCGGGCGCAGCCGTCGTCGGTGACGAGGTCGGCTGCGAGCACGTCGACGGTGACCTTGTGGGCGGCACGCACCTCGGCCGCCGCGGTCTCCAGCCGGTCGACGTCGCGGGCGACCAGCACGAGGTCCCAGCCGGCCGCGGCGAGCTGGCGGGCGAACTCGGCGCCGAGCCCGGAGCTGGCGCCGGTGACGAGAGCGGTCGGCACTAGACGCCGGTACGCCGGGACTTGCTGGCCTTCGCGCGTGCCCGCGCCAGTTCGGCGCCCTTGGCCACCGACTCGGAGGTCGTGCGCTGCTTGGTCCGGCTGCGCGCGGCCGCGCCGTCGCGCCCGGCGGCGGGCGGGGTGCGCCCGGCGGAGGGCTGGGT
>NZ_CAXUNP010000046.1:0-29040 GCF_964252635.1 uncultured Jatrophihabitans sp.
GTGGACGACGGAGCGGTCGCCCCCGGCTGCGGCGCGGCGGGGCCGGGGCTCGGACGCGTTGCGGCCTGCGTCGATGCGGCGGGCGAAGGCGCGGTTGGCGATGCGGCGGGCGGTGCGGCGGGCGGTGCGGCGGGCGCGGCATCCTCGTCGCCGCGCAGCCCCTCGCGCAGGCCCTGCGCGGACTCCTTGGCGGTCGTCGCCATCTTCCCGGCACGGTCCTTGGCCTTCTCGGCCAGCGGGGCGGCCCGCTCGCGCAGCTCCTCGACCTTCGGGCCGGCCTTCTCGCGAAGCTCCGTGACCTTGGGGCCCGCCTTCTCGCGCAGCTCGTCGATCTTCGGGGCCGCCTTGCGCTGCAGCTCCTCGGTCTTGTCCTTCATCCTGTCCAGGAATCCCATGGCATACCTCCGGGGCGCGACGGTCCACGGCCGACCGGCCGACCTCACCCAGTCTAGGGGCGGGCGGGTGTCCGATCGGCGCGTGATGTCGGATTCCTGCGCGGCGGGCAGGGAGGCGGGTGCCGGGGTCGCGGCATCGCTGCGGAAGCGACGCGGCAGGCCCCGGCAACCCGCCGATGAGCGGACCCCACGCTCGTCACGTCCCTCCACAGACCGTGCCAGACGTGTGGTCCGTGTAAAGTATGCACGAGATTGCCAAGAATCGCTACGGTCTCGGCGCACCGCGTGTCAGAGGCGGGTGATTACTCTCGAACCATGCCCGTCACCACCACCCGTCGCGCCATCGTGCGGGTGGTCACCGGCGCCGAACCGGCCCGCACGCCCGACGACCTCGCCGTCGAGTCGCCGCTCGTGCTCGGCCTCGCGGGCGAAGCTATCGCGACGCTCATGCGCACCCCCGGCCACGACCTCGAGCTCACCGCCGGCTGGCTGGTGGTCGAGTCCGGCGTGCGGCGCGCGGACGACGTCGTGCAGCTGCGCCAGTGCCGCGAGGACGACACCGACCGCGTGCACATCACCCTGGCCGCGGGCGTGCGCGAGCCGCGGCCGCGGGCCTTCGTCACCTCGGCGGCGTGCGGCGTCTGCAGCGCCGACGTGCTGGACCTGTCGCTGCTGGCCGACGGTCCGCCGCACACGCCGGGGTTCACGGTGCCGCGTGACGTGCTGGCCGGCCTGCCGGACGTGATGCGCCTGCAGCAGAAGGCCTTCGACCGCACCGGCGCCGTGCACGCCGCCGTGCTGGCCGGCGCCGACGGCACGCTGGGCCCGGTCCGCGAGGACGTCGGCCGGCACAACGCCGTCGACAAGGTCGTCGGCCACGCCCTGCTCGCGGGAGCGCTGCCGGCCACCGACCGGCTCCTGGTCGTCAGCGGGCGGGTGTCCTTCGAGATCGTGCAGAAGGCGGTGGCCGCCGGCGTGGCCGGCATCGTCGCGGTGTCGGCGCCGTCGAGCCTGGCCGTCGACCTGGCGCGCGAGCACGGCCTGCTGCTGGCCGGCATGGTGCGGCGCGGACGGATGAACGTCTACGCCGGTGAGGACCTGCTCGCGTCCTGAGCGGCGGACCGCGCGGCGGCGACGTCGTCCCAGGTGTCGCAGTCGCGACCCCATCCGTGCGGGTCGGGCACGGCTGCCACCCGCACCGTCGCGAACAGGTCCCGCACCCGCGCTCCGGACGGCTCGCCCAGCCGGTCCACCGCCGCGACCAGCGCCGTCCGCCGCCACGCCGCCGCGAGGTGATTGCGCCGTCCCGACCCGTCGACGAGCACCGCGACGTCGGCCGCACCGACGGTGGCACCGACGGCGGCACCGACGGTGGCCCGCAGCACCGGTACCGCCGGGGCGACCCACGGCAGGTCCGCGGCCAGTACGACGACGACATCGGCCCGGGTGTGCAGCAGTCCGGTGGCGATCGCCGCGACGGGTCCGCCACCGGCCGGATCCTCGACGCACCAGGTGACCGCCTCGTGGCGCTCGGGCAGCGGCCTGCGCGGGCCCACGACCACCAGCTGCTCGGCGTCCGCGGTGGCGCCGACCACCCGCGCCAGCAGCGATTGCCCGCCGACGTCGAGAGCCGGCTTGTCGGCTCCGCCGAGCCGGCGCGCCGACCCGCCGGCCACGATCAGGGCGTCGTAGGCCGCACCGTCCACACGCCCGACGGTAATGGCCCGTCGCGGCCGCGGCGGACCGTAGGCTCTGCCACCGTGTCCGCCGCCGCCACCGCCCCGCACGTGCCGGTGGCGGCGGTGCTGGGGCTCGCGGTGTGCGTCGTCGCCTCGCCCTACCTGGCCCGGCTCACCGTCACCGTTCCGGACCGCGACCACGGGCGATGGTGGACGGGTGCACCGGCCACCCGGCGGACGACCCTGGTGACAAGCGTCGTGGCGGCGGTGCTCGGCGCGCTGGCCGGTGCCGCCGCCGGACTCGGGGCGCTGCTGCCCGCCTTCGTCGTCCTGGCGCTGGTCTGTGCCCCGCTGGTGGTCATCGACTACGCCGTCCACCGGCTGCCGAACCGGCTCGTGTACGCCGCGGTCGCAGGTGAGGTCGTCCTGCTCACCGCCGCCGCCTGGGTGCAGGGCGACTGGCACCGCTGGCTGCGGGGCGTCGAGGGCGCGGCGGCGGTGTTCGTGGTGCTGTTCGCGCTCGCGCTGGCGTCGCCGCGCTCGTTCGGCCTCGGCGACGTCCGCCTGGGCGGGGTGCTCGGCGGCTACCTCGGCTGGTTCGGCTGGGGCTTCGTCTACTACGGCATCTTCGGCGGGTTCCTGCTCGGCGCCCTGTTGTCGATCGTGCTCGTCCTGACCCGCCGCGCCGGGATGAAGACCGCGATCGCGTTCGGGCCGATGCTCATCCTCGGCGCGCTGATCGTGCTGGCGTTCGACCTCGTGCCGTCCTTCGGTTGAGCGACTCGTATCGTCGTCGCATGACCTCTGCCACCCGTCCGGGGACCACGCTGTTCGTGCTGTTCGGCGCCACCGGCGATCTCGCCAAGCGCATGGTGCTGCCCGCCTTCTACACGCTGGCGAAGGAGGGTCTGCTCCCCGCCAACTGGATGCTCGTCGGCAACGGGCGCGGCGACGTCTCGCACTACGACTTCCAGGACCACGTGCACGACGTGCTCACCGAGAACGGCGAGAAGCTGAACGACGGCACGTGGTCGGCGTTCAAGGACCGTCTGCGGTTCGCCGGCGGTGGTTTCGAGAAGGACGACCCGGGCAGCCTGCTCGACGTCCTGCACGACTCGCGCCAGGAGCTCGGTGAGGACGCGCAGCTCGTGCACTACCTCGCGGTGCCGCCCGTCGCCTTCGAGCGGATCACCGAGGGGCTGGGCGAGCACGACCTCGCCAAGGGCAGCCGCGTCGTCTACGAGAAGCCGTTCGGCACCTCGCCCGACGGTTTCCGCACGCTCGACAAGCTCGTGCACAAGGTGCTCGACGAGGACCAGGTCTACCGGATCGACCACTTCCTCGGTAAAGAGGCGACGCAGAACCTGCACGTGCTGCGCTTCGCCAACGGCCTGTTCGACCGCATGTGGTGCCGGCAGGCCGTCCGCGCCGTGCAGATCGACGTGCCCGAGCAACTCGGCATCGCCGACCGCGCCGAGTTCTACGACGCCACCGGCGCCGTGCTCGACATGCTCGTCACCCACCTGTTCCAGGTCGCCGCCGAGATCGCGATGGAGCCGCCGAAGACCCTCGGGCCCGACGACCTGCAGGCGGCCCGCGAGAAGGTCATCGGCTGCTTCCGCCCGATCGACCCGAAGCAGGTCGTGCTCGGACAGTTCGACGGCTTCACCGACACCGAGGGCGTCGACCCGAAGTCCAAGACCGACACCTATGTGGCGGCCACGCTGTGGGTCGACAACGACCGCTGGCGCGACGTGCCCTTCCTGCTGCGAACTGGCAAGCGCCTGCACGAGAGCCACCAGCGGGTGAGCCTGATTCTGCGCGACCCCGACGACGGGCCGTTGGAGGACTTCCCGAAGGACGGCAACGTGCTGTCCTTCGACCTGTCCGGCAACGGTGCCATCGAGCTGGCCATGGTGACCAAGAAGCCCGGCCCGGCGCTCGAGCTGCAGCCCGCGACCGTCGAGCTGAAGCTCGACGCCAAGGAGGGCTCGGACCCGCTGCCGCCCTACGTCCGGCTGATCCACGACGTCCTCGTCGGCGACCGCGGCCTGTTCACCCGTCCCGACGGGTTGGAGTCGGTGTGGGAGGCCGCGGGCCCGTTGCTGGACAACCCGCCCGCGATCAAGCCGTACCCCGTCAACTCCTGGGGCCCGGCCGACGCCCGTGCGCTGGCCGAGCCCGACGGGTGGCTGCTCGGCCAGTGAGCGCGGCCTGAGGATGCGCGCCATCCGCACGCCTGCGGCCGTTCTGAGACACTGCACGGGTGTTGCGTTGGATCACGGCCGGTGAGTCGCACGGCCCCGCCCTGGTGGCCGTGCTCGACGGGCTGCCCGCCGGTGTCGAGGTCGGCACCGCCGAGCTGACCCGTGAGCTGGCGCGCCGCCGGCTGGGGTATGGCCGCGGTGCGCGGATGAAGTTCGAGCAGGACGAGGTCGAGCTCACCGGCGGTGTGCGCCACGGTGTCACCATGGGCGGCCCGGTGGCCGTGCGCGTCGGGAACACCGAGTGGCCCAAGTGGGAGCAGGTGATGGCGGCCGACCCCGTCGACCCCGACGTGCTCGCCGCGCTGGCCCGCAACGCCCCGCTCACCCGGCCGCGCCCCGGGCACGCCGACCTCGCCGGCATGCAGAAGTACGACCTCGACGACGCCCGCCCGGTGCTGGAACGCGCCAGCGCCCGCGAGACTGCGGCCCGGGTGGCGGTCGGCGCCGTCGCCCGTGCGTTCCTGCGGCAGGCGCTGGGGGTCGAGATCGTCTCGCACGTGGTGGGCATCGGCTCGGTCACCGCGCCCGCGGGCGTGGTGCCGACCCCGGCCGACGCCGACGCCGTCGACGGCTCCAGCGTCCGCTGCTTCGACGACGCGTCGAGCGCGGCGATGATCGAGGAGATCGACCGCACCCGTAAGGACGGCGACACCCTCGGTGGCGTCGTCGAGGTGCTGGCCTACGGCCTGCCGCCCGGGCTCGGCAGCTTCACCCACGGCGACCGGCGCCTCGACGCCCGGCTGGCGGCGGCGCTCATGGGCATCCAGGCCATCAAGGGGGTCGAGGTCGGTGACGGCTTCGAGCTGGCCCGGATCCGCGGGTCGCAGGCCCACGACGAGATCGTCCACGACGGTGATGCGATCCGGCGCGTGACCGGCCGCTCCGGCGGCACCGAGGGCGGCATGACCACCGGCGAGGCATTGCGCGTCCGCGCGGCCATGAAGCCGATCTCGACCGTGCCGCGCGCGCTGCGCACCGTCGACACCGACACCGGCGAGGCGGCGGTGGCCATCAACCAGCGTTCGGACGTCTGCGCCGTCCCGGCCGCCGGCGTCGTGGCCGAGGCGATGGTGGCGCTGGTGCTCGCCGAGGCGGTGCTCGAGAAGTTCGGTGGCGACTCGGTCGCCGAGACCCGCCGCAACGCCGACGCCTACGCCAAGCGCCTGGTCGACCGCGGCCTGGCGGCCCCGCAGTGAGCCCCCGGGTGGTCCTGGTCGGGCTGCCCGGTGCGGGCAAGAGCACCAGCGGCCGGCGCCTGGCCAAGATCCTGGACCTCCCGTTCGCCGATTCCGACGACCTCGTCGAGGCCGCCGACGGACGCACCGTCCGCGAGATCTTCGCGGCCGACGGGGAGGCCGCCTTCCGGGCCGTCGAGGCCGACGCGGTCGCGACAGCGCTCGTCGAGTTCACCGGCGTGCTGGCCCTCGGCGGCGGCGCGCTCACCACCGAGCGCACCCGCACGACGGTGCAGTCCTCCGGGGTGCCGGTCGCGGTACTGCAGGCCCGGCTCGCCACGCTGCGCCTGCGTGTCGGCGACGGGCGCACCCGGCCGCTGCTCGCCGCCGACCCGGCGGGGCGTCTCGCCGACCTGGCCGACGAACGTGCCCCGCTCTACGACCAGGTCGCCACGTTCGTCGTCGACACCGACGGCCGCACCCCGGGCCAGGTGGCCGCCGCCCTGGCCGCGCGCCTGCACGAGCGGCGGGTGCGCGCGTGACGTCGGCCGTCACCCGCATCGAGGTCGCCGGCGCGCGTCCCTACCCGGTGCTGGTCGGGCGCGGCCTGCTCGACGAGCTCGCGCCGCTGCTGGGCGGGGCCACGCAGGTCGCCGTCGTGCACCCGCCGACCCTGACCGACCGGGCCACCGAGGTGCTCGACCACCTGCGCGCGAACGGCTTCGTGGTGCACGCCCTCGAGGTGCCGGACGGGGAGGACGCCAAGACCCTTGAAGTCGCCGGGTCGTGCTGGACGCGGCTCGGCGAGCTCGGCTTCACCCGGTCCGACGCCGTCGTCGGCCTCGGCGGGGGATCGACCACCGACCTGGCCGGCTGGGTCGCCGCGGCGTGGCTGCGCGGCGTGCGGGTGGTGCACGTGGCGACCACCCTCGCCGGCATGGTCGACGCCGCGGTCGGCGGCAAGACCGGCGTCAACACCGCCGCGGGCAAGAACCTGGTCGGCGCGTTCCACCCGCCGGCCGGCGTGCTGTGCGACCTGGCCGCGCTCGAGACGCTCCCGCGCGCCGACTACGTCGCCGGGCTGGCCGAGGTCGTCAAGTGCGGCTTCATCGCCGACCCGGCCGTCCTGGAACTCGTCGAGGACGACCCCGCGGGCGCCACCGTCGCCGGCAACCCGGTGGAACGGGAGCTGGTCGAACGGGCCGTGCGGGTGAAGGCCCGGGTCGTCGGCGAGGACCTCACCGAGCAGGGCCTGCGCGAGATCCTCAACTACGGGCACACCCTCGGCCACGCCATCGAGCGGGCCGAGGGCTACCGCTGGCGCCACGGCGACGCGGTGTCCGTCGGGCTGGTCTTCGCCGCCGCGCTCGCCCGCCGCCTGCAGCGGCTCGACGACGCCACCGCCGACCGGCACCGCCGCATCCTGTCCGCCCTGGGCCTGCCGACGACCTTCCGCGCGGACGCGTTCCCGCAGCTGCTGGACACGATGCGCGTCGACAAGAAGGCCCGCGGGAACCGGCTGCGCTTCGTCGTCCTGGACGGGCTGGCCCGCCCCGGAACGGCCGAGGACCCGCCGTCCGAGCTCCTGCTCGACGCCTACTCGGAGGTCACCCCATGAGCGAGCCCCCCGCCGACGGCACCCGCGTGCTGGTCCTGAACGGACCCAACCTCGGCCGCCTCGGCACCCGTGAGCCGGAGATCTACGGCTCGACGACGTATGCGGAGCTGGCCGCGCTGTGCGTCCGCGGCGGCGCCGAGCTGGGCCTGGCCGTCGAGGTGCGCCAGAGCGAGTACGAGGGCGAGCTGCTGGGCTGGCTGCACGAGGCCGCCGACGACGGCACCCCGGTCGTGCTCAACGCCGGTGCGCTGACCCACACGTCCGTTGCGCTGGGCGACGCGTGCGCGATGTTGGCCGCTCCGCTCGTCGAGGTGCACCTGAGCAACGTCCACCGGCGCGAGGCGTTCCGGCACACCAGCTACGTGTCGGCGCACGCGACCGGGGTGATCGTGGGCCTCGGCGTCGAGGGCTACGTCCTGGCCCTGTCGTGGCTGTCGTCCACGCTGCGGGGCTCGTCGTAGGCGGTTGTGCTCCCTGGATCACCGAGGAGGAAGGGGCGCCCTGGGTTACCGGCTAGTAACATCAAGCGCGACGACGGCGATCTGGAGGACGCATGAAGGTGCTCGATCTCTACCAGCGGGCGAACCGCATGCCGGTCGTCGGTCGCGGGGCGTTCTCGCTCGCGTTTGCGTCCAAGGCGCCGTACTTCCTCACCATCGCACCGTCGATGGTCGAGCTGCGCCCGAACCACGCCGAGGTGCGGGTGCGCAAGTGGTGGGGCACGCACAACCACATCGGCACGGTGCACGTGATCGCCATCGCGAACGGCATGGAGATGGCCATGGGCGCCCTCGCCGAGGCCACCATCCCGGACCGCCTGCGCTGGATACCGAAGGGTATGGAACTCGAGTACCTGGCCCTGTCGGACTCCACGATGCTGGCCACCGCCGACACCGACCCCGCCGACTGGGCAGGGCCGGGCGAGGTCGCGGTGCGGGTGCAGGCCACGCGACGCGACGGCACGGTGACGGTGCGCGGCGTCATCCGCCTGCACGTCACCGAACGCAAGCGGGCGTGACTAGCCTCAGGGGCATGAACGCACCCGACGAGCCGCAGGACGAGCGCCCCGACGACGTGTCCGACGAGGACCGCGAGCCCGTGGCGGAGGCCCCGGCGACCTGGGAGAACGTGGTCGTCGCCAAGGCCAAGGAGGCACTCGGCCGCGTCGTGCGCGACGACGAGCTGGTCGAGCAGGGCGAAGACCAGGAAGGCGCGGCCCGTGAGGTCCGCGAGGAGTGGCGCGAGGAGAAGCACACCGACTGACCCGGGATCAGCGGACCTTGCGTGAGGCCCACGTCGGACGTTGCTTCGCCAGCCCCGCCTTGCGCGCGATGGTGTGGTTGACGCCGGTCATCAGCCGGGCCTGCAGCACGCTCTCGGTCCAGAACGCCCAGCGCGGTGACCGCGTCCAGGTGCGGTGGAACAACCGCTTGGTGTAGGCCAGCGCGTCGGGGGAGCGGGTCAGCAGCTGCCCGACCAACGCCTCGGCATCCTTCAACGGCTCGTCCGACGCCCCGGTGACCAGCCCGAGATCCAGCGCCTGGTGCCCGTCGAGGACCTCGGCGGTCATGGCCAGCCGCTTCGCGACGTCCATGGGCACCAGCTCGCGCAGCGTCACCGACCCGGTCATGTCGGGGATGAGCCCCCACTTGGCCTCCATGACCGACAGCTGCGCGTCGGGGGTGGCGAAGCGGAAGTCGGCCGCCAGGGCCAGCTGCAGCCCGCCGCCGAAGCACGGCCCGTGCACGACCGCGACCACGGGCACCGGCAGGTCGCGCCAGGCCCAGCAGACCCGCTGGAAGAAGTTGGTGGTCCGGCCGGGCAGTTTCACGAAGCCGCGCACCTGCGCGAGCGGGCCGGCCTTGCCCATGGCGGCGAAGTCCAGCCCCGCGCAGAACGCGGGGCCGTCGCCGGCGAGGATCACGGCACGGATGGTCCGGTCGGCGGCGATCTGCTTCGGCACGTCGACCAGGGCCCGCATCATGGCCGGGTCCAGGCCGTTGTACTTGGCCCCGCGGTTCAGCGTGACGTAGGCGATCCGGCCGTCGTCCGCGTCGCGGACGTCGAGCAGGACCCGGGCCTGGCTGTCGTCGCTCATGGCGGCCAGCGTAGATCTGCCGGGCCGCCCCGTGCCCTCCGAGGTCGCCGGTGCGGCCCGTCGCCGCCGCGCCACTAGACTCGATCCTCGTGGCTACTACGAATGACCTGAAGAACGGGCTGGTGCTGAACCTCGACGGCCAGCTGTGGACCGTCACCGAGTTCCAGCACGTCAAGCCCGGCAAGGGTGGCGCCTTCGTGCGGACGACCCTGAAGAACGTGCTGTCGGGCAAGGTCGTCGACCGCACCTTCAACGCCGGCACCAAGGTCGAGACGGCGACGGTCGACAAGCGGGCGATGACCTTCCTCTACAAGGAGGGCACCGACTTCATCTTCATGGACGGCGACACCTACGACCAGATCCCGGTGCCGGCCAGCACTGTCGGCGACGCGGCCAACTACCTGCTGGACAACGCCGAGGTGGCCGTCGCGGTGCACGAGGGCACGCCGCTGTACCTCGAGCTGCCGACCAGCGTCGAGCTGGTCATCAGCCACACCGACCCCGGCCTGCAGGGCGACCGCAGCACGGGTGGCACCAAGCCCGCCACCGTCGAGACCGGCGCCGAGATCCAGGTGCCGCTGTTCGTGTCGACCGGCGAGAAGGTCAAGATCGACACCCGCGACGGCCGGTACCTCGGCCGCGTCAACAGCTGAGGGCCGCACCCCTACCGTGGCTGCCCGCAGCAAGGCCCGCAAGCGAGCGCTCGACGTCCTCTACGAGTCCGACGTACGCGGTGTGGACGCCCTGCGCACGCTGTCCGAACGGGTGGCGCTGGCCGATCCGCCGGTGAACGACTACACGATCGAGCTGGTCGAGGGCGTCCAGGCCAACCGCAGCCGCATCGACGCGATCCTGTCCGACTACGCCGAGGGCTGGACGCTGGAGCGGATGCCGGACGTCGACCGGGCCGTGCTGCGTCTCGGCGTTTACGAGCTGCTCGCCCGTGACGAGGTACCCGATGCGGTGGCCATCGACGAGGCCGTCGAGCTGGCCAAGGCCCTGTCGACGGACGAGTCGCCGCGCTTCGTCAACGGCATCCTGGCGCGGGTGCACCGGAGCCGGCCGACGCTGGACGCCCCTGCCGTGTGAGCGGCGGTCGAGCCCTAATCGATGATGACGGACTCGGGCGCGAGTACCTGCCAGCGCACCAGCCGCTCGGTGAGCGCCTCGATCGAGGTGTCGTACATCAGCGCCAGCGTGTTGAGATCCTCGTGCCGCACCGGCAGGGAGCGGGCGCCCAGGTTGCCGCGCTGGCGCTGGATGGAGGACACGAAGCGCCGCAGGATGTCGGCGTGCCCGTCGGTCAGGTTGCCGACGTTGTCCAGGTTGAGCACGATGCGCGACAGCGGCGGCGCGGTCGACCCCGAGGAGAACGGGCTGTCGTCGGGCGGGAGCAGGTCGCTGACCGGCACTCCGTAGAAGTCGGCCAACTCGGCCAGACGCTGCACCGACACCGCGCGGTCGCCACGCTCGTAGGAGCCGACGACCACCGCCTTCCAGCGGCCCCCGGACTTGCGCTCGACGCCCTGCAAGGACAGGTGCTGTTGGGCCCGGACCGCACGCAGCCGGGCACCCAAGGCTTTGGCGTAGCCGTCAGCAGCTACTACCTCGTCTTCCGACACTGTGCTGGTCATCCCGTCCCCGTGGGTCCCGGCTGCGACGCGAACCGGCTGCTCGCGTCATGCTGCACTATGCCCAATCCCGAAGGCCGATCACCATGTCGGAGCCATAACTGACCGTAACTATGCCGGTCAGACGTGTCAAAAACGGACAAGCCGACCCATGCGGGTCGATGCCCTGACCCGGACGCCGCGCTGTTAGGGTCGGAGCCGTTCCACTCCTTTAACGGACCGTCCAGTGAGGCGGACAAGGAGGCGCAATGTCCGCGGACAGCCCTGCCCGAGCGACGGTCGAGCCCACGGCTCCCGTCCCGCCCGACGCCGTCCTCTCCGGTGCCGATGTGGCCCGCGTCGTCGACCGGATGGCCCACCAGATCATCGAGCACACCGCGCGGGGCGGTTTCGAGGTCGCCCTGCTGGGCATCCCGACCCGCGGCGTCCCCCTCGCCCACCGCCTGACGCGGCGCATCGCCGACTTCGCCGGGGTCACGCTGCCCGTCGGCGCCGTCGACATCACGCTCTACCGCGACGACCTGCGGTTGCGCGGCGTCCGCCCGCTCGCCGAGACGGTGGTGCCCGACGGCGGCATCGACGGCCGGTTGGTCATCCTCGTCGACGACGTGCTGTGTTCGGGACGGACGGTGCGTGCCGCGCTGGACGCCCTCACCGAGCTGGGTCGGCCGCGTGCCGTCCAGCTCGCCGTGCTCGTCGACCGCGGGCACCGGGAGCTGCCCATCCGGGCCGACTACGTCGGCAAGAACCTGCCGACCTCCCGCGAGCAGAAGGTGCGGGTGCTGGTGACCGAGATCGACGGGGTCGACGCCGTGCACGTGGCGGACGGGGACGCCGCGTGAAGAACCTGCTGTCGGCCGCCGACCTCGACCGCAACGAGGCCCTCGCCATCCTCGACACCGCCCGGCGCATGCACGCCGTGCAGACCCGCGAGGTCAAGAAGCTGCCGCCCCTGCGTGGCCGCACCGTCGTCAACCTCTTCTTCGAGGACTCCACCCGCACCCGCTCGTCGTTCGAGATCGCCGGCAAGTGGCTCTCGGCGGACGTCATCAACGTCAGCGCCAAGGGCTCGAGCGTGAGCAAGGGTGAGAGCCTGCGCGACACCGTGCTCACCGTGGCCGCGATGGGGGTCGACGCCCTGGTGGTGCGGCACAACGCGTCCGGTGCGGTGGCCCGGGTCGCGCAGTGGGTGGATTGCCCGGTCGTCAACGCCGGCGACGGCACGCACGAGCACCCCACCCAGGCCCTGCTCGACGCCTACAGCCTGCGCAACCGCCTCGGCGAGCTCGACGGGCGGCACGTGGCGGTCGTCGGCGACATCACCCACAGCCGCGTGGCCCGCTCGAACGTGCTGCTGCTGCGGACCCTCGGCGCCCGCGTGACGCTGGTCGCGCCGCCGACGCTCATGCCGTCCGGGGTGGGCAGCTGGCCGTGCGAGACGAGCTGGGACCTCGACGCCGTGCTGTCCGGCAAGGCCGGCGGCGACGTCGACGCGGTGATGATGCTGCGCGTGCAGCGCGAGCGGATGAGCGGCGGTTACTTCCCCAGCGAGCACGAGTACGCGGCGGCCTACGGGCTGTCGCCCGAACGGCTGGACCTGCTCGGCGACGACGTGCCGGTGCTGCACCCGGGCCCCATGAACCGCGGCCTGGAGATCTCCTCGGCGGCGGCCGACAGCAGTCGCTCGCTCGTGCTCGAACAGGTGCAGGCCGGCGTCTCGGTGCGCATGGCCGTGCTCTACCGGCTGCTCGCCGGCGCGACGGACACATCGGAGGAGGTCACGTGAGCCTGGTCATCAAGGGGGCGGCGCTGCTGGGCGACCGGGTCGCCGACGTGCTGCTCGAGGACGGCGTGATCGCCCGGATCGGCTCCGGGCTGTCGGCCGACGAGGTCGTCGACGGCGACGGGCGGGTGCTGCTGCCCGGCTTCGTCGACCTGCACACCCATCTGCGCGAGCCCGGGCGGGAGGACGCCGAGACGATCGCCACCGGCTCGGCCGCCGCGGCGCTGGGCGGCTTCACCGCCGTGCACGCCATGGCCAACACCGACCCGGTGGCCGACCGCGCCGAGCTCGTCGACCGGGTCTGGGAGCGCGGCCGCGCCGTGGGGCTCGTCGACGTGCGCCCGGTCGGTGCCGTGTCCAAGGGGCTGGCGGGCGAGACGCTGGCCGAGCTGGGCAGCATGGCCCGCTCGGCGGCCGCGGTGCGCGTGTTCAGCGACGACGGCCGGTGCGTCCACGACGCACGCCTGATGCGCCGGGCGCTGGAGTACGTGAAGCCGTTCGGCGCGGTGATCGCCCAGCACGCGCAGGACCCGCGCCTGGCCGACCACGCGGCCTGCGCCCACGAGGGTGAGCTCTCGGGCCGGCTGGGGCTCGCCGGCTGGCCGGCCGTCGCCGAGGAGTCCATGGTGGCCCGCGACGTCATGCTCGCCGAGCACACCGGTTCACGGCTGCACGTGTGCCACGTCTCGACCGGCGGCACGGTCGAGGTGATCCGGTGGGCCAAGGCCCGCGGCATCGCCGTCACCGCCGAGGTCACGCCCCACCACCTGCTGCTCGAGTGCGACCTGCTCGAGAGCTACGACCCGGTCTTCAAGGTCAACCCGCCGTTGCGCCCGGCGAGTGACGTCGCCGCGCTGCGCGACGGGCTCGCCGACGGCACGATCGATGCGGTGGCCACCGACCACGCGCCGCACGCCGCGCACGACAAGGACCACGCCTTCGGCGACGCCGCGTTCGGCATGCTCGGCCTGCAGACCGCCCTCGGGGTCGTCGCCGAGGCCCTCGTGGGCACCGGCCTGCTCGACTGGGCGGGCGTGGCCGATCGCATGTCGGTGCGCCCGGCCGCCATCGGCCGGGTCGACGGCCAGGGGCTGGCTCTCGAGGTCGGGACGCCGGCCAACCTGACGCTCGTCGACCCGTCGGGGGAGTGGACGGTCGACCCGTCCGTGCTGGCCTCGCGGGGTCGCAACACGCCGTTCGCCGGACGGACGCTGCCCGCGTCGGTGGTCGCGACCGTCTTCCGCGGCCGGCTCACCACATCGCACGGACGCATCGTCGAAGGAGTCTCCGCATGACGGTCGGATCAGCATGAGCGAGGCACTTCTCGTACTGGAGGACGGTCGCGCCTTCCGTGGCGAGTCCTACGGGGCGACCGGTGAGACGTTCGGCGAGGCCGTGTTCAACACCGGCATGACGGGTTACCAGGAGACTTTGACCGACCCGTCGTACCACCGGCAGGTCGTCGTGCAGACCGCGCCGCACATCGGCAACACCGGCGTCAACGACGACGACGTCGAGTCGCGCCGCATCTGGGTCGCGGGCTACGTCGTGCGCGACCCGGCGCGGCGGCCGTCCAACTGGCGCTCGCAGCGGTCGCTGGACGACGACCTCGCCGCGCAGGGCGTGGTGGGCATCAGCGGCGTCGACACCCGCGCCCTGACCCGACATCTCCGCGAGCGGGGCGCGATGCGCTGCGGCGTCTCGACCACGACCACGGATCCGGAAGCCTTGCTGCGCAAGGTGTTGGACTCCCCGCCGATGACGGGCGCCGACCTCTCCGCGCAGGTGACCACCCCCGAGGCCTACCGGGTCGACGCGATCGGTGACACCCGGTTCAGCGTCGCGGCCCTGGACTTCGGCATCAAGGCCATGACCCCGCACCGGATGGCGGAGCGGGGCATCACCTCGCACGTGCTGCCGTCCACCTCGAGCGCCGACGACGTCGTGGCCACCGGAGCCGACGCGGTGTTCCTCGCCAACGGGCCCGGTGACCCCGCGGCGGCCGACGACGCAGTGGCCACCGTCCGTGAGCTGCTGCGCCGCGAGGTACCGGTGTTCGGCATCTGCTTCGGCAACCAGATCCTGGGCCGGGCGCTCGGCTTCGGCACCTACAAGCTCGGCTACGGGCACCGCGGCATCAACCAGCCCGTGCAGGACCGCCGCACCGGCAAGGTCGAGATCACCGCCCACAACCACGGTTTCGCGGTCGACGCGCCGCTCGACCGGGCCGTCGACACCGACTTCGGTGCCGTCGAGGTGTCGCACGTCTGCCTCAACGACGACGTCGTCGAGGGGCTCGTCGCGCGTGACGTGCGCGCGTTCAGCGTGCAGTACCACCCGGAGGCCGCGGCCGGCCCGCACGACGCCGCGTACCTGTTCGACCGCTTCGTCGAGCTGCTCGAAGGCGACAGCGAGTGAGCATCGCAGCGAGCGGCAGCGAGCGAGCGCGGAGCCGAGAAATGTCATTGGAGGGGACGAAGTAGTGCCCAAGCGGACGGACATCAGCCACATCCTCGTGATCGGCTCGGGGCCGATCATCATCGGCCAGGCCTGCGAGTTCGACTACTCGGGCACCCAGGCCTGCCGGGTGCTGCGCAGCGAGGGCTACCGCGTCAGCCTCATCAACTCCAACCCGGCGACGATCATGACCGACCCCGAGTTCGCCGACGCCACCTACGTCGAGCCGCTGACGCCGGAGTACGTCGAGCGGGTCATCGCCCGCGAGCGGCCGGACGCGCTGCTGCCGACCCTCGGCGGGCAGACCGCGCTCAACCTGGCCATGGACCTGCACGCGGCCGGAGTGCTGGAGAAGTACGGCGTGGAGCTCATCGGCGCGGACGTCGAGGCCATCCAGCGCGGCGAGGACCGCCAGCGCTTCAAGGAGATCGTGCGCACGGTGGGCGGTGAGGTGCCCGACTCACTGGTGTGCCACACGCTGGACGAGGCCATCGCGTTCGCCGAGACCGTCGACAACAAGATCGTGGTCCGGCCGTCGTTCACGATGGGCGGGCTCGGGTCCGGGCTGGCCACGAACGCCCGCGAGGTGCGCGAGATGGTGGCGCGCGGCCTGGCCGCCAGCCCCGTGCACGAGGTGCTGGTCGAGCAGTCGGTGCTGGGCTGGAAGGAGTACGAGCTCGAGCTCATGCGCGACCGCCACGACAACGTCGTCGTCGTGTGCTCCATCGAGAACCTCGACCCGATGGGCGTGCACACCGGCGACTCGATCACCGTCGCCCCGTCCATGACGCTCACCGACCGCGAGTACCAGCACATGCGTGACGTCGGCATCGACGTGCTGCGCGAGGTCGGCGTCGACACCGGTGGCTGCAACATCCAGTTCGCCATGGACCCGGCGACGGGCCGCATGATCGTCATCGAGATGAACCCGCGGGTGTCGCGGTCGTCGGCGCTGGCCAGCAAGGCCACCGGGTTCCCGATCGCCAAGATCGCGGCCAAGCTCGCCGTCGGCTACACCCTCGACGAGATCCCCAACGACATCACGCTCAAGACGCCCGCGGCGTTCGAGCCCACGCTGGACTACGTCGTGGTCAAGATCCCGCGGTTCGCGTTCGAGAAGTTCCCGGGCGCCGACCCGGTCCTCACCACGCACATGAAGTCCGTCGGCGAGGCGATGGCCATCGGCCGCAACTTCACCGAGGCGCTCGGCAAGGCCCTGCGGTCCATGGAGACCAAGGCCGCCGGCTTCTTCACCGCGCCGTGGCCGGCGAGCTCGGTCGAGGAGCTGCTGCGTATCGCGGCCGTGCCCACCGACGGCCGGCTGTACACCGTCGGGAGCGCCCTGCAGGCCGGTGCCACCGTCGAACAGGTCTCGGAGGCCACCGGTATCGACCCGTGGTTCGTCGACCAGATGGCGCTGATCGTCGAGGTCGGCCTCGAGGTCCGCGACGCGCCGACGCTCACCGATCCGTTGCTGCGCAAGGCGAAGCGGCACGGGTTGTCGGACCGGCAGATCGCCGCGCTGCGCCCCGAGCTGGCCGGCGAGGACGGGGTGCGCACGCTGCGGCACCGGCTCGGCATCCGGCCGGTGTTCAAGACCGTCGACACCTGCGCCGCCGAGTTCGCGGCCGCCACGCCGTACCACTACTCGTCCTACGACGAGGAGACCGAGGTCGCGCCGCAGCCCGACCGCGAGAAGGTGATCATCCTCGGCAGCGGGCCGAACCGGATCGGGCAGGGCATCGAGTTCGACTACTCGTGCGTGCACGCCGTGATGGCGCTGCGTGCGGCCGGCTACGAGACGGTCATGGTCAACTGCAACCCCGAGACGGTGTCGACCGACTACGACACCGCCGACCGGTTGTACTTCGAGCCGCTGACCTTCGAGGATGTGCTCGAGGTCGTGGCCGCCGAGCAGGGCAGCGGCACCGTGGCCGGGGTCATCTGCACCCTCGGCGGGCAGACGCCGCTCGGGCTCGCCCAGAAGCTCAAGGACGCCGGCGTGCCCGTGCTCGGCACGCAGCCCGAGGCCATCGACCTCGCCGAGCACCGCGGCGCGTTCGGACGGGTGCTCGCCGAGGCGGGCCTGCCGTCGCCGCGCAACGGGGTGGCAACGTCGTTCGCCGAGGCCAAGGCGGTGGCCGATGAGATCGGTTACCCGGTGCTGGTGCGCCCGTCCTACGTGCTCGGCGGCCGCGGAATGGAGATCGTCTACGACGAGCCGCACCTGGCCGACTACATCGGGCGCGCGACCGAGATCACCGACGACCACCCCGTGCTGGTCGACCGCTTCCTCGACGACGCCGTCGAGATCGACGTCGACGCGCTGTTCGACGGCGACGAGCTGTACCTCGGCGGCGTCATGGAGCACATCGAGGAGGCCGGTATCCACTCCGGCGACTCGTCGTGCGCGCTGCCGCCCATCACGCTGGGCGCCACCGACCTGGCCACCATCCGCCGCTCGACGCTGGCCATCGCCGCAGGCGTGGGGGTGCGCGGACTGCTCAACGTGCAGTACGCCATGGTCGGCGACATCCTCTACGTGCTCGAGGCGAACCCGCGGGCGTCGCGCACCGTGCCGTTCGTCTCCAAGGCCACCGCCGTGCCGCTGGCCAAGGCCGCGGCGCGCATCGCCCTGGGGACCTCCATCGCCGACCTGCGCGCCGAGGGCCTGCTGCCGCGCAGCGGCGACGGAGGAGACCTGCCCGCCGACGCCCCCATTGCGGTGAAGGAAGCCGTGCTGCCCTTCCACCGCTTCCGCACGCCGGCCGGTGACCAGGTGGACTCCATCCTCGGCCCGGAGATGAAGTCGACCGGCGAGGTCATGGGCTTCGACACGACCTTCGGTACGGCCTTCGCCAAATCGCAGGCCGCGGCGTACGGGTCACTGCCCGTCAAGGGCACGGTGTTCGTCAGCATCGCCAACCGCGACAAGCGGGCCGCGATCTTCCCGGTCAAGCGGCTGGCCGACCTCGGCTTCCGCGTGCTGGCCACGGCGGGTACCGCGCAGGTGCTGCGGCGCAACGGTGTGCCCGCGGAGGTGGTCGGCAAGTTCAGCGACGGGCCCGGGAACATCGTCGAGCGCATCCAGGCCGGCGAGGTCGACCTCGTGCTGAACACGCCCTGGGGTTCGGGGGCGCCACGTCTGGACGGCTACGAGATCCGGACCGCCGCGGTCACGGCGAGCATCCCGTGCCTGACCACCACGCAGGCTTTCGCCGCCGCGGTCCAGGGCATCGAGGAACTCACCCGCGGCGAGCTCGGCGTGCGCCCGCTGCAGGAGTACCACGCCGACGTCGCCGCCTGGCGCGCGCAGGTGGACGCGGAGAACGGGTGAGCGACGTGCCCGCCGGGGTGAGCGGGCCGGTGCTCGAGACGGTCGAGGTGTTCTCGGTGCAGCGCGCCGGTGACCTCGTCACGCTGACCGTCATCGCGCCGCAGCTCGCGGCGCAGGCCCGCCCCGGGCAGTTCGTCGCCGTCCGCGTCGGCGGCCAGAGCTCCGCGCAGATCACCCGCCTACCGGTCTTCGTCGCCTCCGCCACGCCCGGCGACGCGCACGCCGGAACCGCCACCCTGGTCGTCGACCCGCGCGGGCCCGCGACGCGCTGGCTCGCCGGCCGCACCTCGGGTGACCGGCTGAACCTCCTCGGCCCGCTCGGCAGCGGGTTCCCGGTGCCCGCCGGGACGGCACCGGCGGTGCTGGTGGGCCACGGGTACGGCGGTGGGCCGCTGGCCTGGCTGGCCCAGGAGCTGGTCGGGCGCGGTTGCCCCGTCGAGGTCGTGCTCGGCGCGCCGACCGCCACCGGCCTCTACGGCGAGCAGGCGGCGAAGCGCCTCGTCGACCGTGTCACGGTGCTGACCGACGACGGCAGCGCCGGGCGGGCGGGGTCGGCGGCCGACGCGCTCGCCGACGCGATCGTGCGCCTCGACGCCCAGGTCGTCTACGCCTGCGGGCCGCCGGCGTTGCTGCGCCGTGTCGGGGACCTCGCGGGGCAGCACGCGATCCGCGCCCAGGTCGCCCTCGAGGCCCCGATGGCCTGCGGCACCGGCGTCTGCCTGTCGTGCCTGGTACCGGTGCGCGGCTCGGGCGGTCCGTCGCCGCGTCTCGTCCGGGCGTGCGTCGAGGGGCCGGTCGTCGAGGCCGATCACGTCGTGTGGGACGAGCTCGGCGCGGTACCGGCGGGCCGGTCATGAGCGCGGTCGACCTCACGACGCGCCTCGGCCCGCTGCGGCTGCCCAACCCGGTCCTGCTGGCCGCGGGCACCGCCGGTGCCGGCCGCGAACTCGCCCGGTACGTCGACCTGAGCCGGGTCGGAGCGCTGGTGACGCCGTCGCTGACCGCCGCGCCCTGGGCGGGGCGACCGGCGCCGCGGTCGGCGGTCACGCCCAGTGGCCTGCTGACCGCCCCGGGCCTGGTCGGGCCGGGCATCGACGCGTTCGTGGCCACCGATCTCGACTGGCTGGCGGGGCAGGGCGCGCGGGTGATCGTGTCGATCGCCGGCGCGCACAGCGACGAGTTCGCGGACGTCGCCCGCCGGCTCGCCGGGCACCCCGCCGTGGCCGCGATCGAGGCCAACATCTCCGGCCCCGGGCACGGCAGCCGCGGGCAGGTGCTGGCCACCGACCCCATCGCCTCGGCGCGCGTCGTGGGCGCCGTGCGCAGGGCCGCCGACCCGGGGCAGCCCGTGTTCGCCAAGCTCACCGCCGACGTCACCGACATCCGCCACCTCGCGCGGGTCTGCGCCGACTCGGGCGTCGACGGGTTCTCCCTCGTCAACACCGTCGCCGGCCTGGTCATCGACACCGACACCCTCGCGCCGGCGATCGTCGACGTGGTCGGGGGCGTGTCCGGGCCGGCCATCCGGCCGATCGCGCTGCGCTGCGTGTGGCAGGTCCGCCGGGCGGTCCCGCACCTGCCGATCATCGGGATGGGCGGTATCACCAGCGGTCTGGACGCCCTGCAGTTCGTGCTCGCCGGGGCCGACGCCGTCGCGGTCGGCACCGCGACCTTCACCGACCCCGGGTCGTCCCTGCGGATCCTCGACGAACTCGGCGACGCGCTGGACGAACGGGGCTTCACCGAGCTGCGGCAGGCGGTCGGTTTGGCCCATCTCGACGAACACCAGCGCGCCGCCCGGCGCACGTCCGTGGGAGTGGCATGACGTTCGGAACCCGGCTCGACGCCGCGCTCGCCGCACGCGGTTCGCTGTGCGTGGGGATCGACCCGCACCCGGCCCTGCTCGAGCAGTGGGGCCTGTCCGTGGACGCGCAAGGCCTGGCCGGCTTCGCCGCGGTCTGCGTCGCCGCCTTCGCCGATCTCGCGCCGGTGATCAAGCCGCAGTCGGCCTTCTTCGAGCAGCACGGCGCCGAGGGCATCGCCGTGCTCGAGGGCACCGTCGGGGCCGCGCGCGAGGCCGGCGCCCTCGTCGTGCTCGACGTCAAGCGCGGCGACATCGGCTCGACGATGGCCGCGTACGCCGACGCCTACCTCGGCCCGGCCGCACCGCTGGCCGTCGACGCCGTCACCGTCAGCCCCTACCTCGGGGTCGGCTCGCTGGAACCGGTGTTCGAGCGCTGCGTCAGCCACGACGCGGGTGCGTTCGTGCTCGCCCTGACCTCCAATCCCGAGGCGCGTGCGTTCCAGTCGGCGCGGGTCGAGGACGGCCGGACGGTCGCCCAGGTGGTCGTCGACGAGCTGGCCGGACGCAACGCGGGCGCGACGCCGCTCGGCTCGTTCGGTGCCGTCGTGGGCGCCACGGTCGGCTCGGTCGACGCCGGTGTCACCACGAGCCTGGCCGAGCTGAACGGGCCGATCCTGGCGCCGGGCGTCGGCGCCCAGGGCGGCACCGCCGACGACGTGCGCCGGCTGTTCGGGGACGCGTTGCCGCACGTGCTGCCCAGCGTGTCGCGCGAGGTGTTGCGGCACGGACCGGACGTCGAGGCGCTGCGCGACGCGGTCGAGCGGCAGCTGGCCGAGTTCGCGTTCCTGCGGGCCTGACGCTCACCGCCTGAGGAGCGGGGCGGCCCGTACCTCGCCGTCGTGCCAGGCGACCGCGACGGGGCCGACGCGCAGGACACCGTCGGTGAGCGGTTCGCAGCGCATGCCGCCGTGCCCGCGCAACGCCCGCCAGGCGCCCGGGCCGAGCGTGTGGTCCATCCAGGCGCAGGGGTGGGCCGCACGGTGCAGGAGCATCAGCACCGGCCCGTCGCCGCTGTCGAGCGACAGCACGCGCCCGCGCGCCCCGTCGACCTCGACGCCCCGCAGCAGCACGTTGCGCCTGGTCTCGCGCAGCCCGGAGCCCGGCCAGGCCGCCAGCGACTCGATCGCCAGCAGCGTCACCGACGCGTCGCGGTGCGCCGGGCGGTTGAAGTACCGGTCGCCGACCACCCCGAGGCCCGCGCGGATCGTGAGGTGGTCGGTCGTCTCGTCCGAAAGAGGGGACGCAAGCGGCGCCGGGCGGCCGTCGAGACGCGACGCGCCCGACGTCAGCAGTTGCACGATCTCCGGCATCGCGCCATTCTGCCCGGGCCGTTCGTCCCGTGCCGAGTGAACGCTGACAAAACGCCCCGGGCGTGCCGCGATGCCCTGTCCGGGCGCGTACAGTCCACGCGGGCTGTGGCCCGACGGCACGATCCCGGTCAGCACCGACCATCCATCCGATTCCCCACAGGGAAGGCTCCACAGTGACGAACACCCTCGCGCTCGACGCGGTCAGCAAGGCCGCGCGGGACATCCTCGACCAGGGCTACGCGGTCGTGAAACTCAGCGATCTCGACGCCGGCAACCTGCAGACCGCCATCTCGACGGCGGTGCAGTTCTTCCAGCGGCCGCTCGAGGACAAGATGTCCCACGGCAGCGCAGACCACAATTACGGCTACCGGCCCTTCGGCATCGAGTACTCGCGGGTTCCGGAACGCCCGGACATGAACGAGTGCTTCACCCTGTGGTCGAGCCGTCTCGACCTCATCCCGAACGCGGGTGACATCGACGAGCTCACGACGTCCTTCCTGGACTGGCGCGACTCGCTCGCCCCGCTCGTGCAGAGCATCCTCGACGAGGTCGCCCAGCACTTCGGCGCCGACAAGGCGCCGGCCTTCGAGAAGGCCGCCTACCTCCAGATCAACTACTGCCTGCCGACCCCGGCCGAGCGCGACCTGCTGCAGGACAAGCACGAGGACGGTCACATGGTCACCGTCCTGCACGCCACCGCGCCGGGCCTGGAGATCTACACCGACGACGACACCGTGCAGCCCATGCTGCCCGGGCCGGACGAGGTCGTGATCATGCCCGGGTCGGTGCTCACCGCGCTGTCGGGCGGGCAGGTCCAGCCGCTGTACCACCAGGTACGCAACCACGGCCTCGACGACCGGCAGTCGATCATGTACTTCGTGAACCCAGAGATCGACGAGCCGCTCTACGGGTGGATCGACAACGCCGAGGGCGAGCGCACCGACATCCGCGAGCACGTGCAGAACGCGCCGTCGATGTTCGGCCTGCCGCCCGTCGAGGCGCTCTGAGCACCTGCCTCGCCAATGCGTTGATCGACAGCGCGGGGCGGTCGTCGTGCGACCGTCCCACGCTGTCGATCACCGACCCCGCCGCGTAGCGGGCGGTGCCGGGGACCCGGTCAGGACGTGAGGTCGTCCAGCTCGGCGAGGTCGGACGGGGACGGCTTCCAGTCACCGGCCGCGACGTTGCGCTCGATCTGGGCACGTGACGTAGCACCGGCGATCACGCTGGCCACCGTGGGCTTCGCGGCCAGGCCGCCCATGGCGACGTCGATCAGCTCGACGTCCCGCGCCTTGGCGAAGCTCTCGAGACCCTCGATGACGTCGAACGCGTGATCGGTGAGGTCACTCTCACGCCCCCACGCCTGGATGCGGCTGCCCTCCGGCGCCGCCTCGCCGCGCCGGTACTTGCCGGTCAGCAGCCCGCTGGCGAGCGGGAAGAACGGCAGCAGCCCGATGCCGTAATGCTCGAGCGCGGGCACGACGTCGGCCTCGAGACCGCGCTCGAGCCAGCTGTACTCGTTCTGGGCGCTGACGAACCGGGTCAGGCCCTGCGTGCGGGCCTGCCACTCGGCCTCGGCGATCTGGAAGCCGCTGAAGTTCGAGCTGCCCACGTAACGCACCTTGCCGGCGCGCACGAGGTCGTCGAGCGCCGACAGCGTCTCCTCGATCGGGGTCTCCGGGTCGGGACGATGCATCTGATAGAGGTCGATCCAGTCGGTACGCAGCCGGCGCAGCGACGCCTCGACGGCCTTGATCACGTAGCGCCGGGCACCGCGCGCGCCCCAATCCGCGCCGTTGCCGTTGCCGAGCCGTCCCGCGTCACTGCCGAACTTGGTGGCCAGCACGATGTCGTCGCGCCGCCCCTGCAGCAGCTCGCCGAGCCGTTCCTCGGACGCCCCGTAGGAGTCGGACGTGTCGAACAGCGTGATGCCGTTGTCGAAGGCCGCGTCGATCACCTCGCGACTGCCGTCCATGTCGAGCTTCATGCCGAGGTTATTGGTGCCGAGTCCGACGACGGACACGACCAGTCCGCTGTTGCCGAGGTGTTTGAAGTCCATCCTCCGACAGTACGTCCGGGGGCGGCCGGTAGTTTCGCGGGCATGCCTGCCCGCCTGACCGTCCTGTCCGGGCCGTCGGGGGTGGGCAAGGGCACGGTGGTGGCGGCGCTGCGTCGACTGGTGCCGCACGTCTGGGTCTCCGTCTCGGCCACGACGCGGGCACCGCGACCGGGGGAGCGCGACGGCCGCGAGTACCGCTTCGTCGATCACGACGCCTTCGCGCAGATGATCGCCGACGACGCCCTGCTGGAGTGGGCCGAGTTCGCCGGCAACCGCTACGGCACGCCGCGCACGCCCGTGCAGAAGCACCTGTCCGTCGACGATCCGACGCTGCTCGAGATCGAGCTGGAGGGTGCCCGGCAGGTGCGGGCCTCGATGCCCGACGCCCGGTTCGTCTTCCTCGCCCCGCCGTCGGTCGAGGAGCTCGTCGACCGACTGCACGGCCGTGGGACGGAGTCGGCAGAGGCGGTGGCTGCCCGGCTGGCGCGGGCCGAGGTCGAGATGGCCGCCGCGAGCGAGTTCGACCACGTGGTCGTCAACCGCGACGTCGAACAGGCCGCGCTCGAGGTTGCTGCGCTCGTCACCGCCGACGACTGACCCGTCGCCCCTCCCGAGTTGTCCGCGTTCGGACGACGTCCGTCGCGTCCTGGCGCGGACAACTCCGGGTCAGAGGGCGCGGATGATGTCCTCGACCCTGGCCTTGGCGTCGCCGAACAGCATCTGGCTGTTGTCGCGGAAGAACAGCGGGTTCTGCACCCCGGCGTAGCCCGCGGCCATCGAGCGCTTGAACACGATGACGTCGGACGCCTCCCACACGTGCAGCACCGGCATGCCGGCGATGGGCGAGCTGGGGTCGTCCGCCGCGGCCGGGTTGACCGTGTCGTTGGCGCCGATGACCAGCACGACCGACGTCTCGCCGAAGTCGTCGTTGATCTCGTCCATCTCCAGGACGATGTCGTAGGGCACCTTGGCCTCGGCAAGCAGCACGTTCATGTGCCCCGGCAGCCGGCCGGCGACCGGGTGGATGCCGAAGCGGACGTCGACACCGCGTTCGCGCAGCCGCCTCGTCAGGTCTGCCACCGGGTACTGCGCCTGCGCCACCGCCATGCCGTAACCCGGCGTGATGATGACCGTCGACGCGTCCTTGAGCAGCTCCGCGGTGTCCTCGGCGGTGATCTCGCGGTGCTCGCCGTAGTCGGTGTCGTCCGACGGTCCGGCCTCGATGCCGAACCCACCGGCGATCACCGAGATGAACGAGCGGTTCATGGCCTGGCACATGATGTAGGACAGGTACGCACCGGACGAGCCGACCAGCGCACCGGTGACGATGAGCAGGTTGTTGTCCAGCAGGAAGCCGGACGCCGCGGCGGCCCAGCCCGAGTAGCTGTTGAGCATCGACACGACCACCGGCATGTCGCCGCCGCCGATCGAGGCGACGAGGTGCCAGCCGAGGGCCAGCGCAACGGCCGTGACCGCGATGAGCAGCGGCAGGTTCGGCGAGTGCACGAAGAAGACGGTGAGCACGACGAACGCGGCGAGCGCACCGAGGTTGAGATAGTTCTTGCCCGGCAGCATCAACGGTGAGGACTTGATGCGCGCCGAGAGCTTGAGGTTGGCCACGATAGAGCCCGTGAACGTGACCGCACCGATGAAGATGCCGATGAACACCTCGGCGTGGTGGATGCGCAGCAGCGAGCCGGCGAACTCCGTCTGGTTCGCCTTGTGCTCGACGGAGTAGTAGCCGCTCCAGCCGACCAGGACGGCGGCCAGGCCGACGAAGCTGTGCAACAGGGCGATGAGCTCGGGCATGCCGGTCATCTCGACGATGCGCGCGCGCCACAGGCCGATGCCCGCGCCGATGACGACGGCGACGACGAGCAGGACGATGGCGACGGCCTCGGCGTGCTCGGTGGCGACGCCGATCGTGGCCGCGAGCGCGATGACCATGCCCGCGATGCCGTAGACGATGCCCTGCTTGGCGGTCTCGTGCTTGGACAGTCCCGCCAGCGCCAGGATGAACAGCAGCGCCGCGACGATATAGGCGGCCTCGGCGATCGAGTGAGCGTTCATTTGCTGAACATCCCGAGCATGCGTCGGGTCACGGCGAAGCCGCCGAAGACGTTGATGGAGGCGAGCAGGATGGCGACGAAGGCCATCACCCGGACGACGGTGTCGTTGTCCTCACCGATCTGCAGCATGGCGCCGACCACGATGATCCCGGAGATCGCGTTGGTGATGGACATCAGCGGCGTGTGCAGCGCGTGGTGCACCTTGCCGATGACGTAGTAGCCGATGACCACCGCGAGCATCAGCACCGTGAAGTGCTCCGGGACGGGCTGCGGCGCGAACTCGTTGACGAGGAACAGCACGAGCACCCCGACCCCGACGAGGGTGAACCGGCGGGTGATCTTCTGAGCGTCGGTGAGCTCCTTCTTCGGAGCCGCGGGCTCCGCCGCCGGCTTGGCAGTTCCGTTTGCCGACGAGGGCGCCGCCGACACCTGCACCGGGGGCGGCGGCCAGGTCTTCTCGCCGTTGCGCACCACCGTCATGTTGCGTTGGACGACGTCGTCCCAGTCCAGGACGAGCCGGCCGTCCTTCTCCGGCGTCATCAGCTTCATGAGGTTGACCAGGTTGGTGCCGTAGAGCTGCGAGGCCTGCGCGGGCAGCCGGCCGGCGAGGTCGGTGTAGCCGATGATCGTCACCTTGTTGTCGGTGAGCACGACCTCGCCCGGCTTCGACCCGGCCACGTTGCCGCCCTGCGCCGCGGCCATGTCGACGACCACCGAACCCGGCTTCATCGCTGCGACGTCGTCGGCGGTCAGCAGCTTCGGAGCCGGTCGGCCGGGGATGAGCGCGGTCGTCACGATGATGTCGACGTCGGCGGCCTGCTCGCTGTAGATCTCGGCGGCCCGCCGGTCGTAGTCCTCCGACGTGGCCTTGGCGTAGCCGTCCGTCGACACCTCCTGCTCGACCTCCACGGCGAGGAACTCCCCACCCAGCGACTTCACCTGGTCGGCGACCTCGGGCCGCGGATCGGTCGCCCGCACGATCGCGCCCAGGCTGGACGCGGCACCGATGGCCGCGAGGCCCGCGACGCCCGCGCCGGCCACGAGCACCTTGGCCGGCGGCACCTTGCCCGCCGCGGTGACCTGGCCGGTGAAGAACCGGCCGAAGACGTGCGCGGCCTCGATCACGGCGCGGTAGCCGGCAATGTTGGCCATCGAGGACAGCACGTCGAGCGACTGCGCCCGCGAGATGCGGGGAACGGCGTCCATGGCCATGGCCGTGATGTCGCGGGCGGCGAGCTCGTCGACCAGCTCGGGCTTCAGGCCCGGGCTGAGCAGTGCAACGAGCGTGGAGCCGTCCCGCAGGCGCGCGATCTCCTCGGTGGTCGGCGCGTTGACCTTCAGCACGATGTCGCTGTGCCACGCGTCGTCGGTGCTGCCGACCCGGGCCCCGGCGTCGGCGAACGCGTCGTCGGAGAAGTCCGAGCGCACGCCCGCCCCGGCTTCGACGAGCACGTCGTACCCCAGCTTGCGCAGCGCGTCGACCGTGCGCGGCGTGGCCGCGACGCGGGTCTCGGCGGCGCCTTCGGCCACCACGCCGATGCGTTGAGCACCGTGCGGCGCGTCCTGGGGAGCTGTCATGCCCGACCTCCTCGGTCACCGTCGTCCGGCCGGCAGGTGTGACTACCGGTACCGGGCAATGTTCAGGCAATCTAGCCAACGTGCAGCTCGTATCGCGTCCCGGGAGCCTCTCGCGGGCGGCAATCGTGACGCTTGTCGCGCTGCTGCTGCTCGCCACGGCTCCGCAGCGCGCCGGCGCCTCGACCGCGCTGCGGCGCTACGAGGCGACGGGCGTCCGCACGTCCGGAGGCGCCAACCCGGTCGACGCACCCGACCTCGCCCCAGGTCTGTACCGCGACACGTACGCCCAGGCGGGTGCGCCGTACGAGGACGGGACGGCGAAGTACTACCGCGTCCGACTCCGCAAGGGCGTGACGCCGTACTTCTCGGTCACCGAGGCGCCCGCGGGCCGGGCCTCGGACAAGGACTCCGCCCTGCGGGTCGAACTGAGCCTGGCCCCGGTCGACCGGAGCGTGTCCGGGTGCGAGGCGAGCGCCAGCGGCACGGGCGACGCGACGGGCGACGACCTCGACAACGCGACCGCGGTGCTGGCTCCGGGTGAGGTCGGTGGCCCCGACTGGGAGGACTGCCCGACCGACGCCGTGTACGCCCTGCACGTCACCCGCTCGGGGTCGGCCTTCACGGGTGCCGGCCTGTCGATGGAGATCGCGGTCCGGCTCGAGCCGGCCGGGTCGGCCACCGGGTCGCCTGCGGTCGGCGAGGACGCGAAGAACGTCCGCGGGCGGGCCGGCGGTCCGCTGCGCGTCGTCGTCGGGGGGACGGGGTTCGGCACCGCGCCCCTGTTGCCCGCGGGCCGGTACCGCGACAGCTTCGTCACCGGCGAGCGGCGTTACTACCGGGTGCACCTCGACTGGGGTCAGCGGGTGGCCTGGACGCTCACGGCCGATCAACTGCCGGAGGTCTCGGACTACCGGGGCACCCGCGGGACCGTGCTCATCGCCAACCCGGTCCGTGAGGTGGTGGAGCAACCGGACGACGCCGACGTCGAGGCCAGCGACCTCGGCGCGACGTCCGGCCCCGTCTACGGCTCGACGCTGGTGCCCACCGCTTGGGTGGACCGGCGCTCCGACGACGACGACGTGGTGCCGTACGCGATGGACGGCGACTACTACCTGATCGTCTCGACGGCCTACCCGGACTCCACCCAGCTGACGAGCACGGTGCCCTACGAGCTGAACGTGCAGATCCTGGGCGCGCGCACGCAGGGACCGACCTACGCCGTCGACGGGTCGGCCGTGCCGCACACGGGGTCCGGGCACCGGGCGGTGCTCGTCAGCGCCGTCATCGGCGGGGTGGTCGTGGTGCTCGTCGTGGTGCTGGTCGCCGTGTTGCTGCTCAAGGCCCGTCGGCGTCAGCGGTCCACCCAGACGTAGCGACCCCGGCCGGCCGCGCACACCACGCCGTGGCCGGCACCGGTGACGGCGAGGTCACCCTGCTGCTGCCAGGAACAGGTGGTGCCGACCTCGTGCACGATCCGGGCCGGCGAGCCGCCCAGCGTGCCGGTCGGGGGCGCGGTGGGTTCGGGACGGGCGTCCGAGCCGCCGGTGACGGCCAGCGCGGCGGGCACGGCCACCGCCGCGGCCACGACGAGGCCGGCCAGGCCGAGCAGGAAGCCCCGGCGGCCCCGGCGGCCCCGCGGCGGCGGCGGTCGGTGCGCGAGCGGAGGCGTCGCGATCCATCCCGTCGGCGGGCTCGCGCCGACCGCGGTGGGCCGGGCCTG